>NZ_BPET01000031.1 GCF_019654915.1 Shewanella sp. MBTL60-007 | reverse complement strand
GCACTTAATGTAGTGTGAACCCAATTTTTAAGACTTGCATAGCGAGTCCAGCTTTTCAAATTTACCAAATTTGTCTGGAAACCATAGAGCTGTGGTCCCACCTGAATCCATTCCGAACTCAGAAGTGAAACACAGTATCGCCGATGGTAGTGTGGGGTCTCCCCATGTGAGAGTAGGTCATTTCCAGGCGCCAAATACACGAAAAAGCCCTAGCAAACAACGCTAGGGCTTTTTTCGTATATGCGCTGCGCGAAAAGAACGACTCCCGACGTCGACCCGCCGCTGAGCGGGGTCTCCGGCTTCGAAGGCAAGCTTCTCCGCGTTCAAGTCAGGCTGAATACTGCGTATTCAAAGCGCCTCACTTTCACCCCCATGTGTTCGCTGCGCGAACCGAGTAGCTCATTTCCAGTCGCCAAATAACGAGAAAGGTGACCACTCGAACATGGGGAAATAAAAAGCCCGAACGTAGTGAGGTTCAGCACCCATGTGGAGTAGGGTGAAGCCCTTGTGCTTATCAAACGAAGTTTGATGCAAGGGGGGAACGCGGAGAGCTTGCTCGAAGCTGGTCATTTCCAGGCTTTAAATTAAGTGAAGAAGCCACCTTATTAAGGTGGCTTTTTTGCGTTTGGGCGTTTGTAAAATGCTGAACGCTAACTTATCTAGAATACAGCCACCCGTTAAGGTGACTACTTCACTTAAGGTAGGCATAAATGCCTACCCCCTACGTCGCCCCGCCGCTGAGCGGGGTCTCCGGCTTCGAAGGCAAGCTTCTCCGCGTTCAAGCGAGTCTGAATACTGCGTATTCAAAGCGCCTCACTTTCACCCCCATGTGTTCGCTGCGCGAACCGAGTAGCTCATTTCCAGGCTTCAAATTAAGGGAACTTTAAATTAAGTGAAGAAGCCACCTACCCTTAATATGATAAAAGTAGGTGGCTTTTGTGTATAGGAAGTACTTACCCTCGAATGCCATGGATGGCATAGGAGAGGAGTTGCGTTTGAGCGTTTGTAAAATATTGAACGCTAACTTATCTAGAATGCAGCTACCCGTTAAGGTGACTGCTTCACTTAAAGCAGAGGGGCTGAATACTGCGTATTCAAAACAGCTTACTTTCACTCCCATGTGTTCGCTGCGCGAACTATCAGGGTTGGCATTTCCCGTACGTCTTTTTATATGTGTATAAGGAGTTAAACAGAGGGGATTGTATGACGCCCGTTATATTACTAACGGGCTTGAAGGAGGGAGAAGCTATGCCTAGAAGAAAAAGAAGTAGGCGATAAGAACAAATGACAGTAAGGCGCCTATGATGACTGGATAGATCTGATATCCGTCTTCTGCTCTGCGTGCGCGTCTAAAGCACAGATTAACTAGGATTAAGTTAAATATAGCGACCATTACAGAAGTAATTGCTCCGTGCTGAAATGACATATTTTTGATCTCGATAATAAGGTAGATCAAAGCAATCCAGTCAAAAATTATTAGGTATAGAAAGAGCTTTTGTAAGGCATCGGGTCCTTTTCGCTCATATGAAGCAGGCATTGTGATCTCCTTGTTTGTCACTGAATACCTAGATTATATAAACCACTAAACCTGTGGTAACCGACTCATATTGTAAACTTTAGTGGTGATATAACTTATCTGTCTTTCGTCTTGTTTAATCCATCTTGCGCCGATAAAGTTAAGTCTGTGATTAATTTTCGCGACGCGCATAACCTGAATCTGAAAGTACTCTTCATCTAAACAAATAAAGATGATCTGTTTGGGTTGTAAGTTACAACGGCTAATTAGTCCTACTCCCCCCAAACCTATATCTTTAATGTTGGCGATGCCGATGGTTTTACTCATTAAACAGTATTTTTTTACTAGTGAAATGGTTACACCATCGCAGGCAAAACGAATATCTTGATGGTTGCTTTCCCTAAGACTGAATCTTGTATGTTGTCGGCCTTCTTCCTGCTCTTTTTGAGTTGTTGGCTGTTTATCAGCAGGGATAAACTCGCCCTGGACAATTACTGAGTCGTCCATTGTTCTGGGTATCTCGCTCGTGGTTGGTTTGCCTCGGCAACTTGCTTTGCTTGTTGTAGCTCTTTAGTCTGGGTTGGTTGTTCAGGCGGTAGCCCCATCATTTGGCGCAACTGCTCTTGCGCTTCTGATGTCATGACTAATACTTCTATGCGTCTGTTAGCCGCTGCAGCTGGGTCGTTAACGATATAAGGGACTTGGTCGGCCATGCCCGTAACTTGAATAACTTGGCTGCGTCTAAGTCCACCATATTCGAGTACTCTTCTTGCGAGCAGGGCGCGTTTGCTCGATAGTTCCCAGTTGGTGAAGGCCTTACCTGCGTATTGGCTCGAGTCGGTATGCCCTGAGATGGTGATCTTATTTTCGACTTTACTCAGAAGTGGCCCTAGAGCCATTAACAGATCTTCGAAGTAAGGCTTCATCTCTGAACTTCCTCGAGTGAACATAAATTGATGTATGTTATCGTGCATCAAGATCCGCACGCCTTGGGGAACGACTTGTAGCTCTACGTTAGCCCCCATACTGACGTCTGTAATGACCTTATCGATTTCTCTTGCTAGAAATTCAAGTTGCGCCTGGGTTTCAAACTTTCCAGGTACCAAAGAGTTTAACTCTGGGCCTTTGCCCGCCTTGGCATTTTCATCGCCATTAGGAATACGGTTATGCATCGCCGGGCCACTGCGGTCCACGCCAGTGGATGTCGCTGGTAATACCGCTTGTTGAACTCCTATACTAGCCTCAAAGTTTACCATTGAGGGCGCGCTACTGAGATCAAATGGATTGATAGATCCGGTAGCATACAGATCACCTCGGAGGTATTGCACTATCATGGCACGTTCTTGCTGATCGGCAATCTGCATGATCCAGAGCACCATAAATAGTGCCATCATGGCTAAGGTGAAGTCGGCGAATGCAACTTTCCAGGCGCCCCCATGGGCGGGCTTGGCCTTTGAGCGCTTCTTGCGGCGGATTATGATGGCTTGATCGGTTCTGGCTGGCATTAGCTTTTCTGCTCCACCATCCAACGCTCAAGTTCGATAAATGTTGGACGATTTTCACTCTGGATCTGTTTGCGACCGGCATCAATGGCAAGCATTGGCGGCTTACCTTTTGCGAAGGCCGTTAACATTGCGGCGACACAGCGCATCTGCGCAGACTTCCGCTCAACTAAGTGCTCGAGCGCTTTAGACAGCGGATCGAACAAACAGTAACAGGCGAAGATACCGATAAACGTGCCGACTAAGGCGGCGGCGACCTTTACACCAATCATGGTGATAGGACCGTCAATATTTGACATGGTAATGATGATCCCCATTACTGCGGCAAGAATACCGAAGCCAGGCATAGCTTCGGCAACTTTGTTCAGTGCGTGGGAGGGACGCATTCTATCTTCATCGATACGGTGGATCTCCTCCTCTAGCATATGCTCTAAATCGTGAGCGGAGATCTTGCCGATAGATTGTAATCTTAGGTTATCTATGAGGAAGTTCAGCACATTCGTGTGCTCTAATACCGCAGGGTACATGAGAAAAAGGGAGCTTTCTCTAGGCTTTTCGATATGGTCGTCTAGCACTCGCAGCCCTTGAGACTGGATCTGTGCCATTAACATGCCCATCAGGCCAAAGAGCTGTGGGTAGAGTTCAGGGTCTTCTTGTTCGACTTTAACCAGCTCTCTGAGCTGTTCATACATCTCAATTAATACAGGCTTAGGGTTAGCGATAATAAGTGCCCCTACACCCGCACCAAAAATGATTAGGATTTCGGCAGGCTGCCAGAGGGAGATCAACGCTCCTCCTGCCCACACGTATCCACCAAATACCGACAAGAGAATTATCACTAGCCCTAACAGTTTGCTCATACTACATCACCTGCTTACCGTTCCCATTGTTGATAGATACTCTGAAGCTGTTTAACTGCTTGTTTATGCAGTTGGCAAATACGAGTTTCAGTTAACCCCAAGGTTGCGGCAATTTCTTTTAAATTGAGTTCATGTTGATAGTAAAGCGACAGGATCAGCTGTTCTCTTTTGTTTAATTTTGAAATAGCTTGAAATAAACACTCTTTTGCTGAAAATTGCTCCAACACGTCATTTTTATCGACAAAATGACCACCTTCGCTTATGAGTTCATCTAGGCTGCGCATAGATTCAGACTGGGAGGCAAACAGTCGCTCTCGGTACTCGCTCTCGCTCAAGCCCATCGCCTCTGCGACCTCTTTATCTGTGGGTTCTCTCTCTAACAGTCGAGTTAGCTGCCTGACGGTATCATTTAGTTCGTGGGCTTGCTGCCTGACGGGACGAGGCCGCCAATCTTGACGGCGTAGCTCATCAAGAATGGCGCCACGAATACGCTGACCAGCGAATGAAATAAATCCATTATCGTATTCCCCGGGGTAGCGTCTTGCTGCTTCGAGTAGCGCCATCATGCCTATCTGCTCCATGTCTTCAATCGCGAGGACGGAACCACAGTGGCTTCTAAGTTGCGATACTGAGCGCTTAACTAGAGGTAGATATTGGACCATCACCTGACTTTCGGACTGACGGTTCATCGCGCTATCTTCAGAAACTTCTTGGTAGGCAGATTGTGCTGCATTCATAGTATTGGCCTTTATTGAATAACCATACGAGTAAACAGCACATCATCCAATTCGATAGCAAAATCATTCTCGGCTAATACTGTAGAGAGTATGCCGTGAGCTTCTTTTTGCAGGGACTCGAATTGCTGCGCGTTATTGAGTTCATTGAAGTGCTTATGGGAGAACATCTTCATTAGTGAGTTTTTAATTACAGGATCGGCCTGTTTAATAGTGCTTTCGACATTCTTAGAGCGACTTTTGAATGCCAGCTCTAATAGAAGGTAATGGGGGTACTCGTCACCGGGTATGGAGATAACAAATTTGTCGAGAGGGTAAAATTGAGCTGATTTGACTTCGGCTTCTTTAGCTTCGAAGGGGCCACCGATCAGGCTTGGTGATTGCCAACCCACCCAGAAAATCGCCGCTGTCCAGCTGATGATAAGCAGGGCCGTAATGATCCGTTTGCTGTTGCTTTTAGTTGATGACATGAATAGCTCCTAAATTATGCGAGTAGATCGACCTGATCTTGTTGGGGAATATCAGCATTGAACGATGGTTCATGCTGAGTCGCTGCTGCAATTGCCGGTTGAGAGCTGCCTTGATGCTGTTTTTGTTGTGACTCGCCTTGGCTGATATCGACATCAATTTGGCCACCATGATCCATTGCTAATTCGGCTCGCAATCTATCTAGGCCCATCAATAATGCATCCCGAACCGATGAGTTCGCTGCATGCATCTGGATATGCAGACGATCGCCGTCTAGGCGTACATTGAGTTCAATCTTTCCAAGTTCCGGAGGATCGAGCCTTAGTTCTGCTTGTTTTATCTGCTGGTCGATCTGAAATCTAAGTTGCTCCCTTAGCGGCGACAGCATCTCATGGCTTTGCTGTGGTAGTGGGGCAGACTGGGAAACGGAAACGGGCCCCCATTGAGCAACATTGCTTTGAGTGCGTGAACTGCTTGCTAAAATTTGGTTTACCGAATCGATGGCACTGCTGGCACCACTTTCAGCCAGACTTGTAGAGACTGCGGGTGAAAATGGACTGTTTACGCCTTGAAAGGGGCTAAAACCAACAAGGCTATCAGGCTTGATTGCACCAGACACTAATGGAAGGCTGCTGGTCGCGGCAGTACTACCTAGCTCTGTCCCCAGTGAATTGGTCATGGCTAAGGGTAAGCTCTGCGCTCGAGTATCTAGAGTTTGTACTTGAGTTGTAGCTGCTCGTGTAGCCAATTGAGTTTGGTTTAAAGGCTGCTGGCTAAATGATTGAAATAGTGGATTTTGGTTTCGCCCCTCTGCGGTTTGGTAAGCCGTGGCTGCAAGCTGAGGCTCGAGCGCTAATTGGGAGTTGTTATGGCGAGCCAGTTGCAGTGTTGTTGCAAATGGCTGAGTCTCCCCTCTCGTAGAGAAAGCCGCCACTGTATGTGGTAGCGACTCTGGGGAGGCTTGATGTGGTGTTATTAACGAAAAAGAAGCCAGCGCTTGAGCGTATTGCTCAAACGAGTCATGTTCAGCTAAGCCACAGTCAACGCAGTTTGCTGGCTCTTGGCTGCTTGCTTGTTTTATTGGGCTAGATGTTGTTGAGTTTGTTGTCGCCGAAGTGACTGATGTACTTGGCAATACTGGGCTAGTCATTATCTACTCCGCCACTGACACAGGTTAGTTGATAAGCGGCTAGGCCATCTTGTTGCTGTTTAAACTGAGTCATCTCTTGCTTAAGTTGATCTTTAGCTTGGTGTAACTGCTGCAACACTTGCTGATGAGCACGGGCTAAAGATTGGCGCGCAAGCAACTGCGAGCGGGAGTTTGGTTTTCCCGCTCTTTTAAGGGCATCAGTCATTTTTTGGTTTACTAAGACCAATTTGTCCCAGTTTTGAGCTTGAGCATGAAATCGCAGCGCTTTTTCAAACTGCTGCCACTGCTCAATTGAGATTTGCCCAACCGGCTCTGACATCGGTAATTACCTTAGTGATGGGTTCTAGGGCGGCAACGCTATTTTCAACGCTTGCGGTTACCAGTTGTCGACTGCAATAGTCATAGAGGCGGTTAAGGCCTGCGGCGACTTCGCCTCCATTTTCAATATCGAGCATGGAGTCGAGTCCATGGACGATATTGAGGCACTTATTGATACTCTGGCCTTTATCTTCATAGCTGCGGCGCTGCATAAATCCCGCAGCGCGTTGGATCTCCTCTAATAGGCCATCAAGCAGCATGCGCACCATCTCATGAGGGTTTGCTGCTGCGGCTCTCGCGTCTAGAGAGGTTTGCTTATAAGCATTAAAGGGATCGTGCTCGTTTAACATTTTTTGGTTTTTTCCTTAATAAAACAGTGCGCTAGCTGAGTTTAATTGGCTGATGGTTGCTTCCATTGCGGTAAATTGAGCTAGGTAGATTTGATACCTCTGTTCCATCTGTCTGTCGTGATTTTCCATGCTGGTTTCGACTCGTTCGATCTGTTTTTCTAGGTTCTCTTGCTTAAGATCCAAAGAGCCTTGGAATTTAGTGAAAGGGTCGATGAGGGTATCAAGTCTGTCGATATAGCTACCTTCGTCGGTAAACATGGCTTGTATCGCGTCAGGGTCATCTTTGAGAGCTTTAGTTAGCTTATCTTGGTCGATAGATAGTTTGCCGTCTCGACCCATCTCAACGCCGATATCTGAAAGGCGCATACCGTTTGGTGCTGTATCGAAGATGGCATCACGCATCCCCTGTTGCAGCATTCTGATACTTGAGTCGCCTTTGAGTACGCCTAGCTGATCTTCGGTGATAGAGGAATTGAAGTCGTCATCTTCATCATCTTTATCTTCATCGCTGTCATCTTTATCGTCATTTTCGTTATTGATATTGTCTAACTCTTCACTGCCCATAGAGCGAGTTAGCTTATTGATTTCGTCCATCAGGTTATTGAAGATATCGACGAAGTCTTCAACAGCCTGTTCGCTGGCGTCGGTATCTGATGTGATCCTGATGCTGCTGCTTTCTCCCGCTGCATGGACTTTGTTGAGTTCGATAGAGACGCCATCGATGACATTGGCTAAGTTGTTACTGCTACTGGTGATATCTATGCCGTTTAGATTAACCTTGGCATCTTGTGCTGCGCGTCGCTCTGTCATACCCCAATCGGCACCATTCATGCTAACGCTAATGTTGTTTTCTGCACCTGTGGCAGTAGAGGAAAGCATTAGCTCAACTTGACCGCCAGTCCGCACAAGAGAAGCTTGTACTCCTGGGTTATCGGAGTGATTATTGATCATACTGGTGAGATCTTTGACCGTGGCGGTCCCATCAGGGTTTAGTACAGACATATCAAGGCTAATGGTGTCAGCTGGATCTGAGCCAAGCTGGATCTCGATAACGCCGCTGGCGGGTAGCAGGCTGTCTTCACTGCCGAAGCTCTTAGTTAATTGGTGCGCCTGAGCTAGTTGCTCGATATGCAGGTCGTAGTTACCAGTTGGTGCCCCGCTCTCGACCATGATAGAGGCATTATCATCACTGATTGAGGAGGTTTTGCTTTCGAAGGCATCGCCATTAATCTTTTCAAGATTGCTGGTCATCTTATCTAGGCTACGTTCAAGGATCTTATAGGCATCGAGTTGTGCCTCATATTTGGTCATATTGCTTTCAAATATCTGATCTTTGCCCATACGTTCTGCGACGATAAGTTGTTCGGCGAATGAGGCGCCACCCATACCTGAAATCATTTGATCCTCCAATCTTTGTTATGCAAGTGGCAATCTTCATGCCAAAAGTTAAGTAACTGTTTTATGGTGTTTTTGCTTACCTTAGGATGTGCGGCGGGTAAATTGATTTTCCGTTAGTCACAGGAGAAGGGAAGTGTTGCTTCCGCTTTAAGCCTGGGCGCTACGTTCGCTACAACCATGTAATAAGTAAGGCGACCTCAAGCTAGGGCCACTGAAGTATTGAGGGGAATTTGTTGCCAAAAAAAAGGGCCCGAAGGCCCTAGATAGAAAGTTGGGAGTAGGGGGGGGGAGATTAACCCAATAGACCCATAACCAAACCAGTGTTTTGGTTTGAAGAAGACAGGATGTTAGTACCTGCTTGAACTAATAACTGGTTCTTAGTCATAGCAGCTGTTTCTACTGCGAAATCGGTATCCATGATACGACCTGCTGCAGCTTTAGTGTTCTCGGTAACGTTAGTTAGGTTAGATGCTGTGTGACCTAAACGGTTGATGCTAGCACCTAGGTTAGAACGCTCTGCACCAACGGCATCGATAATAGCGTTTACGTTGTCGATTTCGCCTACAGCAGCTGCTTGGTCAGTTAGTTCACCAACGAATAGTGCTTTAACGTCAGCAACTTTTGTCGTTACTGTTAGTTTTTCAGCTGAAGATGCGCCGATTTGGAAGTCTACAGCACCATCTAATTCGGTGAATAGTTTGTTACCACTATATTCAGTGCTATCGATAATACGGATTGCTTCAGCGTTAAGCTCTTTATATTCAGCATCTAGTGCTGCAATATCTTCAGCCGAGTTCACACCGTTAGCTGCTTGAGTTGCTAGTTCTTTTTGGCGAGTCGCGATGTTGTTTAGCTCGTCTAATGCACCATCGGCAGTTTGTAGCATTGAAGTCGCGTCAGATACGTTACGGCCAGCAGTTTCCATACCCGTTACGTTAGCGTTTAGGCGAGTCGCAATCTGTAGACCAGCAGCATCGTCAGATGCACTGTTGATACGAAGACCTGTAGATAGACGCTCCATAGCGTTGCTAAGTAGGTCGTTATTTTTAGTCACGGCATTTTGAGCGATGTTAGACGCGTTGTTAGTCATTACAGATAACATAGGATATTCCTTTGAGTTTTTAACAGATTGTTTGGTTTCTATAACCTTAAAACGACACGCGAATTGAAAACTGAAAGCTATAGTCGATTTTATTTGTCGAATTGCATTTAATTCTTTGAATTTAAAGGTTTAAATATTTTGTTTTTCATGGGTGAATAGTAAAAAAAGACTTTAGCTAATCGCTGTTTGGGTCGCCTTCTATAGACATATTTAGGCTTAGCCAAAACTTGATTACAAAAGAGAGCGAGAATGAAACATTCACTCATTAGACCCAGTTTCGTCACTAACTTCAGCTGTATTGGTGGTGAATGTGAGGACAGCTGTTGCTATGGATGGAGTATTCATATTGATAAGCAAAGCTATAAGAAGACCTTAGCCCATAGCGAGCTTAAGACTTTGGCTAAAACTGCGCTGAAGAAGGTAAAAAAGAGTGAGCAAATATGGGCGCAAGCTGTATTGAATGAAGAGGGAGCCTGTGGCTTTTTAGATGAAAACAACTTGTGCCAGATCCACGCAAAGGCTGGGGAGGCTCTGCTAAGTAATACTTGCAAGACCTACCCTAGAATGGCGCATATGAGAGGGGGGGATCGTTATGACAGCCTATCCTTATCTTGCCCTGAAGCGGCGAGAAATATTCTGCTAAGGCCCGATGCATTTCGCGTTGAACGCACGACGATCACCCATAGTCGTACATTCAAAGCAGCACCGATCTGGGCGCAGAAGGCTTATGACTACTCGATTCAACTATTACTTAAGCCTGAACAACCATTAGAGCATGGTCTTACCGCTATTGGTATTTTGATGAAAACTACCGAGCGGGTGGCTAATGGTGAACTTGAAAGTAATGCCATCGACAATATGTTTCAACAGCTAATAATTTTAAGCGATAACGGCCAGTTAAAGCAGCATTTCGAGGGCTTTAATCAAGATACGGATGCGCACCAGATGCATGCGTTCACCTCGATTCAATTATGGCTAAATACTAATAAAATCAGGCGTGGACGGAGTCGGTTTGAGCTAATTAATCAGGCTATTCTATCCATGGCGGATGATGAAAAAAACATTAGTATGAACCGTATTAACCAAGCTTGGAAGGAGGTCGCTATACCTGCATTGGCAGACCAGCAAGCGCTATTTAGTCGTTATCTACTTTATTACTTTTACCATATGAACTTCCCCCAAGTTGATAAACTCACTCCATCGCAGGCCTTTAGAGTGATGCTGTTGGATTTCTTTATGCTGCGCTGCTATTTAGCCGTGATAGCTGCTAAGAATGAGGGATTATCTGAGCATGACATCATCATGTGTTTTCAGGTGTATCACACCAATCGGCAGCATAAGGCAAATTACAGTGAGTATGCTATCAACCTTTTGGATGAAGCTAAATTTGATGATTTAGCCTCGATACTCACCTTGTTGTCGTAACGGTATTAATGTCGCCCTTGGGTTTGTGGGGCTATATATTGCTAGCCCCCAAGCCAATCGATTCTTAAGAGAGTAAAGCCGATACCTGAGGGCGGCTCAGATTTGCCTGCGCCATTAACGAGGTAACTTGCAGACTAAAAGGAGAGGACTGCATTAAGCTGGTCACTTGAGTCAGAGTCGACTCCAGCTCTAATACTGTATCTTTGCGCTGGTTTACTCTGTGTAATTGTTGTTGAAGTTGTTGCTTGCCGCTATTCAACTCTTGCAACTGCGATTCAACCTTGTGGCGTGTCTTGGCTATTTTAGCCATGGTCTGTTTGAGATCCGCATGGCTATTGAAGCGCCATTCTCTGGGATCTTGCCAATTCAGCTCTTCGCTGACCTTGATGGTTCTGACATCTCCGGCGGGTAAACGTTGACCTTGACCGATCATCAATAACCCTGCTTGCAGTTGTTGCCATTGCTGCTTATTGCTCTTGAAGATGACTCGGCCTTCATTGCTGCGAAGCACCTGCATATCCAGCGGCTTAAGTGCACTGTTTAGTCTGCTTACCAGCTCTGCAGGTTGTGCATTTGCGGGTAATAGCACTCTTACTGATTCATTGCCTAGTTGCATATTGATCAGTTCATCGCGTGGTTTTACAGCGGCCAAATCTACCGACTTTAAGCTGAAACTGTACTTGGCGGCGGGTCTTTGACTAGATATTAGATTGAGCTGATGATCGACTAGAGGCTTACCTTGATAGCTGACCTCAAGTTGTGCCAGTTTTTGCTGGATCTGCAGACTGCGATTTATCTGCTCACTGTCTAGGTTAGAAGAGCCTAGGCTAGATGACAGTGATTGTTGGCTTTGGCCTTGCAACTGCTTAAGCAGGCTTTGAACCTGCAGTAAACCCTGCTCTGCCACTTGGGACGCACTGATCTTGTGCTGTCCCTGCGTGACCTTAGCCCAGCGGTTATAGCTCTCTAATCTATGGCTTGGAATGCTAGCAACATTGGCCTTAGTTTGTTCTTTTGGCGGTTGCTGTATACCTGCACTCGGCGCAACCGTCTGGCTGCGCTGTTGAACATTGAGTGAGTCTGAAATCCCGTTGAGCATTAACTTCTCTTAAGCTGATTCGATCAAGATTGAACTTATATTTGATTAAACTTATATATGGTTGAACTTATATATGGTTGAACAGGGATAGCTGTGATACCTGCACAAAGGTCTGTTGAGTCACTTTAAGGGTGGTTAGCTTTAAGTTGTACTCTGCAGTGGCCTGAGCATAGTCTAAACCTTCAGTTTCACCTATCACTTCTTTGTTAAAAAGCACACGCTCCTCATGGGAAGCCTGTACCAAGCTTAAGGTGTTTTGTTTACCACCTATGTCGGTGATCGCCGAGCTAATACTGGTCAGGGTATCATCTAAGCTGGCTTGCATATCATCGGCGGCTTGGCTAAATGCGGGATCACCCGGAGCCAGTGTTGGGTCTTCGAGAACCGCAATAAACTCTTTGGTTTGATTGAGAATATCAGTACTACCGTTTGAAAAGATAAAGTCTGCAGCGGTACTGTTAGCCGTCATCCAAGATGAACCAGAAGTCTGTACTTCACGAGTGTTGGTATCGCCTTGGTAGACATAGTTGCCATCGGCATCTTTGCCAATGGGCGGAGTGTCGGTTTTGTTACCTGAAAAAAGGTAGTTGCCTGATTCGTCTTTAGCGTTGAGGGTATCGGCAAATGCCTCTAGTAGTTCGTTCATTTCGGCCGCATAAGCCGCTCTGTCTTCAGGTGATAAGCTACCATTGTTTGCCGATACGGTAATTTCACGCATACGACCTTGCAGCTCGACCATGCTCGACATATAGGTTTCTGAGCGGCTAAAACTGGTACTCAATGATTCGGTATTTTTTATATATTGGTTGGTAGCGGCCATGTCACGTTCATTACCAATGACCCTGACCGAGCCGATAGGATCGTCCGATGGGCGCAGTATTGATGTGCCCGTAGACATCATTTCATTGAGTCTGGCGATATCGGCAGTGGAGTTCTGCAGACTCTGTAAATTATTGCTGTAGAGATTAAGCATACTTACACGCATGAAGAGCTCCTTAAATGCTGTTTAGGATTGTTTGAAATAGCTGATCTGCAGTCGAGATAACCTTGGCATTTGCCTGATAAGACTGTTGGTAGATGATGAGGTTGACCCCCTCTTCATCCATGTTGACGCCACTGGTGCTCGCCCACTGTTTTTGGGCCTCCAGTTGGAGATTTTCGGCTGTTGTTTTCGACATTTGAGCCTGGCGAGAGGCCGAGCCTAGTTCACCAATCTTACTGGCGAATGCATCACCCATGGTGGCGTCGACTCCCATAGAGCTAAAGGTGAAGCTCTTGTTGGCGATATCGACCAGTTCTACCAAGTTGCTGTTGTCGCCCGGGGTGCCATCTTTACCAAACGCCAGCATGTCGGCGTTAAATCCAGAGGTCAGTTTTAGGCTGCCAGCAGGGTTAGTTGGATCATAGGTAAATAGATCTTGAGTCGGTGTATTGCCATTTAAGTCTGTGCCGCCAGCCAGTACAGTATTGAACTCATCGGCCATGGTCATGGCGAGTTCATCGATGAACGCCATCGAGTCCACTAAGCTGTTGTCTCGGTAGTCGATCAGCGCACCTAAACTGCCGCCTGCACTTTCATCTAGCGGAAAGCTCGATTGGCCGAACTGAATGCTGAGCTGGCTAAATTTAGGGTTGGTTGGGTCGGGGGTAACTTGAACCTTAGATGCAATCGTGCCCGATAGCAGAGGTTGTCCCTGTGCTAAAGAGATGTTGATCATACCCGAAGAGTCTTCAACGACATTGACGTCGATAATCTCTGACAGATCATCGATAGCGGCGTCTCGTGCATCGAGTAGTGCTAAAGGTACGTTACCGTTGGCGTTAGCTTTTTGAATATCGGCATTAAAGCTGGCGATGGTTTCTAGTTGGCTGTTGATCTCTTTTGCCGAGGCATTAATTTGGCCTTCAACTTGGGTCACCTGCGAGTTTAGCCCTTCGCTGATTGAGTTAAAGCGTTGGGTCAGCGCCTTGGCTTCGTTGAGCACACCTTGGCGATGGGCAATCTCGTTAGGTTGCTCCATAGCCGAGTTTAGTGAGGCAAACAGTAGATCCAGCCCAGCCGAGATACTGTTACCTTCAGAACCAAAAATCTGCTCGACTTGGCCAAAATAGCTAGACTGGGTCTTAGCAAATCCGAGGTTGCTGGTGGTATTCCAAAGTTGAGCGACTTCGTATTGATCCGATATACGGCGTACGCCATCGACCATCACGCCAGAGCCACTGCCGTAGATGCCATTTCCCACAGAGCTAAGCATCACTTGTTGACGAGAATATCCCGGCACCATGGCGTTGGTGACGTTATTGGAAGTGGCGGTTAGGGCTGCCATGCTGGCATTAAGCCCTGACATACCTATGTTGAGCATGCTCATCTTGAATCCTTATCTCTAGCGTTTTAAATGACGGCGAAGACTAATCAGCACCGCAGCCTATTTAGGTTTGCGGCTTGGTAATAAAAGGCAATATCAAGGCTGGTTGCATTGCAACGGTATTGGTATTGCCATTAGTTTGATTATTAGAGGCGACCGTCTCCGGCTTAGACTTAAGTCCTGCCGATAATTGTTTGGTCATCACCTCGGCAAGCCCTGTGCTTTGCATCTGGCTTAGGCGTCCTGCAAGCTCGGCATCGTGCCAGTCGCGGTACATGCCATCGTTTTGCGATGACAGTGGGCTGTCTTTATCTGCCATCACATCGGAGGCGCTACGCATCTGTTTTAAAACGGTTTGCAGAAACTGGGCTTCAAACTGTTGGCTCACAAGCTTAAGTGCACCTTGCTCGCCATTGGATTTAATCAACTCACCGGCATCGAGTTGATTAAGGTAGCTGTGATTATTGTCGAGTTTCATTAGATCACCACCAATTCAGCTTCTAGGGCTCCGGCTTCGTTTAGGGCTTGCAAGATGGCCATTAGATCCATCGGTGATGCGCCTAGACTGTTAACGGCACGGACTATGTCATTGAGGGCTATACCTTCAGGCCAGACAAACATATGGCCGTCGCCCTCATTGATATCGACCTGACTGTCGGTGGTCACAACGGTTTCACCTTGCGCTTGCCCCAGATAGGCACCATTAGGTTGACTAACAAACTCTTGCTCAACGATGGTCACCGTGAGGTTGCCATGACTGACAGCGGCTTTACGTACCACGACATCGCCGCCCATAACAACGGTACCGGTGCGACTATTGAACACTACTCGTGGAGATTTGCGCCCTTGCTCAATTTGCAACTCTTCGAGCATAGACATGAAGGTAACGCGCTCGCGATTAGAACTTGGCGCACGAACAATCACCTTGGCGCTGCTGTCCGCTTGCGCGACATCAGGGCCGAATAGCTCGTTGACCGCGCGCTCGATGTTGCGGGCAGTCTTAAAACTTGGGTCGATAAGATTTAGTACTATGTGCTCGTTTTCATTAAAGTTACTGTGCATAGGTGCTTCTAATAGCGCACCATTAGGAATGTTACCCACGGTCGGTACGTTTATGGTGACCGAGGTGCCGTTACGGCCTTGAGCCGATACACCACCAACCACCAAGTTACCTTGGGCAACAGCATAGATCTCACCATCAACGGCACGCATTGGGGTCATCAATAGGGTACCGCCACGCAGACTTTTAGCATCGCCGAGTGATGACACGGTAATGTCTAAAGTCTGTCCTGGGCTCGCCAGTGGTGGTACGGTAGCGTGGACCGCAACCGCTGCGACGTTCTTCAGTTTAGGATCTGTCTTATCATCAATTTGCACCCCAAACTGCTTTAGCATGTTGACGATAGACTGGCTGGTAAAGCGCACTTGAGTGCGGTCACCCGTGCCATCTAGACCGACAACTAAGCCGTAACCTACCAGTTGGTTATCACGGATCCCTTGTACATCGACAATATCCATCAGATAGCGATGCTGAGGCTGCGCCTGAACGGATAGTAGAGGCGATAGCCCTAACAACAGACTGACCATAAAGATGGCTATTTTTTTCATTCACACAATCCTGACTTTTGAATACTCAAACTGATGCTTACAATGGGAACCAAGGGCTATTGAAGTAGCGGGCGGCCCAGCCCATGCGGTTGCTATCTGAGATGGCACCTTGGCCACCGTAGATTATCCGTGCGTCGGCGATACGCTGCGACGAGATGGTGTTGTCATTACCTATGTCATCGGCGCGGATCAGACCCAGCAGGCGAAGGTATTCATCACCTTGGTTTAGTCGTAACCATTTTTCACCACGGATCAGTAAAGCGCCATTGGGCAAAACCTTAGCCACGGTCACTGTGATCGAGCCCGACAGTTGGTTCTGTTGGGTGCTGGAGCCTGTGCCGTTAAAGGAGCGCCCCATATTGGCCTCTCCGCTACCGCTGATGCTGTTACTGCCTGTGGTACCTTGGCCATCAATCGACATACCGCTTACCTTGTTGGTCTTGGTATCGGCACGTTTACTTGAATAGGTTTTCTCGTCCAGTGCTACCGTAAGAATGTCGCCTTCACGAAATGCGCGCTTATCTTTAAATAGGGTGAGCATAAAGCCTGGGCGATAAACACTGCCGTTCTCGGCTGTCGGTAGGCTGTAGTCAATTTCTGGTGGCGCCCACTCAGGCTTACCTGGTGCTGTGTCTGGTTCAGGTATATGTGCGACACAGCCAGACAGTAGTAAGGTTAAACCTATGCCAAAGCCAATCCAAAGTGATTGCATGCTGGAGCCCTTTTCGCGTTTTGTTGGTTGATAAGCCATGGTGGAGCCAGTAGATAAAGCGCTGCTTACAGCGCTTGGTTTAGGAACTTGAGCATGTCGTCAGAAGCCGATACGACCTTGGCGTTCATCTCGTAAGCGCGTTGAGTCGAAATCATCTCGACCATCTCCTCAACCACGTTGACGTTGGCGCCTTCAAGTGCGCCTTGACGAATTTGCCCCAGAGCCTGATCACCTGCGATGCCTTCTACTGCTGCGCCCGATGCGCCTGTTTCACGGTAGAGGTTATTACCGCGCGCCTCGAGTCCGGCTGGGTTGGTAAAGTTAACTAGAGTGATCTGTCCTAACTCTTGAGCATCCGCCTGACCAGCCATCTGCGCCGACACGATACCATCGGTCGCGATGGTGACATTGAGCGCCTCTTCTGGGATCTCAATATTCGGGACCAGTGGTAAACCTTGTGAGGTCACCATTAGGCCTTCGCTATTGCGATAAAACTGTCCATCACGGGAGTAGCTTAGCTCGCCATTGGCCTCTTCAATTTGGAAAAAGCCTTGTCCCTCAATCGCCATGTCCAACTGTTGGTTGGTGGTAAGTAGATCACCTAGAGTAAACACCTTTTGAGTGCCAACGACACGGGTACCCGTACCGAGCTGAAGCCCCGATGGCAGCTCATTTTGCTCGTCTACTTGGCCACCTGGTTGGCGCTGCACTTGATAAAACAGGTCGTTAAAGGCGACACGATCGCGCTTAAACCCTGTGGTGTTAACGTTTGCCAAGTTGTTGGCAATGGTGGTCATCTTCGTATCTTGGGCGGTTAAGCCAGTCTTACTGACCCATAAAGCTGATTGCATCTGTATTTCCTTTAAAGTCTAGGCTTTAAAAATTAGTCTAAGCGTCACGTAACAAGCGATTGCCTGCTTCTGCGAGTTTTTCGGCGCTCTTCATCAGTTTGACCTGCACCTCAAATTGACGACTTAAATCCATGGCGGCGATTAGCTCGCCTACGGCTTGTACGTTACTGGCCTCTAGGAAGCCGCTGCTCACGGTTACTTGCTCACTGGCGGGCAGCGGCTGACGGTCTGCGGGATAGAGCAAACCATCTAAGCCTTTACTTAGAGTATTGATATCTGGGTTAACCAGCTTGAGCTGGCCAACCTCTTCGATAATGCCGCCTTCATCGGCGATGATGCTGAGTCTGCCGTCATCACCAACGAACAGTTCGCGATATTCTGGTAGTACGATAGGACCATCGATACCGGCAACAGGGCGACCATCTAAGGTCAGCTGACCGTCGGCATCAGGCTGTATCGCACCTGAGCGGGTATAGCCTTCACCATCAGCCGTCATCACCGCGAACAGACCCGCATCATTGATGGCCAGATCTAAGGTTCTACCCGTTGGGTTCATTGCGCCGGTTTGTTGGCTAAAGCCGCTGCTTTGAGTCTGAGCCAGTACACGAGTCTGCAAGCTATTACCGGTCGGGTTAACTACCATGGCGTTGACTCGCTCTAGATCTGCCTTAAAGCCAGTGGTATCGGCGTTGGCTAGGTTGTTGGCGCGGATGGCTTGCGCCTCCATCACCCTCGCAGCACCCTTGGCGGCGGTATATATCATTCTATCCATGAGTCAGGCCTAGATAGCGTTGAGCAAAGCTTGCTGCATGGTTGAGTTGGTATCTAACACCTTGGCATTAGACTGATAGTTACGCTGAGCCGTCATCAAGTTAACCATTTCAGCTGTTTGATCGACGTTTGAGCCTTCAAGATAACCGCCTGCAATCGAGCCTAAGGTGCCTGTGGTTGGCGTGCCAATAATTGGCTGCCCCGCAGCATTGGTTGCCGCCCAAGCGTTGTTGCTCACAGGCTCTAAACCGTTAGGGTTATTGAAGTCAGCCAGTACCACTTGGCCCTGAAGCTGCTCTTGGCCGTTGGTGTACGTGCCATATAGCATACCGCTGTCATCTAGACGTATGCCGTTAAGCTCACCTGAGGTGTAACCGTTCTGGCTTAGGCTTGAGTTGTTATAGTCAGAGGCGTATTGGGTGCTCTTGTCATAGCTTAGAGCAAGGTTCATGTCCGATGCGCCGCCGACAATATTGGGGTCAGTGATATTGAGGGTAAGATCTTGTCCGCCAGTTAGCATGCCGTCAGAGTCGAAGCTGAGCTGGTGGCCGCCTACTGGAGTCACGTCGGTGTCGCCCATCATGTAGTGCACCGACCAAGTATTGTCGGAAGTTTTAACGTAATACTGAGTAAGGGCGTGTTCTTTACCTAAAGAGTCATAAGCGGTCACTGTGCTCGATGAGTGATAGGTCGAAGCGTCATCTGAATCAAACGGATTTGCTACAGGGTCGATAGTTTCAACTCGAGCATCTAAGTTAGAGACTAGGCCGATTGTTGTCGTTGCTTTAGCGGGCAGGGCACCGGCTTGTACCTGTAGGTCGGTCACATTACCCGTCTGTAAGTTGCCTGCAGCACCAACAGAATACCCCTGCAAACGGTTACCAACGGGATCGGTGATAAAGCCGTTGGCATCTTGATTATACATACCTGCTCTGGCATACATGGTGTTGCCATCTTGGCCTTTTAACACGAAGAAACCTTCGCCTTGAATGCCCATATCTAGCTGACGACCAGTATAGGTTAAGCTGCCACCGGCAGAGAAGTTTTGGCTGGTGTTCATCACGTTCACACCACCTGCTTGACCACCGTTATAGATCGCAGAAAATTCACTGCGGCCACTGCGAAATCCTACTGTTGAAGAGTTGGCAATGTTATTACTGATAGTGTTTAGATCTTGTGTGGTTGCTTGTAGGCCACTTAACGCAATATTGAAAGACATGAATTAATCCTTTGCTAACCTGTTATGAAACTTCAGAAATTTCAAGCACTGAAATAGTGCCTAGACCATTACCTAGCTCAGCCATCATCATTCCTGATGCGCTGATAAAATGTATTTTTTCGATTTCAGCTTTGACGAAGGTATCCGCTGTCTCGGTGACTTCGCCCGCCGTGGTGTTAGCCACTATGCTGTAATCTCCCGCCGGCAGTTCCAGCGCTTCAGGATCGATCGTGAAGCCTGTATCTCCAGCCTCTTGTGGACCCATCTCTAGGGTGTGAACCACATCGCCGTTGTCATCGACGATATCGATACTTAAGTTCTCAACTGAGCTGCTTAGGTAAACCTTGCCGTCGATAGGCGTATCTTCGATGCTAAATTCAGAGGCTGGTACCATGGCATCTTTGCCTACTAGCTGCGCCGACTGAACGATGCCTAGGTTCTCCATGATCACCATCTGTGTTGACTGGTTGGCACGCATCTGCTCTAAGCTTTCGACCTGAGAGAATTGGGCTAACTGGCTGACATATTCGGTACCATCAATCGGGTTTGTGGGATCTTGGTTCTGAATTTGCGCAATCATCAAGGTCATAAATTCGTTCTTGATAGACGCCGCATCGTTACCCGGGGAATTAACCACGTTGTTGCTGTTGGTATTATTACTACTAGTACTGGTTACGTTCATTACTTAGCTCCTAACTGCAGTAAACCCTGTTGCATCGAACGTGCACGGTTCATGATCTCAACATTGGTTTCGAATGAGCGGCTGGCTGCCATCATGTCAGCCATCTCCTCAACGGTATTGACGTTGGAGTAGGCGACATAACCCTGTTCGTCGGCGTAGGGATGGTCAGGCTCGTAGCGTAGATCTAGCGGTGCATCAGATTGCACTATCGCCGATACTTCAACGTGAGCGCCAGCGACTTGCCCCTCTTGAGTCTGTTTGTAGATGGTAGAGAATACGGGCTTTAACGCTCGAAATGCCTCATCTGGATTTTCTGCTGCAGCACCTGCGTTGGCTAAGTTACTGGCAACTGTGTTAAGTCGAATGGTTTGGGCGTTCATGCCCGCGCCGGCAATTTGGTAAATTTCTGCAAATGACATAGGGGTTATTTACCTTCGATAGCAGTGCGTAAACCTGAGATCTTCATGTTGAGGAAGGTCAGGCTGGTTTGATAGTCCATGGCGTTTTGTGAGTATCTGGCTTGCTCTTTGCCTAGCTCAACCGTGTTCTGATCTGCCGATGTTTGATAAGGCACACGATAGCTAGCCTGATAGTTACGGTCGGGAGACATGCCTGCATTGATCTGCAACATCACAGATTTGAAGTCGAGATCTCTCGCCTTATAGCCGGGGGTTTCTGCATTGGCTAAGTTACCAGCCAACATCTTGCTGCGTTCGACCCTAAAATCTAATGTGTGCGGATGAATACCTAATGCGGCATCAAGGTTGATAGCCATTACGACTCCTAGTATGGTATGTCCAAATTTAATTGCTGCTTGACTATTCAATTAGTGTGCCAATAATCTTAATTGAGGTTTATCAATGGTTTACCTGTTTTTGGGGCGCAAGATCGGAACCTGTGTTTCCTGCTTCCTCATCGCTGTTTCCTGTTTACTTCCGCAGTTGAGTTTGGCGCAGGATTCGATGAAAACGGTGGAGCAGATTGATAGCGCGTTGACACAATTACTGACGAAGGAACTGGAGCTGTGGCGCCAGCAAGCGGCTTTGTCTCAGCTGGAATCTAAGATAGAGATCAAGGTGCCATCGGGGGCGAAAAGACTAGCGCTTTGCCCCGCTGCGGTGAGCATAGATGCCGGCTCAGGGATCCCATTAGGCAACGTGCAACGCAAGGTGAATTGTGAGCCACTAGGCTGGAGCCTCTTCGTTCGAGCTAAGGTTGGCGTGAGCGTTAAAATTCCTGTGGCTAACCGAGTACTCAAGCGTGGGGAGCATATCCTAGCTGCAGATCTCGACTGGAAAGTGATAAAACTTGGGACATCGGATCGAGACTTAGTAACCACACTCGATGAGATAGTTGGTCATCAAGTGGTGCGCAAAGTACGGCGTTATCAACCGATTAGAGCGGTGCAACTGAGTTCGCCTCAATGGGTGAATATTGGTGACAGGGTCATTATTGAGGCTCGCAGTAATGGCTTTTACGCCAATATGCCGGGAGAAGCCCTCGAAGGTGGCGGTGAGGGTAAAGGGATCCGGGTGAGAAACCTTAGCTCTGGCAAAGTGATTATCGCCTATCCAATCGCTAAGGGGCGGGTGGCAACGCAGTTTTAGTCGCTTATTGATATTAAATAAATTGCGGCGCTATTTCAGAATGGCCCTAATGGAGTCGCTTTACTTTTAGTAACGAAATTGAGGCAGCCATTATGGAAATAAACAAAATAAACAGCACGATAAATGCTGAAATGGGCACGAGCAAGAGTAAGACGCATAGCGCCGTTCAGCCTTTAGAAACTCCCGTTACTACGGCGATAAAACCTCAACAGGAGGTCAGTGAAGACTGCCGATTGATTGAGTATAGTCAGCAGCGATTAGAGCAGTTGCCTGACTTTGATTTGGCTAAAGTCGCGGAAATCCGCCAGTCGCTGATCGACGGTAGTTTCGATCTCGATCTCGAGAAGTTAACCGATGCCATGGTGCAACAGCATGGCTGAGCCAGTGAGCAAGCGTGAGTTAGTGCAGGGCATAGTGCGCGGGATCCGTCAGGATATTGAGGGCTATAAGCAACTTAAAAGCTTGTTGAAGCGTCAGCGAGAGTTGATGCAACGTCGTGACAACGGTGGCCTTAAACATCATAACGAACACCAATCGAGTCTGTGTGACAGCCTGATGCACAAAGCTGGCGAGCGCCGCAGAATGTTGCTGGCGCTCGGTTTTACTGGTGATGCCAGTGGTATGGATGCATTAATTGCTAGGCTTCCGCAATCATCGGCGAGCCAAGTTTCAATTCTCTGGCAAAACTTGCTGTTGTTGGTGAAAGAGAGCCAGCAGGTTAATGAGGCCAACGGTAAGTTGCTGGTGGCACAGCAAGAGGTGATTAATCAGCTGCTTAATCGAGGTGGTGATAGCCATATCGATTATGGTGAAATGCGTTAGGCTCTAGTTGCTGTCGCGTAGCGCGCGGCTAGATCATCTAACTGTTTCTGTTCCTGCTTCTGCTGTAACTGATGTTGCTGCTCTAGTCTTTCTTTATATAACCACTGTATACCTTGCTGACGACCCAACTGTTTATGCCAAAGTTGATGCATTCTCTGCTGCTCCTGTTGTAGCAGCAGCTGTTTGCGGGTCAGTTGCTTTATCATCGGCTCGATGACTTGGATCATCTGCGCGCTATTTTGCAACATCATTGCAGAGGCATTGGTGAGGTTTATCTGGGTGTAATCGGTTACCATCTGCCCGAGCTGAAGCTTTTGCTGCTCTATGGTATCAATCTTACTCTGGGCGGCATTACGCTGCTGCCCAAGTTGGCTAAGTTTTTTCTCTTCCTGCTGACATAACCTGAGTAATTGCTTCATCTTGTATTTCCCACCGGGATAACCTAAATAGTGACTTAAGCTGCTTTTTCGCAGACATCATCTTAATAACTACAGCTCTGCTTGCTGCTATTGCGTTTATCGTGGCTCGTTAAGGGTGAAGCCCATCTGGCTGACCAGCTGCTCTAGGGCGCTAAGGCTCTGCTTGAGGTCGGCTTGTGTATGGGTTGCTTGGCGCAAGAACGCTGCCATCTGTGGATAGCTACTCACAGCCATGTCCATCTCTGCATCATGACCAACTTGATAGCCGCCTAGTGGCAATAGCTCTTTGACCTCGTTATAGCGACTATTGAGGTGGCGGAACCACTGCCCCTGTTTTAGGCTGCTTTCGCTGGCAACCTGTGTGGCGAGGCGGCTGACGGAGGCGCCAATATCGATGGCTGGAAAGTGCCCCTGTTCGGCCAGTTTGCGGTTAAGCACAATATGGCCATCGAGAATCGCTCTTGCCGAGTCGGCAATCGGATCTTGCTGATCATCACCCTCGGTTAATACCGTATAAAAGGCAGTGAGGGTACCCGTTGGATGTTGGCTGTTACCGGCCATCTCCACTAGGCTAGGCAGTTGGGCGAATGCCGAAGGCGGGTAGCCTTTGGTGGCCGGCGGCTCACCTAAACTCAAGGCGATTTCCCGTTGAGCTTGCGCATAGCGAGTCAGCGAATCCACCAGAAGTAATACTTGCTTACCCTGATCACGGTAGGCAGCGGCAATATGATGGCATAGGCGCATAGCGCGCATGCGCATAAGTGGCGTGGTGTCGGCGGGTGCGGCAACCACTACGGCGCGCTTGCGCCCCTCTTCCCCCAAGGACTCTTCGATAAACTCTCTGACTTCTCGGCCACGCTCACCAATGAGCCCAACAACGACTACGTCAGCTTCGGTAAAACGGGTCATCATGCCGAGTAGCACACTCTTACCCACACCTGAGCCCGCGAACAGGCCGAGACGTTGACCACGGCCGACGGGAAGTAGGGCGTTGATGGCGCGAATTCCCACATCTAATGGCTCGCGGATCGGCTTACGTAATAGTGGGTTCGTGCTCTTAAATTGCAGTGGCACATGGGGAATATGTTTGATACTGCCGAGGTCGTCCAATGGTTGACCTAAGCCGTCGAGTACTCGCCCGAGTAGGCCGAGTCCCGTCGGTATTTGGCAGCGCCCTTCGATGGGCATCACTCGCGCACCAGGCATTAAACCGTTGGTCGGCTCGATTGGCATCAGACAGAGGGTATCTTTGTAGAAGCCGACGACTTCGGCTTCGACTAAATGGTTATCACGGCACTCAACATAGCAGCGATCGCCTGTGCCCAATTGGCAGCCCACCGCCTCAAGCAGTAGGCCGTTAACGCGAGTTAAACGGCCATAAACTTGGGCAACGGGGACTTTCGGCCAATCCAAGATATCGGCATTAAGCTTCAACGTCTGCCTCGTTTGTTACGCTGTCTGCTGGTGAGGAGTCTTGCAGGTGGGCTTCAATCTGGGCCATGCAGCGGTTGAGACGAGTCTCGACCGACGCATCGGCATCGGAGGTTTCGCTAACAATTCTGCAGCCGCCAGCACTGATGCTAGCGTCAGCCACTAAAGTCCAAGAGTGGATCTTATCGGCCGCTAGTTCTTTAAGCTTGTCTACTGCGCTCGGTTCAAGGTGGATCTTAACTTGAGTCGGATCATCTGGCAGAGCGGCCAGAGTCTCTTCAATTAAATTTAAGATCTGCTGCGGCTGTAGAGTCAGCTCGCAGCGGATAACCTGTAACGAGACCCGGCGCACTAGATCAAGGATCAGCGACTGCTGTTGCAAAATCTGCTGATTATGGCCCTCTTCGAGCAGTGACTTTAATGCACCTAAGGGTGCAATAATGCTATTGAGCTGCTCGTCGATATTGTCTTTGCCTTTCTGTTGCCCCTCGATGCGCCCTTGATTAAAGCCTGCGGCATAACCCGATTGACGTCCTTCCTCTTCGCCGGAGCTAAAACCCGCTTGATGTCCTTTCTGAACGCCTTCATCGTAACCCTTGTCGAAGGCTTGCTGGAAGTCTTGCCAGTTTGATCCCTCGGAGTTGTCATCGGTTTGTGGCGCGACTAACGGTGAGAAGCGGTGACGGCGAGGGTGTTGACCCACAAGGCGCCAGCGTGGATCGGTATTATTGAGTCGTTGGCTCATTATTCTACTACCTGCTCTTCAAATAACTGCAGTTCAATCTCTCCGTCATCCATCATCTGCTTAGCTAGCTCCATGATCTCTTTACGGGCGGCAATGGCCTGACTCAATGGCACTGTGCCTATGGCTTCGACCTGAGTTTCGATTGCCGAAGACATGCGCTTTGGTAGCGCACCGAGCAGTGTCATCTTAAGTTCGTTGTCGATACCTTTTAACGCCAGTGCCAATACATCGGCAGGTACGGCAGCCATGATATCTCGTAGTGTCTCTGGCTTTTGGCGGCCTAGGATGATGAAGTCGAACATGTTGTCGGCGACATTGTTGGCTAGCTGCTTATCATGCAGTTTTAGCATCTCCATCAGCTGCTCTCTGTCGCCTTCGAAGCGATTGAGGATGTCGGCAACTTGGCGAACACCGCTGATCTGGGTGTGGCTCTTTTCCATCGCAATTAGCATGCAACGCTCGACGAGTTGCTTGAGTTCATCGACCACTTCACGGTCTAAATCTCCGAGCTGGGCAATGCGCACTAGCACTTCGTCTTGGCCGCTGGCCGGCAGGCTCTGTAGTACTTGAGCGGCGCTCTCTGGTGGCAATAGGCCTAATAGCACGGCTTGTAGTTGGCTGTGCTCGTTGGCGATCTCGCGAGCGAGTAGTTGTGGATCGACCCACTCGAGGCGCTTAACGAGGATTTTTATTTCATCGCCATAGATGCTGTCGATTAGGCTCTTAGCGACCCTGTCTCCTAGGGCAAGATCTAACGTTTTTTGTAAATAGGTTCGTGAGGCGCGAGCGATACCCGATTGCTCTTGGTAACGCTTGAAGAAGCGGCCGAGCACGGCCTCAGCTTCATGCTGGGTGATGCTAGATAGACGCGCCATCTTGTGGCTGAGGTGCTGCACATCGTTGCGATCTAAATGGGCCATCACCTGAGCAGCCCCTTTTTCTCCCATGCTAAGCAGTAGCATGGCGGCTTGCTCTAGGTTGTCCATCTTAATTGTGAGTTCACTGTTATTCACTGTTTGGGTTACCTATCTATATAACGCTGAATGCATTTGGTTTCATTAGGCTTGTTGAGCGTTCTGCTCATTATCTCGGTCACTTATCCAGTGAGAGATCACCTCGGCGACTCGTGCTGGTTCTTGGTTAGCAAGTAAACTTAGGTGCTCCATCTGAACCGTTAGCGGCGAGCCTGGAGCGGGTAGGCTTAGGTTGCTGCTCCAACTAGTATCTGTGGTGGCATTTTCGACTGCCAGTATATTATCCACTTGCTGCTGTGCCGAATCAGTAAGCGCTGCTGCCTCTGGCGGCGGCATTAATGGCGTGGTATTGGTCGAGTCGCTGTCCTTGATGTTGTATTCAACGGTGCGTGTCAGATGCTGGACTAGAGGACGCAGTACAAAGAAGATCATGCCTAGGCCTAAAATGGCACCGATAAAGTAACGTAGGTAGGCTTGATAACTTTCACCCTGCCACCAAGGTAGCGGTTCGAACTCAACCACTTTTACTGGGGCGAAATTAAAGCTACTGATACTAAATTGGTCGCCACGCGCGGCGCTATAACCGATAGCATCCTGAACCATGCTACTCATCTGGTCGAGTTGCGGTTGAGTCCAGCCGTTTTCGCCTGCCGCTTGGCTATTGAGTAGCACAGAGATTGATAGGTTCTCTAGCTGCATCTGCTGATAGCGGGTGTGAGTGACTGAGCGACCCACTTCAAATTGACGGCTCTCTTGCTGATTAAGGTTAGTGCTGCTGTTATTTGCTGCAGGATCAGCTGTCGGTGGCTGGTTGCTTAAAGCACCTGGGATCCCAAGCGCCATATCACCGCTGGTCTGATTGGTGCTTTGCTTCTCTTGGCTGACAACAGTTTGTGGATCCACTGACTCACGCGTCTCTTCCACCTGATTAAAGTTAACCATCGCAGCGACTTGTACTTGGAAGTTATCCCTACCTAGGATAGGTAACAGCATACTTGAGGCGCGGCTAATAAGGCTTTGCTCTAGCTCTTGGGTATACTTTATCTGCTTGTCACGTGACTGGCTCATATCTTGACTAGCATTGATCTCAGAGCTTAGGTGATTGCCCTCTTGGTCAACAATTTGTACTCGCTCAGGCGTCATACCTGTCACGCTGCCCGCTACTAAGTTAGCGATAGAGGTGATCTGCTGTGGCTGCAGGTGCTGCCCCGCATAGAGATCTAGCATTACAGAGGCCGAAGGCAGTTCAGGTTGTTGACGGATAAATAGGGTTTTCTTCGGGATGGCTAAGTGTACTCGCGCGGTTCTCACTGCTTTTAGTGCCATGATGGTGCGTGATAGTTCACCTTCTAAGCTATAACGGTACTTAGCTTGCTCCATAAATTGGCTGGTGCCGATAGTTGATGCGTCGAGAGACTCCATACCCGAAGGCACTTTGGCCTTAACGCCGCGAGCGGCGAGAAGCATGCGTGCATTGCCGAGCTTATCTTCAGGAACAAGTACTAAACCTGAGGTTGGGTCGAGACGATAGCTGATCCCCTCGGCTTCGAGTACTTCAATGATGTGGGATGTGTCGACGTTCTCTTGATTACCATATAAGGGGCTATAACCTTGGCCAGTGCTCCAAAGCATCAACACGATTACGCAGGCTGCGACGATCGCGAGAATGGCGAGAGTCGCCGCATGTCGGTCTCCTCGACTGAACTGCTGCCATTTCTGCTTCAACGAGTTTAGACGTTCATTCTTGCCATTTACATCTGTCATGGCAGGGCTGGTTTGAGTCAATGTGGTTGACATGCTTTTGTTATCCTTGCTCAAAAAGGCTGATTAAGTTTTTGGGCGTTATTGCAATAGTTATAGACAGTTGTAGGGGTTAGATCGGCATCTTCATGACATCGTCAAATGCTTGTACTAGGCGGTTACGGATCTGCAGCATGGCTGAAAATGCTAGGCTGGCCTTTTGTGAGGCAACCATGGCACCAACGAGATCATCACTCTGACCACTGTCGACGGCACTCACTAAGGCCGATGATGCGTTTTGGTCTGCGTTGATAGAGGCTACTTTTTGCTTCATTAACTCGGTGAATGAAGCCGGTTGAACGCCAAAATCCTTAGGATTTGGGCCGACTTTAATTCCACCTTTGGCCATCTCTGAGTGAATACTGAGTTGTTGCATCATAGCGCTGGCATTGATGTTGGCATTTGACATATCTGTTCCTTATTTATTTTGAAGGCCGACTATGCAGCGTGACCTGATTGCGACAGGATCTGCTCAATATCTATGCCTTCTTCACGCATCTGCACCAGCTTGTATCTGAGGGCTCTCGTTGTCATGCCTAGCGCTTGGGCGGTATTGTTACGATGACCGTTATGACGTTTCAGGGTGTCGATAATGTACTGGAATTCAGCCTGACGCTTCGACGCCTTAAGTCCTAATTCACTTTGCTCGACTAGCGCGCAGCCATCTTGATTCACTAGCCCCAGTTCTTCGGCCTGTAGTGCTTGGCCGCGGCGCATCACTAAGGCACGCTGAATAGTATTCTCTAATTCACGCACGTTACCTGGCCAGTCGTGGCTCATGAGTAGGCTACGAGCCTGTTCGCTGAAGTAGCACTGCTGGTTGGCTGCGAGGATTTTGTAGCGCTGTAAGAAGTGCTCGGCGATGGGCAAGATGTCTTCTTTTCGCTGACGCAGAGGCAAGATCTTGATCGGTAACACATCTAAGCGATAGAAGAGATCTTCTCTAAACTCACCGTCTTGTACCGCTTGGCGCAGATCTTTATTGGTGGCAGCAATGACGCGGATATCGAGCGCGATAGACTTGTGTCCACCTAGACGCTCAACTTCTCGTTCTTGCAGAACTCGTAGCAGTTTTGCCTGCAGCAGTTGTGGCATCTCACCGATCTCGTCGAGCAGCAGGGTTCCACCGTTGGCGAGTTCAAATTTACCGGGTTGATCGGTAGTGGCTCCAGTAAAAGCCCCTTTAACATGGCCGAATAGAATCGACTCTAAAATACTTTCGGGAATGGCGGCGCAGTTGATCGCGATAAAAGGTTGCTCTGCACGATTCGAGTGGCGGTGAATATAGCGCGCCAAAGGCTCTTTACCCGTGCCGCTTTCGCCAGTTAGAAGTACGGTTGCTTCTGTGTTGGCGGCGCGGTGTGCCAGCATTAGCAGCTGACGGCTAACAGGGGCGGCACAAATAAGTTCGTTATTGGGGAGCTCTAATCTACGTAGCCTTTGTAGCAATGAGCATAATTGCGCTTCTTCGATCGGCAGTAATAGATAATCTTGAACACCGCATTGCATTGCAATACTGGCTAGTTCGGTTTGCTCAGGATCGAGCAGGGCGACTTGATGTTTGCCTGGGGATTGACGAAGTTTTGCGGCAACATCTTGGCTCGCGCTGCGAGAAAGGTTGATAAGGCTAAGCCAAGGCACTGTGTCATCGTTCTGCCACAGAGTAAAGCCTTGCTGAGATAGCTTATCTAGACTTGATTGCGGCAGTTCAGCATCGACGAATCTTAAACTTGTGTGATTCATTTGCTTGCTCCTAATGCCGATGCGGTAGAGGACTGAGAGGCAGACTTTACTAAGCGCAAGGTGACTCGACGATTAAGCTCTCTCCCCTCTGTGTTGTTATTGCTGGCTACTGGAGCGCGGGTACCGTGATGTCGGGTCTGGATCATCTTTGGAGATACCCCTAGTTCTATCAGCCTTGAAAGCACTTCATCGGCACGTTCTTTACTGAGCACTAAGTTGGCGAGATGATCCCCTGATGCATCCGCATGGCCATCGATCAGTACTTCCACAATGCTAGGGTCGGCTTGAATATAGCGATAAACCGCCTGCAGATCTTGTTCGTGAGTAGCACTTATTAGGCTTGAATTTGGAGCGAACATCAGCTCTAGGCGACGAACATAGGTGAATGGCTTAGGTAACAAGTGTTGACGACAGAGCCTAAATTGATTGGCTACTGCACGGGTGGAAACTGGGCTAGCATTAATTAAGTATTGGCTATTGTCTGTGCTGGTGACCGCGACTTGCCACGTGTGCCCCTGCTCAAGTGCTTCTAAAAATGGGGCGGTATTTTGTTGGCTTATCGCCTGTGAGCCAAACCAGTTTAGCGATGTGGTTGCGATAGGTTGGCGTGACGTATCTTGCCAAGCTGCAGAGACCACCGAGGCCTGACTTTGGGTGTTATTTAAATTTAGCCAGTCGGCTTCAAGGCTCAGCGCGAGAGGTTCGCCTGGGTTCGCGTTGAGTTGTAATGTGCCGAAACTCTCTACTCTATGGGTAATCTCACAGCCAAACTCGTCTCCTGAAAATTGCCATTGGGCTTTCTCAAAGGGAGTTTGATACTTAACTGGAGTCGCCTGAGCGCTATTTGTGATGTTTATACAAATAAAAAATAAACAGATTAATATATAAACTGACAGTTTCAATTGTTCATAACCCTTAAATGTAGAGACTGGAACTTTATTACTTTAGTTTTGTTTTTAAGGTTGCCAATTAAACACTTAATATTAAAGCATGTAAAACTTTTTATTTTTATTTTATGTTCCCATCAAGTTTTTAAAACTTATTCTAAAGTTGAGTGTATTTGTATTTGATGTGATGTAAGCTTGCGATTATTACCTGTAGAACATCAGCTGTTCGTTTTTAATACGAAATAGAGTGTTTTTGATTCGGGGTGTAATTCGCTTGATGTCGCATACTGTTGTTTTTGCTTGGTTTGCTGTTATTTGTCGAGAAAGTTTAAAAATAAATTAAAGTTTTCTAAAATATTGTCGCTTTATAGGTGGTTTATTTTTTGTTCGCGACAGTTTTTATTTTTGCTACAACCTTACTTTCTTTCTAATAATGTTTTTTGTTATTTGTGTTACACAGCTTATTTATTTAGTCATTATTTTGTCGGCTGTCATTTAAATAGCTTTTTTAAATTTGATGTCGGTTATTTGACGGATTTTTATTGTGAGATTTAGGATGAAAACAACTGCTAAAGCCAATCTAATTAAATCTAGCCAAGGGATAGAAGTTCGGCCTGTAGTCTTGATAAAAGAGAAGTTGGCTCGAAGCCGGTTATTGATGCAATTAGAGTCATGTCAGCGACCAATGATAGATGCTGTTAATGAGTTACTGACGCCAATTACTCGTCAAGGACACTTTGCGCTGTCAAAAGTATCGTTGGCGGCGAAGACTCAGCCTGTCACCCCTCAACTACATCATGCCTGGTTTTTACTGAGCTATAACCGCGTCGAGTTAGGTTGGTGGCGAATCGATAAGTGTACATTAGACCAACTCGCCAGTGGTTATTACGGGAGTTGCTCCAGCGCATTGCAATCTCCCTTAAGAGCACCGAGCCAGTCTGAGTTTCGTTTGGTTAAGCGCTTGATGATGGCCGTGATTAAAACATTTCCGATCACCTATATCGATGAAGACAAATTGGAGTTGGAGTTGGTGATGAACTGCGCACCTATCAAGGCTCCAGTCTGTTGTGAGTTGAGCTTTCCTGCGGCTCACTGTGGTCCTGCTCTTTGCTTCTATATGGCGGAACATTTATTAGAGCTGATGGCTGAGCAGCCTAGCCAGTATCAAGCCGATCCAGCTTTAGCCGAGAAGTTAGCGGGTCGACTTAAACAGATCCCACTTAGAACATTATTGGAGCTTGGGCATCAGAGTATGCCAGTTACCTCGCTTCAGAGCTTGGTCGTCGGTGATATTTTGCCGATGAACCTACACTCTCGCTGTCCCGTTACCGTCGGAAAACGACCACTTTTTTACGCCACAGTTCATACCCATGAGGGGCAGATGGTGGCCAAATTGACTCAAGAAGCCTTTCAAATGGAGGAAAAATCCAATGGCTGAACATAATATTTTACAAGATGAAGATTTTTTATTAGATGACGAATTCTTTGCTGAAGAGCCTGTTAGTGTGCCTAAGGTTCAGGCGAAGCCTGTAAAGGATATGTCGTTTTTCCATCAGCTTCCGGTACATGTGACTCTAGAGCTCGCCAGTGTTGAGATGTCGCTTGGTGAGTTGGCACAGATGGGAGAGGGTGATGTGGTCGCGCTGGACCGTATGGTCGGTGAGCCACTCGATATTCGTGTGAATGGTGCATTGCTTGGTCGCGGAGAAGTGGTAGAAGTCAACGGTCGTTATGGTGTGCGTTTACTCGAAGTGGAAGCTACCAGCTTAACTGGAGCCGTTGACTAACTATGTGGCGAGTGTTGCTGGTGCTATTGCTGAGCGTTTCATCGACGGCTTATGCGAGTGATGGCTTAACGCTGTTTTCTCTGGCTGACGGTGATAAGACTCAGGCGGTGAACGTTAAACTGGAAATCTTAGCCTTGATGACGGTGCTAAGCTTTTTGCCTGCCTTACTAATGATGTTAACCAGCTTCACTCGGGTGATAGTGGTTTTGGCTATTTTGCGTCAAGCCTTAGGTTTGCAGCAAAGCCCACCCAATAAAGTATTGATAGGCATCGCCTTGGTGATGACCATTTTTATTATGCGCCCTGTCGGGCAAGCTATCTATGACGATGCTTTTCTCCCCTACGATATGGGGCAGATAGAGTTAACGGAAGCCGTTGCTCGAGGTGAGGTGCCGCTACGCAAATTTATGTTGGCGCAGACTCGAGAGACGGATCTGGAGCAGATGCTCAAGATTGCCGATGAGCCGATCACCTTAACCGCCGATGAGATCCCTTTCTTTGTGCTAATGCCTGCCTTCGTATTGAGTGAGTTAAAGACCGCATTTCAGATAGGTTTCCTACTTTTCCTACCTTTTTTGGTGATCGATCTAGTGGTCGCGAGCGTGTTGATGTCCATGGGTATGATGATGCTGTCGCCACTGATTATCTCTTTGCCATTTAAACTGATGGTGTTTGTATTGGTCGATGGTTGGTCGATGACCGTGAGTACCTTGGTGGCCAGTTATGGTTAGACGAACTAAGGAGCAACCGTTTGCTGGACAGGAGAGTGCCTTGATGGTGACAAACCAAAGCGATGAGTTATCCGTTTGGGATCTAATTTACCTTTTTCTTGGTCTGTTGATGACGGCGTTAGTGATCCTCAATGACTGGCCGACGGTTATCTCGATACTTACGGGGGCAAGGGCGTAGTCTATGGACGTCAATGAACTTACCTCAATGTTTTCCGAGGCTATTTTCCTCGTGGTTGCCATGGTTGGAGTCTTGGTGGTTCCTGGACTCTTGGTCGGCCTGCTGATCGCGGTATTTCAGGCGGCCACTCAGGTGAACGAACAGACATTGAGTTTTTTACCGCGACTCATTTTGACACTCTTGATGGTGGTTTTTGCTGGTGAATGGTTGCTGCAGCAGATCGGCGACTTCTTTAATCGTTTGTTTATGAATATCCCCCATATTATTGGTTGAGGAACAGTAGCTTGTTATCGCTTACCTCAGTCCAAATTAGCACTTTTATCGGCACTTTCTGGTGGCCATTTTGCCGCATAATGGGGGCTTTTATGGTGATGCCTTTTCTGGGGAACAATTATATCCCTGCCACCGTACGTATCCTGTTGGCCATCTGTATATCGGTTCTAATTGCGCCGATACTGCCGCCATTTCCCGAAGTCGATGCTATCTCGTTTAATGCGCTGATCTTGGCCGTAGAGCAGCTATTGATCGGTTTTATGTTGGCGCTCTTCCTGTCGATAATGATCCATGTGATGACCATGTTAGGTGCCATGATGTCGATGCAGATGGGTTTGTCGATGGCAGTGATGAATGACCCCTCTAGTGGTGGGGCTAACCCGCTGTTAGGATTGTGGTTTATGCTCTACGGAACCCTGCTGTTTCTGGCGTTAGACGGTCACTTGGTCGCGATTGGGATCTTAGTGGACAGTTTTAGGTTATGGCCCATAGGAATGGGAATATTTGATCTGCCCTTGATGGGGCTTATCGGCCGACTCTCTTGGATTTTTGCGGCCTCCTTTATGCTGGCTCTGCCCGCAATTCTCGCCATGCTCGTGGTTAACATCACCTTCGGTGTACTGAGTCGCTCGGCACCATCGTTAAACGTTTTCGCCTTGGGCTTTCCTATGTCGATGCTGATGGGTCTGCTGTGTGTATTTTTCTCTTTTAGCGGTTTGCCGACTCGTTATAGCGACCTCTGTTTAGATGCCTTAAGCGCTATGTATCAGTTTATCGGTGGTGCAACGTGAGTAATAAGGATTCGGGGCAGAGTAAAACCGAAAAAGCGACCCCGCAAAAATTAAAGAAGGCAAGAGAGCAAGGGCAAGTACCACGCTCGAAAGACTTGGCTGCCTCGGCGCTAATTATTGGCTGCTCGGTGTTGCTGACTACTATGGCTGATTGGATCTCAGCTAAAGTCGCAGCGCTGACAAGGACCAATATGTTATTTACCAAGGCACAGCTAGATGAGCCGGGGATGATGACTCGTCATCTGGCGCAGTCTCTACTGGAAGTGCTGAATATTCTAGGACCTCTCATTATAACGGTCGCGTTGATAGCCATCATTGCCGGGGCCATGCCTGGCGGCCCGGTGTTTAACTTTAAAAACGCAGGCTTTAAATATAGTCGTATCGACCCTATTGCCGGGCTCGGCAGAATGGCGTCCGTAAAGTCACTAGTAGAGCTGGTTAAATCGATTCTTAAGATCGTGCTTCTAGTAGGCATCATGCTGCTTTTTCTACAGAAAAACTTTCAAGCATTGATGGCGGTTAGTCAGCTGCCAATCGATGAAGCGGTTATGCGTGGCATCGATATGCTGAGCTTGGCGATGCTCTATCTGGGCCTAGGCTTGCTGCTGATCACCTTTATCGATGTACCTTACCAGTATTGGCATCACCATAAGGAACTGAGAATGTCGCTGCAAGAGGTGAAAGACGAACATAAGCAGCAGGACGGTAAACCTGAAGTGAAGGCGAAAATCCGCCAGATGCAACAACGTATTAGTCGATCTAGGGCCGACGTCTCAGTGCCTAAGGCTGATGTGCTACTGGTGAACCCTAGTCACTATGCGGTGGCACTAAAATATGACATGAATAAGGCGGATGCCCCCTACGTGATAGCGAAAGGCACCGATGAGTTGGCGCTCTATATGCGTGACATCGCTAAACGAAATGATGTGGAGGTGCTAGAGCTGCCGCCACTAACGCGCGCTATTTACTATTCGACTCAGGTGGAGCAGCAGATCCCCTCGGGTCTGTTTGTCGCCATCGCACATGTGCTCACCTATGTGATGCAGCTTAGAGCGGCGCGTCAGGGTCAGCAGGCGAAGCCTGATCCTTTGCCCCATTTCTATATTCCTAAAAATTTACAACATGATTAAAGGTTATTTGCATTAATGAACTGGTTTAAGCGTACTTTTGCTGGTAGCCCAGGCTATATCGGGATTCCAATCATGCTACTTGCCGTGTTGGCTATGGTTATCTTGCCTTTGCCGCCATGGCTATTAGATATTTTGTTCACTTTTAACATAGTGCTCGCCGTGATGGTGCTATTGGTCGGGGTATCGATCCGCAGACCGTTGGAGTTTTCGGTATTCCCAACCGTATTATTACTCGCAACCTTGCTACGCTTAACCTTGAACGTGGCCTCGACCCGTGTGGTACTTATTGAGGGCCATGAAGGGGGGGATGCCGCAGGTAAGGTGATTCAAGCCTTTGGTGAGGTGGTGATCGGCGGTAACTATGTTGTCGGTGCGGTGATCTTCCTTATCTTGATGATCATTAACTTTGTGGTGATCACTAAAGGTGGCGAGCGAATATCTGAGGTATCGGCACGTTTCACCCTAGATGCGCTGCCCGGTAAGCAGATGGCAATTGATGCCGACTTAAATGCCGGAGTGTTGACCCAAGAGCAGGCGAGAGTGAGACGCCAAGAGGTTGCGCGCGAAGCCGACTTCTATGGTTCGATGGATGGTGCCTCTAAATTTGTCCGTGGTGATGCGATTGCCAGTATACTGATTCTAGCTATCAACATGTTGGGTGGTTTGGCGATCGGTATCTTCATGCATGATTTGAGTGCCGGTGAAGCGTTTAAGACTTATGCTTTGCTGACTATTGGTGATGGTCTAGTGGCCCAGATCCCGTCGCTATTACTTGCGACTGCGGCGGCGATTATCGTCACGCGGGTTTCCGATGCTGAAGAGATGCCTGAGCAGTTGCGTCAGCAGCTACTCGCCAACCCAAAAACTTTGATCACCTCGGCATTGGTGATGCTGATCTTGGGCATAGTGCCGGGGATGCCGACATTTGTATTTTTGTCATTTGCGGCGCTATTGGCATTTGTTGCGTGGAAGCAGAGTCAGGTTCAGCCTAAGGTGACCGAGTCTAAGGTCGAGGAGCTAAGGGAGAGCAGCTTTAGTGAGCCTTCTGCGCCGAGCTGGGACGCCTTACCTTATACCGATCTTATCGAGGTGCGTTTAGGTTACCGCTTGGTGCATCTGGTTGAGCGCAGCAAAGGGGCTGAGCTGCAAAAGCGATTAACAGGTATTCGTCGAACCCTATCTGAACAGGCTGGTTTCTTACTGTCTGAGGTGAGGGTGCGCGATAATCTGTCGCTGGCTCCCAATGCGTATCAGATTAACTTGATGGGTAACCCAGTGGTGACCGCAGAATTAGAGCCAGATCGTCTGATGGCGATTAAGAGTGGCCCAGTTTTTGGTGATATCGATGGGGTGATCACAAAAGAGCCTGCCTACCAGATGGATGCTATCTGGATTGAGCAAGATCATAAGGCCAAGGCGCTGAACCTGGGGTATTCGGTGGTGGATAACGCCACGGTTATCGCTACCCATGTGAGTAAACTCATTCGTGAATCGCTTCCGGATATGCTGCAGCATGATGATGTATTGGCGCTTAGTGATCGTCTCGCTAAACAGAGTCCTAAGCTGGCCGAGTCACTCAATAGCGCATTAACCCCTATCTTGCAGCTCAAGGTGTATCGATTATTGCTTAAGGAGCAGGTATCGCTAAAGGATATTCGCACCATTGGCACCACTTTGCTCGATTGCAGTGAAAACAGTAAAGATCCTGTACTGCTTGCAGCCGATGTGCGCTGCGCCCTGCGCCACTCTATCTTGCACTCTATCGTGGGGGCCGATCCTAAGCTTAATGTGATGACCTTGGCTCCTGAACTTGAGCAAACCTTGATGTCGGCTTTGAATCAGTCCCAGCAGCAGGGCAAGGGGTCGCTCGATAGCTTCCCTGTGGATCCGCAGCTATTGGCACAACTGCAGCAACGTATGCCGCAACTGTTAGCACAGGCGAAGGAGCATGGCCATAGTCCACTGTTGTTGGTCTCGCCGCAGCTGCGACCGATTTTGGCGCGCTATGCCTTGGCATTTGCCCGCGGTCTGCATGTGTTGTCTTACAATGAGATCCCCGAGACGCGGGAGCTGATGGTGGCGGGGCAGTTAGGCTAGTTGAAAACAAGTCGTCGAATACAAAAAGGGATAGCTAGCTATCCCTTTTTATTGCCTGCAAGTCGGTTAACTCGACTTTAAGAAGCTGCACAATGCGTTGAGGGCCAGATTGCGTGGCTTATCGCGCTCCATGAAGATCTCATGACGGGCGTAAGGGATTTTTATCAGCTTACACAGACCGTTTACGGCGCGGTTTTGTGCTGCATTATCGACGATAGTGTCCTCTTCGGCTTGCAGGATAAGCAGTGGGATAACGCTATTTCGAGCGGCATTTACAGCTTGCTCGGCACCGTCGATAGACTCGACTAACCAATGGTTGGTGGGTGAGCCTAGTTGTAGCTCTGGATGCTGGCGGTAGAGTTCGCGATAATCCTCATAGCGAAGCTTGCTGTGGGTGAGGTCATTCTTATCGAACGGATCCGCATGGTAGTCTTTACCGCCCAATATATAGTTGGGCTGTTTAGCATTATCGAGCAAAGCGGCTAGGCCGCGGATAAAGACTTTGGGAAGCGGCAGTTTGATGCCATACATGGGGGCCGAAAACGCCGCAGCCTTAAAGGTTGCTGGGTACTGGCTGAGATACAGGGTCCCGATAGCTCCCCCCATCGAGTGGCCCACTAAGTAGTAATTTTCTTGGGCCTGCGGCTTGACGACTTTAGTGACAAATTCGGCGAAGTCATCGACATATCGCTGGAACTTATCGATATGCCCCTGATGCGGGTTCGCGGTTGTACGCGCCGATAAACCTTGGCCACGATGATCGATTGCAAACAGGCTGTAGCCTTGCTGATAGAGATCGAACATCAGTTCTTTATATTTCAGATAGGACTCAACCCGACCACTGCTAATAACGATAGTACCGATACTCTCTGGGTGAGTGATGCGGGCGTAGGCTAGGGTGATGTCGTCACGAGTCTTAAAGCTCGATTGCGTTACTTGCTGCCAGAAGACTTTCTGCTCAGGACTATTAAGGTGATGTTCTGATGAAAAGCTTACAGCGGCATTGGTGTTCATATAGGGCTCAGTAGCAATCGACATGGAGTGGTTCTATTTAGTGATCTTGGATGCAGTGTAGCAAACTTGTTCAGCCAGACTCTAGCGAAACATAAGTCTATTAAAAAGGCCGCTAATGCGGCCTTAATGTGTACTCGATGACAGTATTATTGATTAGATAGCGGCTTTCTGAGAGGTAATGAAATCGTTTACCTGCTGCTCCAGCACCGACATTGGTACAGAGCCGTTGGCTAAGATGGCGTCATGGAAGGCGCGAATATCGAAGTGCTCTCCAAGCTCGGCTTCGGCTTGAGCGCGTAAACGTTTAATCGTTAGTTCACCAATCTTGTATGACAAGGCTTGTCCTGGCCAGTTAATGTAACGATCAATCTCTGTGGTGACGTTATGCATAGACAGCGCGGTGTTGCTCGCCATAAAGTCGATTGCTTGCTGGCGAGACCAACCTTTGGCGTGCATGCCCGTATCGACCACTAAACGTGCTGCGCGCCACATCTCGTAGGTGAGGCGACCAAAGTTACTGTATGGATCTTGGTAGAAGCCAGCTTCTAAACCAAGGTATTCCGAGTAGAGTCCCCAGCCTTCGCCAAACGCAGAAATATAGCTGTAGCGGCGGAAGTTAGGTAGATCGGTTAACTCTTGGTTGAGTGCTATCTGCAGATGATGGCCGGGTACGGCTTCATGCAGGGTTAATGCTTCCATCTCGTATAGTGGGCGTTTATCGAGCGCATAGGTGTTAACCCAGTAATAGCCTGCTTCATCATCGCGACTCGAGCCAGAGTAACGACCTGTGGTGTATTTGGGGGCAATTTCGGCAGGAACGGGTTCAATACCATAAGGCTGACGCGGTAGCTTACCGAAATACTTAGGTAGCATGGCATCGGCCTTCTTGGCGATATAGGCCGCCTCTTTTAGTAGTTCCTCTGCGGTTTCTGGGTAGAACTGCGGATCGGTTCTTAAAAAATGTAGAAACTCGGCGAAGCTGCCTTCGAATCCTACCTCTTCGATGATCTGCTGCATCTCACCACGAATACGCTTAACTTCTTGTAAGCCTAGCTGGTGCACTTCATCTGAGGTCATATCCAATGTGGTGTAGTAGCGAACGCGGTTTTCATAAAAGGCTTTGCCATCGGGAAGGTCGTAGGTCGCAATACTCTCTCGGGTATTGGGCATATATTCCTTGGTGATAAAGTCGAAGAAGGCCTGATATTGAGGCAAAACCGTGTCTTGCACTAAGGCACGGCCTTGCTCGGTTAGCTGCGCTTTCTCTGCGTCACTGAAATGCGATGGGTATTGAGTGAAAGGTTTAAAATAGCCACTCTCTTCTACGGGCACGATAAAGGCGGTAATGCTGGTTTCAAACCCTTTAAGTGTGGCCTTAGCTGGGGTGATACCAGTCGCTAGACCTTGGTTTAACCAGTAGGTTTGTTGATTGAAGTACGTCGGCAGCGCTTGCAACTGCTTGATGTAGTTTTGGTAGTCTTCGATGCTGGCAAAGCGCCCTTTGGCGATCGAGGCTATATAGGCGTGAAAGCCTCCTTCGGCCGAGATGGGCATATAGTGATCTTTGTAGTGGTACTGATCGACATCATTTTGCAGCTGGTCGCGCAAGATCTGGGCGTTAATCGCATCCTCTTTATTTAAGCGACTGACATCGATTTTCTGTAATTGTTCGAGTAGCAGTAGTTTACGTTGATTTAGCGCTGCGAGTGCCGTTGGCGACAGGTCTTGCAGCTTGCCTGCGGCCGTTTTATCACCGAGAGAATAGGCGAATCCTGGGCTGGCATCGAGGGATACTTGCCAAGCTGCATCGATAAGTGTTTGCAGTTGAGTGTTGGTTGCGATTTGCTCGGTGGTAACACCTAGCTGCGGCGCCGTTGATGTGGTTGTTTGGCAGGCGCTGAGCCCTAAGATTAGCACAGAGGGAAGTAGGTACTTATGCATGAATTGTCCATTATTGTTGTAATTTTCAGCTTGAATATACCGTTATGGTAACTAAAGGTCACGGATGAAAATTAAACGAAATGTGACAAAAGGATACCCATCTGAGATGAAGGTTGTTGCTGAAAAGGGGAGCGGGCTGGTGGAGCGGTAACGGATACGCATAAAAAAACCGGCTTTAGCCGGTTTTTAAGAGAAGCTAATTACGCTGTTTAAGCCAATTAGATAACACGAGAGAACTGTTGCTGTCTTGCTTTCTCACGGTAGTAAACATCGAAGCAGATACAGATGTTACGGATCAACAGACGGCCTGTAGGGCTGATAGTGATCTTACGGTCTGTAATGTCGACTAGCTTATCATCGATGAAGGTCTGCAGTAGTTTTAAGTCTTCTGCGAAGTACTCTTCGAAGTTGATGTTTAGCTTCTCTTCGATCTTCGCCATATCTAAGTCGAAATGACAGATAAGTTGCTTGATCACTACGCGGCGAATCTCGTCGTCACGGTTTAAGCTACAACCTTTCCAAAGCGCGTGCCCATCGGCATCGATTGCTTCGTAGTATGGACGAATATCTTTCTGGTTCTGTGCATAGCAATCGCCAATCTGGCTGATTGAAGACACACCTAGACCCAGTAGATCACACTCTTCTTGAGTGGTGTAACCTTGGAAGTTACGGTGCAGACGACCTTCGTTCTGTAGGATAGAAAGCTCATCGTCTGGCTTAGCAAAGTGGTCCATACCAATATACTGGTAACCAGCACCCGTTAGGGTCTCGATAGTTTGGTGCAACATATCAAGCTTTTGCTGTGGTGATGCTAGATCTTCGTCTTTAATCTTACGCTGGGCTGCAAAACGCGATGGCAGGTGAGCGTAGTTAAATACAGATAGACGATCTGGATTTAACTCTAGAACGCGCTGCATCGTTTCTGCAAAAGTCTCTGGTGTCTGGTGCGGCAAGCCGTAGATTAGGTCGATGTTAGTTGAAACAAAGCCTAGCTCTTTAGCACGTGCCATCAGGTCGAAGATAAACTGCTCATCTTGCTCACGGTTGACTGCAACTTGAACCTTTTTATTGAAGTCTTGAACACCAATAGAGATGCGGTTAAAGCCCGCTTCTTTTAGGGTGTCTAGCATAGAAAGCTCAATTTCACGAGGATCGACTTCGATTGAGTATTCGCCGACTTCGGCAACGTTAAAGTTTGCTTTAACCAGTGCTGATAAAGTAAGAATTTGCTCAGGTGTTAGGAATGTCGGCGTACCGCCACCCCAGTGAATTTGGGTTACTAGATAATCTTTAAACAGTGGTGCACGCTTAACGATTTCTGCTGCTAAGTACTCGATGTACTGATCGGCTTTATGGTGGTGACGAGTGATAACTTTATTGCAGCCACAGTAGTAACAAAGCTTGGCGCAGAAAGGAATATGGATATAAAGAGAAAGCTTGTCACTCTTGCTGTTCTTGATAGAAGTCAGCAATTTTTCCTCGGTAAACGAGTCATCGAATTCCAAGGCCGTCGGATAAGAAGTATAACGTGGACCGCTATAATTGTACTTTTCGATCATTGACTGATCCCAACTAATTGGGGTGGGCTGTTTCAAGGCGTGTCCTCCGGCGTGTAGTTTAGCAACATGTGAAGTATGCACGGTTATTTGTTGAATAACCTTGATCCATGTTGTAAAAATTTAATATGGGTAGCAAAGTGTGATTGAATATCGCTGAAAATGAGGTGTATGTCTGTGGTCATGGGAAAAATTTGTGCACAGACTCACCCTATATAAGCAAAATATTTCATATCCGCGATTTTTATCTCGCTCTTGATAACGCCTAATATTTGGATCGTATCGACTATTAGTGTAGTGAGCTTGGGTTTAGTTCACTAAGGCGTTTGGCTTCTTCTAGAATTTTGACCTCTAGCTCACTTTCTGATCGCATACGAGCAAAGTCGAGTTTCATGCGGGTTTGTTTCTCAAGTGATTTGCGATCGTCCTTAATCGGGTGTTCTTTAATGACTTCAAAATGCTGAAAAGTGGCTGGGTAGTGATTAGCGACTAGCTCGGAGATCCCCACTAACTGTGACAGCTTCACTATGCGCATCACGCCTTCTGATAGCTCACAGCGTCCCTCAACCATTGCATTGGCGATATAGCGAATATTGTCGAGTAGTTCATTCGCTTTAGCCTTGGCTGCATCGGCTTGTTCTTGTTTAAGCTTGGCTTTGAGTTGTTCCTGTTTACGCACCTGAGTAAGTAGATAGCCTGCATAGGCTGCAAGTGCAACGACGATAATGATGGCGAGGACAATAACGGCTGTAGTCATGCAAAACCCTAACGGTAAGTGAGAGAAAGAGACGATTATGGATAAAAATATGGCATCAATAAAGATGCCATAGGGTTTTACACATAAGAGTTAGTCTTTGTCGAAGTAGTCTTTTAACAGATCGGCACCAGACTCAAACTTATCAAATAGGTCGTCGTCGCTGGCGGCTTTTCTGTTTTGCGGCTCATCGTCTTCTTCGTCGGTGATACCGAGTCTTTCCATTAGTGCTTCAATCTGGTTAAGCTGCTTGTCTAACCATTTCTGATCTTCGTGGTTGAGGTTTTTACCCTCTTCAAGCATATCCAGCAGGTTGTTGAGTCTTGGATCTTCCTCAAGCTTCAGTAGTTTCTGCTCATCTGTCAGTTTCGGCCCTTTAGGCTTCTTCTCTACCTTAGCTTCGGTATTAATATGCAGTTGAACAGGCTTCTTGCTGCCGTGACGAGGGTCTGCGCTCTTAGCCTTACCGCCATTGGCCTGGCTTTCAATCATCGAAGCGTTATGACGGCTTCCCGCTTTGTTGCCAGCAACTTGTTTCTTGCCTGAAAGAACTCGATCTTTCTTCTTGGTTCTTGGGGCTAATTTTGGAGCATTTTCGTTGCTCTTACGCGTTTTCTTACTACGGGACATGATCGCTTATCTCGATAACTTAAATGACTCTATTGTTGAAAAGGCGCTTAGGCTCCTGCAACAACTGAAGTTTGGTCGCGTGTTATATCAGATTCTGATGGTTTTTGCACCAGAATGAGATCGTTCGCTGCAAATAATAGCTTAAAACCGACTTTATTTACTAGATACTCAAAAGTCTGCCGCTGGTAAAAGCTGACATGGGTGAGGTTATTCTTGTGGTGCCATTTATCAAATGCACTGAGCTCGCTAAGCAGCGGGGTACAGATTGCAATCCAGCCACCGGGCTTAATTAATTCGCAGAGTAGTGCCCATTCTCTGTAGGGGAAACGAAAGTGTTCGAATACCCGATAGCAGCAGATAAAGTCATATTCTTGTTTGAGCTGACGGCTCCAGGGGGCAATGCTTGGATCGTATTGATTGAGCCGATGACCCTTGGCTGTGATTTTTTGCAGGGTGTCTGTATCTATGGTGCGGCCGAAGCTCAGTCCGAGCAGTGGAGTTTGCCCGTTTTCACACTGTGTGATGAGATCCAACATAAATCGCGCTAAAGGTTTGTGCTTACTCGTGGCTAGGCGGTATTTTTGCTGTTCTGCCGTTGGGGGCAGGTGAGAATTGGCATCGGCAAAAACCAATTGGCATAGCTGGCAATGATATAAGCAACGTTTTTTATTCGTATAAAATCGAGTTGTTTTATCGCTATGACAAAGAGGGCATCTGCGCATATGTTCGCTAAACCAATGACTTAATTAATTTCAGTATAAATGAAGATATTATACCAATCAGTATAAATATTTAGTCACTCAGCGAGAATTTAGCGGTTTTGAGGCAAGGCAACGAATGAAGAGCATAGTTGTTCTACGTTCAAGTTCGTTAACACTGCATCAGAATCGCTAAAACTCGCCATTCTGGAACGTTTTTGGCTACTTACTTCTGCGTTGAATAGATTTATAAGGGAATAACCATTATTGCAGCTATTCGCCTAGAATTAGTTTGCCAAAAATCGTTCTGAGTTGATCAAATTCTTATACTGATTGGTATTAGAGTGAGAAATAAAAAAAGGCGACAGATTAATCTGTCGCCTCTATAAAGTGTCAATCGACACCAATTCTGATTTCAAGTATCCATACTTGCTATGTGACTATCCCGGTCAATATCCGTCTTATTTTTTTGTCAGCTTTCCATGCATGTCTTTTAGTTTATGGTCTTCCAGACACTTTATTTTTAGACCTGTCGTCTTCCCGACAACAGTTTCCGTAGATGGTCTCTAAAGACACATCACAATTTTTATTCGTCCATCCAATGACGCCTAAGTAACCATCCCTGTCTATTTTTTTAAGTATCTTCCAGTGATAACAAGCTTCCCGCAAGTGCATCCAAAGCATCAGCTTCCTATGCTATGTCTGTATCCTACAAACACTTTCCTATTGGTAGATGTTTCTCTGAATGTAAGGTTTAATGCTAAACAGCGTTTTGGCCTTCCTAACCAAATCCTTACTAATGTTCTTGCGACCTGGACTTCAAACTGAAATCTCGACTCTTATTATTTTTAGTGAGTGGTCTCAATATTATTATTATTTTTTTGTTACTTTATTCTTATATCTTAAATGTACAAATACCGAAATCTGAAAGTTATTATTAAATAATTTTTGTACTAACAGTTGGGTTCATCTCGGTACGGGGCTTATTTAAACCTAGAACTGTGATCTCTGTCAAGAGGGTTTTGCTTGAAGTTTACGTAAACGTAAACGGGATGATATGAAAAAGGACGGTAACCCCGTCCTTTTAAGTTATCGCTAATGTTTACTTAAGGCTTGATATATATTTAGATAATGCCTCGATATCGGCAGCATTCAATTTTTTAGCAACATCTTGCATCATGCCATTTAAGTCGTTGTTACGATTTGTATCGTGGAACTTATTTAGCTGGATCTTGATATAATTTGCATGTTGGCTGTTGATTGCAGGGAAGCCAGCAAGCTCGCTTCCTTTACCTTCTGGTCCATGACAAGCAATACATGCTGTGATGCCACGGGCTGAGTCACCAGTTTTATAAAGCTGTGCGCCTAACTCTGGAATATCTTTAACTTCGATATCTTTATTTTCTTGGCTAGCATAAAATGCCGCCAAGTCAGCGATGTCTTGATCGCTTAGGGCTACAGACATACCGCCCATGATTGGGTCCATACGACCTTCTTTTCCGCCAGTCTGTGCTGCACTGCGGAAATCATGTAGCTGTTTTTCAAGGTAGGTACTATGTTGACCTGCAAGTTTAGGATACATGTCTATCATGCTGTTACCGTCAACACCGTGACATGCAGAACAAACAATGGCTTTAGTTTTTCCGGCTTCGGCATTTCCTTCGGCCATAGCAGGTGAAGAGATTGTGGCTAAAACAGACAGCGCAAGAGCTAACTTTTTCATGGCGTTCCAACTTCTTATTAAAATATTTGTCCTGAGCTTACTAGGAAGACCCGCAAGCGTGATAAAATGTATTTTATGTGATCGGGGTAATATTTTACACGAAATTGTGAAAATGTAAGCAACTCTTCGATATTTATAAAGGTTTGTTAGTAAAGTTTTGGAGTTAATTGTGAGTGAATCTCGTATCGATTTCCGTAAAGCGGAGTTTTTAATTAGTGCACCTGATATTGCACACTTGAATGAATATCTCCCTGGCGATGTTGGGGTTGAGATCGCATTTGCGGGCCGTTCTAACGCGGGTAAGTCGAGTGCTTTGAACTTACTAACGGAGCAAAAGATTGCTCGAACCAGTAAAACGCCTGGGCGTACTCAGTTAATTAACGTTTTTAGGTTGGATAAGCATCGTCGCTTGGTGGATCTACCAGGCTATGGTTTTGCTCAGGTTCCTTTGGCACTGAAGCTTAAGTGGCAAGAGTCACTGGGTGAATACCTATTGAAACGCGATTGTTTGAGTGGTGTTGTGGTACTGATGGATATCCGTCACCCACTTAAAGATCTCGATATGCAGATGATCGAGTGGGCGGTTGAGAGTCATATTCCAGTTTTAGCACTGTTAACCAAAGCCGATAAGCTTGGTCAAAGTGCCAGAATGAAGATGGTGAACGAGGTACGCAAGAAGCTAAGTCATTTTAAAGATGGCGTAAAAGTTGAGCCTTTCTCTTCATTAAAAGGTATTGGTAAAGGCAAAGTGCTAGGTATTCTAGATAGTTGGTGCAAGCCTGAATGGCTAATGCAACAACTAGAAGCAGATGCGATTGCCGCTCAAGCAGAAGTTGGCAAAGAGTAACGCTTTTAATGTCATAGCTGTGGCACGCAGATAGATGAATACGCTCCTTTAAAAGGGGCGTTTTTTTTGGCTTATTTATCGTAAAGGCAGGAACATTAAGGGAGAAATAGGCAAAAAAAACCGACGGCAATAAACCATCGGTATAAATTAGCTCTTTTGGGGAGAAGCTAAATTCAACAAGACTCAAGTTCAATCAAACTAGGTTGATATCGCTCAATGAACACAGCATAACTCGAATTTTGTTCAATTTAAAGTAATTACTCTAAATTTTATTTCAGACGAAAAAAAGCCCCAGCAAATTAGATTTGCTGGGGCGCCATAATTTGGCCATTCACTATTAAATAGCGAACGTAAAAAAAAGGTCTGAAAGATAGAACATCTTAACCTCTGTACCCTACGCAGAGAATATTACTCCATTAATCGTAATATGAAAAACTGTTTTTGTAAAAAACACACAATAATGTGATGGATATCCCAATGTTTGTGCAATAAAGATACAGTAAATGATCGTTAAATTTCACTTTAATGACTACTTATCAATTGTTTACATTGATTCTGTTGGCAGAGCTAATTTTGTGATTAATTGAACGGCGGTTGCGTGAATTCGAACGATATGGAAAGGAAGCTTCAGATTTGGAACAAAAGTGGCTGGCAGAGTGTTCCGCCAGCCATGACTTAAGAGAATTTAGTGTGCTTGTTCCCAGTTGTCACCAATGCCGGCTTCAGCCAGTAACTCAACATCAAGCTTAGCCGAAGCGGCCATCAATTCGCATACTTTTGCCTGCAAGCTATCGGCCTTAGCTTCATCAACTTCAAACACCAATTCATCGTGTACCTGCATGATCATGGTAATTTCGCCCTGAGTTTCAGTTGCGATCCACTGAGCAATATCGATCATCGCCTTCTTAATGATATCGGCGGCAGTACCTTGCATCGGTGCGTTGATCGCTGCGCGTTCGGCAGCTTGCCTACGCATGGCATTTCTATCTTTAATGGCCGGTAGATACAAGCGACGGCCAAATAGGGTTGATACGTAACCAAGATCGGCTGCGATTGCGCGAGTTTCTTCCATATACTTTAATACGCCAGGGTAGCGTTTAAAGTAAGTATCGATATAGCTTTGTGCTTCGGCTCTTGGAATATCAAGCTGCTTGGCCAAGCCAAATGCCGACATGCCATAGATCAAGCCGAAGTTAACGGCTTTGGCGCGGCGACGTTGGTCAGAGGTGACTTCGCTAAAGTCGACATCGAACACTTCTGCTGCTGTCGCCTTATGAATATCTTTGCCTTCGGCAAAGGCTTTCAGCAAGCCTGCATCTTGCGACAAGTGCGCCATGATCCTAAGTTCAATTTGCGAATAGTCGGCTGCGAGGATCTTCTTACCCGCTGGTGCGATAAACGCGTGGCGAATACGACGCCCCTCTTCGGTACGGATCGGGATATTCTGCAAGTTTGGCTCACTCGAGGATAAACGCCCTGTTGCAGCATTGGCCTGATGATAACTGGTATGTACACGACCAGTCTTGGCATCAACCATCAACGGTAGCTTATCTGTGTAGGTGCTTTTTAGCTTAGCCAGACTACGGTGCTCAAGAATTATCTTAGGCAGAGGGTAATCCAGAGCAAGCTCTACTAACACTTCTTCAGCTGTTGAGGGAGCACCTTTAGGTGTCTTCTTAATGACTGGGTAACCCAGTTTTTCGAAGAATAGTGCCTGCAACTGCTTAGGAGAGCTTAAGTTAAATGGTTCACCTGCAATTTCGTGTGCTTTGTGCTCTAGTTCATCAATCTTGCGAGCGAGCTCTTCGCTCTGCTGCCCTAGCAACATGCTATCGATCAACACACCTTGGCGTTCGATATCAGACAAAATGTTAACTAGCGGTAGTTCGATATCGCTAAACACACTTGCCAGTTCGCTGTGCTTGCTGAGCCGTGGCCATAAGTGTTGGTGCAGACGCAGAGTAATATCGGCATCTTCCGCTGCATAAGGTGCGGCAGTTTCTAATGGAATTTGATTGAAAGTTAGCTGTTTTACGCCTTTACCTGCAATTTCCTCGAAACTGATGTTCTTATGGCCAAGGTACTTTAATGCCAAGTCGTCCATGTTGTGCTTAGAAGCGACTGAGTTAAACACATAAGATTCAAGCATGGTATCAAACTGTACACCACGTAGTGTGATGCCTGCGTTAGCAAAGATGCTGATGTCGTACTTTAGGTTTTGGCCAACCTTCTTAAGGTTTTCGTCTTCAAGTAGCGGTTGTAGTTTTTCAAATACAACATCTCTATCTAACTGCTCTGGAGCATCGACATAGTCATGGCCTAATGGCAGGTAGGCTGCTTTACCCGCTTCTACAGCGAAAGAGATGCCGACTAACTTAGCTTCCATATAATTGAGGCTAGTGGTTTCGGTATCGATGGCGATAAGCTCGGCGGCTTTTAATTTTTCAATCCAGCTGTCGAGCTGCTCTAGCGTCAGGATGGTGTCGTACTCTATTTCGAGATCAAGCTTGGCTGCTGGTGCATCATCTTCTGACTCGGTGGCAGTGGTTTTGTCGCTCTTGTTATCGAGGACTTCGGCTAGCCAACGCTTAAACTCCATCTCGCCGTAACACTTAATGAGCTCATCTTTGTCGGCTGGTGAAATCGAAAGTTGATGCCAGTCTTGATCAAGATCTACATCTAACTTGATTGTTGCCAGCTCATAACTGAGCTTAAGCATATCGGCATGCTCAATAATTTTAGCCGGCATGGTTTTAGAGCCACGGAAGCCAAGCTCAGGCATCTTTTCTGGTGCAGCAAGGATCTGCTCTACACCGCCCACACCAATGAGCATGGCTAGCGCGGTTTTTTCACCTACGCCGGGTAAACCAGGAATGTTATCGGCTTTATCGCCTTGTAAGGCCAGTAGATCGATAATTAGCTCGGGGCCAACACCAAATTTTTCATTTACCTCGGCAGGTCCCATGATGGTATTGGTCATGGTATTGATTAAGGTAATATTGTCATCTACCAATTGAGCCATATCTTTATCGCCGGTGCTGATCAATACCGCGCGACCCTCTTTACTGGCTTGGGTGGCAATGGTACCGATGACGTCATCGGCCTCGACACCTGGAATGCAGACAAGTGGAAGACCGAGTGCCTTGATGATTCTGTGCAGAGGCTCAATTTGTGTGCGCAGATCGTCAGGCATAGGTGGTCGCTGCGCCTTATATTCCGAATACATCTCGTTACGGAAGGTTTTACCTTTTGCGTCAAAAACCACCGCCATCTGTGATGGCTTATATTGGTTTAATAGGCTGCGAAGCATGTTGATAACGCCATATACGGCGCCAGTGGCTTCTCCCTTAGAATTCGTTAGGTGAGGTGGAGCATAGTAGGCGCGGTAGAGGTATGAAGAACCATCCACAAGAATTAAAGGGTTATCGGCAATTTTAGGCATAGTTAAGTATTTATATATCGGAGTTCGATGATGGCGCTAGCATGCCATATTAGGGCTATTTCGGCCACGTAAAAATAAATCACAGCCTGTGGATAACTCTGTGAATGAAACAGGAGAACTCGATCTTGACTAAAAAATGCAATAAAGTGGGGTAAGCCTAAGTTATTGATAATTGGCTAGTTAAATTAAATGTGTGAAGTGGGTTTTATTTCAGCTATTTAAACTAAATATGTGGACTTTTTATTTTTATGCATATTTAAAGTCCATTTTCTGATTAAATATTGCTCGCCTGCTAAAGTGTTGACCTAACTTAGCACGATAAATAATCTGATCAAGCTGTTTATTGCAATTTTGTTAAAACAATATGATATATAAAGGGGCTTTTTAATGAAAAAAATCGCGGTACTTTTAAGTGGCTGTGGCGTTTACGATGGCACGGAGTTACATGAGTCTGTTTTGGCCCTATTGGAGATCACTAGGGCTGGTGCAAGTTACCAATGTTTTGCTCCGAATATTCCACAGTTCCATGTGATTAACCACTTCACAGGTGAGGTACAGGAGAACGAAACGCGCAATGTCTTGGTTGAGTCCGCAAGGATAGCCCGTGGCGATATTAAGGCGGTAGATGAACTTGATATTGCCGAGTTCGACGCTTTGGTGATCCCTGGCGGTTTCGGTGCGGCGAAGAATCTATGTGACTTTGCCATTGCCGGTGCCGAGCATGTCGTCGAGCCGAGTATTAAGCAGTTTATATCGCAGTTTAGTGAGGCTGCTAAACCTGTCGGTTTTATCTGTATTTCTCCTGTGATGATCCCTCAGTTTTATCCTTTAGGCGTTAAGGGAACCATAGGCAGTGATGTGGGCACCGCTGCCGCTTTTGAGCAGCAAGGTGGCCAACATAAGGCTGCGCTTGTGGATGAGGTTGTTGTCGATGAGGAGCATAAGGTGGTTAGTACTCCTGCTTATATGTTGGCTGGGGATATCCTTGAAGCGCATTCAGGGATCAGCAAGTTAGTAGCGAAAGTGCTAGAGATGGCTTAATACTTTTAGCATTAAATAGCCTATAAGATTTAGCCCGCGGTATGCGGGCTATCTAGCAAAGCGATGAATACAGGGCTGAATAGCACTATCGATTCAAGAGATTTAAATTTTGCGGGTTTTACTGTCGACGAAACCTTGGATCAGGCCGACCAGCAGGCCACCTAAGTGGGCACCGTTAGCGATAGATAGACCAAACATATCGGTGAAACCAAAGACTAACCATAACAACATGAAACCGATATAAGCAGGCGGTAGGCCGATTCCTGACTCGGGACGTTTTACCCCCATAACCCATGTATAGCCGACGACGGCATAAACCACGCCAGACAGACCACCAAAGCCTGGGCCTGCCATATAGTACTGCAAGATATTGGGCAGCGTGCCGCCAACGATTAATAGAATGAATAATGGAGTGAAACCCAGTTTATTCTCAATCTTGCCGCCCAAATACCACCACCAAAGCAGGTTGAAGATGATATGCATTGCTGAGAAGTGCAGTAGGCTGGGAGTAAAGATCCGCCAGAACTCACTCAGTGTTGCAGATTGTGTCGCCCCAAAAAATGACAGTTGCTCGAAGATCGGGTTGGCGAAGCCAAGATTCATCGCGGCGTAGATGACGACACAAGTAAAAAATACTAGTAAGGTCAATGGGCCTGCACCCGTTATAAATTGACTGATGAGTTGTAAACTCGGATTTCCGTAATCTAATTTGGTGTGAGTATCACCATTTTCCCATGATGCAGCGAGATACTTTTCATCGTAAGGGTTGTGAATAAAGGCTTGGAATTCGCGATGGGCGCGGTCGAATTGGCTTTGATCATGGATCATTAGTGCCACCCCTTGTTCGGTGGGCACCAGCTCACAGTCGATATTAAGCCCCTTGAGGTAGTCAATGAGAGCCTGTGCTGCTCGGCTATTAGGAAGCCTGCCAATCTCAATCATTCAGTTACCCTCATGCTCATTTATTGATGCGCTAAATGCCAAGCACTGTAACCGCCATCTAAACTGAAGACTTCATCGAAGCCCTGTTCATTAAGATAGGTCGCCGCACTTTGGCTACTTATCCCATGATAGCAAACTACAACAATCGGCAGATCCATATCGGCATCGGCAATATAGTGCGCTAGGTTTTCATTATTGAGGTTAAAGGAGCCATCGATATGACCCGATTCATAGCTAGCGGCATCTCTAATATCGACAATCTGCAACTCTGGTGATGTTTGCTGCATCTGCATGAGTTGGCTTACGCTTAGGTGTTGAAACGCTGACATAATAATCCCGAGTTCATGATGTAATGACAAATTGTGTAGTGATAAAAAGGGCTGCAATACGAAAGTGTATTACAGCCACTATTAAAGGTTAAGCTTTAGCCAGCTAAAGTTTAGTCCCAGTTCAGGATAACTTTACCAGACTGGCCTGAACGCATTGCATCGAAGCCTTGCTGAAACTCATCGATACTGTAGTGATGAGTGATGATTGGAGAGATATCTAGGCCTGATTGGATAAGGCTGGCCATCTTGTACCAAGTTTCGAACATCTCGCGACCGTAGATCCCTTTGATGATTAATCCTTTGAAGATCACCTTGCTCCAGTCGATAGCCATATCACCACCTGGAATACCTAGCATGGCGATTTTGCCACCGTGATTCATAGTATCAAGCATAGAGTGGAACGCTGAAGGCACGCCAGACATCTCTAGGCCAACATCGAAGCCCTCTGTCATGCCCAGTTCCTGCATTACATCTTCCAATTTCTCTTTGGCAACGTTAACAGCACGGGTCGCGCCCATCTTCTGTGCTAACTCTAGACGGTATTCATTCACGTCGGTGATCACCACGTGGCGTGCGCCAACGTGACGGCATACGGCAGCGGCCATGATACCGATAGGACCCGCGCCTGTGATCAATACGTCTTCGCCCACTAGGTCAAACGATAGAGCGGTATGAACGGCGTTACCGAATGGATCGAAGATAGAAGCTAAATCATCAGAGATATCATCTGGGATTTTAAAAGCGTTGAAGGCTGGAATAACGAGGTATTCGGCAAAAGCACCTTCGCGGTTTACACCTACACCTGAGGTATTACGGCACAGGTGGGTACGTCCGCCGCGGCAATTACGGCAGTGACCGCAAGTGATATGGCCTTCACCCGAAACGCGATCGCCCACAGAGAAACCACGTACTTCTTGGCCCATGCCAACGACTTCACCCACATACTCATGACCGACAACCATAGGCACGGGAATGGTGTTTTGTGACCATTCATCCCAGTTGTAGATATGAACGTCTGTGCCACAGATAGCGGTCTTGCGGATTTTAATTAGTAGATCGTTATGGCCCACCTCTGGCTTAGGTGCATCGACCATCCAGATGCCTTCTTCAGGCTTTAATTTGCTTAGTGCTTTCATCTTATAACCTATTACAAGCTTATGTTTGCTGCTTGCTGAATGTCATTCAATAAGGGCTACATATGTAGCCCTTGTTGCTTTAGCTTAGCCGATAATCCCCATCTCTTTCGCGATGCGGGTAAAGGCTTCAATCGCTTTGTCGATTTGCTCTTTAGTGTGAGCCGCAGACATTTGCGTACGAATACGTGCTTGACCTTTTGGTACCACAGGGAAAGAGAAACCGATGACGTAGATGTTTTCGGCTAATAGACGGTTAGCAAAATCGCTAGCCAGTTTTGCATCGCCAATCATCACTGGAATGATTGCATGATCGGCGCCACCAAGGGTGAAGCCTGCTGCAGACATCTTCTCACGGAAGTAGCGGCTGTTCTCCCAAACTGCTTCTCGTAGCGCTTGGCCAGATTTTAGCATTTCAAGAACATGGATTGATGCCGTCACGATTGACGGTGCCAACGAGTTTGAGAATAGGTAAGGGCGAGAACGCTGACGTAACCAGTCGATCACCTCTTTCTTGCCAGAGGTAAAGCCACCCGATGCACCACCAAGCGCCTTGCCTAGGGTGCCTGTGATGATGTCTACGCGATCCATTACTTCACAATACTCGTGAGTACCGCGACCTTCTTGGCCAACAAAACCCACGGCGTGAGAGTCATCGACCATCACGAGTGCGCCATACTTGTCTGCAAGATCACATACGCCCTTTAGGTTAGCGATAACACCATCCATCGAGAACACGCCATCGGTAGCGATCATGATATTGCGTGCGCCAGCTTCTTTAGCGGCAATAAGCTGGGCTTCAAGATCGGCCATGTCGTTGTTAGCGTAACGGAAGCGTTTTGCCTTACATAGACGCACGCCATCGATAATAGATGCATGGTTTAGTGCGTCAGAGATGATCGCATCTTCGGCGCTCAATAAAGTTTCAAATAGGCCTGCGTTAGCATCGAAGCATGAAGAGTAAAGAATGGTGTCTTCCATGCCTAAGAATTCGCTAAGGCTAGCCTCTAACTGCTTATGGATATCTTGGGTACCACAGATAAAGCGTACCGATGCCATGCCGAAACCGTGTGCATCTAAACCTGCTTGAGCGGCTTTGATCAGTTCAGGATGGTTGGCTAAGCCTAGGTAGTTGTTGGCACAAAAATTAATAACTTGGTCGCCATTAACTTCAATTGCAGTTTGCTGAGGAGAAACAATTACCCGCTCACTTTTATACAGGCCTTCGGCTTTAACGTCGGCAAGCTGTTGATTTATTTGGTCGTAGAATGAGGTCTTTGGCACCTTTATTCTCCTTAATTAGCATTATTTTGAGTATTGGAGTGCTGGCATTTTAACCCTAATTGACGCGGCTCTACAGCCTTTTTTTAGGACTGAAATTGGGATTATTTAGATTAGGGAATAGTTAAAGTTTACATTAGTTAAACTAATGTTTAACTTTCGGGGGATTTGGGGTGTGATTAAAGAATTGCTGTAGCAAGGAGCTGAAGTTAGCGCATGAAAGCGTGTTCATGCGCTTAAACAAAACTTTAGAGCATTTGCGAGCGGTAGTGCTCCTCTAGTCGCAAAAAAGTGGCCTGTGAGCTCGGTGTCGCGTAGGACTTAAACAGCATGATCACCCGCAATAAGCCTTCGTATAGCGACTCTTTGGTGATTGAGCCTATGTTTGACTGAGTTTGAGTGAGCTTATAGCTAATCCAAAAGCTGACCAGCATTTTAATGGTATCGGCTAGCGGCTTTAGGTCTTCGGGATTAATGGCTAGAAATCCATCTTGAGTCAGTTTTTCTAGTACGCTACTCGAACGGGCCAATACATCTTGTTGAGCCTTCAGGTAGCGGTTTTTTAGTGTCTCATCGCGGCTGAGAATATCCGCAAGGTTGGCATACATAAAGCGGAACTGCCAAAGGGTATAAAACATCGCATCAAAGTAGCCTATCAACAGGTCAACATCGACTTCTTTATCGACATATGGCTGAAAGCCTGACTCGAGGTGTTGCTCATAGAGACCAAAAATTGAGCGGATGATGTCTTCTTTATTACGAAAATGGTAGTAGAGATTACCGGGGCTGATATTGAGGTGGGCGGCGATATGATTGGTTGTGATTGCTCTTTCGCCATGTTCATTAAACAACTTTAAACTGGCTTGTACGATTTTGTCACGGGTCTTCATATTCATCCTAAATGATTAATATCCGGTATAATTAACTCGGCATACAATTGACCGTTAATCGTCTCTTTTATGCCTATCCTGTTTGAATCACACATGTGTAATTACGTTAAGGTTTGACTATCATGTTAGCATTAGCGCAATTGTTCAAGTAAAACGCAAGAAAGTAGCAAATTTCATGAATCGTAGCCTCTATTCAATCGCTTTATATTTAATTAGCCCCCTGTTGCTGGTGTACCTTGCGATGCGCGCCTTTAAAAGCAAAGACTACCGTGGTCGTTGGAGCGAGCGATTCGGCCTTATACCATTAAAACAAACCGATCTCTTGGTACATTCGGTATCAATGGGGGAAACCTTAGCGGCTATTCCCTTGATTAAGCAGATTCAGCTTCAGCATCCAGAACTAAGCATTACCATTACCACAACCAGCCCGACCGGCTCGGCCGAGGTTGTTCGGGCTTTTGGCTCGAGTGTGCAGCATTGCTATTTACCCTTCGATCTGGCTTGGTGTGCTCAGCGATTCGTTAAGCAAGTCTCACCTAAGTGCTGCATCATCATGGAAACTGAGCTTTGGCCAAATTTCATCCATTACCTTAAACAGGCTAGTACTCAGGTGCTATTGGTAAATGCGCGTTTATCACAAAAGTCGGCGGATTCTTATCGAAAGCATCACAAGCTAACTGCGCCCATGCTTAAGCTGCTCGATGGTATTGCTGCGCAGTCACAACAGGCGGCAGAGCGTTTTGTCGCCTTGGGCGTTGCGACGGAACGAGTTACGGTTTGTGGTAGCTTAAAGTTCGACATCAATATCGATAAGCAGCGAATCGATATTGCGAAAACCTTAAGGCTTCAGTGGCTGGCAATGGATAAACCAGTTTGGGTCGCAGGTTCGGTGCATCCAGGGGAGTTTGATGCGTTAATTGCGGCTCATAAACAACTGCTAGCGAAATACCCTAATGCCTTGATGGTCATGGTGCCGAGACATCCTGAGCAGTTTGATGCGGCTGCATTAGCAATTAAGTCGGCAGGGTTAACGATTGTAAGACGTAGCAAAGGTGAGCCAGTGCAGCTTGAAACCCAAGTAGTACTGGGTGACACCATGGGCGAGTTGTTGACTTTTTACGGCGCTGCCGATCAAGCTTTTGTTGGCGGTTCGCTCATTGTACATGGCGGACATAACCCGCTCGAACCTGCTGCTATGGGTCTGCCTGTGATGATGGGACCACATTACCGTGACTTTAATGAGATCACCGAACTGCTTGCATCGGCGGGGGGGCTGAAAGTTGTTGATTCAGGTGAAGCACTTGCGAAAAACTTGATCCAATTATTTGAAGACAAGCGCGCCTATAATCAAGCGAGTGTTGCGGCAAAAGGTGTGGTTGAGCAAAATCGGGGTTCGCTCACTAAGCAGTTGGCTGTGGTGGAATCGTTTATTAACGGTTAGTGTGAGTATATTTTTAATTGAGTAAAAAAGGTCTGCATTCGCGCAGACCTTTTTATTGTTTTTTGAAACTGGCAAAAATTACTGATTGAGCTTGGCTTGATATGCCTGATGCAATTGCTGCCAATTACCTTCGTCAAATGCCAAGGTAGATAGCTTACCGAGCTCCTTTCTGAAGGAGCGCAGTAAACGGCTCATATTGGCTTGTTGCCACTGTGAGTTGGTTTGCCTTAGCTCGCCACGATCAAAATCAATAAGATAAAACTTGTCTGCGCAGATAAGAATATTCTTCGCATTGAGATCCGCGTGGTAAACGCCGTGGTTGTGGAACTGGGCGATGGTTTCCCCCAGTGTTTGCCACTGCTCATCAGACATGGCTGACTTGCTTAATCTGGCAACTAAGTCTTCGGCGCCTTCTACCCGCTCTATGATTAAGTCAGCTCGATAGAATAGACCTGAGCGTTCAACATTGGCGGCAATCGGCTTAGGCACGGCAAACCCTTGCTCAAATAAGGTTTCCAACAACGCTAATTCCGCTACCGCACGGGTTTTTTCTAAACCGGTAAACAGATATTGGTCACGGCTAATCTTTTCTATCAAACCACCACGATAATAGTGGCGAAGCACCCATTGGTTTTGCTCGCTAGCAATGCGGCTGGCATCGACAAACCAGGTGGTATAGCGTCCTTTAGATGAACCGGTAATGGCAGAGTGCTGACGCCAAAAGTCCGCTCCAAACCAGCTAGGCTCGATGCTTGACGGTGTATGCTGGCAATAAGCGATGCTGCCTTTGGCTGTTTTTTTAAACTTCATAGATAGATTTGTAAGCTAAAGCGTGGAACCTATAGGCATTCTACATTAAGATCGGCAGATTGCGCCAAATAACCTTCGAGCACTAATGAGCTTATCGACTTCAAGTGACACCCAGAACGTTAAATCAAACCATATCGACTTAAGTAACGCCGAGTCGCTATGCCTATTAAGGCTGTCTGCTATTGGTGATGTTTGCCATGCCGTGGCCATGGTTCAGGCTATTCAACGTCGCTATCCACAGCTTAAGATCACTTGGATTTTGGGGAAGGTGGAGTATCAATTATTAAAGCACCTTGAGGGTGTTGAATTTGTGATTTTCGATAAATCGCAAGGTTGGCGCAGTTACTTTAATCTCAAGCGAGCACTCAAGGGGCGCAAGTTTGATGTGTTATTGCATATGCAGGTAGCCCTGCGTGCAACTATTGCCTCGTTAGCTATCTCAGCTAAGGTGCGTATCGGCTTCGATCGCTTTAGAGCAAAAGAGGGTCAGTGGTTGGTGACAAATCACCATATTGAACCTCAAGCGACGCCACACGTGTTAGAAGGCTTTATGGGCTTTGCCAAGGCCGTAGGGGTGACGGATCTGACTCCTAGCTGGAACATTCCCGTTCCCGCCGCCGATACCGAGTTTGCTAAGGCGCTTATTCCCGATGTTAGCTCGGTAATGGTTATCTGCGCCGCTGCCAGTAAAGCAGAGCGCAACTGGTTGCCAGAGCGCTATGCTGCCGTTGCTGATTATGCGGTTGAGAAAGGCTATCGCGTCATCCTGTGTGGCGGCCCAACAGCACTTGAGCGAGAGCTTGCTGAGAATATACAAGCTGCTGCTAAATCAGAATTAGAAAACCAAGTAGGTAAAACCTCACTACTACAACTGTTGGCGATACTTAAGCAGGCGGCTGTAGTCGTGGCGCCTGATACTGGTCCTGCACATATGGCGGTGACTCAAGGGACGCCTGTGATCGGCTTATATGCTCACTCAAACCCTGGACGGACAGGGCCTTACACTAGCTTAGACTCGGTTGTGAGTGTTTACAATGAAGTGATTGTGCAGCAGAAGCAAGGTGATATCCCTTGGGGCACACGTGCGAAGGGGGAAGAATTGATGGCATTGATTGATGTAGACAAGGTCATTGCTAAGTTAGATCCTTTGTTATGTCACTCTCAAGTATAAATGTTTGTTAGTATGCCCATTAGCATGATGTATTTTCGTTTTTGATGAGTTGAATTAATGACCCTAGGCTCCCCTAAGTTCCTGTTTGTACCTGTATCTTCTGCTGAAGGGGTTGGTGAGTATATGCGCTCGCTGATTATTGCTGATGAGGTTAAACGTCGCTGGCCTAATGCAACGATTCAATTTATTTTAAGTCGTCAGGCTCCCTACGCCTTGACTTGCCCCTATCCTGCAGCACTTTTGGATGATACGCCAACTAAGAACATCAAGGCGGTGAATGACTTTATCTCTTTCTTTCTGCCTGATTTTGTCATCTTCGATGCGTCAGGACGGCGCTCTCAACTGACTCACGCTAACAAGTTAGGTGCAAAAGTCATTTTTCTGAGTCAGCATAAGCGTAAGCGTAGGCGTGGAATGAAGATATTGCGTGCCAGAGTGACAGATAGTCACTGGGTGGTACAGCCAGAGTTTGTCATTGGGCCAATTAGCTGGCTAGATAGATTTAAGTTGCGATTAATCGATAAGCCCGAGCCTACAATTACAGGTCCAATATTTGTTAACCCGAACCTTGATAGCCAAGTAACTCTTTTAAGCAAGTATGGTTTAAGCGTGGGTGGGTTTATTTTGTTAAATGCGGGCTCGGGTGGGCATACGAATAGTCGAGGCTATATTGTAGAAGAGTTTGCCCAGGCAGCAGCTAATATCTATCAAGCGACTCAGATTCCCTGTGTTATCGTTTATGGACCCAATTATCCAAACGCTATGTTTTCTGCTGAAGGGGTTACAGCGATTAAAGAGTTGGAGCATGGCGAGCTTATCGACCTACTCGATGCGGCCAAAATTGCCGTATTGAGTGGTGGTGATACATTATTGCAGGCTATTGCACTAAAGAAACCAACCCTGTCGGTAGCTGTGTCAAAAGATCAAAATTATCGCCTCAAGGTTTGTGAAGAGAGCGGGTTAACTGTTGGTAGTAACAGCGACGCGAGGCAGATGTCGGATCGGCTGATAGAATTAATGAAGGCTGAAAATCTAGCTAGATTAGAGGCAGCCTTAGCTCTGTGTGAGTGTGTTAATGGGCTAGGTATTGGTATGAATATTCTTGATGATTTATACCGTAATAAATTTGGAGTTCAGCAATGAGAATTGCAATTGCTTTAGATAGCTTAGGTGGGGGCGGGGCGCAGAAAGTAATGCTGACACTCGCCAAAGAGTTTACCGAGATGGGACATGAACCTCATTTCTTGGTGATGACAGATAATGTCGCATTCGATATTCCTGAAAACCTGCCCGTGCATGTCTGTTTTGCTAAGAAAGATAGAGATTTTAACCGTTTCTGGAACTTAACTCCTGCGGTAAAGAAGCTTACTGAGAAGATCCATAGTATCGAGCAAGAGGTGGGTAAGTTTGATCTATTTTTATCCAATTTAGATAAAACCAATCGCTTAATGGTAAAAACCAAGGTCTCGCCGCTATTTGTAGTGGTGCATGCTTCGGTTGAAGAGGAGCTTACAAGGCACGCTAAACTCGGACCCTTTGCGTATTTGAAGAAGCTACAGGCAAAGAAAGCACTAAATGGGCATCATCTTGTGACTGTCTCTGAGGGGATTGCCGATGAGATTCGACAAACTAAGCGGATAAGGCCTGCGTCAATGCGATGCATCTATAATCCATTTGAATTTGTTGACATTGATACTTTGTCTCAGCAGCCTGCTAAAGGAATTCCGGATACAGAATATCTCATTCATATTGGTCGTTACGTAAAACAGAAACGTCATGACATTCTGTTTCAAGCTATCGCAAAAATGGAAAGCCAGATCCCTGTAGTACTTCTTTGCCATAATCCTAAAAAAGCTCAGAAGGCTGCGAAGAAGTATGGGGTAGAGCATCGTGTCATTATTCCAGGATTTCAGCCAAATCCATTTCCATGGATAAAAGGGGCTAAAGCGCTTGTATTGAGTTCTGACTTTGAGGGCTTACCGACCGTTTTGATTGAGTCCTTAGCTTGTGGAACGCCAGTGGTGAGTACCGATTGTCCCCATGGGCCGAGTGAAATTATGACCGGTGAATTGGCTCGATTTTTGGTGCCTCGCCGTGATCCTGCTGCGTTAGCGCGTAAGCTAGATGAAATGCTTGAATCACCTCCATTAATGGAGGACGTTGATATTTTGGCAAAAGTACAGGCAGCGCGGATTGCTCAAGAATATTTGGCATTGGTTAAATAAACATTGAAGAGTTTGTGAGGGGAATTGTTGTGAGTACAAACAACAAACGTTATCTACTTTATATTGCACAGAACTATTCGTACGCTATTTTGCGGCCGTTACAGCAAGCAATACAAGCGAGGGGAGACGAGGCTTGTTGGTTCTTGGAGGGTGATGAAGTTAATCCTGATTTCTTAAAAATGGAAGAGAAACGACTCCTAACTATCGAAGAGGTAAGAGCTTGGAAACCTGACGCTGTATTTGTGCCTGGCAATGTTGTTCCTGATTTTATTCCAGGGGTAAAAGTTGGTGTTTTCCATGGTTTTAACTCTGGAAAAAGAAATCAAAGAGGCCACTTTCAAATACGTAACTGCTTTGATCTCTATTGTACCCAGGGGCCTGCAACGACATTACCTTTTGAAGCGCTGGCTGACAAATTAGGCACTTTTAAAGTGGTTGAAACGGGTTGGCCGACACTGGACCCTATGTATAAAGGGGAGTTAGAGAGTACCTATGAGATAGAGGGAGATGATAGGCCTGTTGTACTTTTCTGCTCTACTTTTTCTCACCGTTTATCTTGCGCACCTATCGTTTACGATAAGATTAAAGCCTTATCAGAGAAAGGTAACTGGCGTTGGTTGGTACAGTTTCACCCAAAGATGAGCCAAGATATTGTTGATAAATATAAGGCGCTTGAAAGCGATAATCTGACATTTATTGAAACAGACAATGTGCTGCCATTATTGAAAACAGCTGATGTGATGTTGTGCGATACATCTTCAGTGTTGATTATGTTTTTACTACAGGGCAAACCTGTGGTGACATTTAAAAATAACACAAGTTGGTCGCACCTCGTTAATGTTGAGGAGCTTGATGAAATAGAGCCAGCATTAACAAAGGCCTTAAATCGACCACCTGAGTTAATGGCTAAAATTGCAGACTATTGCGATGATATTCATCCATTTCGTGATGGCTTGTCCAGTGAGCGAGTGCTGGTTGCAACAGATGAGCTGATTGAAAATGGTATTACAGACCTTAAACCTAAGCCGATGAATCTATTGCGCCACATAAAGATGCGACGCAAGCTTGGCTACTGGAGGCTATAGTGCAATATTATCGATCACATAACTCAATGTATTTTTGTGCAATATAGTGACTGTCCACTTTATTTAGAATATCGATATTTTCTAATTGGGGAGGTTGTGCAAGGCATGCAAGCGCACGCTCGGCTAATGCCTTTGGGTTTCTACGAGGAACTAAGTATTTAGCAAGCTCTCCAGTTAAAATCTCATTGGGACCGTATGGACAGTCGGTGCTCACGACTGGGGTACCACAGATGAGAGATTCAGCTAGCACCAATCCAAAGCCTTCAAAATCCGAGCTCAACAGCATCAATTGTGCTCGTGCTATCCAAGCGTAGGGGTTGGATTGAAAGCCAGGTGTGATAATGCGATCTTCAACATTATACTTTTTCGCTAGTTTACGAGCTCTTTCGGGGCGATTGGTTAGCAGAACTAATTTGGGCGCTGAGGGCATCAATGCAAGCGATTGAAATAGAATGTCTAAACGTTTCTGCCTTGTCACCCTGCCTATGTGGATCATAAAGGGCTCATTGGGGATTTCAGCATTTTCCTGTAACGCTTTTTGCTTGATATCTTCAATTCTAAAAGGGTTATAAATAGCTTGAATGCTTTTAGCTTTTAGCCAGCCTGTATTACTCAGCTCATCGGCAATCCCTTCTGAAACCGTGATGATATTTTTCCCAATGAGGGCTTTTGCTTTCTGCCATCGTCTATAGAAG
>NZ_BPET01000030.1 GCF_019654915.1 Shewanella sp. MBTL60-007 | reverse complement strand
TTAGCCTTACCGTCTTAGCCTTACCGTCTTAGCCTTACCGTCTTAGCCTTACCGTCTTAGCCTTACCGTCTTAGCCTTACCGTCTTAGCCTTACCGTCTTAGCCTTACCGTCTTAGCCTTACCGTCTTAGCCTTACCGTCTCAGCCTTCGGGGTACAAAAAAAGCCACGCTAAATAGGTTAGCGTGGCTTGTCGGGAGGGACTAAATAATGATGAGCTTATTTTTATTTATGGATTTTAGGCAGCGCCGCAGCTTTGTCCGCATAATCTGCATGACATTCACCACATGAGTACTGTGCAGTTGACCAAGGCATTTGGAACTTACCATCTTCAGTGAACTGCTTAGCCGCTGGGTCTAAGTCGATAGTAAATAGATGAGACTTCACATCACCGAAAGCTGTTGTGCCGTCTTTACCTAGATGAGTCACTGCACTCTTGGCAAGCTTTGGCATATGACATGTTGTACATTCAGCCATATTTGCATGACCAAATGAACCACCACCATCGGTGAACTCTTTATCGTGACAATCAGTACATGCTTTCACCGCTCCAGCATGTAGGCCATCGGCACTATCTTGATTGACCGTCGACTTATGAGAGTCATGACAAGTTGTACAGCTCATATTACGCTTAGGACCAATCTCGTCACCCGCTTGATAACTACCGTGGGCTTCAGGAACCACACCAAGTATTTCATCTGCAGTCTGGTGGTGCTTAGATAGGCCGCCACTAGAGATAATGCGTCCACCCACTTGGCTACCATCAGGGAAGGCTGCGTTATATGCGCTCACATACGTTGGGTAATCCTTCTCACCATCACGTGTATGACATTCACCGCAGGTCACAGCCTTACCAAACGCCATATCTTCAGCTAGGAAGTCTTCTGTAGTACGAGCCAAAGCGATTTTAGTAATGTTAGCTTTGGTCGGTGCCTTAATGTGCTCACTACCTGCACCGTGACAAGCTTCACACTGAACACCTTGCTCGGCAAAGGTACCGCCCATGCCCGGTAGACTATCTTGACGGTCAAGGTTACGCGTATCCCCATCTTCAGTGGTCGTACGCTTCCAACCTGTTGTATGGCAGTTACCACACTTATACTGATAATCGAACTCGCTAGTCTTATAGTTACCCATCACGTCTGGGTCAGCAGGATGATTGTCAGGAATATTCAGCTCACCGGCGCTATTACGAATGTTATATTGCACGTTTTCACCAGTGACAATATAACCTTCAGCATCTAACCAGCGCATCTTCCAGTGATAACCACCGACAACATAACTTACATCATCGTAGCTAGTTGGGGCTCCAAGAGTATTGTTAGGTGTTGAATCAACTAACAAATCGATTGCTCCGGTAATCGTTGCTTCTGGAGTATAAGGAAACACGGGTTGCTCACCGTTAGCAATTTTTTGGATCTTGAAGTTATGGCCAGTTTTAGCAAACGTCTTATGTTGATCGCTATGACAACCCGCACAAGCGGCGCTGCCAACATAAGTTAGTGGTTCAGGCTCTGGTTGCGCTTCAACCGTGACTGTCACAACAGCAGACGCCTCATCAGTGCCATCGGTTATCGTGTAATTAAACTTCACCTCTCCCGCTTCAGTGCCTGCAGTAAAATCGACCTTGCCGTCTTTTATTACTGCGTTACCCGAATCAACAGAAACGATTGTTAATGTATCGCCATCGGCATCGGTATCATTGGCAAGTACATCAATCGTCACAACCTCTTCAGCCAAGACATTGGCAAAGTCAGCTACCGCAACGGGGGGAGTGTTTTCTTCGGGTAGATTAGTATTGTCATCGTTGTCGCTGCCACAAGCAGCCAACATAGTAATCATGCTGGCCAGTATCAGCTTTTTATATGGAATGTGTGCGTTCATAAGTTCATCCTCAACATTGCTATTCATATCGCCAACGTTGCAGGGAGTGGCGACTGATATGCCTCTTTGGGCATGAATCAAGTATTGAAGAGTTACTACTAAAGAGATAGATAACCAGAGTTCACCACTCACAGAAAGTTGTGAACTTTAGTTATCAACAACCAGGCAAAGCATTGTTACATAAGAAGTTTTACGCATTAAAAATGTTGTGATTTGTTAACATGAATTGACCTGTATTTGTCAAAATGTAGAGCTTGTTCTCATTTTGCATCACAAGACCCGCCTTTTTTAACTGCCGCAGATGAAAATTAAACTTTGTATGGTCCTCAATTTCAACTAGGCGGCATAGATCCATAAATTTAACGCCCTTATGGATTGCCAATACATTAAGGGCTTTACGTCGATAAGGGTTCGCCAGTGCGCTGTAGACAAGATCAGGGTCGAGATCGACACGACTCTTAAACAGCTGCTTCTCTGCTAGGCTTCGCTTTATGGTGACGATGAGTTCATCGCTTTTAAAAGGCTTTGTCATCACACTATCGGCCCCTTTTTTCATGGCATCCACGGCCGTATCGACGGTGGCATAAGCGGTAATAATAATAACTGCAATTAACGGCTGATTTTGTCTTAGGTTCGAGATAGCTTCGACTCCAGTCATGCCCGTCATCAGCAAGTCCATCAGTGCAATATCAAAATGTTGTTTCTCGCTAGCTCTAATCGCAGCTTCTGCACTTTCAACCGCTGTAACACTAAATCCCTCAAGCTCAAGGATCTCAACCATATTTCGGCTAAGCTCTCTATCATCCTCAGCTAACAAAACTGTGATCATCAATGCTGCTCCCGATAAAAAGTGAGTTCGACCCTAGTGCCCTTCTGTTTACTGCTCACAATATGCATTTTCCCATTATGTAGTGCGACTATCTGCTCACAGATCGCCAAGCCTAAACCAGTGCCTTGCCCTAATGCCTTGGTGGAATAGAATAATTCTGGCGCGCGAGTCAGTTCCTCCTTTGTCATCCCACAACCAAAATCCTCAACAGTCACGCAGACCTTATGCTCGTCTTGCGTCGCAGTGACAAAAATTGAACTCTGTGGACTCGACGCGTCAATCGCATTGCATAAAAGGTTTATAAACAACTCTTCTAACTTTACTTTCTCAGCATAGAGCACAATATTACGACTGCACTCAAATTCAATTGAATGCTGCTTGGTGCGGTGTGATAGCAACTTAGCTGCAGAATCTAATATCTCCCTAAGAGAGACAAAGCAGCGCCTGCCTGAGGCAGGCCTTGCGTAATTGAGTAGCTCTTTACTTATTGAGGATGCGCGCTCAATACCTAAGCGAACACGGCTTAGGTAATTCTCTTCTGACTCAGAAAGGTGGGGATGCTTTCTCTCCCATAGATCCAGCGCTAATGTCGATGATGCTAAAGGGTTATTGATCTCATGAGCCACGCCCATAGCAAGCTGACCAATCGCCTTATACTTATCGGCTTCAATCGCACGTTTGAGCTTAGCGGCAGTCTTGCGCTCCTTCTCTAGATCAAAGACTTTAAGCGCCTTAAATAGAGCGACTAAAATGATCCCACCGGCCAATGTGCGATAGATAGGCACGCTGTAGTGATATTCGGTTGGCACTAACCCTGAGAGTACGCCATAAATCATTAAACCCATGCCGCTCAGTGCGAAGTAAAAACCATAGCCGTGTTCTTCTTGGCGTAAGCTGTTGCCGTAGACCACCATTCCAATACCAGCTAGCATCGCACTACCGAAGCCGATTAAGATTCGGGTGTATTGACTAGCCTCAGAAAAACCGGCTTGATTTACAGCAAGATGATGAAGATCTGGGATCACTAAGTAGGCATAACTCAGTAATAACGCAATAATCAGCCCATGACCTATATAGGCAAGACGCTTATTGCTAATAGTCAATATCTGCCAAGCAAACACCATCAGAGCTGCATAAGATAAGAATAGCTTTGCCAAACAGAGCCATTGGGTTAATAAACGATACTCTGGCGCGATATGATCTGAAAATATCAGTACATAGAGCTCAGACCATTCATGGAAGGCATGGGAAAAACCAAATACCGCCAACGCCCACAGCGTTGGAGCGACCTTTAATTGGCTATAGCGAAAATTACGAAAAACAACGGCACAGCCCATCGAGAAAAAAACGAGGCCATAAAAGAGATAGATGTTAAATGTGACAAAAACAGGCATACCATCAACATAGCATCTGACTCTGGGCTGTTTTTTGATCTGCTTCCTGTTTTACTAGGCTGTAACTTGCGCTAGCTCATAAAACAAAAAAGCCATTTAAGTTTTTAAACTTAAATGGCTTTTATCAAAAAGGTCACTGCTTAAGACTTAACGCGCTCAACGTGCCCGCCTAGACCTTTAAATTTATCTTCAATATGCTCGTAACCACGATCTAAATGGTAGATACGGTCGACAATCGTCGTTCCTTCTGCCACAAGGCCTGCAATCACAAGACTTGCCGATGCACGTAGATCGGTAGCCATCACCTGCGCACCATTTAGCTTTTCAATACCATGAATAATACAGGTATTGCCTTCCAGCTCCATGGTTGCGCCCATACGGCTTAGCTCTGGAACATGCATGAAACGATTCTCGAAAATGGTTTCGGTAATCGTAGCCGTCCCCTCTGCGAGTGCATTTAGCACACAGAACTGCGCCTGCATATCGGTTGGGAAGCCTGGGTATGCCACGGTCTTAATATTTACCGCTTTAGGGCGTTTACCCTGCATATCTAGCTCAATCCAGTCATCACCTGTTGTGATCTTTGCGCCGGCATCTTCAAGTTTTGCCAATACAGCTTCAAGTGACTTAGGATCCGCTTTAGTACAACGAATTTTGCCACGAGTCACTGCAGCAGCGACCAAGAAGCTACCGGTCTCGATACGATCTGGCATCACTTGATAGTCACAACCTTGCAGTGACTCTACACCTTGGATACGCACGGTATCGGTACCCGCACCTTCGATTTTAGCGCCCATAGCGATCAAGCAGTTAGCGAGATCAACAACTTCTGGTTCGCGAGCAGCATTTTCGATGATGGTTTCACCGTCGGCCAGTGCTGCAGCCATTAGCAAGTTTTCCGTCGCGCCGACGCTGATCATATCCATAAAGATATGCGCGCCTTTCAAACGACCGTCAACACGTGCTTTGATATAGCCTTCTTTAACCTCAATCTTAGCGCCCATCTGCTCAAGACCTTGCAGATGCAAGTTAACAGGACGAGCACCAATAGCACAGCCGCCAGGCAGAGACACATCGGCCGTACCATAACGAGCAAGCAGCGGGCCAAGAATGAGAATTGATGCGCGCATGGTCTTAACCAACTCATAAGGCGCACAGAATTCATTAAGATTGGTGGTAGAGATACATACTTTATCTGTGCCTGAACGGGTCACTTCAGCGCCCAAACAGCGCAGTAGTTCACAGCTAGTATTCACATCCCTTAGGTTTGGTACGTTCGAAACATTGAAATCAGTCTCGGCCAACACACCTGCCATTAAAATAGGCAAAGCGGCATTCTTTGCGCCAGAGATAACCACGTTTCCAGCAAGTGCACCACTTGCTTCAATTTTTAATTTATCCACTTTAACTCTCTAAATCCGCGATTACATATTAAAGACTTTTTCACGCTTCCATTGTGTTGGCGTGAAAGCATTAATCGTAATAGCGTGTAGCTCACCGCTAGTGATGTGAGCCATTAATGGGCCGTAAATTGTCTGCTGTTGCTTCACTCGTCCCATACCGTCAAAGCATTCACCTACAGCAATAATCTTGTAGTGTGTCCCCTCTTGAGTCACTTTTACTTCCTCTAAAGAAAGCGCGTCTAAAAGGATGGTCTCAATCTCTTTACATTCCATGGAACTGTTCACCTTACTTAGCTTCTTCGATAAAGAAGTCATTTAAATCGTATAATATAATAAATTTCTTAAGCTGCTCTGAAGGCGATATTAACTTCAAAGTCGCCCCATTGGCGGCAAATATACTGACTAATTCCAGTAAAAAAGCCACGCCAGCACTGTCGCAATATTCAATACCAGATAGCTGCAAAAATGCGGTATCAGGCTCCAAAATACGACTGCGGCCACTCCATAGGCTGATCACCGCATCCTGATCTAACCGACCCGATACGCTGCAATTAATCCCTTGCTGTTTAAATGTTGCCACTAGCTCTTTTTCTCGTTAGCGTTCAAATCAATATGCTGATTTGTCTTCTCTTTCAACATATCAATCACTGACTCGATCCCCTGCTGGCGCACAAGGTTAGTGATCTCTGATTGCTTCGATGATAACAAGCTAACGCCTTCGGCGATTAAGTCAAACGCTTTCCAAGTACCATCTTTTAAACGACGGGCTTTAAACTGTAACTTAATCGCTGGGCGGCCCGGTTCGACAACTTGAACATTGACACTCACAAACTTCTCACCGACAAAGTCTTCGGCTCTGCCATATTCTACTGTTTGATCAGTATATTCGGTAAATGCCTGAGCATAGGTCGAAATCAGATAGCCTTTAAATGCTTCAACGAAACGCTCTCGCTGATCTTTAGTCGTGTCCCGTAGATACTGCCCTAACACCTTATAAGAGGCATACTTATAATCAACGTAGGGCATCAACTCTTCGGTCACGATCACCTTTAGATGATCGGGATCGGCAGCAATCAGCTTTTCATCTTGATGAAAACGAGCAAACGTCTTGTTAGCGACAGCCTCAACCAAGGTAAAAGGGTTGGTTTGATCGATATCGGTACTTTCGGCAGCCTGAACTCCAACACTTAGCAGTGCCATCATGGCGAACATTACGGTTCGATAAAAACCTTTAAACATGCTTTAACTCTCCAACTCTCTTCTTAAAAGGCTAATCCTTTTTACCCATGCTATAGAGGAACTGTCCTATCAGCTCTTCTAGTACTAACGCCGAATGGGTATCTTCAATACGATCGCCATCGGCTAATAGCTCAATATCATCATCCATAAAACCTGGGGTTAGCCCCAAAAACTGCTCGCCTAACAAGCCTGACGTTAAAATAGATAGAGTGCTGGTCTCGGGAAAATCCTGATAACGCTTGTCCATCGAAAGTGTCACTACTGGGACTAACTTTTCAGGATCTAGGTTAATTGCACTAACGCGACCAACTACAACGCCACCGACCTTCACTGGTGATCGCACCTTGAGCCCGCCGATATTATTAAACTTGGCATATAGCGTATAACTACTATCACCAGATTTAACCTCAACATTGGCAACGTTAAACACCAGCACTAGAAAGGCTGCCAATCCGGACAATAAAAATAGACCGACTAGAATCTCAATTTTCCTTGTCAACATAACTCATTTACCACTCTATTCAATAAATCTAAACAATAATTAACGACTAGAAAACTCTCTCAATCGTCATATCAACTACTGGCCGAACATTATCGCCGTCAATAGGAAATCAAGCGCTAAAACCGCTAAGCTAGACTGGACGACGGTCTGAGTTGTCGCTCGACTAATCCCTTCTGGGTTAGGAATAACATGATAACCACGGTAAAGTGCTATCCATGTCACCACCACCGCAAACAATAAGCTCTTAATCATGCAGTTAACAATATCTTCCCGCCACTCTACCGATGCCTGAAGTATCGACCAGAAGCTGCCGCTATCAATGCCTTTCCACTCTACGCCGACTAAGTGTCCGCCATAGATCCCCACAGCTGTAAACATCAATGCCAGCAACGGTAAGCTGATGACTCCAGCCCAAAATCGCGGCGCAATAATCTGTCTCAGCGGGTCTATAGCCATCATCTCAAGACTCGATAGCTGCTCAGTGCTTTTCATTAGACCGAGCTCTGCCGTTAACGCAGAACCTGCTCGACCAGCGAATAACAGCGCCGTCACTACGGGCCCAAGCTCTCGTAACAAGCTTAGCGCGACCATGGGACCTAGGCTCTCTTCCGTCCCAAAGCCCACTAAAATATTATAGCCCTGCAGCGCGAGTACCATGCCAATGAACAAGCCTGAGACTAAGATAATCACCATCGACTGCACGCCCACCACATATAGTTGCTTTAGTAGCAACGGCGTACCTTTTCGAAATCGGGGGCGGTGCATTATCGCGCCCCATAGCATCAGACCGGCTTTTCCTAGCCCTATCACTAGTTCAATACTAGCCCTGCCTAATCGAGCAATTTGATCAATCAAGCTCACCGAGTAGTTCCTTCTTATAATCTTCTGCCGGGTAATGAAACGGCACAGGACCGTCTGGCTCACCACCAATAAATTGTCTTAACTTTGGATCTTCAGACAAACGCAGCTCTTCTGGCGTACCGTGAGCAATGATACGTTTGTCGGCTAATACATAGACGTAATCAGCAATACCCAACACCTCAGCCACATCGTGTGAAACGACTACAGAGGTCAGATTAAGCGCATCGGACAGTTCACGAATAAGCTTAACTAACACCCCCATAGAGATAGGGTCCTGTCCAGCAAATGGCTCATCGTAAAGTACCATCTCAGGCTCTAATGCAATTGCTCTGGCTAAGGCTGCCCTGCGTTGCATCCCGCCCGATAGCTCCGTGGGCATCAATTGCGCCGCACCTCTGAGGCCTACGGCTTCGAGCTTCATCAAGACGATACGGCGAATAATCGCTTCAGGTAGCCCCGAGTGCTCCCTAAGGGCAAAGGCTACATTGTCGAAGACATTCATGTCGGTGAACAGTGCGCCACTTTGAAACAGCATGCTCATGCGTTTACGCAGGGCAAAAAGCTCACTACGGCTGCACTTATGTATGTCAACACCGTCGAATTTAACCGAACCGCTATCGGGGGTTAACTGCCCACCAATAAGCTTAAGCAGAGTGGTTTTTCCAATACCACTTGGCCCCATAATAGCAGTGACTTTTCCCTTTGGGATCGACAGCGTCACGTCTTCAAAAATGACATGCGTGCCACGGCTAAATGCCATATTTTGGGTTTCGACCAATGTTTTGGGAGTGTGAGTCATGCAAGTGCCCTGCATCTAAAATTGTGGAAACTTCCATTTTCCGCACAGGAAAGGGAGAAATTGTACGTAATTGACCAAAGAGGTACAACCAAATCGATACTATCTCACCTCAATACTTTCATTTTAATTCAATTACAGCGAAAATAAGCGGCTAGATCCCAACATACTAAGAATCGATGCTATTTAATATTTTTCTGTTAGTTGCAGGCTTAGGTGCACTAGTCTGGAGTGCCGACAAATTTGTTTATGGTGCGGCAGCCTTCGCCCGTAACCTTGGCTTACCGCCGATGTTAATTGGTTTAACGATTGTCGCCATGGGAAGCTCCGCCCCCGAGATGTTTGTTGCAGCCACCGCATCGCTCGATGGCATGACAAATACCGCGATTGGTAATGTTCTGGGCTCTAACATCGCTAATATAACCTTGATCTTAGGTATTACCGCGCTACTCGGAGCGATCTCCGTCAGTTCGCAAACCCTCAAACGCGAAATTCCAATGATGCTGGTCGCCACTGTCATTGTAGGCTACTTCCTACATGATGGTTTCTTAACGCGCATTGAGGGTGTCACCTTGTTGGTGATGTTTATCGGTTTAATGGGCTACCTGATTTGGCATGCATTGACCAATAAGAATCGTGATGCCTTGGCTCAAGATGCCGAAGAGGAAATTCCAGCCGATGTGCCTACACCGAAAGCCATTTTATGGCTGGTTGTGGGCATGGTATTATTACCTCTGTCGGCAGACTGGATGGTGCAAGGAGCGGTAGGGATCGCCAAGGCATATCATCTATCGGATCTGGTTATCGGCCTAACCATTATTGCAGTGGGTACCAGCTTGCCAGAACTTGCCGCTTGTGTTGCCGGTGTCTTAAAAAAAGAAGACGATCTTGCTATCGGTAACATAGTTGGTTCAAACTTATTCAATATTTTAGCAGTACTTGCTATACCAGGTATCATAGCACCAGGTGCCATAGATGCCGCAGCGAGTACTCGTGACTTTTATATGGTGCTAGCAACAAGCAGTGCACTTGCAATACTGATCTTATTAACGGGACGCGCCAAACAGCTAAAACCTTGGCATGGCGTAGTACTACTTATTACATTTATCGCATACCAAGCGTTACTTTTCCTATCTTAATCCTAGGTGCGATACGTTAAGCAGCAATTTAAAGAGAGACCAAGAAATGGTAGATGAACATCAACTACGCCAATGGGGTACCAAGGTCATCGATATCGAGAAACAAGCGCTCGATAATCTGTATCAGTACGTCGACTCTTCAGAATTTGCCCAAGCTTGCCAATTAATCTTGCAATGCACAGGTAAAGTCATCGTGATGGGCATGGGTAAGTCTGGCCATATCGGCAACAAGATTTCAGCCACATTAGCCAGCACAGGGACACCAGCATTTTTCGTGCACCCCGGCGAAGCCAGCCACGGCGACCTAGGCGTGTTGAGCGAAAACGATATCGTGCTCGCAATCTCTAACTCAGGCGAGTCGAGCGAAATCCTAACCTTGATGCCCGTCATTAAGCGCATGGGACTGCCTATGATCTCGGTAACGGGTAAGCCAGATTCTAATATGGCTAAGCTTGCTCAACTACACCTCTGCATCGAAGTGCCAGAGGAAGCCTGCCCACTAGGGCTAGCCCCAACTTCAAGCACAACGGCAACCTTAGTTATGGGCGATGCCTTAGCCGTTGCCCTGCTACAGGCTCGCGGCTTCACTCAGGATGACTTTGCACTATCTCACCCTGGCGGCAGTTTAGGTCGTAAGTTACTGTTAAAAGTTAGTGATGTGATGCATAAAGGCGTTGAGCTACCTAAAGTACAAGATGATATCTGTATCACAGAGGCGCTATATGAGATCTCTAAGAAAGGCTTAGGTATGACTGCCGTGGTCGACAACAGCAACACCTTAGTCGGTATCTTCACCGATGGCGATCTGCGCCGTGTTATCGATGCCGAAGTCAACTTACGCACCACACCGATTGCCGAGGTCATGACTAAAGGCTGTGTCACTATTACCGAAAACGTATTGGCGGCCGAAGCACTAAAAGTGATGGACACCAAAAACATTAACGGCCTAGTGGTCATTAATGAACAGCAGCAACCTGTTGGCGCATTGAACATGCTCGATATGGTTAAAGCGGGAGTGATTTAACATGTCTCACCAAGGTTTCTACGGCCCGGTTAGCCAAGATGTTTGGCAAGCGGCGAGTAAAATTAAATTACTGATTTGCGATGTCGACGGCGTGTTTTCAGATGGTCTAGTTTACATGAGCAACAGTGGTGAAGAGCTAAAAACCTTCCATACTCGTGATGGCTATGGTGTGCGTTCGGTACTCACTAGCGGCATTCATGTAGCGATTATTACTGGCCGCAAATCACAAATCGTTGAAGACAGGTTTACCGCCCTTGGCGTCACGCATATCTATCAAGGAGTCGACAATAAGCTGGCTCCCTATAACGAACTACTCGCGCTTTATAATGTAAGCCCTGAAGAAGTCGCCTATATTGGAGATGATATGGTCGACTTGCCGGTTATGCAGAAGGTGGGCTTGTCCGTATGTGTAGCAGATGGTCATCCTTACGTAAAACAACATGCCAAGATGACAACCTACATTAGAGGTGGTCACGGTGCCCTGCGCGAGTTGACTGACCTACTATTGTTAAGCCAAGACAAGTTTGACTCGGCCCATGGGATGAGTATATGAACCGCGTGACCCTAGCCATTATCGCCTTTTTTGGCACTGCACTTCTGCTCTATTGGCAAGTGCAGTCTAAGAAGAGCGAACAAGAGCTGGATATCGATATGAGTCAGCGACCCGACTATATTATCGATGACTTACGTAGCATCGAATATAACGAGTTAGGCTTAATCAACAGTGAAGTTTCGGCTAAGCACATGGAACATTTCGATAGTGTTAACATGACCTATTTTACTGAGCCTGTTTACCTTATTTACCCAGATGACGGCCAAGCTCAATGGCGCCTCAGAAGTGAAAAAGGCAGCCTGAATAAAGCCACGGGTAAGGTAGCTTTAGAAAACAATGTTATTATCGACTCGATTAGTCCAGAAGAGCCGATCCAGACGTTAAGTACCAGCTATTTAGAACTTGATCTAAATACGATGATCATGACCTCTGACGAAACCATTCACGTCACTGGCAACGAATTTGTCATTCAAGGTTTAGGCTTATACGCCGACCTGAATGCCCAGAGCGTTAAACTAGTCAGCCAAGTAGAAGGTATCTACGAAGCTAAATAGCGCTCAATTACATGAACACTTTTGCACTCGCGCTAAATTAAGCAAAGCGTTTTAGCTGAGTAGAAGGACACTATGAAATACAATCAATCTATCCTTGCAGGCCTACTTTGCCTGTTGAGTTTCAGCTCTGTAGCTAAAGTCGATGACCTGCTACAAGAAGTTAAAATTGCAGCCGCAAGCCAAGAAGCCGATATCAAAAATAATCAGGTTATCTTCTTTGGCCCAGTAGAGGTTACTCAGGGCTCAATTAAGATGAATGCCGATGAGCTACGCGTATTCTCCAAAGCAGATAAGAGCGGTAAGACGCTAGTCGCCACTGGCAACCCAGCAACTTACACTCAGATGATGGAAGATGGTCGTCCAGCAACCGCTAGTGCGAAGGAGATCCGCTATGAGCTTGCAACCCGCACATTAACCTTAATCGGTGGTGCAACCCTAGAGCAAGACGGCAGCCAAGTTACTGGTAATCGCATCAAATACAACATTAGTTTACAGCAGCTTATTGCAGAAAGTACTGGCAAGGGTGATGACAGAGTTATCACTATTATTCAGCCTGAAACTTATCAGGAAGAGAAACCTGATACGCCAGTTAAGAAGCAGGAACAGCAATGACCCAAATTACCTTAAAAGCGGCGAACCTTGCTAAAAGCTATAAGAATCGAGCCGTAGTACAAGATGTCAGCCTAACCGTAAAGACAGGCCAAATTGTGGGCCTGCTCGGTCCTAATGGCGCCGGTAAAACCACTACTTTCTACATGGTTGTGGGTCTAGTGCAAAGCGATAAGGGCAAGATCTTTATCGATGACGATGATCTTACTCTCGATCCTATGCATCTGCGCGCCCGTAAAGGTATCGGCTATTTACCACAAGAAGCCAGTATTTTCAGAAAGCTATCGGTTCGTGACAACATCATGGCGGTATTACAAACCCGCAAGGATATCAATAACGAGCAACGTGAAGAACAGCTGGAACACTTACTCGAAGAGTTCCACATCACTCACATTCGCGATAGCCAAGGTATGGCATTATCAGGCGGAGAACGACGCCGAGTAGAAATTGCCAGAGCACTGGCTGCGAATCCAAAGTTCATTTTATTAGATGAGCCATTCGCTGGTGTCGACCCGATCTCTGTTATTGATATTAAAAAAATTATTGAACAACTTAAGAGCCGTGGCTTGGGCGTACTGATCACTGATCACAATGTTCGTGAAACATTGGATGTGTGTGAACATGCTTATATTGTGAGTCACGGAAATCTCATTGCCGAAGGTACGCCTGCCGAAATCTTAGACAACCAGCAAGTTCGAGCAGTGTACTTAGGTGAGCAATTCAGGCTATAGTTAATTAACAGAGTGGAAGTCAAAGCCCAAAACATAGAATTCATTTCTAAATAAAATCATAGTGTTGTGTTTTTAGGCTTCCTTCGCCAAACCAGCGAGCTTTAACGTTTAACTACAGTGTAGGGAATAGCGGTAAGATGAAAGCGTCACTCCAGCTCAAAATGGGTCAACAGCTCACAATGACTCCTCAGTTACAGCAGGCCATTCGCCTGTTACAACTGTCTTCTTTAGAGCTGCAACAAGAGATCCAACAAGCATTAGAATCTAATCCACTATTGGAATTAGATGAAGAGCAGTCAGACGGTGATATTAGCGACAATGAAGACCAGTCATCGAGTGATTCTAATAACAATCTTAATCAAGATAGCGCCAGCGTTGAAACCTCCGATGCTCTGACTCAAGACTCCATGCCAGACGACCTCCCTATGGACACCACATGGGATGAAGTTTACACAGTTTCCTCAAACTCTAGCTCCGGTGTTAGCCGCGAAGATGATATGCCATTTCAAGGTGAAACCAGTGAAGGGCTATATGAACATTTAGAGTGGCAGAAGAACCTTACTCCATTCTCTGACAACGATCTTGCCATCGCCACCGCAATTATCGATGCGATTGATGAGCGTGGTTATTTAACCCAGAGCTGCGAAGAGATCCTCGAGGCCATGGGCGACCCAGAGACCGAGCTGGATGAAGTTGAAGCCGTTTTAAAGCGTGTACAACATTTTGATCCTATCGGCGTTGCAGCGCGCAACCTAAGCGAATGCCTACTGATCCAACTGGCGCAATACGCAGCCGATACGCCGCATATTGATAACGCTAGATTACTGATCAAAGATTACTTAGATCTGATCGCTGGACGCGACTTTAGGCAGCTAATGCGCAAAACTAAGCTGAAAGAAGACGAGCTACGTGACGCTATTGCTCTGATCCAAACACTTAACCCAAGACCTGGGCTGGCGATCGCTCGCAGCAAAGACGAGTATGTCATTCCCGACGTTTCGGTTAGCAAGAAAAAAGGCCGCTGGGTGGTTGAGCTAAACCCAGACTATATGCCTAAGATCAATGTTAATCAGCACTATGCTTCTATGGCACGTAGCACCACCAATCAGGCAGATGGGCAGTTTATTCGAGGCCATCTTCAGGAAGCTAAATGGTTCATCAAGAGCCTAGAAAGCCGTAACGACACCTTACTCAAGGTGACTAACTGTATCGTTAAGTTCCAGCAAGGGTTCTTCGAGTACGGTGAAGAAGCCATGAAGCCCATGGTGTTAAATGATATTGCCGAAGCCGTTGAAATGCATGAGTCCACCATTTCACGAGTCACGACACAGAAATATATGCACACCCCAAGAGGTATCTTTGAGCTCAAGTACTTCTTCTCTAGCCATGTTGGCACAGATGATGGTGGGGAGTGCTCATCGACCGCAATCAGAGCGTTTATTAAGAAGTTAGTCGCAGCTGAAAACCAGAAGAAACCATTGAGTGATAGCAAAATGGCGCAGCTTTTGGCAGAACAAGGGATTAAAGTTGCTAGACGTACGATCGCGAAATATCGCGAAGCAATGCTGATCCCCCCCTCAAACCAACGTAAGAGTTTATAACTCAAAATTAGGCACTTGGAGGATCGTTATATGCAAATCAACGTGACAGGACATCATCTAGAAATTACTGATTCACTTCGGGGTTATGTGGAAGACAAATTCACAAAGCTTGAACGACATTTCGATCAGATCAATAATGTGCAGGTTATTTTGAACGTAGAAAAAACGCAGCAAATTGCCGAAGCCAAAATTCACCTAAAAAAAGGTGAAGTATTTGCCACTTCGGAACATGCGGATATGTATGCTGCCATTGACTCCCTGATCGATAAACTAGATCGTCAGGTTATTAAACACAAAGAGAAGTTAACTAAACACTAACGATGGAACTAAGTACCATCCTGCAGCCGGAATGCACCACCTGTGCCACTCCGGGCAGTAAGAAAAAGGTATTGGAGTTAATCAGTGATATTGCCGCTGTCCAATACCCTACCCTTTCTTCGCAAGAGATTTTTGAAAGTCTGTTGGCGAGAGAAAAGATGGGTAGCACGGGTATAGGTAATGGTATAGCTATTCCACACGGAAGGCTGGCAAATATTGAACGTCCAGTTGCAGTATTGATAAAATGTGAAGATCCCATCGCATTTGACGCTATCGATAAGCAGCCCGTGGATATTCTATTTGCGTTGCTAGTCCCGTCCGAGCAGTGTGAGCAACATTTAGCGACACTGTCCTCGATGGCTGAGAAACTCAACGATAAGGCGGTTCTGAAGCAGTTGAGAAAGACCAGTAACGAGTCTGAGCTGTACCAAGTCATTACCCAGTAACACCTTACTCGGGTCTTTAAATTAGTCGTATTACTCAGATGAAATACTGACTGCTTAAAGACCTAAGTAATTATTACAGCAATATTAATTATCTTTTTTACCCACGCAAATTCTTGCTTTCAGCCCTAAAAAAGTTGATCCTTACAATTGTGCAATATAATCATATAAAAACTAACATCAGTTTAAACTCTACCAGGTAATCATACGATGAAGCTTGTTTTAGTCTCAGGACGTTCCGGTTCAGGTAAATCTGTTCTATTAAGAATGCTCGAAGATCTCGGCTATTATTGTGTCGATAATCTGCCACTGCCTATGATGGGCACGCTACTTAAAGAGCTCTCGGGCAACACTCAACTGGTTGCGATCAGTGTCGATATTCGTAACCTACCAGAGAAAGAGAGTGAGCTGACCAAGCACCTGACCTTTCTGCCTGAAGGGGTCGAGTTGCTCAGCTTCTTCCTCAATTCCAGTGATGAAGTGCTGCTTAAACGCTATAACGAAACTCGCCGTCTTCACCCCTTGTCTCATGATAATGTCTCATTAAAAGAGGCGATTGAGCTTGAGGGACGCTTACTCAAGCCGTTAGCTAATATCGTCGATCACTATATCGATACCTCAAACCTGAATATCTACGATCTTAACGATCAGGTGCGTGAGATTTTGCTCGGGAATGTCGATAAAGAACTGATGATCAACTTTGAGTCATTCGGTTTTAAACATGGTATGCCGACTGAGGCAGACTTCATGTTTGACGTACGTTTTTTACCTAATCCACATTGGGAGCCCGATCTACGCCCAATGACAGGCCTCGACAAACCTGTCCAAGACTTCTTGAACGAACGACCAAGAGTCAATCAGTTCATTAAACAGATTGAGCAGATGCTCGAAGATTGGCTACCCGATTTAGAGCGTAATAATCGCAGCTATCTCACCATAGCCATCGGCTGTACTGGCGGCCAACATCGCTCTGTGTATATCACCGAGCGCCTTGCCGCACACTTCCAAGGGGGCAAGCATAAAGTCAAAGCCCGTCATCGCGAGCTAAAAAATGCCGACCATTAAACGTGAAGTCACTATCTGTAATAAATTAGGTCTTCACGCACGAGCAGCCACAAAACTTGTGGTGCTCGCCTCTGAATTTGATGCGGAAATCACGATTATTCAGGGCGAAAAACAAGCCTCAGCGACAAGTGTATTAGGCTTATTAATGCTAGAGACGGGAATGGGCAAAACGGTTCAGTTAGTGGCTACAGGAGTCGATGCCCAAACGGCACTCGACGCCATCTGCCAATTGATTGATGCCAAGTTTGATGAAGATAGCTAATCATTCATCATTTACTTAACGACTAAGTTAATTATCACGCAAGTTATCACACACAAATATCCAGCACTTAAGTTATGATAAGCGCCTTTTAAAATACCCAGTGAGGGAGCTATGCCGATTGAAGTCTTAGACAATGAAACAACGGACCAACGTCTCAATCAGCTGACTCAAGCATTAGGCAACGGTATGTTTGTCCATGTCCGCAATATGTTGCAGGACATGGCAGCATCGGACATTGCTTTTATTCTCGAATCATCGCCACCTCGCACCCGTCAAGTGTTATGGCAGCTGATTGACCAGGAACACACAGGTGAAATCCTCGATGAACTTGGTGAAGAGCTCAAAGATAGCCTGATCACCCAGATGAGTCCTGAGCGCGTAGCTAAAGCAGCCGCAAACATGGACACAGATGATCTGGCGTATATTCTTCGTAGCCTGCCTGACAGCGTCTACAAACAAGTGCTGCAATCGATGACCAAGCAAGACAGGGTTCGCGTAGAGCAGGCGCTGTCTTATCCCGATGATACAGCGGGCAGCTTGATGAATACCGATACGGTCACCTTAAGACCCGACGTCAATATCGATGTAATTTTGCGTTACTTAAGAATACGCGGAGAGCTGCCAGATGCGACAGATATGCTGTATGTGGTAGACAAGCACGACAGAGTGCTTGGCGGTGTACGTATCGCCGATCTGCTGACCTGTAATCCCGATGCCTCGGTACGGGAAATCATGATCTCGGATCTTGAAGGGATCCCGGTTGGTATGTCTGACAGCGAAGTCGCGCAGCTGTTCGAACGTCACGACTGGGTTTCGGCTCCTGTTATCGACGATAACAATAAGCTACTAGGGCGTATCACCATCGATGACGTGGTCGATGTGATCCGTGAAGACGCCGAACACTCGATGATGGGTATGGCGGGTATGGATGACGATACCGATACCTTTGGTCCTGTGTTAAAGAGTACCTTTCGCCGTTCACTTTGGCTAACGGTTAACTTATTCGCCGCACTCTTGGCTGCCTCTGTCAGTAACATGTTTGAAGGCACACTAGAGCAGTTCGCCACCATCGCGATTTTGATGACAATCGTACCTAGCATGGGCGGCGTGGCCGGTAACCAAACCTTAGCACTGGTTATTCGTGGTATCGCCCTTGGCCAGATTGGTCAAAGTAACTCCCGTTGGTTGATAGGTAAGGAGCTCGCTATTGGCTTCCTTAATGGGCTTCTGTGGTCCGTTCTCGTCTTTGGTGCTGTCTGGGCTTGGAAAGGCGATATGGCGCTTGGTGCACTTATTGGTGGGGCTATGCTTATCAATATGACTGTGGCAGGCCTTGCTGGTGCTAGCATTCCACTCATATTAAAGAAGATGAATATCGATCCTGCTCTTGCTGGCGGTATGGTGCTAACAACGGTAACCGATGTTATCGGTCTATTCGCCTTCCTAGGGCTAGCAACCGTTTTCTTAATGCATTAACCATTAGTATCAAGTAGATAAAAGGCCGCAATCGCGGCCTTTTTCTTTTTAACTCATGTATCAGAGCCACTACTGCTTAAGCGGTGCATCGAAGCCGTAGTCAGCAAGAATAGCTTGCCCAGGTTCTGACAGAATATACATGGCCAATTTCCAGCCCTCACCTTTCCCCTTGCCCTCAGCATCATCTAATACGATCAAACCATAGTTTGCCCCAACGGATAAAGGGGCGGGCATCTGCACTATCTGCAGATCTTTCACCTCTTTTTGCGCCAGTACTGCATTGGTGCAATAAGTGAGAAACAGATCGGCACGCTTATTTTCCATCACCCAGCCATAGGTGTTACGGCCATTGGGTGCTTTAGCACTTTTCTCACCACCTGTGAGCTGCAGCGCTTTTTGTTCAAGCTGCGCCTTAGCGCCAGGCTTTAATGCGTCAGCTTTGGCGAAAATCTTCCAAGCATAGTCTCCCGACGGATCGGCCTTTGGTGTAGAGGTCCCCACACGCACGTTTGGGTCTAACATAACAGCGAGTAGCCCTTCACTGTCGAGTTTAACGTTTGGCTGAGCGATGGCGCACATCTGATTGCGGGCAAACATCACCACACTGTCACCTTTACCTGCAGCCTTTAATGTTTGAGGGTGCTTCATGTTCGCAGACGCGAATACACCAACCTGTTCGCCAGACTCAATACGTTTACGTAGTAGACCCGATGGTCCGTAATCGGCGTGAACCTGTTGCTCACTCTCCTGTTGATATGCCGCAACAATGTCATTCATCGCATTTTTTAAACTACCAGCAGCTCTTAGCTCAATAGGATCTGCGTTGGCAACAACAGGCAAAGCCAACAGCGACACTAAGATCCATTTCTTCATTATTTTTCCACCGTTAGAAAGTTAATTATCAATTACAAGTATTTATACCAATGAAAAAACATCTAACGCTAAATAACAATGACTCTGCCTACTTACATAATCCCTTTGTTTAACACCGAGAGCTCAGTCACCTGCAACCCAGAGTGCCAAGACAAAAAGTCCCACTTATCAATAAAGCTAGGCATAAAAAAAGCCACTCAAGAGTGGCTTCAATTCATAAGAAAGTGACCGCAGGCTATGCCTGTGGCATCGGGCTTAAGATAATCTCTACACGGCGGTTTTCAGCACGGCCCTCTTTAGTTTGGTTAGAGGCGATTGGCTTTGACTCCCCCATACCATGGGAAGCTACGCGTTGAGCAGGCACCTTATGATTAGTTAGGTAATTTGCCACCTCGCTAGCACGTACTTGAGACAGTCTTAGGTTATAAGACTCGGCGCCAGAACTATCGGTATGCCCCATGACATTCAGCTTAGTCTCATCATACTCAAGCGCCACCAGCACCACACTGTTAAGCACCTGTTGAGCACGTTGACTCAAGTCCGTTTGATCCACACCAAAAGTCACATCATTTGGCATGTTCAAAATAATATTGTCGCCACTACGAGTAACGCTAACACCCGATGATTGTAACTGCTTACGCAGCTCCGCTTCCTGTACATCCATGTAATAGCCGATCCCGCCACCAAGTGCAGCACCCGATGCAGCCCCGATCAACGCACCTTTACCTCGATCACTCTTACTCGAAGAAGCTACACCGATTGCTGCACCAGCGATAGCACCAATTAAGGCACCGTTAGTCGCTTTGGCATTTTGAGATTCGTTAGTATAAGGATTGGTTGTCTGACAACCAGAGACCAACATGGTGGCAATTAAGCCGCCAATCAGAAAAGAACTGCGTTTTACACTCATTTTTTACTACCCCTAACTGCCCTTGCTTTCGGCAAAAGCGACCACGATTAAGTTGTATTTTTAAAGCAGTATATAAAGCACGGCGAATTAGACAATGGTCACGCCGTTAACTGGTTTAAAAACAAACAAATCAGCCAGTTTCCCTAAGCCACCATTGCACCATCATGGTGCGCGTACGCACCTTTTTAGGGCATTAAAAATACAACTTATTGCACCAAAGCTGACTCACTAGCTTTAACCATATGAAATGTAATGAATTAAAATACCGAGTTAACTTGGCACACCTTAAGCATACTCATTATTGAGTATTCTCTGGCTAAAAAAAATAATTAATAACAATGCTCAGCGAATAACGACAGGAGCAAGCTAAAACGCTTTGTCGATGGAATTCCGTCACCACACTCAAAGACGTAACAAACCACTGATGTCTAAACATTAGAATGAGAGAAAATACGATGGATGCTATCAACCTTAACCTCAAAGTAATTAACGAAGTCAAAAATAACGGCCGTTTATTATCGGACGTTGCCAAAGACTATGGCCTATCGACTAAAACCGTTTACCAGATTGTTCAGGAAAGTGAGCAAAGAACCAGTCAAGGTTCGCTGCCAATTCTGAAACAGACTAAGCAGCTAAGTTTACGTATTAAACAGCTGCTCAGTCGTCGCTAGATTTAACAGGCTGTACCCTGTTAAGCAGAGGCGGGAAACACAACTTTCGCCTCAACGAAATCAAAAATTAACGCGCTAACTCTATATAAATAAAATACGCTTAATGTGAATTTCGCCTCTGCACCCCATCTTGATTCAACACTGACTACTGGAAAGTGGTTAGTCGGTAACCTAGTGGCTCGGTATCGTCTGGGTTCAACACCATGGTGTAGTTACCGGCTTGATTGAACTGTACGAGATCTGACTGATATAGAAGAGTTAAGGTATCGTTTTCATCTTTAAATACCACGCTTATCTCATAGTCATCCGACGGCAAACTAATGCTACTCAGCTCAGTAAACTCAACCCCTGTTAACTTATATTCTGCCGACTCAATAGTCTCGCTCGAGCGCACAAAATAGATCATCAGTTCCTCAAACTCCGGAACAAGATTGGCCAAGCTGATCTGATGCTCAAATGCTCTTGGCCGATGATCGTGGGTGATGGTCATGCCCTTTGCTTCACCTAACTCATCCTCATAAACCACAATGGTTTTACTCTCATCTTGGTTAAAGGTGATCAATAGGTTATTGGCTAATACTTGGTTGCTTGCACTGTTAGTAATAGTAACGCCATAGTCGTTATAGCCTATATCTTTAAACTCAGTGAGTTGATTCTGCTTCAGCTCGTATAGGTACTGGGACTCCTGATTACTGACAAGCTCAGCATCGATCGTGTCGGTATTATTGAGTCCATTAAAAACACGATACTCTGCATTGGCATCAATATTGACATAGGGATCAGGCGTGCCAGAAGAGTCCACATTATCGATTATGATCTTAGGCATCCCAGGACCAAAGCTATTGCGAATAATGAACTTGTATACCGTATTATCGGTCAGTTCCAGTACGGAGGTGGTAAACGCAGGTTCGGCTTTGCCACTTTCGGTGAGATACAGTACATACTCACCAGTATCGAATATCAGACCATCGCTGTGACCTTTATAGCTAATGGCGTCCAGCATGATCGCCGAACTAAACCCTTCCCCCTGTTTGCCCAAATAGAGGTCAAAACTAGGCTCGCCCATCGCGGCATGGGCGATTAACACCTGCATCTTGTTATAGTCGCCACTTTCATCACTATTGAGTTCATCCATCTCGCTGCGGCTGTAGACGATATCGACTAACTCAGGCTCACTATAATCACCCACTAACATAAAAAGATGGTTATCAGCATCCCTCAGCTCTATCGTCGATTGATAGATATTCAGCTCTTCGCCTTGGGCATCGAAACCTGTGATCTCAAGTTCGGTCATTCCCGTCCCATACTCATACCTAGGTAAGGAATCGGCAAAGCTCACCGATGAGTATGCATATGCATCTAGTACCAGCGCAGTCGAGGTGCTGTTTGGCGATCCATTGTAATATTGGATATAGCTACCGCTGCTGGTTGATCCGCTGTCATCTGAGCTGCAAGCGACAGCCGTCGCCATTACTACTGATAAACCGATATAACGCCATGGTGTTTGTTTCATCTATCTTCCTTAATTAAATCGCAATATGTGCACCTCTTATGACCTAAGGTTTGCGTCAAGAACTGTCAGATAGTGAAATAAACAGCAAGTATATGAATAGCTTTGTAAATTAGTGTGAACTTAAGAAAGCCTCACTTTAAGCATGCTGACTTCAATAAAAAAGCGACCCTATTCGGGTCGCTTATCACTTATCTAAGCTGAGGGCTGAGGCTAGCTCGCTAATAGCACTATGAATTGCCTAGAGAGTTTTTTATCGTCTTGACGACCATACTTGATCAGCAAATCCTCTCGCCCATCACCATTGAGATCATCGCTGATCAGCATCTTGCCATCCACAGGCAGCTTCAAGCGATGCTTCTCGGGAGCGGAACCAAATAGGCGCTTGCCCGTTTGACCCAAATAGATCTTTAGCGTCGACTCATCTTCCGACAGTAAGAGATCCTTAAGGCCGTCGCCATTCAGATCCGCAAGCTTGACCACAGGTGTGCCCGCTTGCCCCGAACTGAAGCTAAAGCTTAACTCAACTTCTTTGGTCACATTGGAGTCATCACTAAATCGACCGCTAGAGTCCATCTTAAACAGATGCACATCTTGATCGATACTGCCCGATAGTAACGCGCCGATAATTTGCGATACCCCAATATCAAACCCCGCCACCATCACTTCATCCCGCTCATCGCTATCGATATCGATAAACTCCAAGCCAGTGAGTGTCCCTTCGGCTTTAATCACACTGCTCGCCGTCTTGGGAAAAACCAAGGTGCCTTTCTGACTCTCACCAAGGTAGATCTCATAATCATTTACTCTGTCGAAAACACCACTGCTTTTGGTGTAGCGGATCACCATATCGGTCACGCCATCGGCATTAAGATCTTTAAGCTGCTCCACCTTTCGATAAACCAACTCACTCTGATCTAACTGCTCACCGTAGGCATCGCGCTTGTTCCACCAATCGATACCACTGATAGGCTGGCGTACCGAAATGTATTCGGCAACCGGATCGAAGTCTTTAGTCTGGGTCTGCTTATAAACTTCCAACTCTCCCTCACCAATCTTAACGATATCCGTCAAGCCATCGAGGTTAACATCACTGATATAGAGCTTAGATTGAGTATAAGTAGCCCCATCGTCAAATAGACGAGACTGCGGCTTTATCGGCAGAGTCTGTCGCTCAAAGCCTTGCTCTTTAGCTAAAAAAAGGTGCAACTGATTAAAATCATGGATCAAAATATCGTCTAAGAGATCACCGTTGAGATCCTGAATAAACTCACCACGACTGATGAAGTCTGGCCGCTCTTTAAAAGATAGTGAACTAATCTTGGCCACCGTTTCAATATATAGTTCAGAGCTATTCTCTTTACTCACTAGAAGCTTTAGCTCATCTTGGGATAAGAAGTACAACTGTTGCAATTTGCCGGGCACAAACGCTGTGATGTCAAAACTATGTAGCTCTTGGGGGAGCACTCGCTTCATTGTGAGTTGATATCGCCCCTTTTCAATCCCATAGATAGCCATCCAGCGCTGACTCAAACCATCGACACCGAATACCACTAACTCTTTACCCGCTTCAGGCAGCAGATCGGCAGCGATGATGGGATGAGTTAGCTCAAAAGGGGCATCGATTGCCATTTCAGTAAAGCTTAACGATGGCTCGGAGGCCGCTAAAGCGGATAGTGGTAATGTCGACGCAGCCAGCAGAGAAGAAACGCCGCCTCCAATTAAAAGCGATCTCATATTGAAGAACTTCATGTTAACCATTACCTCATCCATAAATACTATAGAGAGTGAAACTAGCGGTTTTCTAGCCGGAGTAAAACCACTAGTTAACAGTTTGTAACATAAGCCTGAGTATTTTGAGCATTATTCAAGAGCAACGGCTCGATATATCCAACGATTGGCACCAAACCAGTTAATAATGAGCCCAGCTAATATGCCTAAGCTAAAACTGATTAAAGCATTCAGTGGTCCACTGATTAATGCCGTGGAGCATAGATAAAATACCGATAGATTGACCAATGCTGCGAGAGTTGAAACTGCCACAGACATCAATAACTGCCTAGCCTTGGGGACTTGCTTGCGCTCACCAAAGGTCCAGTAGCGATTCGCCAACCAAGAAACAATAAGCGCACAGACAAAAGCACTACAACGGGCTAGCATTAAAGACAGCTCAAACCCAATCTGCAACCCATAAAACAGCGCAGCATCAAACACAAATACCGCGCCGCCAACCGCCAAGAAGCGCAAAGCTTGTCTGTGCTTGAGCCATAAATGCCCCAGCGCCCCCATAGGGGAGGCCGTTAGCTGCGACGACAACGCAGTAGCCCCCGATACTTATTGTGCGCCACTTCACTGCAGTGAGAGAAGCTAGGCTCTTCAAGCTTGCTATTCTCAACCACTAAGTAAAAGTCACTCTTCGAGCCCACCTTGTCTAAAGCATCGATTTTGTCTGCTTGACCAGCACTGTAGAAACGTGCCGAAAATGGCTGCCTCAGCCAGTAGTAGGTCGGTAATGCTTCACTACGCTGTGAGAGTAACCAGCGCTCGCTCTTATCTTTTGCAGGCCCAAAATTCAGCACGACAACGGTGATGAGTAACAAGACTGGAATAGATAAAGCGATAGCATTGAGCCCTGGTAGGCGACTATTGCGCCACGCATAGCCGAGCAACAGCGCTAGGCCTGGAATACCTGGCAAGACATAGGCGGGCAGAATATTGCCCGCGAACGTAAACAGCACCATAGGTGCAAGCATCCAGCATAGAAGATAGCTAGCCAGCCCCTTAGATTGCTCTGCAGCCTGTTTCTCTCCCCTAGCTGCAACGTCTGACGCTGACCTTCTAGTTTCAGTCACTATCTTGTAAATTGCCCTCGGCAGAAAAAGTGACCATGGCATAGCAGCAACAACGAAATACAGCCAGATAGTACCTCTGATCTCGTCATGGGCCGTGCCATAAAGATCCCCTTGCCAGCCACTATCGACAAAGCGCGACCAATGCTCCCCAATAATAAAGTAATGTAAAAAGCCTGGAGTCGCTCGCTCCGCCATCACATACCATGGCAGCGCGATAGCGAGCATCAGCAGAGTGCCCGTCACAAGAGGTGTACGCTGCCATAAGTGTCGCCACATCTTTAATAGACCACTCTTTTGCAAACCATTCTTTTGCAAGCCATTCTTTTGCAAGCCATAGCGCCACAGCAACCAAAGCCCAGTACCAATAGCGAACAGGACTAATGCCACCGGACCTTTCGCCAGCAAGCCGATTGCTAGGCCGCTAAAACCTATATATCCCCAAAGTCTGTCACCTTGCCAACACAGGTAAAAACCGACCATCGCCAGCGTCAGACCCAGTGTTAGCGCCATATCGGTCATCACGGCGCCAGCACTGATAGTAAACACTACGGTAGAGGCAAGAATGATTAACACCGAAATGATTGGGAGTCGTAGACGCTTAGCAAAATATCCCACAACGGCAAGGGTCAACATAGCCGCCAACCAGTGAGGAAAGCGCACCGCAAATTCGTTAGTACCAAATAGCGCCAAAGAGCTCGCGCTCATCCAAGTATGCAAAGGCGGCTTGCCCCAAAACGGCACATTGTAATCAAATAGAGGCGTTACCCAATTTCCCGTCTCTACCATCAGGCGTGCCATCTCACCGTATCTCGCCTCGGTGGTATCCATCAGCGGATACCAAGGCAGGAGTAACAGTCGTGTAAGAACCACCAGCAAGAGCACAGCCACTCCCCTGTGAGTGTCGCGAGTGATCAACATTATTTAGCCCCCAGGTAGCTAACATTATCCTGTTTTGTATTACGAGTCCGAGCCTTCACTTGCGCCAACGACTCTCGATAAGCTACCTCTTCAATCAGGTATAGAGGCCTTTGCTTCACCTCTACAAACACTCGCCCCAGATACTCTCCAATCAGCCCAAGTGCCAACAACTGGATCCCTGCTAGCGCCAACTGCACCACCATTAGTGACGGGTAACCGGCAACGCTACCGCCAAATATCAAAGTCTGAATGACTATCCAACCGCCATAGCCAAAGGCGCACAATGCCGTCAGCACACCACACCAAGTGGCAAGCCTCAGAGGTTTAAAGCTAAAGGAGGTGATGCCATCCATCGCTAAGCCAAACAACTTGCCATAATTCCACTTAGTTTCACCGGTAAAACGAGGATCGCGGTCAAACTCTAAGGTCTTTTGAGAAAATCCCGGCCAACTAAATAACCCTTTCATAAAACGGTTACGCTCAGGCAAGGCCTTAATACTATCGATAACCTGACGGCTCATCAGGCGAAAATCACCGACATTCTCAGGCACTGGCGAGTCTGACATCCAGTTCATCAAACGGTAGAAGCAGCTTGCAGAGAAGCGTTTAAACCAGGTCTCCCCTAACCGTTTTCTGCGCTTCATATTGACGATATCGTAGCCGGCTCTCCACTGAGCCAACATCTCTGGGATCAATTCTGGTGGGTCTTGCAGATCTGCGTCCAGCATGATCACCACTAAGCCTCTGGCGTGGTCAATGCCTGCTGACATCGCCGCCTCTTTACCAAAGTTACGACTTAACTTGATGCACTGATACTCATTATCTACCAGAGGTAACCGGCTCACCTGCTGCCAAGAATCATCACAACTTCCGTCATCAACAAATACAATTTCACTGCTATCATCAAGCCTTGAAAGCACCGCGGTTAAGCGCTCAATCAAGGGCTTTATCATTTGCGATTCATTGAATAGGGGCACCACAACAGACAGACAAATCTCAGCATGTTCGCGAGTTTGAGAAGATGAGGAATACGGCATGTTTTATCCTGCAAAGGCTAATTTGCCGTTAGCATGCCTAGACTTGAGTGAACGAAATGTCGTTGACATTTTTTCGACAAAAAAAGTGCTAAAATAATCGCCATATACCGAGTTAATCACAGCATGCACAATGACAATTAAACTACTGATTATTGAAGATAACAGCGATGTAGCAGGGATCCTTGGCGACTATTTCGAAGCCAAAGGCATGGAACTGGACTTCGCCGACAATGGTGAGCTTGGTCTTTCGCTCGCGCAGGCTTTCGATTTCGATGCCATTATCCTCGACCTGATGCTGCCTAAACTTGATGGCTTAAGCCTATGTAAGGCGCTGCGTTCCCTTGGTTGCAGCACCCCCATCTTAATGCTGACCGCGCTAGATAATAAAAGCGACCTACTTAGCGGGTTTGATTGTGGTGCAGATGATTATCTCGGTAAACCTTTCGATCTCGATGTCGTCGATGCCCGAGTACAAGCACTCGTAAAACGACATCGTGGCCAAGTGGCTCAAGGAGTCCTGAGGTTTGGCGATATCGAAATCAATATCGCCAAACACCAAGCATCAAGACAGAATATGCAACTTGCACTGACACCTATCACCTATCAGATCTTGCTGCTATTAATGAAAAATGCCCCCAATGTGGTTAAACGCGAACAGATCATCGATGAGATCTGGGGGATGTCGCCGCCAAGTAGCGATATTTTACGCAGCCATATGTATCAGCTACGCAATCAACTCGATAAACCCTTTAAGCAACCTATGTTAGCAACAGTTCCTAAAATCGGCTTTAGGCTACAGCTGGGAGAAGAGACGTGTTAAAGCGCTTGCTCAACCGCGTACCATCGGCATCCAAATTACCGCAAAAACTGCTGATCTATTTCAGCAGCATAGCCTTAATGATAGGCCTGACTCTCTATATCTCTATGCTAAGTCTAATGCAGTGGATTGAAGATGAAGTTAACCAACATGAACTTGAGTCCAGCGCCCCCTTCGCTATCAGTCTATTTCAACAAGGTGCAAAACAGCCTTTACAGATAGGCCTGCATGTTCAAGCCTTTTACGGCCATGATCTTATTCCCGAGAAATATGGCGACTTAAGCCAATTTCCAAACGGTTTTTCGGGGGAGGTTGTCGATCGTGATGAATCAGGTTGGCTACATGAAGTCATTAATTTTAAGCTATTTGAGAATGATAATTTCAGCGAAAAGAAAGAGATCTTCTTATATCGTAGTGACTTTCTTCTCGATGGCGAAATGCAGCCTCTATATCTCATCATGCCATCAGAAAACGTGGAGCTAAGCGATAGTGAATGGCAACGGATCAACCTATTTGTACTCAGCTTTATTGGTTTACTATTTCTGCTATTTGGCTTCGCGATTCACAAGCTAAGCCGCAGATTAGTCGAGCCTGTAGAGCAGCTATGCAAGCAACTAAAGTCCCCACTAGCACACAAAACCTTTAGTGTGCCGTCCCAATCGGCAGGCGAATTTAGTGAACTAGCCAATAGCCTCAATGATTATCGCCAACAAAATGAGCTGATGATTAAGCAAGAGCAGGCATTTGCCCGCTATGCCAGCCATGAGTTACGCACCCCAATCACGGTAATAAGCGGAGCTGCAAAGCTACAAGAGCAAAATGCCACCCCCGCATTTCAAGCGCGCCAGCGTGACCGTATTATGCGAGCCGCCCATGATATGCAGCATACAGTCGATGCCCTGTTAGGCTTAGTGAAACAAGAGAAAGGCACAGAAAACCAGAAGTTCAGAACATTAGAAAAAAACGAAGTGGAGCAGATTATCGCGCCCCTTTCACACTTGGCCAACTCAAAGCAGATTGCACTCGAGTTAGACTTTAGAGAGCCGCCACAGCTCAAGCCCAGTCCTGCAGTGCTACGAATGCTACTGACTAATTTGATTAGCAATGCTATCAATGCCAGCGACTCCGGCAAAATATCCATTAGCATAGATAAAAGTGCAATAGAGATCACCGATACTGGCCGCGGGCTCAATTCATCAGAAAACGATACTAATAATGGCCATGGGCTTGGCCTTCTCATCGTCGATAGCCTGTGTCAACGTTACCAGTGGCAATTTAGCCTAGAAGATATTGCACCAACTGGCTGTCGGGCGCGGCTGAGTTTCCCAGAGGCTGAAGCGCACTAAGCTTTTCCCACTCCAACAAACAGAGGAGCCAAGCTGTAGCTTATGGCGCTTCCACAATATTATGACAGATGGCTTTTGCAATGCGGCGGCTAAAAATGACCGACAGATGCAGAATAATCACAAACCTCTGATTCTCGGCTATGTGCCAGAACGAGCTAGAGCTAGGTACAATCGTAAAATCGATGGGTGTCCAATAAGAGTAGAGTTTTATTCCCTCTAATACGGTTTCAGACTCAGCAAGCTCAACAAGTAAGTCACTGTTAGGCCTTAGCTGTCTAATGCCTTTTGACGGATAAGGCAGATAGGCTAAATAACTGCCGTTATGGGGAGTCGACAGACAGAAGAATTGACTCACTCGTCTAGCCCCATCTAGCGACTGTAAGTAATAACGGCCGATAATACCGCCCATACTAAAGCCAACCAGTACTATCTTTTCATCACAACCGAAAGCGCTGTCGATCTGCAGACGTAAATTTTCGGCAGCATGTTCTATACCATAGCGACCATCAAAGGGGCTAATCGTTGGGGCAAAACATTCGTGGCCCGCTTGCTGTAGTCGCTTTTGCAGCAAGCGCATCACGTGACCCGTATTAAAAATTCCATGCACTAACACCACTTTCACGTTTTAGCTCCTCGACTAGACTCAAAATGAAACTCAAAAGCTACGTTTATAATTTTTTAAACCCTAATCATTCTCAATTCTACATTAGTTTCACAAATACCTAGTTATCCTCCAGACAGCAACTAACACATCCGTTATACAACGATAAAAACGGTTAACCGACTCGTAATCAGGTAGTTAAAAATGAAAAATCATTGCAGTACGAACGGAAATCAACAACTAACAAACCGAATAGTGATGCAAAAAGTACTGCCTGTTTTATTTATCCTCACTGCAGTATTGCTCTCTTTCGTTATTCAGGCTACAGCACCAATCCCTGCAGTAAAGCCTAATACCGAGCAAACAATTAAAGTCAATACGATGCAAATCGATGAACAGGTATTTACCCCAAGCTATCGAGCATACGGCACGGTCTTAGCCAAAAATACATTAACCCTCACCGCTCAGGTTGATGGGCAGCTCACCTACCTTGCAAATAATGTTATTGAAGGCGGGAGGCTCAATATCGGTGATCAGATTTTTAAACAAGACCAGTCAGATTTGCAGGCCATACTATTACAACGACAAGCAGAAGTTGAAATCGCAGCTGCCCAGCTAACATTAGAATCAGGCGAGCAGCGTATGGCAGAAAAAGACTACCAAATGATGCTTAAAGATTTCAATGAAAGTGAGTGGCAATTAGATTTGGCTTTGCTGTTGCGAAGACCTCAATTGAGTCAGGCTAAAGCTCAGCTGACTATTGCTCAGAACGCGCTTAATACAGCTCAGAGGGCTCTCAATCGCAGCGAGTGGATTAGTGATAAAAACTATTTCGTTGAATCAAAACAAGCTTCGCAGGGAGACTACTTAGCTAAAGGTGATGTAATCGCAAAATTGGTTGAAGTGAATCAGCTTAGAGTGCCAATTTACCTGCCAAGAGAGCTGGCCTCTGGTGTAACAGTCGGCCAAAGCGTGTCTCTCTATCAACCTGATACTAAACGTACCATCAGCGCCTATGTTAGCCATATTTTTCCAATGCTAGATAACAAAATACAACTGCAAAAAGTATTTACAGAATATAGTTTGTCCGATAGTGAAGTTGCTCCGCTCATTATCGGGGACTTTGTAGAAGCCCTGTTTGAGTTTGCCCCAATTGACAACACGCTTAGGGTGCCTCTGTCTGCCATTGATAACGATCATATCTGGGTGGTCAGTGCCAACAACACTCTCTTAAAAAGACAGGTAACCCTATTATCTAAGGATAAAACAAGCGCAGTGATCCTTAATGTTGTCGCTAATGGCGAGCAAATTATAACCAACAGAATGCATTCACCTCAGGTTAATCAAAATGTAGAACTTGTGGGAGCCCTGTAATGAAGACGTTTACCTCCCCTACTAATGCTCGAATAAAATCAAACTCGATTTTCAACCAGCTTATTGCCTGGATGATCGATAATCCTATTGCGGTCAATTTACTTACCCTTGCCATTGTGGTGTCGGGTTTCTATTCCTTTGGAAGCATAAAACAGGAAACCTCACCATCATTCAAAGTCGATGAAATAGCAATTAGTGCCAGTTTTCCCGGTGCCACACCCAAAGAGATTGAACAAGGCATAATAATGCCTATAGAACACCGTCTTGCAGAAAATACTAATATAGATCGGCTAGCTGCCACTGCCGCCGAGGGCTCGGCAGAGGTAGTTATCACCCTCAACGATGGGGTCGATGCTAATAGTGTTCTTGCAGATATAAAAAACGATCTCGATTCAATTAACAGCTTTCCTGCGAGTATGGAGCCACTACAAGTTTCCTTAGTTGAGGAGCTGGACTCATTAATCGAGTTCGGACTTTATGGTAACTTACCCGAAACCGAACTAAGGCAAGAGGCAACACGCCTAAAAACGGCACTGTTAAATCAGTTTGATGTCGCAAAAATTAAATTGTTTGGGGTAAGAGAAACCGAAGTAATTATAGAAATAACCCAGGCTAAACTATATCAATATCAACTGACTTTACCGCAAGTAACCGAGAAAATTGCCGCAGAAGTGACCGATATATCAGCTGGCAGCATCAGTACCAATGCCGGTGATATTCTTATCCGTACCTTAGGGCGAAAAGATCAAATTGATCAGTTTCGTCATATCAATATACAGTCCCTACCTGATGGCGGTGAGATCACATTAGGGCAAATCGCCAATATCAGCTATGGATTTTCTCATCAAACAGTGCCTTTTTGGGTCAATAGCCAACCGGGGATCATGCTGGTTATCTACCAGAGTGAAACCGCCAAACCTATTGAACTGAGTGCGCAAATACAAGAATTTGTAACACAATATCAAACTTCACTGCCAACTGGAGCCGAGATCACAGTCCTTGATGATCAAGCACAATCCTTTCAAACACGCATTGATCTGCTTTTAAATAACGGATTAATCGGCATGTTGCTGGTGATTATTGCCCTGTCTTTGTTTTTAGATACGCGCTTGTCCTTTTGGGTTTGTATGGGGATCCCTATCGCCATCATAGGCTCCTTCGCAGTTATGCCCGTGCTTAGCATCCCACTTAACATGATCACCCTATTTGCCTTTATTATTACCTTAGGGATCCTGGTTGATGACGCTGTGATCGTAGCCGAAAACATCTATCAAAAAGTTAAGCAGGGTGACGCTATCGATACAGCGCTAAAACAAGGTGCCACCGAGATGGCCGTGCCCGTGTGTTTTTCTGTTATCACGAACATCATAGCCTTTGTGCCGCTGCTTTTTGTCCCGGGGGAGTTAGGTGTGATGTATAAACCAATGGCATTACTGATATTCGCCATTTTCTCTGTATCCTTAATCGAGGCCTTGTTTATCTTACCTTACCATCTCAAGCATCTGGATAAACCACAAAAGCCCGGACGTTTGGGGCGTATACAGGTAAAAAGCTTCCATGGGTTTGAATCGCTGCGGGACAAGCATTATAAAAAACTACTCACAATCAGCTTGCACAATCCGTGGAGTGTACTCGCTATTTTTATCTCGCTAACCTTAGTGATCTTTAGTTGGGTTAACTCTGGCCGGGTGGACTCAGGCTTTGTTCCTAAAGTTGAATCCCAACGCATCGATGCCGAAGTCGAGTTCCCCGCTGGCACTGCACTTAAGGATAAACAGGCAATTATGGAGCAGATCGAAGCGGCTGGTATTCGTGCTTTCGCTCGATTGGGCCAGAGTGATAGCTATAAACACATAATGGTGGAAATTGAAGCCAGCGCAGCATCAACGACATTCCAAATTGTTGAAGATCATAAGCGCAACTATACCGCCAGAGAATTTGTTGATGTCTGGCGCAGTGAAATAGGCTCACTGGCTGGTGTTAAATCTCTGTTCTTTGACTATGAGGTTGGCCCAGGTGGTGGTAAAGAATTATCCATAGAGCTCGCTGCCAATGACAGTGATATATTAAAACAAGCCACATTTGAACTGATGAAAAAACTGCGGCAAATTGAAGGCGTGACCGACTTAGACAGTAGCCTGAGCGACGCCTTGCTTGAATATACCTTAACCCTTACCCCTAGGGGCAGCATGATGGGCTTTGACAGTGACAGCCTTGGTGAGCTGGTTCGCAATAGTTTTTATGGTCAGGAAATAAAAAGACAGATTCAAAATGGCGAGGAACTGAAGATCCGCGTAATGCGCCACCGCAATGAGCAGTTTAAAGCCAACAGCTTAGGCGAACTACTCATCGTCTCCCCAACCGGGGAGCAAGTATTACTCAAACAAATTGCCGATATTAAGCCTATTTTATCAACAACCCAAATAGATAGAACCGATGGCATCGAGCAAGTTGAAGTGAGCGCCAGCTTTATTCGCAGCAAGGCAAATGTAGCGCTGATCACTAGCCAAATTGCTGACGAAATATTACCCGCTTTAATGGAAAAATATCCAGATATAGATGCTGAGTTAGGCGGCGGAGCCCGCACAGAGAGAAAAGTAAATTCTCAGCTAATGACAGGCATCATACTCGCCTTATTTATGGTGTTTTCATTCTTGGCGATCTATTTCAAAAGCAGCCTAGACGCACTATTAATACTAAGCGTTATCCCTCTGTGTTTAGGGGCAGCCATGCTTGGGCACATCATATTAAATCAAAGCTTTAGTGTGATGAGCCTGTTTGGCATGATCGCTTTATCGGGTTTAGTGTTAAACGGCGCGTTTGTCCTTCTAATAGAGATAAAGCAAGGTTTACGCAGCGGAGTCGATATTGAAACCGCAATTATGAACAGCAGCTTAAGCCGTTTCAGGCCTGTGGTCATCACCGCGATGACTACCACTGTTGGGCTGACACCTATGCTATTTGAAACATCAACCCAAGCCCAATATCTTATTCCAATGGTGATAAGTCTAAGCTTTGGTACGCTTTTCTCCATAGCCACCATTTTACTGTTTGCCCCAACACTATTTCTTATTTCTGAGCACTGGCACGATAAAGCGAGGTTAAACACAAAGGCGGCATTATTAGTCTAAAGCGAAACCTGTATATTGTCCTCCAAGTAGTATTCCTTTCGCACTTTTGCGGGCATACCATTAAAGATATACGGAATCCCATGGTATCTACTTTTTTAATCTATAAGGAGTTCAATAGAATGCCATAATGACTGATTCAGGGTATTTATTGGTGCATTTTTGCTATCATTAGCGCCGTCACCTCTGACACTATTTCAAATGAGCCTAATATTTATGTCGATCACAACATCGGACCCAGCAGCTATACCTCTTTCTCAAGCATTGACCCAAGCCATTGCTAAACGTGCTGCATTTCTAAAGCAAGCAGAGACACAAGATACCGATTGTTACCGCGTATTTCACGGTACCGTAGAAGGTTGTAATGGACTCAATATCGATCGTTACGGCAATGCTTGGCTCATCCAAACCTTCCACCAATCGCTGAGCGATGATGAACTAACCTATGTGACAGAGCAACTGACTCAACTCGCCGATCTTCCCGTGATCTACAACGATCGCTCTGACAAGAACTCTCGAGTATTAAACCGCTTACCAGAAGATCTACAGAGCTTCGCCACGAGCGAACAGCAGATGCAAGAAAATGGCATCCAGTTTACCAGTAAGTTACGCCATGAAGGCCAAGATCCGCTGCTATTTCTAGATATGCGTGTCGGCCGTGAATATGTTGCCGCCAACAGCGCAGACAAGAGCGTATTAAACCTCTTCTCCTACACCTGTGGCATAGGTACCGCTGCGGCTGTCGGTGGTGCTAAGCGTGTCGTCAACGTCGACTTCTCCTCATTTGCCCTAGCGGCGGGTCGTAAGAATGCGGCGTTAAACCAAGCTGAAGATGTCTGTGAATTTATCCAAAGTGATGCCTTTCCAGCCTTAAGACAGTTGGCAGGCCTCAAAGTCGGTGGTCGTCGCAATCAAAAGCTTCCCTCCTACCCAAAGCTTAGTGCTACTCAATTTGACTTGGTCTTTCTAGACCCACCGAGATACGCCAAGAGCCCTTTTGGCATCGTTGATCTAATCAATGACTATCAGAGCCTATTTAAGCCAGCACTACTGACCACTAAATCCGGTGGCACAATTGTCTGCTGTAACAATGTCGCCAAAGTCGATCGCAATGCCTGGTTTGACAGTTTAGTGCGCTGCGTTGAGAAACAGGGGCGCTCTGTCACGCAAGCGACTTGGTTAGACTGCCATAACGATTTCCCATCATTTGATGGTAATCACCCACTAAAGATTGTGGCGCTGCAATTAAGCTAATCAGCTTCAGACAGTGGATTAGAAATCTGCTGCGATAAAATACTTCAAACAGTAAAAAGGCGGCCATCAAACCCGCCTTTTTAACCATCTATTAACCATCTAACACTCAAAGCAGCATAAAGAACAGTTACAAGCCGCCAAAAACCTAAATCCCTTGCGAAAAAATAACTTACAATCTTATATCAAGCCCAGCATAAAACCCCGCATCAATTAAGCAAGTGCGAATAAAAGTTTAACGAATAAAAATCAGTCACATAGAAGCAAATAAATCTAAAAAATGTTTTTTTATTTCTTAGTACATAAATTAAACTTTACTTTCCATATTAAAAGCATAAAATCCGCCTCCTCAAAACCAACATTTAAACTTTTAAAAGTATCAATCTATAGGAGATAAAGGTGGACATTTCTGCCTGCAAACCACACAAAAACAGTACATTCGTACCTGTTGCTGGTTTATCGTTTTTTGCTATCGCATCAGGCTTTCTAATGAGTCTTATTCCATTGTCACTAGCATCATTTGGCATGGATAACTCGTTGGTTGCATGGTTAGCTAGCATCTTCTATCTAGGTATCTTAGTTGGTACAACCTGCATTCAAACAATCGTGGCTAAAATTGGCCACAGAATCTCACTGATGCTTTTTCTTGCCATGTTGACCCTGACAATCGTCGCGATGCTGGCTATACCGACTGCATCAGTCTGGCTCGCCGCCCGTTTTCTTGCCGGCTTTGCCGTTGCGGGTGTCTTTGTGGTCGTTGAGTCTTGGCTACTGATGGCTGATAGCGCAAAGCAAAGAGCTAAGCGCTTAGGCCTATACATGACATCCCTCTACGGTGGTACTGCACTGGGTCAGCTGGCGATTGGGCCATTAGGTATTAATGGTGTCACCCCCTTCCTCTGGGTTATTGGCTTACTTATGCTAGCGATCTTGCCACCACTTTTAATTAAAAGAGGCCAGCCAGAAAGTCTCGAGCATGAGAAGATCAGTTTACGTGAAGTGAGAAAGATCAGCTTACCGGCGGTGATCGGCTGCTTAGTCTCAGGACTGTTGCTAGGCCCTATTTATGGCCTAATGCCGAGCTATATCAATGGTCAGTTTGCCAGCACCGAACGTACCGCATTTTTAATGGCTGTGATTATCTTAGGTGGTATGTTAGTACAACCTTTAGTGAGCTATCTATCGACGAGAGTCAGTAAAAGCCTGTTGATGGCGCTATTTTGCCTACTCGGTACTATCGGTATCGTTGGTATTGCCGATGGCACCTCCATTGCGATAATTACCGTAAGTTACTTCTTACTCGGCGCGAGCTGCTTTGCGCTCTACCCTATTGCTATCTCACTGGCCTGTGAGACGATGGCATTGGAGAAGATCGTTGCCGCGACAGAGCTAATGCTACTGAGCTACAGTGTTGGATCTGTATTTGGGCCAGTCATTGCAGAGCACAGCAGTACCTCGGCGCATTCGCTGATTACTTATCTCGCTGTAGTATTGCTGACGACATCGATTTATATGTTGATTAAGAGTCTGCAAAACACACGCAGTGGCCACACACCAGCAATCGGTTAACCGCCATTTAGTGTTATACAAAGAGCGCAGCGTAAGCTGCGCTTTTGCTTTCGGCTCAACAGCAAAAAATAACACTGACTTCTTTCTCACAAAGGGCGATTTTTGAGTAAAAAAACACTAAAATAGTGCACTTCAGGCTAGTAAAAGTAGTCACCAATATTATCGTTCCAACGCTTTAGAGTACCCAATTAGTGAAATGTGCCCACTTTGATCAGCAGCAGTGTCTTTCTTGCCGCCATATAAACCAACCCATGCCAGAACAAGTTGCAGCTAAGTCGCAAGTACTAAGCCAGCTACTGAGCGACTTCGAGGTTGAACAGTGGCACCAGCCTGTGTTTGGTCCTGATAGTGGTTTTCGTAATAAGGCTAAAATGGTAGTGCTTGGCGCGGCACATCAACCCATCTTAGGCATTGTTACCCCAACGGGCGAGCCCGTCAGCCTATGTGACTGCAACTTATATCCTGCTGATATGCAACAGCTACTGCACCGACTAGAGCTATTTGTGCGCCAAGCAGGTATACCGCCTTATAATGTCGATAAAGTCAAAGGCGAGCTTAAGTTCATCTTACTCACCCGTAGTCAGATCAAGGGTGAATACCTACTACGGTTTGTGCTCAGATCTCACAAATCTATCGAGCGTATAGAGCGAGAACTACCAAAGCTATTAAGGGAATACCCACAGATTAAAGTGGTATCGGTAAATATTCAGCCGGTACATATGGCCATTCTCGAAGGGGAAGAGGAGCTTTTCCTCACCGAACAGACGCGCTTATCAGAACAGTTTAACGATGTGCCTCTGTTCATTCGACCAAAGAGCTTCTTTCAGACTCACCCAGAGATCGCCGCCAAGCTCTATCAAACGGCTCGGGAGTGGGTGGCAGAGCTTAAACCCGATACGCTTTGGGATCTATTCTGCGGCGTCGGTGGTTTCGGTCTGCACTGTGCATCGAAACATAGCGCATTAACCGGGATCGAGATCTCGGCTGAAGCTATCACTTGCGCCAAGCTATCGGCAGAAGCAATGGGCTTAACGCAAGTTAGCTTTACCGCGCTGGACTCTACTGGCTTTGCTCAAGGCTGTGATGCCAAAGATAAGCCCGATGTGGTCATCGTCAACCCACCGAGACGTGGCATTGGTGAAAGCTTGTGTCAGTCACTGTCTGCATTCGCCCCTAAAGCCATCCTATACTCAAGCTGTAATCCACACACTTTGGCCAAAGATTTAGCCACTATTCAAGGCTACCGAGTTCAGAAAGTGCAACTATTCGACATGTTCCCCCATACAGACCATTTCGAAGTCTTGGTCCTGCTGCTTAAAGACGCTTGATCGCCGCAATGCTTCCCAACATCAAGGCTTAATCCTAAGCCTTGATGTACTTACTAAGTCATTCTTCATTCTATTTCCTCTCTTACACAACATAAGGGCTAGCTAAAACAGGCTAGGAAATAATCATTAAAAATTAACTAGATACGATCTAGTTCTCAAAAAAAAAGATTTGGGATAAGCAAATGCGACTAGATTCAAGTAAATGCGACATATTGTCCGTAATCAATATCTATCTGGCAATAAGATCTTTATAATAAAGCCTTTATTATTAAGGATATACTTATGAAAATCAGCGCACGCAACACACTAAACGGTACTATCAAATCAATCGACGAAGGTTCTGTTAACAACGAAGTTGTTATCGAACTAGCACCGGGTGTTGAAATCACTTCAGTTGTGACTAAGAAATCTTGTGAGCAACTAGGTCTAGTTGTTGGTGGTCAAGCATATGCGATCATCAAGGCAAGCAACGTAATGGTTGCTGTAGACTAAGCAAGCGACCCAAGGGTTACTGTAAGCTACTGTTTACTAAAAAAGCCGCAAGCACCTTGGTGTTTGCGGCTTTTTTATTTCAATTATCTGTGACTAGCTAGGCTCCTATCAAGGAGATGACGGCGCCAATAATAATCAAAGACACTCCCGTCAAAATCGTATATTTCACCCGTATAGCCCGCTTATATGCCAACAAGCCTTGATACTGAATATCGATATTCTCGCAGTTTTCAAATTCGCGGCCCAGCGTCCAAATAAACAGCGTAGTGCGATCGAAAGAGGAGACAAATGAACCTTGGGACCCAAGTAGACGCTCCCAGAGTGCCCTATCATGTTGTTTTAGTACGCGGTTCAGTTCCGGCAAGCCCATAAAGGCCAAACCCACAAATAGAATGATAAACCCCATAACCAATACAGCCATCTCGCCCTCCTGGTTAAAAAACACCCACACCAGTTACTAACATCGGATATTTCCGTCAAGATGTAAAGTCGCCAAGGGCTAAAGCAATCAATTAGTAAGTTTAATACCTAAGCTGCTTATATTATTTAATAATTCTAAAACCAGCGTATTGCACCCCAGCTTGCTGAGGCGATGGTATCTTAAGCAGCCTTGGATCTAAGCTATTAGTCGGTGCGGTTTTTCCGCTACAACCACAGCCACCTGATGAACCACCGCTACAGCCGCAACCACCCGATGAACCTCCACAACAACCGCCCTTCTTCTCATGATTCAATGAGGCTCGCCCTTGGGAGGCATCCAGCAAACGGTGATTTAGATCTTTCGCCCTAGAGATAAGCTCTGGCAGCGCTAAAGCATTATCCGCCTGGCTCACACTCATTCCCGCATCCAGTAACTTGCCTAACATGCGCTCTCCTATATGCTGCACCACCACAATATCTGCTTTGTGATCGATGATAAGGTTTAGCATCGCCTTTTTAGCGCTGCAGCCACCGCCCACCGCTGGGTTCTCAAAACGTGCGATTAATTGCAGTTGTTCATCGTAAAAAGCTATCTCTGGCGCTTTGGTAAAGTGAGTCGCCAAACGGTCTCGACTCATAGGAATAGCAATAATCATGGTAAATCCTTCTTAGGGTTCTGAGGGAGTAAAAGCGCCTTTCCTTGAGTGACTGCTGTTGCCACTTTTTTGCGTGCACTCGCCAACAGATAACCAAAGGTTTGCCGAGAGATCCCCATTGATGCCGCGGCATCGAGCTGACTCAGCTTTTGAACATCTCCTAGGTTGAGTGCCTCAAATTCATCAGCTTCTAACTGAATTTTCTCAAGCTCACTCGATGGAATGCCATTGGGTTTAAATAAGCTACATGGTACACAGCTACTTAGGTGGCGGCATTTCTTAGGTCTAGACATAACAAACTGCCCTCTGACAATCTTGTTGGAATTAATTCATTGGATTGAATTGGCTGCACTTCTACCTTGTTACGCAGTTATTGGCGTAGGCCAATAACTGCTATTATTGGTGATATTTTGCGAGCAAACTGAGGTGAGAATCACACTCAAAAATATTCACCGTGCCTAAATAACTGTTAGTTAAAAAAGCGCCGACTACATAAGTGCCAGCCAAAGTTGTAAGCGTATTGCTCGGTAATGCTAACGATTAGGAAGGAATGTGAACTTAATTAAGCCTGCGGCCAGTTAATTACCCGCTGACAGATAGCCTTGAGCAGATACTCATCATGGGAGATCACTAACAAGCCTATATTGCGGCGATTCGCACAAGCTAGCAGCTGTTGCCAAAATTCGGCTTGGGTCACCATATCCAGATGTGCAGTTACTTCATCACAGATCAAATACTCAGTGGTCGGCACCAGCGCACGGATCAAATTAAAGCGCTGCAGCTGGCCGCCAGATAACTGACTTGGTCGCCTCGCTAACCAAGATGCCTGTAAACCATATTCCTGCAACATAGGCAGATAACCATCGCCTTTCCAGCTCTCATTTAACGAGGCCGCTAATGTCAGTCGAGGGTTAAAGGCGAACTCACTCTGCTGGATAAGCCACTGCACAGGGTTGGCTTGATTAACTTGCTTTGCAGGCAGTTCAAGCAGCTCGACATCGGCAGTAACCATTCCCGCAAGCACACTCGCTAACGATGACTTCCCGACACCGCTAGGACCTGAGATCCCCACAACCTCACCATGCTGCAAACTGAGATCGGGAAACTGAATGCTTTGATTATGCCGCCGAAGACTGCCATTACGCAGCATTAGCATTTATTACCCCCCAATGCTCCGGTAACGCAGCCCAAAGACTTTGTGTATAGCTGTCGCAGGCACCGCTACGAATATTGGCACTGGTGGTGATCTCAACCAGCTTACCGTCACGCAACACCAAGATGCGGTCTGCCACAGTAAGCAGCTGCCTTAAATTATGACTTATCACCATCACTGCCACATTCTCACTACGAGCCAAATAAGCCAGATGCTGATAGATGGATTCTGCTGCCTGACTATCTAAGCCACAACATGGCTCATCGGCAATCATGATCTCACTCGCCTGCCAACAGGCCTGTGCCAGTAATGCTCGTTTAGCCATGCCACCCGACAGCTGATGACGATAACAACGGGTAATATCAGCCGCCAGTGGAAAAGGCCTCTTGCGTTTAGCACCCTTAGGCACTCGACTCAAGGCATAGCTTAATTGCGATGAAATGCGCCTTAAAGGATCGAGTACCGAAGCAGACTGCGCCGCCAATACTCGCCTATCACCACAGCTATGGAGCACCTGACCGCTTAAGCTAAAGCCACTCGGTACCTGACCGAGTAATGCTTGTGCCAATAGACTCTTGCCACTGCCACTGGCTCCAACCACTGCGAATACTTCGCCCTTCGCAATCGAGAAACTTAAGGGGGATAACAGACTGATATCGTTCGATTGAATACTGAGTTTATCGACACTCAACATGACACGACTCCTTTTAGATGGGTCTGCGGCCCCTGACGCAGCGCCACCAACAACTGCTGAGCAATATAAGACATCAGCAGTAAGCAGATAAGCAGTAACAGCCCGGGGCACACACCTAGCCACCAATGTCCGGTAAGTACATATTGGCTCGCTTGAGCCAGCAGGGCCCCCATAGAGGGGCTATCAGGATTTAAGCCAAACCCTAAAAAAGTGAGAGCCGCCATATGGGTTAAGGCATGGGGAAACAGGAGTAACCCACCAACCCACCACTGAGGCAAAATATGCGGCAACATATGGGTTTTAAGCCGTTGCCATGGAGAACAGCCAAACTGCTCCGCCAGCCGATAATAGGGGGTCGACTGCACTTGCTGCATCTCAAACCGCAATAACCGCGTAAGCTTAGGCCAGTGGCTCAGTGCGATGGCAATCACTAAGCCCCATTCGGCCCCGCCAAAGGCCAAAGAAAGCAGGATCAGTAGCAGCAGGTGAGGCAGTGACATAAACAGATCCACCAGCAAGTCCACCAGCCAACGGCAGCATGGATGCAACATGGCGAACATCGCCATCGTCAGCGCTAACACACTACTCATCAGCACCGCGAGCCCCCCCACATAGATGCTCTGTGCCAGCGCTTGTATGCTGCGGCTAAACAGATCTCGCCCTAACCAGTCGGTGCCAAACAGATACGCCATTGAGGGAGCTTGATACTTATGCAGCAGGTTGAGCTCTGCCCCCTGAAATGGCCATAAAAAAGCGAACAGCACCAACAGCAATAGACTGGCGGATGCGAAAATAAAGCTTGGCTTACGTAATGTGCTATGCATCTTTCGCCTCGAGCATGAAGCGGCGCGACAGCAAGCTGGCTATCAAGTTACCACCAAAGACGAGTAGCGCCGAGATAAGGGTACAGCCCATCAGCAACCCCATATCACTGGCCAAACCGGCCTTAACGATGCTCGCCCCAACCCCAGGAAAGCTAAACACGCTTTCAGCGATCAGCGAGCCGCCAAACAGCTCGGCAACGGTGGCAAATTGCAGAATAATCGCCGGCAACAGGCTATTACGGATCACATGAAACAGCACCACTTTAGATAGGCCATCACCATGGGCTAATGAGTACTGCACATAATCTGACAGCAATACATCAATCACCTTCTCGCGGGTATGCAGCATGATCGGTGCCATACTCACCGCCGTTAGTGTCACAACCGGCAGTAACAGGTGTTGCAACATGCTAGCTAACGACTGCTCGGTAAACGTCATGCCTATCGGTGCCGCACAGCACACCGGTGTTAGGCTTAGCGCGATAGAGAACAGGCTAATTAACAGCATAGCCAGCCAGAACGATGGCATGCAGACCATTAGCCAAGCGAACTTTTGAATGATGCGATCTAACCAACCGCCACGATAAACAGCCGCAGTTAGTCCCAGCAGGTAACCGAAAACTAACGAGCAGATCCAGCTAAGCGCAATCAGTAGCAGCGAGATCGGCAAGCGCTCGGCAATCACCTTCGATACAGGTTGTTGATAGAGACTAGAGTAGCCTAAGTCCCCCTGCATCAAGCCACCAAGCCAGTGCAGCAAACGCTGACCAACACCTTGATCCAGCGCCAACTGACTCTCTAGTAGGGACTTTTGAGCCTCTGAGACCGCAAAAACATTGCCACCAAGATAGGCATTGATCGGATCCAGTGGCGACCAACTAAGCAGTAGATAGGCGAACACAATAACTAAGATCAGCAGTAGCACCAGTCTTAGGCTAACCTGTAATACCGAATGCGATAGCTTTTTCATCGATCAGGACACTGCCAACGCCACTGCTCAATATTGTTTGCAAGAGGCCAACCATGCCCATGAGCCTCTATGCCTGGTTCACTAAGATCTAAGCATTCATTAGCCGCATAGAGATGCTGTAAGTTAACTAACCAAGTCCAGGGGCGATCTGCCGCGATCAAGGTTTGCGCCTGCTGCCAGAATGGCAATGACTCAGACCATGATGCCGCGGCCTGCGCATTGTCTAGCGCCTTATCGACCTGCGGGTTGCTATAGTAGCCGGAATTGAAATAACCTTTGCCACGACTGGCACTGTGATAAACCGCCCTCACTTCCGTGGCACTATGACTACCAAAGCCTAGCAGCACTGGCTGACTATGCATCTGCAGATAGATCGCCTCCCAGCTTTTGCCTACGGGCTTAATCTCTATGCCTAATGGCTTAACCATCTGCGCGACGGCCAATGCCAGCTGTTGGCGAACCGTATCACCCGCTAAATAATAGAGCGTCATGCTAGCCACAGTGTCCCCCTTATGGCGTAGCCCAGCTTTAAGCTGCCAGCCATTTTGTTCGAGTAAACGCTTGGCGGCATCAAGATCGGGCTTATTTGACGAGATCTGCTGAGGCCCCCAAGGTAAGCCATCGGCTATCGAATAGGCTGGAGTCGCGAAACCGTCTAATAACTGCTGTACTAAAATCTGGCGTTCAACTGCCATATCAATAGCTTGGCGAATGACAGAATCCGAAGTGACATCATTACCTATGCCGCTACCTTGAACAGGAACCATGGGCCAGGCGATACCGCGGTTATCCACGCTATCTATGCTCCATAGCTTGTAGCCCGGCGGTAATATCTTGGCGTAACGAGGCGCGATAGCAGCAAGATCTAACTGGCCAGAACGCAGTCTTGCATAGCGACTATCTTCATCGCTAAAGGTCACTACTATCTTAGAAAAAGCCGGTTTTTGGCCGTAATAGTATGGATTGGGCTGCATGATAAGCTGCTGATTTCGATCCCAACGCACGAAGGCCAGTGGACCTGAACCGATAGGATTGAGGCCGTAGGCTGCGTTATAACTAGCCTTAGGCACGATAGCGAGGTTGACTAGGTTATCGATAAAGGTGATATCGGCCTGCTTAAGATAGAATCGTAAGCTGTGGTCATCTAAGATCTCAACCCGCTCCAAATTGGTTAAGTCATGTAGCGAGGCGCTGTTCTTCGCGGTATCGAAGCTAAACTTCACATCCGCTGCAGTTAACGCGCTGCCATCACTAAACTTCACCCCATCGCGTAAATCCACTAGCCAGCTCAAGCGATCCTCGCTAAGGCGCCACTGCAGGGCGAGATCACTCACCAGTTCAAGGGCATTATCGCGTTTAATCAGGGTCGATTGAAATAGCGGACGATTGTACTTCCCCCAGCCATAGATAGGATCAAACCCCGTTTCCGGCTCGGCTCCCAAGGCAAGGGTTAACACCCTGTCTGTGTTTGCGAGACTAGCAAAGGGCAAAAGAGAGAGAACTAATAGAATTAACGGCTTCACAATAACATCCACAATCCATTGAGTAATACTATTTTTCGAATCGTAACACTACACCCAATTGTTCAGTAAAACAGCTTATTCCAAAGACTAAATACTGCATCATTGACCTAGATCACTTTTATAAGGGTGCATCTTGTTTACATCTATAAGATACTCAAAGTAATTAAGTTTTTAGGAATTTAGCTATGTCTAACGACACCATTCGCTTCACTGTTTCGATGCCACAATCTCAGTTTGATGAGATAGAACAAGACCTATTGCAGCGAGGCTACCAGTCTCGCTCCGAATACATTCGCGACCTGTTTCGCGATCGTCTCGTCGATAAGCAATGGAACGAGAGTAAGGAGGATGTCGTTGGGGTACTGACACTGATTTTTGATCACCACCAACGGGGCCTGAGTGAGAAACTAATCGATATCCAACATAACCATTTAGTGCATGTAATGTGTAGCACACATGTGCATGTGGATCATCACAACTGCCTAGAGACGATTATCATCAAGGGACAAGCGGCTGAGCTTAATGCCATTGTGAATCGAATCGCCGCATTAAAAGGGGTTAAGGTGGCACGTTTGAGTCGCGCAGGTGTGGTTTAACCTAGCGCAACTGCCTACAGTGCTGCTGAACCCGCCCTAAAGTACTGACTTGGCGTATTACCAAGATGCTGCTTAAAAAAGCTAATAAAGGCACTGTCGCTCGCAAAGCCCAATGAAAATGCCACCCTAGATACGCTACTCCCCTCGGCTAAACGCTCTATTGCGGCCTGCAATCGCCACTGCTGCCGCCAAGCTTGATAGCTCATTCCCGTTTCTTTAGTAAAAATCCGCGAAATCGTCTTCTCACTGGCACCAATCTCAGCCGCCATCAGCTTAAGTTGCTCAGCTTGACGCTGCCCAATCTGCAGCAGATTAAGCCAGCCTTGTAAGCGTTTATCTATAGGTATAGGAAGCGATAGCTTGAGCTCTTCCGCCGAATTAAGCTCCTCGGAAAATAGGGCTATAAGCGCCGCCTGCTGCTGACTCGGCATATCCCATGGCCACATTGCCATTCGCTCAATCAAGGCAGCAAGTAGCGGGTTAACCCCAAGTAACTTCACTGAGTGAGGCAGCTCGGGAAAAGCCTCAATATCAAAATAGATTGAACGGTATGCCACCACATTTCGCATCTTGGCGCAGTGCTCTACGCCAGCAGGGATCCACGCGGCCTTAGTGGGCGGCAGTACACATTGACGTTTGTCCCCCTCCGATTGGCATAAGGTTATCGACATACATCCCCGCGGCGCATACAAAAGCTGTGCTTTTTTATGTTGGTGCATCCCCGAATCATGCTGCCCCACATCGGCAGCGATCCCGACGACAGCGGCAGTGATCTTATCAGCATTAAAGCGCTGGTTATGATCGATAATAGCCATAGCTCACCTTGTCCGATTTCAGATGTTTTTAGTCTTTATTATTGTAATCGACCTTTTCTCGGGTCGCTATACTCCTTCCCGCAATTTAGCTACAGCATTAAACATTACGGAATTACCATGAATAAAAGACCCGAGATCTGGTTAATCACCAGCTTGATGATGTTTCCACAAATCGTCGAGACCATCTACAGCCCAGTACTACCCGATATTGCGACCGCCTTTAATGTCAGTCAGCAGGCAGCCTCACAAACGCTATCGATCTACTTTATTGCATTTGCTCTAGGGGTCATCATTTGGGGACGTTTAGCCGATATTATTGGCCGTAAGCCCAGTATGTTACTGGGTTTGATGAGCTACGCCGTGGGCTCAATTATCGCTATCAACAGCCAAGAGTTTGAATATCTACTACTGGCGCGAAGCTTGAGTGCATTTGGCGCTGCAGTAGGCTCAATTGTGACCCAAACGATGCTACGCGATTGCTTTCAAGGGCCTGAGCTTGGCAAGGTATTTTCAATTATGGGCATGGGAATTGGGATTAGCCCAGCGCTAGGTCTTATCTTAGGTGGCTTGCTTGCCAGTCTATCGGGCCATAGTGGTGTATTTCTAGCCCTAGGATTACTGGCTATTACTCTACTGTTGTTATGTGTTTGGCGACTACCGGAAACCCAAAGTAAAAGAGGTAAGCCCACCTCCTTGAGAGTACTCGCGATAAAGATGGGAAAAGACACTATGATATGGCGTAACGCTATCTTGGTTGCCAGCTTTAACCTGATGCTTTTTGGCTATTACTCGCTGGCACCATTTATGTTTACTCAGCTTGGCCTAAACCAGAACCAGTTTGGAGCAAGCGGTATTGTACTCGCCATTGGAGTGCTAATAGGTAGTGCCACAAATAAGCATTTAATCAGCAAAGGTTGGCAAGGGGAGGCATTACTCTCATTGGCTTGTATTGCCGCTCTAATTGGCGCTATCGGCGTGTACCTGAGCCAATCTAATCTGTTATTTTTGCTGCCAATGATGCTTGTCGTCATCGGCTTTGGTATCGCCATCCCCAATATTCTCAGTCAGGCATTGGTCAATTATAAAGATGCGGCGGGCACTGCTGGCGCATTATTTGGTTTGATCTATTACCTGATATTAGGTGGAGGATTATCTCTAGCGGCATTAAATCACAACTTAGCGCAAGTTCTACTTTGTTGCGCACTAACCAGTGTGCTGTTAAGCCTTAAAAAAAGTTAAGCTAGCAAAGATCAAGCATCACTAATTTTCTTAGTGATGCTTGACGCTTTAGACTCAATAGCAGCATTGCCAACCGCTCACAAAACCAGTCTTAGGCTCCATCAGTATAAACTGGGGAGCTCATGCTGTTTCTAATACGAACAACCTCTGTTTTGCCTAGCATTCACAGTACTTTTGCGATCTATACTGCAGTTTAGTATGTTGATAATTGGCAAAATATGAACCTTAGTCCAAAAGCGTACGTCTTGCGGATTTAACGTCCACATTTCCCTAATTTCAAGACTCAATAGTCCACCTACTTTACTGCTCTCAAATTGCGCGGTTGATTGGAGGGCAACTAAGGCAATACCGTGATTTCTAGACTTCCTAAATGGGTTGAGTATGGCGCGTTTATTCTGGCTTTTACCGCGGGTAGCGTGAATGCCATCGGCCTGCTGGGTTTCGAGCACCAATCGGTCTCCCACTTATCTGGCACGGCAACCTTGGTCGGCACTCAGCTATTAAGCTCATCGCCCACAGTCTTGTTCCATCTACTAGGGATCTTAGTCAGCTTTATGCTAGGCGCGGCACTTTCGGGCGCATTTCTCTCCGGCAGCAGTGTCAAACTGGGACGTCATTACGACACCTTGCTACTTATCGAGGCGGGCTTTCTGCTGTTTGCTATCTATCTACTGCAAGATGGCACCTATTACGGTCACTACATGGCATCGGCGGCTTGCGGCCTACAAAACGCACTGGCAACCACCTATAGCGGAGCGATTGTACGTACCACTCATGTTACGGGAATTTTCACCGACCTCGGCATCATGCTAGGCGGCGTGTTTAAAGGCGAGAAATTTGATAAGCGTAAAGCCATACTGTTTATCTTGATCATCGCGGGCTTTATCTCTGGCGGCGCACTGGGGGCTTACCTTTTTGCTAAGCTGCAATTCTTTGCCCTGCTGGCCCCCGCCGCCATCTGTATTGCGCTGGCGATAAGCTACCGTATCTATAAGATCCAGACGGCAGTGAAACGCTAAATAAACTGATAATAAAAAAGCGCCTTAAGGCGCTTTTTATTATCTCAGAGTACACAATCGATTACTGATTGATGGTCACTTTCTCAATGATAATCGCCTCTCTTGGCACATCATCATGGTCACCTTTAGAAGTCGTTTTAGCACGGCCTATCTTTGTCACCACGTCCATACCTTTAGTCACTTGACCGAATACGGCGTAACCCCAACCAGCGTTGGTCGTTGCGGTATGATCTAAAAAGCTATTATCGGCCAAGTTAATAAAGAACTGCCCTGTTGCCGAATGCGGTGCATCGGTACGCGCCATAGCAATGCTGCCACGAACATTCTTAAGGCCACGGTTAGCCTCATTGACAATTGCAGCTCGAGTCGGCTTCTCTTCCATCTCGACAGTAAAACCACCACCTTGGATCATAAAGCCTTTTATGACTCGGTGAAAAATCGTGCCTTCATAAAAGCCTTCTTGGCAGTACTTGATAAAGTTCTTAGCGCTAACAGGCGCCTTTTCCAAATCCAACTCTATCTCGATATCACCTAAGTTGGTGGTAAAAATAATCATGGTCTCACTCTCTCATTATGCGCTTATGCGCCTGCTCACTATTTTACTCTTAGTTGTGGGCAAAAATGAGTTGTGTTTAAAAATATATTTCCAGCTTCTTTGGGAGTAAAAACATAAAAGAGTAACTTTTGCCCAATAAAAAACCAAAACAACAAAAATGCAACACAAAGCGTCAAAATAATGACTTTACCATTGATAAATAAGGGTTTTTATCACTAAACGCTAACAGCAAGTGTGGGTAAAATCACATCTTTAACCAGTCTAAGCCTATATAATCCCCCATAAACAACACGCCTTAAACACTAACAAGCAATAAAGATAAACAAAATATATAAGCATTTATTTTTATTAGAAAATATAACAAGGAAAACCCCATGACCAAAATCTCTGAAGCAAGCTTAGCCAACGCAGGACGTCGAGGTTTTTTAAAAACGACAACAGGCGTTGCCCTTGCAGCAGTCGGAACAAGCTTACTCCCAGCCACTGCACACGCGAGCAGTGATAATCATATTGAACCTTTCCATGGTCATGGGTCTGAGCATGGTTTTTGGAATAAAGTCCGTAATGAATTTATTCTAAATAAGCGCACCACTTACATGAACATCGGTACCTCTGGCACCATGCCAAAACGCGTATTAAAAGACTATAACCGCACCAACGAGCAGATCTCGATCAACCCTTGGAATAGCAATGTTCCAACCATAAATTATGCTAAGCAGATCGCACCAAGCTTTGGTGCCGATGAGCATGAACTCGTGCTAAGCCGTAATACTACCGATGGTTTATGTACCATTATCAACGGCCTGCAGTTTGAATATGGCGATGTTATCTTAACCACTAACCATGAGCACCCAGGTGTTACAACACCACTAAAGCATGTCGCACAGCGCTATGGCGCCGAAGTGATCGAGTTGGCGCTACCTGTATATACGCCAAACAGTGAAGTAAGTGCAGATGACTTCGTGCAAGTCTTTAATGATGCAGTCAACCTATATGGCAACCGCGTACGTTTGATGGTTTTCTCGCACGTGACTTTCACCACTGGCACCACCTTGCCTGCTAAGCGCATCTGCCAAGAGGTCGCTATTCCAAATGGTATCGTCACTATGGTTGATGGCGCACATACACCAGGTATGTTCAACCTTGATTTCCATGATATCGACTGTGACTTCTACTCAGGAGCTGGCCATAAGTGGCAATGTGGCCCAGGTGCTACAGGCTTCCTTTATGTACGTGACAACGCTAACCGTCTATTCGAGTTCTGGAGCGATCGCGAAACACCACTATGGTTTATCAATAGCTCATCAACAGCTACAGCAGTGCAAGCGAGATTACAATCGATTGGTCAAGATAACTACCCAGCTAAGCGTGCATTAGCTGATTGTTGTGCGCTTTGGGATCAGATTGGACGTGATGCAATTGAAGAGCGCATTCTAGACTTAAGCGCCCTTTGTAAGAAGGAGCTTGCCAAGAAGTTCCCAGATGCGATGATCTTCGCCCCTAATATTCGCGAGCTATCGAGTGGCCTAACCTCCTTCAACCCATTCGATGATCTAAATGATGGTGAACTACTCACCGAGTTCCGTGACCGTTTACACGAAGAGTATGGCTATATCGTTAGAACCACCTCTTTTAATTTAGATCCATATGACACAGTTAAGACCTACTCTCTGCGTATTTCGACTCACCTTTTCCACGATAACGATGACGTTAAAGGCTTGGTTAAGGCGATGAAGCAACTGCATCGCGAAATGAGATAACCCATATATAGAAAACGGCCCGTTTGTTATTGTTAAAAATAACAAATCGGGCCGTTTTTTTTATCACAAAATTGAGCCTACAAGGAGAGGAGCGATACCTATCGCCCATGACTTAGCCGGCCCGCTCTACTCTTTCAACCAAGCCAATATTATGCTGCTGCCGCAATAGCAGACGAGTAAACTCAGCCGCTGGGACTGGGCGACTAAAGAGGTAGCCTTGACCATACTCACAACTACGCTGCTGTAAAAAAGTCGCTTGCTGCTCAGTTTCGATCCCCTCGGCAACCACTTTAAGCTGTAACGACTTCGCCATCGCCAATATCGCCGATACCAAGGATGCATCCGATGAACAGGTAGTCATATTATTAATAAATGCCCGATCAATTTTTAGCTTAGTAAATGAAAACTTCTGTAAGTAACTGAGCGCCGAATAACCAGTGCCGAAATCATCGATAGATAAACCAATACCTAGCTGCTTAAGATAAGAAAGCATCTTCATCAGGGCGTTATCTTGCTCTATCAACAAGCTCTCGGTCACCTCCATATCCAGCTGACTCGCAGGCAGACCAGTCTGTAGCAATATATCAACGATACGCGACTGCAACTGCTCGCAATATCTAAACTGAACACTAGAGAAGTTAATTGCAATCTTAATAGGACTAATTGCCTGCCATGCTGCAGCCTGGGTGCACGCCTCAAGCAATACTATGTCACCGAGTCGATGGATAAGGCCATTTTTCTCCGCAAGCGGAATAAAGTCCTCAGGCGAGACAAAACCAAGCTCACTATCTGTCCAGCGCATTAAGGCTTCGGCTGCGACAATTTTACGACTGTTCAAATCCAGTATCGGTTGATAGTAGATCTCGATATCACCTTGCTGAATGGCCTGATGCAAACGAACATTGAGAGCAAAGTTTCGCTGCACATCAAGGTTCATACTCTCATCATAAAAACTAAATCCATTTCGGCCCATATCCTTGACGCTATATAGTGCGGTATCGGCACGCTTTAGCAGCGTCGCAGCATTGTTGCCATCTTTAGGATAAATAGACATACCAATACTGGTCGAAACAAAAAACTCTTGTTGTTCAATATGAAACGGTTTTTCAAACACAGATAGAATACTACTAGCGACCAGCTTGGCTGAGTCTTGGTGTTGAATATCGGGCACGATAACCAAGAACTCATCACCACCTAAACGTGCCACGATATCTGTACTCCGTACAGACCTAAGCAGGCGCTCGCTAGTTTGCTTTAATAACAGATCCCCTGCGTGGTGTCCTTCTGTATCATTAACTTGCTTAAAGTTGTCTAAATCGATAAACAACAACAGAATTTGTGTCTGTGTCGCATGCGCCGCACGAATCGCTTCCTGCAAACGAGCCATACCATGGGTACGATTAGCCAGATTGGTCAATTCATCATGGGTCGCTTGATAAGCAAGCTTGCTTTCCGACGCCTTACGCTTAGTGATCTCTTCATGGAGTTGGGTGTTTTGCATTGCCAACTTCTGCTGTTGCTCAGAAGATAGCTCAACTTGGGTTTGCAGCACTAGGTTAGCATTATTGATCCGCATCAAGTAGATCAACCCCATAAATACTGGCAGTGCCAAAAGGGAGATTGCGGCAATAAACCAAGCCGATGTAAAAATATCTTGCTCACTGACAGGCTCAAACCAACTCTCTAAGAAAAAAGGTGTCGAAACAACCTGCTTCTCAAAGTAGATGATCCTTGAGGTTTCACTATAGTAGCTCGTGGTGCCAAGTTCGCGGTCTGAGACACAACCGTTGAGTGAGTTCCACACAACAATGTCTCCAACTGGCGTCACTAAGGTTAAGCAACTGCCGCTATCGTGGTGTTCTTGTGTCGACAACATACGGATCAGCAGATCTGTATTTAGGCTCGCCACTAAAATCGCTACGGGCTTATTCTGATGATAAATAGTCTGCAGCAAATGAATTTCAGGCCCATCCTCACCAGAAACGACCAAGATCTTATGACTAAGGGTCTCCATCTCCTTAAAAGGTAGTTGGTTGATATCAAAAGCACTATCTGGCTGAGTATCGACAATGACACTTTGGCCTACCCCCACTATCATCACCCGAGAGTAAATAAGCTGACCATCCATCTTATTCGACTGAGTAAAGTTATCTATGGTTCGAGTTAGGTTAAATAGGCTAGAACCTAAGCCATACTGCAACGACATACCAGCGGCTAAATTAGAGAAATAGGTACTAACGTCCCGTTTCATGCTCAGGTTAGTAATATTCTTTTCACTGGCACTGATGAAAAAACTTAAGTTTTCAGTGTAATTACTAACTCTTAGATTAAGCGCACTATTTTGTGACTCTTTTAATCGACTCTGGCCCAAATTGGTGACAGTCAAAATAAGAATTAAATAGGCACTCAGTAAGATACCGGCAATGATGATAGCGGTTTTGCTGTTAAACCATTTGAACTGTTTCATGTTACTTTTTGGCATCTAATGCCGCTTTATCAAAATAGTCTTGATAGTAATGAAATACTGTAGGGTAATGCTTCTTCACTAACTCGTTATAGCTGCCGTCTGCGCGGATCTGTTTCAAATACTGGTTGAAGGCTTGTCGAAGCTGTGGCGAATCTTTGCGAAAACCAACCGCCATTCTCTGCTCTTCGGAGATGGGACCAATAATCTTAATCTCATTTGGCCATTTATCTATCGCTATCAGTGAATCAGCAACATCTAGTAATGTTGCTTCGGCTTCAACACTAAGTAGAAATGGCACCATTTCGTTCAACTGCAACTGCTTAGCGGGTAAAATAACATTGGCTTGGGTTTCGTACAGCTCATACAGATCGGGATCGAGACAAGATTGCTTCATAGCGATAATATCGCGCTGGCTCAGCATCTCCTTCACGGTTAAAACATCATCCAATTCAGAACCACTGGGGTTAATTGGGTTCAGCTCCGATTCAGTGCGCGCAACTAGCCAAACCGCAGAGGGAAAGTAATCATCGGAGAAAGCTACAATCTCCTCACGCCAATCTAAAACCGTAAAACCATTAGCAATCACATCGCCGATTATCGGCTCAGGTTCGCCATAAACGACTCTATTATTAATGAACTGGCCATTACGCCCGGTCAGCATGCCAAAAACGGTTGTCCATGTGGCGGGAATAAACTGATATTCAACTCCGAGGTGACGAGCGAAGTCTTGCATTAGCTCAATATCGAGACCGCTATGAGTGACCTTATTGCCTTCTGAGTACTGAGAAACGAAGTTTGCATAGGGTACTCCTAGGTGGCGCAACACCCCTTCAGCTTTTACCTCGGCTAAATCCCTTGCCATGACTTGAGATGCGAACACCCAGAAAAAGAAAAGCACCACCAGTGGGCCTTTGCTCAAAATAGAAGCGAACTTTAATTTCACTTACAACCTCATCAAAAAAATCTCACGACTTTAGAGCCGTTTAGGCAGGGTTTTAGAGCGTGGAGTATACCGTTAGTCGATGTAAAATCTACGACACAAGCTACACTTTTAAAAATCATGATTGAATATCACTAAATAGCTGGTGAAAAAGAGAATAGATAAGATAAAACAATCGCATACAACACAAATCCACAACCTGTCAGCAACAAGAGATGCAAACTTATTACGATGCTGGTTACACCTAAATGGATGGCTCCCCCTGAGAATCCAATGGTAAACACAAAAAGCTCAATCTGCTGAATGCTCATTGAAGATATTGGAGACTGTGCAAACATGAAGGTAAGCCCCTATCGGAATCGAGAGGCTAGGAATGAAAACAAGAAAGCCCCTTAACGGGGCTTTCTTGTTTAATGACTAAATTACTGATGCATCTTTTTAATTAGAGCGGCACGTTCGTCATAATCTACTTTATGACAGCCTGAGCAACTGTCTTTAGAGGTATTCCAAGGCTGAACATATTTGCCATCTTTAGAGAAGTTTTCAGGACTAGAAGCTGGGTAGTCTAAGTTAATTCTAAAGAAATGCTTATCCTTTGGCATATGGCAAGTCTCACACTTAGCGACAAAGCTGTGAACCTCTAGCTCTGGCGTGAACGGCTTATCATAGTGACAATCGACGCACTGCTTGACCATGGCATTTTCATGACCAGGTTGATCATCGTTGATCTTAGATTGATGTGGGTTATGACAGGTATGACAGGCCATATCATGCTTCTTACCCGTGATCTCGCCCGTATTTGCATCCATTCCTAAGAGCGCATCCCCCGCCACTCGACCACCAATATCATAAGGGATAGTTCTGCCACCGATGCTGTCTCCGCCAAAGTCTTGGTTGTGCTCGCTGATAAAGGTTGGGAACTTACGATTGGTCTTTTTACTGTGGCACTCAGCACAGGTAATCGCTTTGCCAAAAGCCATATCCGCTTGCAGTAAGTCAGAGGTATAACGGCCCTTTGCAATGCGGTCAATATCATCAGCCGACTGGCTCTGAATATGCTTACTTCCAGCGCCATGACAGGCTTCACACTGAATCCCCGTCATCTCAAATGTACCTTCGATACCTTCAAGACCATCTTGGTGATTTGGGTTCAAAGGCGAGTCTGGAGTGTAATCTTTCCAACCCGTTGTATGGCAGTGGCCACAATCAAATGGATGTGAATCAGGCTCACCACCAGGCGCATAACCAGAGATATGGTCGATGGTAAAGTCCTCACCATTTTCAGGTAATATCGCACGCACTCCAGTCCCCGACAGAATATAACCATTACTATCAAGATACATGGCGGTGCGGTAATAACCACCGATCACATAGCTCACTTCATCCCAACTATTCGGCGTGCCTGCGCTATTGTCTGCGCCATACAGCAACTCGACCGAACCCTCTAACGATGAGAACGGGAACTGTGGTGCCTCACCGTTTTCAATCTTGCTTAGCTTAAAGTTATGGCCTGTTTCTAAGAAGGTCGCTTTATCTGTATGGCAGGTTAAACAGGTTTGTGTTCCCACAAAGTGACCCGTCTCAGTTGCTGCAGAGACCTTAATTGTCACGGTTGAATCATCAGTCGCACCTTGCGGGTCGGCAACCGTGTAACTAAACACAACAGTGCCAGGCTGTTCTGGAGTAAACAGCAATTGGTTGTCTTTAATGACCCCAGTGCCTGAACCTTCGGTTAACTCCACAACTGTTAGCGTTAGCGCATCGCCATCAGGATCGGTATCGTTAGCAATGGCATCGACCATTACCGGAGTGCCAACAATGGCTGTTGCCGTTGTTGGTTGGGCAACTGGCGGATTATTATCACTTGTTGGAGGCGTCACGGCATCATCATTGTCAGAGCCACAGGCGACCAATAAGGTGGCCATACTCGCGAGTAACACTCTTTTATAGCAAGCGGTTAAATTGTTCATCATGATATTCCCTGCAAAACTATCATTGCACTTTTATTTAATTTGTTATGTTTTTCACTGTTCAAAAGTCATCACAGCTTCCGGAAGCAGAAATAACTCTTCTAAAAATAAAGATAAAAATAAACTTAAAACCAACACCTTACATTTCAAAAAGTCGCAAAAGGCCCTCATGCCAAATTGAAGACATGAACAAAATTGATTACAAACTTAAGTTTCTTTTATCTAAATTTTACAAAACAGAAAATAGTCAATTAACGACACTGGCGTAATGGATTTTTCATCCCAAAAATGGTGTTTTTCGTACCTAGTAACGACAATGTGAACTCAACAGCTATTTATCGCTTAGCACTTCAAGTTCACTATATGCCCAAACTAAGTAAGGATAAGAGTTAAGGGACAGGGGTGACTGAACTGTCTTTGAATTGAGAAGGCGTCAGTTGGGTGTGACGCTTAAAAAACTTCACGAAATAGGTCACATCATCGAAACCTAACTCATAAGCAATTTCTTGAATTTTAGCGCTGCCAATCATTAGCCGACGCTTTATCTCAAGAATGGCATGGGCATCAATTAACTGCTTGGCAGTTTGACCACTGGCTTGCTTACACATTTGGTTCAACGATTTATAAGAGATATGCAGCATCTCGGCATAGTCTGACGCCTCACGGGTATGCGCAGCATTACTCTCAATAAGCAATAAGAACTGTTGAAAACGTAACGCCTGAGTTTCGCTAAGATGCTGAGCGTCCGTTTTGCGCTCAGCTGCCAAGGCCACCAACAGTGACGAAAACAACAGCTGCACGAGTAACTGTGATTCCACTTCCCTTTCCTGAGCCTTATTGATCTCAAGCAGCAAACTGTCACAAGTATCAACCAAGGCGGAGCTTAGGCTCAAAAGTGGCTGCTGTGAACTCACCAAGTGGGTAGGAGTAAAAAAAGGGATGCGAATATTGGTTAAAATAGCATTTAAGAAGTCTTCGGTAATATTGATCATCTTACCTTTAGGGCGACTCTTCAGATCAAAAGCATGCACTTGGTGTTTGTTGACAAAAATAAAGCTTCCCCGTTTAAAAGGATGATATTTAAAATCCACAAAGTGACCGCCTTCCCCTTCTGTAATATAAATAAAGCAGAAGTAATTAATCCGATGAGGCTTTGATGGACAAAAATTACACTTAGATAACTTGGTATAGAAATCCTCTAAATCTAAGATCTCTACACCAGCTTTTTGAATGTTAGGCGCTCTAAACTCAACACATGGAACACTCTTCATCGACTTTATGCCTACAGTTCAAGATCCGCAAAAGCCAAACATTGCTCGCTTAAGGGTAAAACGCTAAAAACTACTTTAGTGAACTATCTAATGCCATAGGCTAATAATCAATAAAGAGGCAATGAAAATAAAACTCAGCTCTCAATCTAAACCGATTACGAGTATATCCGATTAGCCTCGCACCTCCACTACGGCGGATAACGACTGCTCTTGATAACGAGTAAACATGGCTAGAGCTGATTCGCTCTCACCACTGAAACCTTTCTCGCTGAGAAATTGCTCATTATAAAGCTTCGATGAAGAACGCTCAGGAAGATCGCAATAAAAGGTCACTATGGTTTTTCTTCTGCCCATCTTAGCCGCCGCATAAAGGGCGCCAGCAACGTTGAGCGCCGCACTGCTTCCGAGCACTATTCCATCATGCTCTCTTACATGACGTGCGATGGCCACTAAATCGACATCGGGCAAGGTAATGGCTTTATCGATCTTCGCCTGGCGAAAGTTTTCGACGCTTCGCATAATACCTATCCCTTCGGTAAAGGAACTTCCACTAGCAACATATTCGCCAGTTTTTAAGTAGTTATAAATCCCTGAACCATCGGGATCCACCAGCCAAGTTTGCAATTGTCTATTCTTAGTCGATAGAAAGCGGGAGTTACCCGCGATGGTGCCACCAGTGCCAGCAACCGACACCAATGCATCGATTTTACCTTGAGTCTGACGCCAGATCTCTGGCCCTGTATGGCTAAAGTGGGCCTTGCTGTTACTGGTATTTTCAAATTGATCGGCCCACCAGTAATTCTCATTCTCTGCACCGAGGCGCTTAGCCGTATGATAAAAATGATCTGGGTTGGCAAACGGGCAGGCGTCCACCAGCTTAAGCTCGGCATCATAAAGCAAGACCATCTGTTCTTTCTCACGCGCCTGCCCCCTTGGCATCACAACTAACATCTTGAACCCCATAGCCTTAGCCACCAGAGCTAGACCAATCCCCGTGTTACCTGCTGTGCCTTCGACGATTGTCATACCAGGAGTTAACTTGCCACTCGCAATGGCATCTTGAACCATCTGCAGGGCGGCACGATCTTTAATCGAGCCACCGGGGTTTTGCTGTTCACACTTAAGTAAGATCTCACAACCGCTTAGCTCACTCAGGCTGTTAATCCTAAGTAGATCGGTATTGCCGATAAGCTCAGTGATATTACTGGCAATGCCATGGGGGGCAAATAACTGATGGTCAAAACTTGAGGAGGATGAGGAAACTGACATAGATAACAATCTCTGTTGCAGATACTCATTCAATATTAGGCACAGATTTGATTTAAGCCAAGTCACTGGATGTAAAACAAATAGCTTAATTTAAATCACTCACTGACCTTTAACTCCAAAGGGGCAGCTCTTAAAGAAGAGCCGTTTTTTATCAAACCTCTGCCAGTAATGCTGGGCTCAATACTGGCAGAGTAAAAGTAACCTAACCTAACCTACACCCAGCCCAATTCGCGAAACTTTACTAGGGTCTTGCTGAAATATTGCATTTGCGCGAGGGTGCCGATAGAGAGGCGGTTCCAACCTTCGCCATGGTTAAATGGACGACCGACCAAAATACCAGCTTTTGCCATACGCTGCATATACAGCTCACTGTCACCGTTCACCTTATGGAAGATAAAGTTGGTCTCGCTTGGTAGATAATCTAAACCTAGCTCAGTTAACTGTTGATACACCAAGGCCTTAGCCTGACTATTAGATTGTAAGCTTAACTCTAGCCATTTAGGGCTCTCAAGACTGGCCTTAGCGGCTACACAGCCAATTAAATTAGCATTGTCGATACTCGCCTGAGCCTGCATCTGCTTAATTAACTCACTATGAGCGACACCATAGCCAACACGCAGCCCTGCAAGAGCGTAGATTTTGGAAAACGTTCTGCACACGACGATATGCTGCTGACCTTGCTTGATTCTTTCAATCGCAGACACAAACCCAGCTTGCTGCACATACTCCACATAGGCTTCATCGACGATAAAACTTAGCTGGCTTGATGCCTTATCTAACCACTGATTAAGCTCGCTTTGAGGCAGTAGCAACCCCGTCGGGTTATTAGGGTTACACAGGTACACGATTGAAGGACCATTGTGAGCCGCGACCTTCGCCTTCATGGTGGCAATATTCGTTTGCCAATTGTCATCTAGCTTTACCTTCACGACGGGGACACCACGCGCCATGGCGTAATCGATGATCACCCCGTAACTTGGATCTGGCATCACCAATTGAGTGTTAGTTTGCACCAACGCATCCAGTGCCATCTTTAAGACTTCTGATGAGCCATTGCCATAGATAAGTTGCGACTCTGCCACTGATATATTCTCTGCAATCGCCGTCATCAATTGACTGCGCGCGGCATCAGGATAGCGCCAGGCATTAGGTAGTGCCTCTGCCACAGCTTGCTGCGCTTTTGGCGCAAGACCAAGAGGGTTTTCATTAAAGTTTAACGGTATCGCGTCATCAACAATCACCCCTGTCGATGCTGCCGAGGTCGTCGCTGTAGAGATTGAGGTTGAGCTACACCCTAAGGTGGCCAAGCTTGATGCGGCGGCACCTGCATATAGGAATTGACGACGACTTAATTTGAAAGAAGAACCTTGCATACTTAGTTATTATTATTGAATTAATATATGCAGCAGATATTCTTATTAACTGTCCTCTTTCGCTAGTCCATCTGTCATGATTTGCTGCCAAGATCACACTTTCCCACAAAGCTAACCCTATATAAATAAAGAATAAATTAGCAGTGTATTTATTGTGTAAAAAAGCCCCATCACATCGACGAGGCTTTAAGATATTCATGCTATGCAAGCATAGCATTCACGATTAACGTGCGAACCAGGCATCTTGCCAAGCACTACCTGTACCAGGTGCATAGTAACTCGCAGCGCCGCTACACCAACCGCTGTTTGGCCAAGGTAGACACTCATACACGCCACCAGCATTAGTCACTACATCACCAGCTTGGTATTGGGTTCCTGCTGCATAAGCTGGATAGTCACCACCCTCGCCATCTTCCTCAACCAAGCTAACGCTCGTGCGACGAGTCAGTTCTTGCTCAGTTGCATTAACCACAACTTCATAGCTACCGGCCGTTAAACCAGTTGCAGACAAGGTTAATGCTGCAGTGTTTGCAGTATTAACCTCAGTGTTTGCAAATACGCTATTACCTTGCACTAAGCTAGCTTCAATCACCATAGCTTGGTTAACGCTTGCGCTAAATTCGATAGTCACACTACCTTGATCAAGCACATAGCGTGGTGAGATCCCGCTTACATCAAGAGTTGGCTTAACCACTGGAGGTAGGCCACCATCACAGTCGCTATCTCCTTGCGCTCTCCATACCCCCCACTTGCCAGTCGTCCCCGGTTCATCACCTCGAGTTTCCCAGCCAGCTAACCAGATTTTACCCACATGATTAACGATATCGCCATAGCGATAAACACGGGTGCTATCCCAAGTATTTTCACATTCTGCCCCGACCTCATTCACGCTAACCTTACGTACAACCTCAGTACGTACAGCGGCACTATCCGTAACGGAATAAGTCAACAAGTACTCACCAACAAGGTTAGTATTCACTTCACCTTCAACACTTATTTGCGATGTTAAATCACCATCTTCTGCATCTATCGCGCTAACACCAGACATAGGGTTAAACGCAGTTCCAAGTACTATCGTAGTATTAGTAACGCCTCTAATTTCAGGTCTAGTGTTATACACTTCTACACTACGAAGCTGCTCAGTCAAATTGCCATCGCTATCGGCGACTCGATAAGTCAGCGCATACAAACCCAAAGTATGAGTATCAACTGAACCTGTTACTTGGATATCACGGCTTAAGTCGCCATCTTCCATGTCATTCGCTCTCACGCCTGCTAAGGCATCAAACTGATCGCCTAACTTTACGCGAGCGTTAGTAAGGCCAGAAAAAATTGGCTTACCGTTATCAGGCTCAGGTGGCAAAATGTCTTGGCCATGGATAAATGGACCATAGGCTTTAATGAACGATTCGTTATACGCTTGACCCGCCGCATTTCGCCCCATATCCCAGTTAACAGACCAAGTCATCACGCCACGCAGTGGCTGACCTTGCGCTTTTAGCTGTTCAAATGCCGAGTATAATTTTTGAGGCTCTTTAACATAGCCAGTTGCTGCGGCGTCAATATTTGTAGGAAGACCAAACACCAATTTGTCATGGGGGATCTTAGTAAAGCCGTTACTGCCATTCGCTAGCGCATCAGCAATATGGTAGATAAACTCTTGCTTAAGGCTATCGTTGTTTTGAGCAATCCAACCTATACCATCAATATAGATCCCATCTCCACCTTGGTTATAAAACTGCGGGTTAATCCAGTCGTAATAACCCTCAAGCGCGGTGATATAAGGCACATATTTACCACTTGACGTTAAATATGGAAACTCAGGCGCCATAGTGATCAGAAAGTTTTTACCTTGTTCACGATAATAATCTTTAACAATACGCAGTGCCGCAGGGATCACAGTTTGGTTGTCAGCAGCAGTAATGGCAGCTTGTTCCAAATCGATATCTAAACCATCAAAACCATACTGCTCAACTAAGCGAATAATTTCATCGGCAAGAGCTTGCTCTTGACCGTTACTCAACTCGATATGAGCATCCGCACCACCTAATGCAATTAATACGGAGCGCCCTTGACTGTTCAACTCACTGATCTGCTCAATAAACTGCGCCTCGGACAATCCAACTTCTGGGGCAAGCTGAAACGTCGGAATACTGCCTACTGCGCCATAGACTTTCATAAACGACACATCAATTACATTATATTGTGGATCAACATCGGTTAAGGTTACACAAGGAGCAATTCCTCCCTTATAACCGGTACCGTCACACCAATTGTGCCAGTAACCCACAACCACACCTGCTTGTGGATTTACCATCTCGTTACCATTGGCGACTGCTGAAGCAGAGGTCATGCCTATTGCCAACGCTATGCTTGCGCCGAGCATGTTTCGTTTTAATAATTTCATCAATTTATCCCTTTTCATTAGCTATCGAAAAGTAACAAACAGGCGAACAGAATGTGCAGCCTGTGTCACTTGTGGTAGCGCCACTGCCATAGGCATTGCCTTTAGGCTGGAAGCTTTGCGTCACCCGCTTTCACAGGCTTTGCCTTTATCATCAAGTGCAGCCAGTGCACCTACAAAATTGCACAGATTATTATCTGCAGCACTAATCTTGTAGAGGCAAACATACACACAATCAACACATTAGAAATTAAAATATATAATAATCATAAAAAGACGATTTTTTGACGGGTAAATTTCTGATTAATAATAAAATTAATAAAACAAAAAACCACATTAACACCCCGAAAAAAGCCGGTAAAACATGATTAAGGAGTTTAATAAACCGCAATTAACCCCACCCCATTGAGCAATGCCAATAAAACATCACTTTCATTAAAAATGTCATTTTATTGGTGTGAATAATAA
>NZ_BPET01000029.1 GCF_019654915.1 Shewanella sp. MBTL60-007 | reverse complement strand
ACTGGCACTGGCACTGGCACTGGCACTGGCACTGGCACTGGCACTGGCACTGGCACTGGCACTGGCACTGGCACTGGCACTGGCACTGGCACTGGCACTGGCACTGGCACTGGCACTGGCACTGGCAAAAATGAAAAACCATTAGCTATTGATAGTCAACAACAAAATCAACATCTTAAAGAAGATAGCGCAACGGAAACGGCTCAGGGAACCTTAACCGCCCACGGTGAAAATAGTCAAAGCGTGACTTGGTCTACCAGCCAAGTACAAGGTCAATTTGGCGAACTACAGCTAAATGCCCAAACAGGCCAATGGCAATATCATCTTAACAATGCATTAAGCTCAACAGATTCGTTAAATGAAGGTGAACGCCACACAGAACAATTTGTGGTTACAGCAACCGACAGCCAAGGTCACCAAGTTAATAGCGTGGTCGCCATTGAAGTCGAAGGCAGCAACGACCAGCCCAAGATTTCTGGCCTGCACCACGCAGCATTAAATGAGCAAGGTGGCGTTGACACTGCAACAGGGCAATTGCTTGCAACAGATCCAGATCATAACGACACAGCCACCTGGTCCATCGTTCAAGGTCAAGGCCAATTTGGCCAACTTGTTATCGTCCCTGATAGCGGGCAATGGCAATACCACCTAAATAATCAATCTCCCTATACCCAAGCGTTAAATGAAGGGGATAAAGTCTCTGAGCAGTTTATTGTCAAGGTTACCGATAGCTCAGGGCAAAGCGTTAGTCAGGTTGTCACTATCGATATTACAGGTAGTAACCAAGCTGCACAGATCCAAGGCGTAAACAGTGCCACGCTCACTGAGGATAAGGACTTAGACAGCCTAGGCGCTTTGCATGCAAAGGGGCTGCTGAACATAACCGATCCCGATAACGGCCAAGCCCAGTTCAATGCCGAAAGTTTGCAAGGCCAATTTGGTACGCTATCTATCGATAACCTCGGTCAGTGGACTTACACAGCAGATAACGCACAAGCTGTAATTCAAGGGCTAAAAACTGGTGAGTCAATCACCGACACCCTGCTAGTCCATTCTGTTGATGGCACCGAGCAAAAGATCACTGTGACCATTAACGGCACTGATGATAAAGCAGTGATTACGGGTACCTCGACAGCAAGCCTCACCGAAGACAAAGATGTGCACGGCGGCCAGCTTCGCGTGGATGGCGCACTCAATGTGACAGATGCTGACAACGGCCAAGCCCAGTTCAATGCCGAAAGCCTACAAGGCCAGTTCGGGACGCTAAGTATTGATAACCTCGGTCATTGGTTCTACACCGCCGATAACTCACAAGCGGCGATTCAAGGACTCAAAACTGGTGAGTCAATCACCGACACCCTGCTAGTCCATTCTGTTGATGGCACCGAGCAAAAGATCACTGTCACCATTAACGGTACCGATGATAAGGCGGTAGTTGGCGGTACGAGCACTGCAAGCCTCATCGAAGATAAAGATGTGCATTCTGGTCAACTGCGCGTGGATGGCGCACTCAATGTGACAGATGCTGACAACGGCCAAGCCCAGTTCAATGCCGAAAGTTTGCAAGGCCAGTTCGGTACGCTTTCAATTAATGATTTAGGCCACTGGACTTACACCGCCGATAATACTCAGTCTGTCATTCAAGGGCTAAAAACTGGCGAGTCTCTCACCGACACCCTGCTAGTCCATTCTGTTGATGGCACCGAGCAAAAGGTCACTGTGACCATTAACGGCACTGATGATAAAGCAGTGATTACGGGTACCTCGACAGCAAGCCTCACTGAAGATAAAGATGTCCACAGCGGTCAACTGCGTGTCGATGGTGCACTCAGTGTGACCGATGCTGACAACGGCCAAGCCCAGTTCAATACCGAAAGTTTGCAAGGCCAATTTGGTACGCTATCTATCGATAACCTCGGTCACTGGACTTACACAGCAGATAACGCACAAAGCGCGATTCAAGGGCTTAAAACCGGCGAGTCACTCACCGACACCCTGCTAGTCCATTCTGTTGATGGCACCGAGCAAAAGATCACTGTGACCATTAACGGTGCCGAAGATAAAGCAGTGATTACGGGTACCTCGACAGCAAGCCTCACTGAAGATAAAGATGTCCACAGCGACCAACTTAGAGTGGATGGCGCACTCAACGTCACAGATGCAGATAGCGGCCAAGCCCAGTTCAGCGCTGAAAGCCTGCAAGGCCAATTTGGTACGCTATCTATCGATAACCTCGGTCACTGGAGTTACACCGCCGATAATACTCAGCCTGTCATTCAAGGGCTAAAAACTGGTGAGTCAATCACCGATACTTTACTGGTACATTCCGTTGACGGCACCGAGCAAAAAATTACCGTCACAATTAACGGTACCGATGATAAAGCGGTAATAAGTGGGACTTCAACAGCCACACAGACCGAAGACAAAGATGTCCATAGCGGTCAACTGCGCGTGGATGGCGCAATTAATGTTATAGATGCCGATAACGGCCAAGCCCAGTTCAATGCCGAAAGTTTGCAAGGCCAGTTCGGTACGCTTTCAATTAATGATTTAGGCCACTGGACTTACACGGCTGATAACTCACAGGCTGCGATTCAAGGGCTTAAAAGTGGTGAGTCTCTCACCGACACCCTGCTAGTGCATTCGGTTGATGGCACCGAGCAAAAGATCACTGTGACCATTAACGGCACTGATGATAAAGCAGTGATTGCGGGTACCTCGACAGCAAGCCTCACCGAAGACAAAGATGTCCATAGGGACCAACTTAGAGTGGATGGCGCACTCAGCGTCACCGATCCCGATCGTGGTCAATCACAATTCCAAGCAGAATCACTGCAAGGAAGCTTCGGTACGCTCACCATCAATAATCTCGGCCACTGGACTTATACCGCGGATAACTCACAAAGCGCGATTCAAGGGCTTAAAACTGGCGAGTCACTCACCGATACTTTACTGGTACATTCCATTGACGGCACCGAGCAAAAGATCACTGTGACCATTAACGGCACTGACGATAAGGCGATAATTACAGATGCTCAAACAGATACCAACTTACGTGGTGTTACCGAAGATCGCGGTTATATCGATACCCAATACGATCTTCACTATGAAGGCAAGTTGAATATTCAAGATCCCGATAAAGGAGAAGGCAGCTTTGATCCCAATATCGGCCCACAAACTTATCAAGGTATTGGTTACGATACCAAATTAGGCGGCCACATATTATTAATGCGAGATGGCCATTACACTTACACCTTAGATAATCGCAACATTCAAAACCTCGCAGCGGGAGAAACCCAAAAAGATTCAGCGGTTATCCGAACCGCTGACGGAACAACCCATACCATTGAACTTACCGTTCATGGCACCAACGATAGGCCAACCATTGCAGCACAGTCGCAATCTGTGGTCGAAGGCGGTGCCTTACTGCATGGACAGATGCTCGGTCAGGATATTGATCATGGTGCCACCCTAAGCTATTCAGCGCCACAAATAGATGGATTAACCTTAAATAGCGATGGTAGCTACAGCTTTGACCCTAGTCATGCAAGTTATCAATCACTAGCCGCAGGGGCGACAAAAATACTCACGATTCCAGTCACCGTAAAAGATGAACACAATGCTAGCAGTACTCGGGATCTGACAATTACAATCACTGGCGTAAACAATTCCGCTTCAATAACAGGTGTTAGTACAGGAAATGTGCATGAAGGCCACTATTACACCGCAGCAGATGGCAGTATTTCCGGCGGCAGTGTTGACGATCGCTCACCTGACCATATGCACGGAAACATAGGGAAACTGTGGAACGATGAAATCCATACTGACGGCCACCTAGCAATCGTTGATGCAGATACGGGGGAAAGCCACGCCAAAACAGGCACTTATTACGGCACTCACGGCCATGTGATACTTCAAGATAACGGAGACTGGAGCTACTACGTTTCCATCGGCCAAGATGCAACAGGGAGAGCGATTGATCATCTGGGGCAAGGTGAGTCATTAACTGATACTGTCACCGTAAAGTCAGCAGATGGCACCACACACGATATTATTATTACTATTCATGGTGATAATGACCGCCCTTATTGCTCTTCAGAAGTACAACTTAACAGTGGCAAAGAAGACCTAGCCCAAACCTTATCAGCTGCAGAGCTATTAGCAAACACCGTAGACGTGGATGCCAACGATGCAGGTAAACTGACTATTAGCAATCTGCATGTTGACCACGGTTCAATTCAAGATAACCAAGGTGGTACCTACACGTTTACACCAGAAAAAGACTACAACGGCCAAGTTCATTTTAGTTATGACGTAAAAGATGCTCATGGAGGTATTACGCATACAGGCGCTTCCACCATACTCATAGCCACCCCTGACGGCGCCATCATTTCAGAGGTGACAACTGAGCATGTCATTGAAGATGGGCCACATAGCAGACACAATGCTGGCGTTACAACTGAACTCGCAAATGGGCAACTACAGGTTATCGATCCAGACAGCGGAGAGGATAAATTCCAATACAGCCAGTTTGGTGAATCTGCTATACACGATCCGTTCGGCGGCATGCTACGAATAGACAGTGCCGGTAATTGGGGCTACAGCGTTAATAATGCAGCTCTGCAGCATCTTGCTCAAGGGCAAACCGAAACCGTTGTTTACCGTGTTCACAGCTATGATGGAACGGCATACGAGTTACACATTGACGTTGTTGGCACCAATGATGCGCCAACCGTTACCCAAGTTACACTCAGTAACGGCACTGAAGACACGCATTATCAAATGCAAGCGAGGCAGTTTGGGTTCACTGATGTTGATACCACAGATACGCTGCATTCTATTTCGATAACAGACTTACCCGATCCCGCTCAAGGTCTATTTGTACTGGATGGTCAAGCAATTCATGCCAATCAAGTCATTGCCACAAGCGACATCAGTAAACTCCAGTTTGTACCCGCACATAACTTTAATGGCGATGTTAACTTCTCCTATACCGTTAGCGACGGTCGTGCTGATTCAGCCAAAGTGACTAATACGCTGCACATTGACTCAATCAATGATACCGCCAGCATTGATGGCAAGAGCCACTCCAGCACAAGCGCTTCAATAACAGAAGATTCCGCCACCAGCGTAATATCTGGTCAACTGAGCTTAATCGATCCTGATGCAGGCGAAGATAAATTTGCCGCTAATACGCAAATCACAGGTCTATATGGTCAACTGACACTTGATGAAAACGGCAGTTGGCACTATGCCTTAAACAACGCATCTCCAGCCGTCAATGGTCTAAATGCTGGCCAGCAACTTACCGATACACTCACCATCACCTCGCCTGATGGTAGCGCCAGTCAAACCATTGCAATCACTATTCACGGCCATACTGACACACCAACCCTGCAACTACAGGAGGCAGGCACAACACAGGGCTTAGATCTTTATGCAGGCATTCAAGGTAACCAAATTAGCCAGTTGCAATACTCTACAGACGGCGTCAATTTTACTAGCCAAATACCAGCGGGCTTTAGCTTAGCTGCCGATGGCCACACACTCGAAGTTGATCCTGCCCATTCAGCCTACGACCATTTAGCCAATGGCGCCCAGCACAAAATCTGGGTCAATTACCAGCTACAAGAAGGCAGTGGCAATCACGCACACCTCTCTAGCCAACAGGCACAAGTGGTTATCAGCGGCACCAGTGATAAACCAGTTATTCATAGTTTCAGTGCAAATTCAGATCAATATAGCGGCCCTGTCAGTGGTAACTTACTTCAAGGTGCAACTGACATAGATGATGGCTCTGCGCTTATTCTGCAAGATTTGCAGTTTAAAGATCCGCAAACTCATCATTACATTACGGTTCATACTGGCCAAGATGTGTCGATCACCGGTGTTGGCCAAATACACATTGCTACAAACGGCGACTATCGCTTTACTCCCGAACCCAGCTTTACCGGCGATGTTCCTGAGTTTATTTACCGTGTGGTTGATACCCATGGAGACTATAAAGATAACAGCCAAAATACGCTGAACATCCATATCAATGCCAACCATCAACCGACAATACAAACTCTAATGGCAAGCACGGCCGAGGATACAGATTATCAATTTAATGCAGCCAGTTTTAGCTATCAAGACAGCGACAATGATACTTTAGCAAGGCTAACAATCACTCAACTACCCGATCCTGCTGACGGTCACTTACTTGTTAATGGCCATGCTATAAGCCAAGGGCAAACCATTAATGCAAATGATATTGATCATCTGCTGTTTAGGCCTGCAGCCAATTTTAATGGTGACGCTCACTTCAGCTATGTCGCCAATGACGGCCATCAAGATTCAGCCGCGCATACCGCAGTAATCACCGTTACCGCCGTTAATGATTTGCCAGTGTTAACTATTAACCAGACCAGTCACACACAAGGAAGCTTAATCGCAACCGATGTTGATACTGGCGATACACATACATTTTCAGCACCTATTCTGACTGGCAGCTTTGGCAGTCTATCTGTTGACCCTGATAGCGGCGCTTATGTCTATACCCAGAATAATTCTGTGGCACATATGAACTATAACCCCGCCACAGCAACCTATAGCGGTGTCGATGTATTTGAAGTTAAGGTGAGTGATAATCACGGCGGTACAGCAAGTCAATTTATCAGCTTCAATGTCCAAGCAACCCTAAGCAGCACGGCTGGCGCAATAGTGATAACAAGCAGTGTTCCAACTCAACCTGTGGTAACTGACAGCTTGCCAAGCGGCCATATTGTTGCAACTACACCCACAAATCAAGTCAGTATCGATCTCAGTACAGCAAGTGACACAGGTAAAAGCCATAGCGATGACTTAACCTCTGACGTCACCCCGACTATAACGGGTCACACAGACATTCCCTTTTCTAGAGTCACAATTTACGATGGAAATAATCCCGTTGGCCACGCCCTCTCTGATGCACACGGTCATTACAGCGTAACACTTTCAACATTAACAGACGGCAATCACAGCCTGTCAGCCAGAGCCCTTGCACCATCATCCATGCAGCCAGCAGTATCATCAGTGCTCGATGTCCAAGTTGATACTCAAGCGAGTACCAGCATTCACCTTGACCCGATTACCGCCGACAATGTTATCAATGCACAAGAGAGCCATACAGCTGTCAATGTAACCGGTAACGTTGGCGGCGATGCACACCAAGGAGACGTTGTTACATTAACTCTCAATCAACAGAGCTATACGACAACCGTTAATAGCCACGGCCAATTTAGTATTGCTGTTGCGGGCAGTGAACTTGCCTCAAATTCATCTATTTCAGCCTCTGTCACCACCACAGATAACGCAGGAAATACAGCACATGCGGCCCAAACCTTGCACTATGATACCGACATCCAAGTAGGAAGACCGAGTATCAGCTTCGAATCCCCTGGTAGCGATAATCTTTATAGTAAAACTGAAATCGCACAAGGGCATGCAGGAACCATTACCGCAACGGTGCATGCTGCAGCCGATGCCAAAGTGGGCGAACACTTAAACATCAACGGTGTTGATCATCTGCTTGATGCCAACACTCTAGCCCATGGAATTGAGATCGAAGTAGCGCCTAGTAGCATAGTCAAAGCCATCATGACCGATGAACACGGCAATGTGAACTCCGCCCTTAATATGGCCGCAGGCGCAAAACCTGAGCCCATAGTTGTTACAGCCCCGCCAGGCAGCCATCACATTGGTACCTCATTAGGCGTACCAACACCCATTCCGGGGCAAACTCCGGTACCTGTCGCAGAGCAAGGCTGGAAAATTTTAGTCAACGGTCATTACCAAACATCCTATACCAGTCAATGGGGCACCCTAACGATTGACCCTAAAACTGGTCAGTTAAGTTATCAAGAACATGGAAATACCCATACAGGTCCCCATGGGAGTGCTCAGAATGTTGGCGTACACGAAGATAGATTTGAAGTCGCCCTTCAAGGCTCACACCATGACGATGTGGTAATGCATGTTCAGGTAAGTATCTTAAGTCATGGCCCCGGCCATAGCGGCAAACTCACTTTAGGATCTGAAGTGCTTGATATGACAGTGACCCCAGTCATGGGTCATCAAACTCCTTCGTCTCCAGCTTTAGTGATGCATGACGAACAGGTAGACCCAGAAGTCACTGTCAATATCGATGATCAGATTATTGCCGATGACAGCGCTTCACATAAAGACAGCCCCCTTGAAAACAGTCCTCTAGACCAAGACAGCCAAGAAGACAATGCGGCGAATTCTGTTACACATAGCGATACAGACAAACTGAGTCACGGTGATTTACAACATACATCAGAGAATCAAGTGGCTGCTCCAATTGATCACTATCTCAATATGGTGGGAATGACACATCAAGATATCGTCCCGCCGAGTGACAGTACAGTAGCAGAGCTTCCCCAAATACAGGTGCTAAGCAATGATGATATTAACACCGATATGTTAGATGTAGAGCAAAGTGATAGCTTTGACAATCCCCTGCTCGATGATGAAAAACATCAGCAGCAATTAGACTTAGCTTCACTTGATGACTCCACAGAGCCAACAGCCCATGATCCAGTCAACGATGATGATTTATTACATCAAGCGTTAAACGATATGCACAATCAAGTGTAAAAATGCATTAAACATTAGCTAGCTTATTGTAAAGTATAAAGTTTGCTCACTTTATGCTTTACAGTGAGTACGCTCAAAACACTCCCTCAAGTTAAGCTATTGCGAATGTTAGACCAATTGACCACTTTCAATTTTCAATCAGGCCAACTTGTCTCAAACTAAATGGATTATCGCTTCCTTAGGGGCGTTTTGCTCCCAATTTTCCACGATAATTCTGGCACCATTCTTGCGATAGCTTTAAGGTTCTTTTCCTACGGCAAGTTATATGAAATGTAAGACCAACCGATTCGATAGTGTTAACCAATATTCAGGAGAGTTTAGCGGCGCCTTCGCCGATTTAGGTACCTTTCTGCCCTTAGTGCTCGGCCTTATTGCCCTGAACCACTTTTCCCCTCAGGGGATCTTCATGGGATTTGGCCTCTTTGCCCTGTTCACCGCTTTTTATTATCGTCGCCCTATTCCGGTACAGCCGATGAAGGTGATTGCCGCGCTAGTGATCGCCCAAGGACTCACGCCTGGCATGTTACAAGCCAGCGGTATATTGATGGGGGTTATTCTCTTAGTGCTCGCCTATAGTGGTGCTATCAAATGGATGGCCAAGCAGCTATCCCCCGCCATTAGCATCGGTATTCAATTGGCCATTGGTCTTCAGCTAATATGGATGGGTGGACAGATGATGAGTCAGACTTGGCTTATCGGCCTCGTTGCTTTCATCGCTTTATTTGCCAGCAAGTTCTTTCCCCTGCGCTATTTGGCGATGCCACTAGTCTTAGCCCTAGGTATTTTATGGCAACTTAATAGTGGAACAGCCCCCAGCTTTGACCTCTCGGTCTATACGCCATGGCAGTTAAGTTGGCCAAGCATAGATGAATGGAGTTCGGCCGTTGGTTTATTAGTATTACCTCAACTGGCATTAACTCTGACCAATGCGGTTATCGCCACCTCTGCGATGGCTAAAGAGAAGTTTCCTGAAGACAACAAAGAAAACTTTGCCCCTCAGCGATTTGCCACCAGCTCAGGCTGGGCGAACTTACTCTTAGCTCCGTTTGGCGCAACGGCCATGTGTCACGGTGCAGGCGGCCTTGCGGTGCAACATCATTTTGGTGCGAGAACCTGGTTAGCTCCAACGATTTTTGGTAGCAGTTGTCTGTTAATCGCAGCCTTCTGGGGTCAAGGTATTGCCACTATTTTATCGCTAATTCCACTGGCAGTTCTGGGCAGCCTACTGGCGATAGCCGGGACTCAGTTAGCTTGGTCACAACGATTCATCGACGGTAAACCATTCTGTATTTTTGTAATCCTGTCCACCGCAGCCATCTGTCTGCTAATTAACACGGCGGCGGGATTAGCCACAGGATTTATACTCGAAATGGGGCGACGTCAGTGGCATATCTATTCAGATCTTAAACACTGATAATTGAGCGCGAAAGCAATTAAAAAGACCATCAAGCTAAGCCCGCTTTACAGAAACTGCGACATGCTGTCGCAGTTTTGCCATCAAGCTTTGCTTACCTCAGCTAATACTGACACCATAGCTTGACACTGAACTTACTGCTTATCGCGTATACGCTTAGGTATCGGTGACATTTTTGGGAACATCAAATGCAAATGCCACTGCATTCCCCGACCCTGAGTTAACTCCTACGCTCAGGGTTTATTTTATCCAGCAACGCGCTGTTTATGTTGAAGCATATCTTGATCTGCCGAATCTAAAAGCTGACAAATATCTATTGTCTCACTTACCAAGCTATAGCCAATAGAAACGGTAAATCTCGGTAGCCCTTCAGAGCAATAACAAAGCTCAAAAGCATCCATAATCCGTTGTTTAAGCCTGTCTAACTCGATAATATCTTTTACCGCAACTAGGGCCACAAATTCATCCCCCCCTAGGCGGCCCACCACATCGGATTCACACACACTTTGACTTAAAATTCGGGCTACAGCTTTTAGAACTAAATCCCCGACCCCGTGGCTGTGCAGATCATTAATATCCTTAAATCGATCGATGTCGAGATATAACAAGCCCAGCAAGCCATCATTACGCTTAGCAAGCTTAATACGTTGCTCCGCCAATACGTTAAAACCACGTCGATTATTAACATCGCATAAGGGATCGGTAATAGCTAACTGCTGCATTTGCGCATAGCAGCCAATTAAAGCGAGATCGGACTCTAGTAGCTCTTTAAGCTGAGTGATCAACTCAATATAGGTTTTTTGATAGTCAGTGGCTTTATAATCCATCACACAGAAAGTACCAAATGCGGTACCACAAGGCCAAAAAACCGGAACTCCGAGGTAAGAGCGAAACCCATCATTATGGACTTCAGGGTTAGTATCCCAACAAGGATCTAACACAGCATTGTTAACGTATAGCGACTGACCAGTCTCGACAATTTTACGACAAAATATATTCACTTCAGGTTCAATTACCACGCCCGAAGCATAGGGGTTAGATCTCTGCTCACTTGCGATCGTGACTTGAAAGCCCTCTTTAGTGTATTGCACTAAAAATCCAGCAGGAGCATCGAACAGCTTTGCAAGCAAGTTCACTGTTTTCTGCCACTTGTCTAAAGAGATCAAATCATTTGGATTATCGAGTAAAAATATATCGGTCGTATAAACGGGGGAATTTTTCATAGACAGATGTGACTCCCTGTAGTCGTACCGTTCTCAGTACAATACAACTCTACAGCAATATATTACATCCAAAAAAGCACAAAACCACCGACTATCAAACTGAAAACAGTGAATTCACCATATAAAATACTGCCCCTGTTATATCTATCGATGATCCGCCGTTGGCTTCTTTAATAATTTACGTTGCAGAGTACGCCGATGCATCCCTAGCTGACGGGCGGTCGCAGATACGTTGCCACTGTTGGCATTAAGCACCTGCTGAATATGTTCCCACTCCAAACGTTTCGGCGACAATGGCTCCTCTGTCAATGGCTCCATCTCATTATCGACCGCAGTTGTTGATAACGCATTGAGCAAAGTTTGCGTATCGACAGGCTTGGCCAAATAGTTATCTGCACCGAGGCGAATGGCTTCTACAGCGGTGGCAATGCTTGCATAGCCCGTAAGCAATACCATCACGACATCTGGAAGCAGCTGTCTGAGCGGTGAGATGAGTTTTAGGCCATTTTCTTGGGCTAACTTCATGTCTAATAGCACGTGAGTTGGGCGAAACTGTCTTGCTAACAATAAACCTTGGGTTGCATCGTGACACTGCTGACACTCAAATCCTTGCTTAGTCATGCGCCTAACAAGCACACTCGCTAAAGCGGTATCATCCTCAATAATGAGTAGTTTTTTAGTCATGACACTCTCCATTGGCGTCGTTATGGCAAACAGGGAAACACACTTCAGCAACCGTACCGCCCTCTTTTGCAACCCTCAAAAGTAACCGTCCGCCTAGACGTTCGACGCTGGCATTACTGAGCAGCAGCGCCATCCCCATACCACGCTCACTCTCGACAAGTTTATGTCCTAGCTGTAGTAGCATCTTTTTAGGGATCCCAACACCAAAATCTCTCACCGAGATACACAGACGATCGCTCTGTGTTGCAGCCACAACCGATACAACCACCTTAGCCTCACCGATATTAGCTAGGCTCGCACTCCCCGCATTTTCAACTAAAGCCAAGAGAGCTGGAAGCAAACTGGCATCAGTCTTGATGGTACGCGGCAGTGCAGCTTCTTGCTGATTATTTTCAACATGTATGAGTACTAAGTTAATCTCAGGCATCAAGAGTAAGACTTGTTGCTTAAGGGTTTCCAGCAGCTCATCGGCGGTTAGTAGGCTTTGCTTCTGCTCTCGAATCGATTCGGTGGCCATGCGCAAAGCGTTCAAGGTCTGTTCGCAACGCACCAGCGCAGTATTCATCTCTAACAAGATCTCGCTATCACTGACGCTATCTTCGACCGCCTCATCCACCAGCAAGCGCAAACTAGCTAAAGGCGTTGCCATCTGATGCGCCATCTGCGCCGACGCCGTACCCAGCGCCAGTAGCCTTTCTTGGCGCAACTGCGCCTCACGCATATAACTGAGTTCAACCTCTTGTTTACGCATTCGCTGGGCAATATAGGCCACACTGGTAGTCAGTACTAACGCCGAGATCAGGAAGTTAAACCACATCCCCAAATAGTGGGAGCTCATATCCATACCATGGTGCTTCATCTGACTCTCGGGTACCGAAAAGATCATCACGCTATAGGCAAAGGTCGACAATAGCGCTAACGCCCAAGGTGCCCACTGAGGCAGGACAACTGCGGCAATCGCAATCGGCAATAATAGCAGTGAGATAAAAGCATTGGTTGCCCCACCAGTAAAGTAGAGCCAGGAGATCCAAAACAGGGTATCGATAAGCAGGACAATGAAAAAGCCATTCTCCAAGCGAGCAATTGAACTACGGTGCCAAAAGGTAAAACCTAAATAAAGTGCCTCTAAGCTCATGCCCCAATAAAGCACTGGACTGGTAAGCGATAAGCCAAACGTATCGGCGGCGAAAAAGGTTAATCCAATCTTAAGCAACAGTGCGCCAAACCGGAGTAAGGCTAGCTGATCGGTCGCCCCTAGATTGCGTATGGGTAAATTTTTAAAGCCAAGGTTTATCATCTTTTTTGGTCTTTGCCGCTTGTGAAATTAACGCCTTACATTATCAACTTTTAAGTAAGCAGCCGCACAGGGAGAGTCCTGCAGCGCTCTTTTAAATCCAATCTTGAAAGGTACCTTGCTTTCAATCCCTAAACTGACAAGTCGCTCACAGCTTAAGCTACTGTCTTTTGGACGTTTTGCGCTATCTGTGGGAGAAGTCACAGGAATAAGGTGCCCGGTGGTGAGCCCCTGTACCTCAGCCATCGCCAGCAACATCTGATACTTGCTCATGGTCTCTTTTGCACTGAAGTGATAATGGCCCTCTAAGGTCTCACCAGCTAGTTTAAGAGTCACCATTTTCGCGATGGCCGTAGCCACATCGGCGGTAGAAGTTGGGCTTCTAATTGCCCAGTTATCGACTGGCTGTTCCGCCGTATCGGCTAACAGCTCTAGCAGCACCATGACTGCTGACTCATTTAACGACTCCACTTCCCCATAGAGGATCGGCAGGCGCAAAATAGCAAAACCTTGCTGTGCGTCGCTAACGACCTGCTCCCCTAGCAGCTTAGATTGACCGTAGAAATTAACTGGATTGGGCTCGGCATCTTCTCGATAAGGTGGCTGACAGCCATCGAACACATAATCGGTCGAGATATATAACAGCCATGCGCCATATTGACTGGCTGCCCGAGTTAGAAACTGTGTGGCATCGCTATTAAGCGCCAATGCGCCTTGGGGATCTTGTTCCGACACATCTGGCCTACGTTCGGCCGCGCAGTGCAAGATAATATCGGGCTTATGCTTAGCAACAAAAGCACTCACCTGCGCTGCTTGAGTTAAGTCTAGTCTCTCTATACTTGGGCTCGTTCGACTGTATCCACAGGCGATGATTTGATGCTCTATGTGTTGAGCCAACTGTTTTATCAGCGCCCGCCCTAACAGACCAGTAGCGCCTGTGACCATAATCTTCGCCATCTTCTTCATCCATTGAACCCTGAGATCTGGCCATCCATCTTAAGGGGTTTTCATCCTGTTAGCACTGGTTTACTCTTGCTAAAGATAACTTTTTATTGAAAGACTATATCGATGCCATCTGCAAGCTCCATTCCGCTAATTATTGCCGGCCCAAGCCTACGTCACTGTGATCAGCAGCACTTCACCCTATGGTTTGTCTGTAAGCAACCTCTGTCGACTTTACGCTTAACATTAGTTGGCGCCGATTTTGACCGAGAGCTAAACCGAGATGAGGTTCACTGTATCCCACTGGGTGAGCATGCATTTCAGTATCTGATCCGTGTCAGCCAAGCTCAGTTATTACCCAAAGATGTCGCGCTCGCCTATCGACTATTTGATAGCGAGCAAGGTGAGCTCTTTCATCAAATCGATGAATTACATTACCCAGACGAACAGGCCTGCAGATTTATCATCAAGCCCCAAATCGATAAACTGATGCATGGCTCGTGTCGTAACGCCCATCATCACAGCAGCGATGCCTTAGTCGCCGCCGATACCCAATTGATGCAGAGCAGCGATATTACGGAGCGTCCAGCACTGCTGATGATGAGTGGCGATCAGGTCTATGTTGATGACATCGCGGGGCCCATGCTGTACGCCATTGGCCAAGTCATCCAGCTTTTAGGGCTACATCAGGAGCAATTCATCGATGCCCCGTTAGCCGACAGCACTCATATCAGCTACCAGCCTGCCGCCATGTATCGACGTCACGTACATCTGCTGCCTAAGACTCAATATAAGGCGAAGACAGCTATCACGGCTTGGTATATCAACCACCCTATCTTTACTTCATCACTCGCTGAGAACCACCTCATCAGCCTCAATGAGATGGTGGCACTTTATCTACTTTACTGGTCACCCGAGTTATGGGATCGGATTGATATCCCTAAAGAGGTTATGGGGCTTAACAAAACTCTCACTCAGAGGTGGCAAAAGGAGTGGACAGAGCTACTGGCATTTAAGAGCGGCCTAAAGCAGGTGCGTCGATTGATGGCACATATCCCCACCTACATGATATTCGATGATCACGATATTACCGACGACTGGAATCTCACCGCAAGATGGGAGCAAGCGGCCTACGGACACGCCTTCTCAAAACGTATCATAGGTAATGCACTCATCGCTTACACCATCTTCCAAGGGTTAGGGAACGCACCAAGTCGCTTCGATGCCGAAATCACTCCTAAGCTCGATGCCTTTCTTAAAAGCCCGACCACCAGCGACCAAGATGCACTCATCGACATACTACTTAGCTTCGAGCATTGGCATTACAGCCTGAACACCTCGCCTAAGCTCTTGGTGCTAGACACCCGAACTCGGCGCTGGCGCAGTGAGTCAAACCTCGCTAAACCTTCAGGGCTAATGGACTGGGAGGCCCTAATGGAATTTCAGGCCGAACTCGTTAACCAGCCCAATGTGATCATTGTCTCTCCCGCGCCTATCTACGGGGTAAAGCTGATAGAAACCGTGCAACGTATGGCAACGATGTGTGGTGGCTCTTTACTGGTCGATGCCGAAAACTGGATGGCCCACCCCGGCACGGCTAACACCTTACTCAGCATCTTCCAGCACAGAAAGACGCCGGAACAGTTCATCATCCTATCTGGAGATGTGCACTACTCCTTTAGCTATGATGTGGGGATTCGCTTTCGTCACGGCGGACCACAGATCTATCAGATCACCTGTAGCGGCTTCAAAAATCAATTTCCGGAAAAGCTACTGCCAATTTTCGATAAGTTTAACGGCTGGCTCTATGGTCACTTCTCTCCACTGAACTTTTTCACTAAGCGTAAGCGTATGTCAATCCGTGGCCGCCGCCCCAATGGCGAGCGTAGCAAGCGCTTAGTCAATCAAAGTGGAATCGGCATAGTGGAGATAGCAGCCGATGGTGCGCCAACCAAGATTGGTGTGCTGCATTCAGACATGAGCGAAACCGAGTTTTTACCGCCAAGGCATTGATTTAGAAGCTAGGTGCTAGGTAAAAGCTAAGATGTAACAGCCGATAACGGCTAAGACGGTAAGAGCCGGAAAGAAGCCGAGAAAGCAAAGACGGAAAAGCAAAAGCTAAAAGATAAAAACTGAATGCCGCCTGAGATCGCACTATAGCAATCCGACTTCATCCCGTAGGTTAAATCCGTTACAACTCACATCTACAACCTCTTGAGTGATTGGGTCGGTGAAACATAAACGCTGCGCCATCAGCTTCAGTGGTTTTGCAAAATCATCTGGCGCTTTATCAAGTAACTCAGGGTAGAGTCTGTCATTTAAAAGCGGCATGCCTAGGCTCATCATATGCACCCTTAATTGATGGGTTCTTCCGGTCACCGGCTCTAACTCAAACAGCCCATAACCGTTATACACCTCTATTAAGCGGATCTTAGAGTGGCTATTGGCTTCGCCATCACTTATACACATCAAGAAACTGGGAACAGTTTTCTGCAAACGATTCTTAACCGTCCACACCATAGGAAGCGTCAATGTGCCTTTGGCGATCATCGCTTTAATTTCACTACTTAATGGCGCTATCGCTTGATAGGTCTTACGGATCTGACCACTCTTAAACAGCTCATGATAATCATGACGAGTGGCGCTACTTAGGCTAAGCAACATCACGCCCGCAGTGGCTCTGTCCAAGCGGTGCGCCGCAACAATCTCTTGATTACCCGTTTTAATCCGCAGCCTGTTGACCAAGCACTCATTGACGAAGTTACCGCTCGGATTCACTGCCAGAAAGTGAGGCTTGAATACCAACATAAACTCACTAGTCTGCCGCAAGATCTGCTCCTCAAAGGGAATTATCGACTCCTGCTCGACTTCACGGTAATAGTAGACCCGCTCACGGGGGATAAAGGCAGTCTCTAGAGTAATAGACGTGCCATCTCGCCAATGCACTTTGCCATCAAGGATACGGGTTTGCCACACGCTTTCCGCTATCGCAGGAAACCTACTCACAAGAAAGCTAAACACAGTCGGTTTATCGGTTACCGTATCCGGTAACACCACATAGGAAGCTTGGGTAGCACGAACAGAGGAACTCATAAGACTCAAACAGTAAAAGTGTGCAAAACAAGGTGGCGCTACTTTACCAAAACTCAGCTTAAGAGTGTTGATTATCTCTCGCGTGGGACTTAATCAACTCGAGTACGAAGTTCATGGTTTTATGGCAATTGGGCTGATTAAGCAAACGTAACTTATCTTGATTATACAGGGGTAACACCTCTAACCAGCGCTGACTCACCCAAGTGGCATCTTCAAGGTGTACATCGTTCTCATAGAGGCCGAACAACTCGGGGTTAACCTCATAAAACTGCTGCAGTGCGGCACTGATAAGCTCAAACTCCCCATAGATGGGCTCCTGCTGCCAGTTGCTACAAGGCAACACTCGGCAGATCCAAGTGCCATCTTTACGCTCGGCCGCAGAAAGGATCTTAACCCTTTGCTTACCTTCGAGTATGATCCCTAATGAATCATCATCGAGTTGATTAAAATCAATCACCTCACATTGAGTCGCAGTATCATAGCAGGGCGGGGTACTATTGGGCTTACTCATGCCAAATACCAACGGATAGTGCCCCTTGAGGGACTCGGCAATCATCTTCATACAGCGAGGAGCTATCACGCGGATCTCGACCCGCCCTCCAGGTAACAATAGAGCGTCGTGCGCTAGTAATGCCATCTCTTTAGTCTGCATAATAACCTCCCCCTCGAATAGGTAGGTCACATCATTTTTAAAGTCGCGAATAATGCTTAAAGTGTAGCAGCTGAACAAATTTCAGCCAGCACACCTCATCTCGCGACACCTACTAAATAGACAGGGAAACAGACAGTTTTATTACCCCCTTCATACCATAGAGCTATAGCCTTTCTAGGCGCTCATGGAACACTTTTTTATCGATAATTTCAGCTAAATCATCGGCTAAGACCTGACTCATCGCCGCCGCTTTACGCCAGTATTTAATTCTTGAGTCGCTGTCTAAGCGCTTAAAGTCTTCTCGGTCGGGTAGCTTGCCATAGGGCAGGCTCTGTAAGTAGCTATCGGTTGGTGCCAGAATCAGTGCATTATCGTAATTATCTCTAGCCAGTCGCCAAGAGAGCGATTTATCGAACCAGCCCGGCGACATCTTGGGGTAAAAATGCGGATACAAGGTCAAGCCTTGGCTATGGTTGAGTGGCAGATCGAAATGGTAATCTGTGATCCCGCCATCGTAATAATGCCCCTTAGGCGCACCATGGATCCTCTTTACCGGCGCTAGCACCCAAGGGATAGAGCCCGTAGCCAATAACACTTGGTGAATATTACTCTGAGAAAGCGAATAGAACTGACTCGGTAGATCCCTAAGCCCTGCAAAGGGAGAGGAGTCTTGTTCAACACCAAAGATACAACGCTTAAAATGCCAAGAGAGACTCTTACGGCTGACTAAGTTTGTCATCGCCGCCGTCGCTAATCCAAGGGCCAGCGGCGCTTGTCCACCTAGGCGATTAATATGTCGAGCCTGACAGGCAATATAGTGGCTATTGATCTTGGAATGACTGACTATCTCATCTGCGCCACAGCTGCCCAGCAAGCCTTCGATAATCTCGGTCACCTGCTGTGAGACTTCTATCGCTGTAGGCTTGGTATCGTAGCGCTGACCGATATAGAGCTCCTCTAAACGATCATAAGCACTGCGCGGATTTTCCTGAGCGAGGCACGCGAGTCGCCATGCCCCAGATGAAGCACCAAGGGTATGCAGCGGTTGCTTTAAGTCTTTAAAAAACTCGGTAAACAGGTAACGGTCAAGCCCTGCGATGCCTATCCACTTAGGCCCACCTGAGGCGGCAAGTAACTGTGAAAACAGCTCAGGTTTAAAGCCATGCTCACTGAGCGTTTGATAGGCCTTAGGCCCTGCAATCAATCGTAACGAAGACACATTCATCCCTAATGTTGAGTTGTTTTACTTTCAAGCAGTTCAAATCCCTACCCTAAACTTGATACTAAATGGACGCAATAGAGAAGCACGATGGAGATCAGTGAAAAAGCCTTAAGGAAGGTCAGGTGTAGAAATAGATCGAATTTCAGGTCAACTCTTGTATCGCCTAAATCAAGTTAACGCTACACTTCGCCCTATAAAACGGCGCGTCAATTGACGAGCCTTTGACTTAACTAATTTTAATGGTCAACTTTGACCTATTGTGAGCAAACATCATGATTGTTGATACTTTAGCGAACCGCCAAATCTACACTGGGATCAATCCACGCATTGCTAAAGCCCTCGAACATCTCGCTACGACCGATTTTAGTCAGCTGGAAGTAGGCAAGTATGAGCTAGAAGGCAAAGATCTGTTCGTCATCGTTAACGATTACCAGACTAAGCCTAAAGAGCTTGAGCCATTCGAAGTTCACCAGCAGTATATTGATGTGCAGTATGTGGTGAGTGGTGAAGAGGAGTTCGGTTATCTTCCTTTGGCTAACCAGACACCATCGAAGGCCTACAACAGCGAACATGACTACGCCAACTTTGATTATGAGTCCAATAAAGATGATGCCGCGTTTATTCCACTAAAAGCAGGCATGTTTGCGCTGTTCTTCCCCGGTGATATCCATATGCCAGGCACTGGGGCTAACGCTAGCCAAGTGCGTAAAGTGGTGATTAAGGTCAAAGTCTAAATATTACGTCTAAGTATTAAGGCTAACTATCTGTTCTGATTATTGAACTTATGCATTAAGGCTAACTCTTATACAAGTTAATATTGAGTACACAAAAGGAAACCAAGATGCGCTTTATTTTATTACTCACTAGCTTGCTTAGCCCTATGGCGTTTGCAGCCATTACGCCAGATGCTTTACAGCAGGTAAAAGCTGTGCAGTTTAATAGTAACAAGGTAATAACGGCAGGCTTGCCAACGCAACCTCAATTCAAAGTACTTAAAGAGTCTGGTGTAGAACTAGTGATTAACTTAATCCCCAAAGATAATCCTACTGGTTATGCCAATGAAGCAGAGCTAGTTAAACAAGCTGGCATGGATTACGCGCAAATTGATGTGGACTGGAAACAGCCTACTGTTGCGAATGTTCAACAGTTTTTTGCCATAATGGACGCTAACCAAGACAAAGATATTTTAGTGCACTGCGCGGCCAATTATCGAGCGTCTGCCTTTTATTATTTGTACCAGTTAAAACGCGGCCAAAGCGACTCTGAAGCTTACCAACAACAAGTCATGGCACCATGGGGAGAGCTTTCAAAAAGCTTAATAGAATACCCTCAATGGCAGGTTCTTATTGATCAGGTAAAGTCTGACATAGCCCAATAGTACTTGCTTTACCAAACTGAACGCCCTCTTCTGAAAAGCGCCTATCTAGGCGCTTTTTGGCAAACTAATTCAAGGCGAATAGCTAAAAGAATGGTTGTTCCCATGTGATGCTGCTCAACGCAAAAGTAGTCAGCCAAAAACGCCCTAAAATAGTGAGCTTTTGCGGTTATGATGCTGTTCTCCCTAGAGCAACTTAGCGCGCTCTAACACTCAAATAAAAACCGCATAAAAACCTCGCCAACACAAAAATGTGATCTTGATCATTATTCTCAAGCTGCTAATATACCCCCGCAGAATTAGATATTCCAAAAAAGAATATAGAGCGTTACATAATAAAAATAACAGCAAAAATAACGACAAAGAGCCTTTAATCATGAATAGTAACAATGAGTTAGCCCAAGTCTACCTAGATGCTAATGCAACCACTCCTGTGCTGCCAGAAGCCGCTGCCGCCGCACTCTCAGCCATGGAAACCCTATTTGGTAATCCAAGCAGTAGCCATATCACTGGTTTGAAGGCTAAAGATCTCATGGAACAGACTCGCCAAAGAGCACAAACTTTGCTCGGAACGGGAAAGGGAAAACTCATTTTTACCAGTGGCGCAACCGAAGGGATCCAGACAGCCATTCTATCGGCGCTACTTGCAGCTAAAAACCAGATCCAAGCAGGGCAAAGCTATAGTGTGCTCTATGGTGCTACCGAACACAAAGCCGTGCCTGAATCGCTAAAACATTGGCTAACCGTATTAGATATACCGGCGCAGATCATGGCGATTCCTGTCGATGAATTTGGGATTCTAGATAAAGAGTTTATTCGTCAACACGCAGCCAATGCGTTAATGATCTGCACCATGGCCGTGAACAATGAAACCGGCGTCTTTCAAGATCTTCAACAGCTAGAGAAAACCATTCGTGACGCAAACCCCAATACCTTTTGGATGGTCGACTGCGTACAAGCACTGGGTAAAACGGCACTAAATCTTGCGCAAACCAGCATAGATTACGCTCCTTTTAGTGGCCACAAACTTTATGCGCCTAAGGGGATCGGCTTTGTTTATATTCGCGACGGCGCGCCCTTCACTCCCTTTATAGCTGGTGGCGGTCAGGAGAGTGGCCTACGCTCAGGCACAGAAAACCTGCCAGGTATGGCGGCGCTCAATGTCATATTTAAGATGTTGCTGTGCCCCCAAGACTCTGCTTTTCACGACCGCCAAACCTTGCAAGGTTATCGCCAACAAATTGCCGACACATTAACCAAGTGCTTTCCCCGCATCGTCTTTAATAACAGCTTCGAGCACAGCGTGCCTACGACGATTAATTTTGCCGTACCTAGCTTTAGCAGCAAAGAGATCATGGATCTCTTCGATGCCGCCAATATTCGTGTCAGCTCAGGCTCAGCTTGCAGCTCTAAAGTGACCCGCAGTTTTGTGCTCGATGCCATGGGCCTGCCAGCTTGGCAAAGTGAGTCGGCCATCAGGATGTCATTTGGCCCTGCCATGACCCAAGCCGATGTGACTCTTGCTTGTGAACGTATAAAAATCGCATCACAAGCCTTAACTCAAAGCTGTATGGTGTTAGATTACTCCCGTGATATCGACGATAAAACGCCGTTAGACGGCTTACTACAACTAGGCGCTGGCGCTAGCTGCACTTGGGTCTATGTTGATAGAAACAGCCAGCAGGCGGTAATTATCGACCCGCTTCCTGAATTACAGCATAGACTCGATACACTACTGCAATGCCAGCAGCTTGAGGTAAAAGCGATTATTGACACCCACGGGCACGCAGACCATGTCTCGGGGCGTGAGGTGTTAGCGAACCGCTACTTGGCCAATCAAGATAGCGATATTCTAGGCTGGCCTTATCAGACTCAAACTGTTGAGCATTTAGGCACTCAATATGAGTCGATTGCGATTGGCGAACTGCAACTGGTCAAGTTGCCCACTCCGGGACACACTGCCGATAGCATTAGCCTGATCCTGTGCCCAATGAATTTAGGCGATAAGACTCTGCAGCAACAAGCCAAATTCGCTTTTTGTGGCGACACCATTTTGATGGGCAGCCTAGGTCGAACCAACTTTGACTCAAGCTCAAGCGAGGCTCTATTTCATAGTCTTAAGTTACTTAATCACACTATAAGCCCTGAGACTCTCATCTGTGCCAGCCATGATTACAACCATGAATTCACCACGACTCTGCCAGCTGAAATGTCACGCAACACCTTGCTTAATGCCGTGCTCAAGGAACAGGTGTCACTGGACGACTTCACTGTTCGTAAGGCGCATTTAGACAGTCATCTCAATGATGAAGTGGGCACAGAGATCATGTGTGGTGCCTACGTAGGGAGTTGCGATAAGTCAGTAATCAATGAATATGATGCTAAGAGCCTAGCCGCCGCGATAAACAGTAAAGATGAGCTACGGATAATCGACATTCGTGAGCCCCATGAATACGCGCTTAGCCACCCACAGGAGTCGAGTCAAAACGTGCCTTTAACTCGACTCGTGCAATTTATCCATGAGCACCAACACCAAAAAGATAAGCCATGGGTACTGGTTTGTCGCAGTGGCAGTCGCTCGATGGTCGCCGCCCAAGCTATGCACCGATTAGGCTTTTCACACATTTCTCACCTTAAAGGCGGCTACGCGTTAAGCCATTAGCCAATTAATCAATATCGAAAAACAGAAGCTGCTAATAATAGCGGCTTCTGTTTTTAGCTCCTTTATTTAGCAGCAAGCATCAAGGAACACTGCTCAGGTTTTACCTTAGCTTTTTTCATTTTGGGCTTACTGGCAGACTTATTAGCCTTGGCTATTTGAGTAGGCTGAGTTTGCGTCAACTGACGCTTCCACCAACCAAGTTCATGGCAACCATTGCCAACGGGTATGCTAGCCTGCTCCCGACAGAGGGGATTGCCTCTTGGGCAACTGAGCCTGACATGCATATGATAAGTATGACCCCACCAAGGGCGTACCTTATTGAGCCAGACATCATTCTCTAGGCCTAAATCACACAAGTGCTGTTTTATCACCGGGCTCACAAAAATCCGTGCGACTCGCTCATCCAGTGCAGCTTGTTTTATCATCTGCGTCTGCGCACTCGACCACAACTGAGTGTCGAGTTTAAACAGCTTCTTATCAACAAGCTCTAGTGCTGTAGGGCGGGCTAACTCCGCCGTAGTGAGTGGCTTACTCGCTTGTTTGAACCAAACATCCACATCTAAGCCTGTCTGATGGCTACTGTGGCCTTGAGTGAAGTTGCCTCCTCGTGGCATAGACATATCACCAATTAAAATATCATCACTACCCTGCCGATTGAGGCTAGCGGCAAACTGCCGAATGAATTCGATAAGCGCCGGATGCCCGTAGTATCTGTGTCGCTGAGGGCGGATAACTTGATAGCCTTCACCATCGAGCGGCAAAGCCTGAGCCCCTTTTAGGCAACCATTAGCATAACTGCCGATAGCGCTGGCTTGACTGGCATAGGGAGTATCGGCTGCCTCCCATAGATTAGCTATCGCTACCGAGGAAGCCATTAAGCTTAAACCCACAAATACCAGCGTCCCCAGTAAGCTCATCCACAACTTACTCGCCAACATAATCACCTCAAAATTTGCTTTTAAGATTATCCATAAAGATAGCTGAGATTTGCGATGATGAGTAACCAAGTAGCTGGGGTTAGCTGAAAAGCTACAGGGAGAAAAAAGGGCGGGAGAAGTTAAAGTGAAATGGATACATTAAAAATGCGGAGCACTCCTGCTCCGCGTACTAAATAAGCCAGCCACGTTAGGTAGGATATTCATATAAGATGGTTAGGCATAACCGCAAACTGAGTTTCAGCTCGCGCCTTAATAAACAGAGTACCAATTAGCGACTCGCGAACCGTATCGAAAAAACAAGATGCAGCGATGATGGCAGACTAATGCATCACCGCCATTATCAAGCTCTCTTTACCTTCCTTGGTAAAGAATGAATTAACCACGCCTCAAGAGAGGCGTGAACAGATAAGCATTACTTACGATCTTGGTAGATCCAACGATAAAGCGTTGGCAACACCAGTAAGGTAAGCGCTGTCGAACTAAACAGACCGCCGATAATCACCACTGCCAGTGGCTGCTGGATCTCACTACCCACTCCCGAAGAAAGCAGAATCGGGATCAAGCCTAGGGCCGATGTCAACGCCGTCATCAATACCGGACGCAGACGCCCAACCGTACCTTCGTAAACCGCATCATAGAGTGACTCATCAGTCTCCTCTTTAACGCTGGCTCGACGCTGGTTAATCGAGTCCACCAACACCACTCCGTTGAGCACTGCCACACCGAATAGTGTGATAAAGCCGATAGAGCTTGGTACAGAAAGATAAGTGCTACTAGCAAATAACGCGACCACACCACCAATCAACGCTAGAGGTACGTTAGCCATGATTAAGCCCACCTGCTTCACCGAACCAAATGAGAAGTAGAGTAGCAAGGCAATCAAGGCGATAGAGATTGGCACCACTAGCATCAGCTTTTGCTGGGCGCGCTGCTGGTTCTCATACTGGCCACCAACAACTACGGTATAGCCCGGCGGCAGTTCAGCCTGTGGCACAATCGCGTAAATGTCGTTTACCACTGAGCCCATGTCACGATCTGACACGTTAGCCTGTACCACCACACGGCGCTGAACGTCGTCGCGACGAATGTTTGGCGGCGCCATCTCAATGACCACATCGGCCACTTCACCTAGACGCACGGTTGCACCGCTCACACCGGTGAGTAGCAGATCTTCTAGGATATCTGGCGAGCTACGATACTGCTCAGCTAAACGCACATAGATGTCGTATCGAGCGTTACCGTCGATCACCTGCCCCGCGCTCGCACCACCTACGCCTTGGCTAACTAATGCCATGACCTCATCGACACTGATACCATAACGCGCTAACTGATCACGCTTAGGGCGAACCACTAACTGCGCCTCACCACTGACCTGCTCCAATGACACATCCACTGCGCCTGGGATCTGTGCCACCAACTCTGTTAGCACTTGGCCGCGCTCAGACAACACATCTAAGTCTGGGCCAAAGATCTTAATCGCAAGCTGCGCCTTTACCCCAGACAGCAACTCATCGACGCGAGTCGCAATTGGCTGAGAAAAGGTAAACAACAGACCAGGATAGACGTTAAGTTTCTCCTCCATCTTACGCTGAAGCTCGAAGCGGTTGGTCGCACTAACCCAATCTTCAACAGGCTTAAGACCAATATAGATCTCGATGTTGTTCACTGGCTCAGGGTCGCCACCTAGCTCGGCGGCGCCGATGCGGCTAAGGGCATAGTCTACTTCAGGGAACTCAAGCAGCAGCGCCTCAAGTTTTGGCGCCACATCTAAAGAGGTCGCAAGACTAGCCGTTGGCGCGAGAGTCACACGTAAGTTAATGGTGCCCTCCTCTAGCTCGGGCACGAACTCGGTACCAAGCCTTGGCAGAAGCATCATGCTCATTGCAAACATCACAACCGCAGTGATCACCACCACTTTAGGGTGCGCCATGGTTGAACTTAATAGCTTACGATAAACCGATTCAATCGGCTTAAGTACCGCACTCTCGCGCAATACCACACCACGCTTAAACAGGTACACCGCTAGCGCTGGCACGGCAATCAAAGCCACTAACAAGGCCGAGATCATCGCTAGGATAATACTCACTGCCATCGGCTGGAATAACTTACCTTCAACGCCTTCTAAGGCAAACAGCGGCGCAAAGACAACTATGATGATCGCAGTCGCGAAGAAGATTGGGCTACACACCTCTTTCGCCGCTAGCATGACGCGCATGGCGATACCCGTACTGGACTCATCATGAGCCGTGGTTTGGGTGCCATCTTCATCGGCGTGGTATGGATCGTCTTCGCCAGACCCACGCTTCATAGCATTGGCAAGATGACGTCTATCAGGCTGAGTCAGATGCTTGAAGATGTTTTCCACCATCACAACCGAGCCGTCTACCAGCATACCGATTGCTACGGCTAAGCCACCTAAAGACATCAAGTTAGCCGACATGCCAAAGTAAGACATCACCAACAGCGCAAGCCCGATAGACACAGGAATTGACAGCAACACCAACATGGTCGCACGGATGTTAACGAGGAACAGCGCCAAAATAACCACGATAAACACGAATGCCATCAACAGGGCATCACGTACCGTCGTCACCGCTTGGTTCACGAGATCTGATTGGTCATAGAAGACTTCAAACGACACACCATCCGGTAGCGCCTGTTCAATCATTGCCGTACGAGCGCTGATGTCATCGATGGTTTCTTTGGTGTTAGCACCCATGCGCTTAAGCACCACGCCAGCAACCACTTCACCTAGGTCTTGAGCATTACCCGCCTCGTCGCGGCGAGTCATAGTCACAGCACCGACACGAATTTCGCTGCCGTAATCCACTTTGGCGATATCACCCACACGCACGGGCGTACCAGCGACTTCAGTCAATGGAATTTGTGCGATAGCCTTTAGGCCTGCATCACCCGATGGCAACATACCATAGCCACGTACCACCAGCTGCTCTTGACCTTGGTCCATAAACCAACCACCAGCGTTGCGGTTATTGCTCTCCAACGCGCTGGTCACCTGCGCCATAGATAGGCCGTAACTCAATAGTTTATTAGGCTCTATTTGCACCTGATACTGACGAACTTCACCACCGAAAGATAATACCTCGGTCACGCCGCCTACAGGCATCATCAATAGTTTGACCATGTAGTCGTTGATGCTACGCAGTTCTGATGCATTAACACCCGACTCAGGTGAGGCACGTAAGATATATTGATAGATCTGCCCCAGACCCGAGGTATTCGGACCAATTTCAGGCACACCGACCCCGTCAGGGATCATCTCACGCGCAGCCTGTAGCTGTTCAAATACCTGCTGGCGCGCGAAATAGATATCCGTGCCTTCCGCAAATACCACGGTCACAATAGACAAACCAGTACGAGAAAGTGAGCGCACCTCTGTCACCGCAGGTAGGGCGTACATCGCCGACTCGACCGGGTAGCTGATCAGTTTCTCTACTTCTTCTGCCGCTAAGCCTTCGGCGGCGGTGTTAACCGTTACCTGAACATTGGTCACATCAGGAAAGGCATCTAAATTTAGTTTTGGTAGCATGGCTACGCTGGCAATAATCAAGCCGGCCAGCGCAAGCACCACCAAAAGACGGTTGCGAACGGCAACGTCTATGAGTTTCTGTAACATTGCTGCAGCCTCTTAGTGATTGTGGATATCGAAACCAGATTTAGCTTGTTCAGAGGCAAGGAAAAACGCCCCCGAAATAACGACCTTGGTATCTTTCGCCAAGCCACGAACTAGGTTCATGCCGCGCTGACGTTCAACCACTTCAACCTCTAATGCTTCGAATCCCTCAGCACCCTCGATAAACACCTGCCAATGACCATCACTGCTACGAGTCAGTGCCGAATCCGGTAAGATCACTCCGCCTTTCGATGCATCCGGTAGGTACAGTTCTGCAAATTGGCCCGCGTGTAGTACATGACCAGCGTTTTCAAACGCCACTAAGATCTGCTCGGTACGGGTCACGCTATCAAGCTCATGCGAACGCCCAATAATGGTGCCTTCCATGCTCTTGTCGCCCACCTTAACCACGGTTTTGCTACCAATGCTCACCTTCTCGGCTTGAGCCGGTGTCAACTCGGCTTCAACCCATAGGTGTGACTCATCGGTTAGTTGCATCAACGCCGTACCCGCAGGCACGATTTGACCTAATAACGCGATATCTTGCTGAACACGACCGCTAATCGGTGCGATTAGCTGATAGCTACCGATAGTTTCCGGTGCATTAGCCAGTGCCTTGATCTGCGCAGGCGTCATCTTCATCGCTTCAAGCGTCGCGCGCTTAAGCTCAGCATCTACTTGCGCCTGTAAACGGCGGCTTGCGCTAACAGCACTGGCGCTCATGCGTTTTACTCGGCTCCACTCTGCCGCAGCATTGATAAAGTCGGCTTGTGCCTGAGCAACTGCTACGCCACCAAGGGTGAGTAGTACGTCGCCCTTCTTCACCTCTTGACCCGGTACTACGTTTCTTTTCAATACTCGTACATCAACCTGAGGGGCAATGGTAACGGTTCTGTCTCTATCGACCACTATGGTTGCTGTCGCTACGTCTTCTAAGCTGAAAGTTTGCTCACTAAGCTGAGCCACCTCAATCTTTGCAAGAGCTAACTGTGCGGCTGTCAGCTCGATGCCGTGAGCCTCTTCTTCCGCTTCCTCCTCGCCATGGCCGTGACCATCATCTTTTGGCTTCACTTCTTCGGCGTCGTGATCATGGCTATCTTCATGGGCATTGGCTTCTTCGGCATTGTGGTCGTGACTATCATCATGAACCGTCTCTTCTGCAGCATGGTCATGACTATCGTCTTGCGCCTTAACAAGAACGACCTCTTTCGCACCGTGATCATGACCATCACCTGCTGTGGCCAGTGTCGGTAACACAAATGCCGTAGTTAAACTCATTAAGAAGCCAAAACTCATAGCGCGAGTGATCGCATTAAGATCGAATGAACGAGATTTTTCTGTGCCGTTAGTTAGCATCATTGTTTGTACCATTTCTTTATTGTTCGTTTTCATAATCAAAGCCTTAATTCACTTGAGCAGAGGCTGTTGCAGCGCCCTGAGTCGATAGCTGACTATTGAGATAGCCTTCCAACTGTCCACTTGTCCCCATCCAGCTCAACCAGTTCTCATAAAGAGCTGACTCGAGCGCTAAGCCTGCTAAATAGCTGCCGCTCATCTGCCTCTGGCTTTGTAGATAGTCACTTGTGCTGATATCACCCGCCTGCCACTGTTGCGACAATGAGCTGGCCGCCTTTGAACCTGAGGTCAGTACTAGCTCGCTCCAGTCTTGGTAGCGCTGGGTTAATCTTGGAAGGCTTAACGAAAATTGTTTCTGCTGTTGCAGTAATGCGCGCTCTGCCGCGAGGTACGTTTGCTCAGCAATCACTATGCCTTGATTAGCGACGGCAATCGCCTCGCTATAGTTGTTGCGGATCTGCAGCGGGATCGACACTCCAACACCAAACTTATTCTCCTCACCTTCACGCTCGGCGCTAAGGCTAATACTGGGATCGGCACTGCTGTCAGCTTTGGCTTGCTCTGTGCTCACCTTAGCCAGCAAGACTTGCTGGTAAGCACTCTTAAGTGCAGGTAACTCAGGGGAGACTTGAATGTGATTTGCCTGCAACGTCAGTGCGTTAACGAAGTCCTCAAAGGGTAAATCAACATCACCAAACAGAGCTAAAACCGCACCGTCAGCAGCGATAGAGGCTTGTTCCGCTAGCGCGTAATCGGCTGCATTGCTCGCGACATCGAGCTGCATCAGTTGTAGCTCAACCTGAGACATATCACCCACCTCGGTACGCTGGCGGGCAATATCTAACTGAGCCTTAGCAATTTCAAACTGTTGGCGCTGAAACTCAAGCGCCTTACGCGCCTGGCTTTGGTTAGTTAATGCTTGCAGCCTCTCGGCCAACATCTGGTTTCGCTCAAGCACAATATTAGATAGCAAGATTTCACTCTCTAACTGAGCAATACGGGTTGCCACCCCACGCTTATCACCCCAGTCGATTGTCTGGCTGATATCCAAGCTATAGGTGTCTTCACTGGCATTTTGATAACCCAATCCTAGCTCTGGGTTATAGACGGCTTTGTCTGCCGCCTCAATGCTCATCTGTGCCTGCTGACGGCGTGCTGCTTGAGCTTGCACTTCAGGCAAGCCGTTAAAGCGTTGCATCACTTGGGGAAGCCAATCATTAAATTGGCCAACTTTGCTTGCGCTAACCTGAGCCTGAGCTTGGCTCACATTAGCCTGGCTATGGTTAGCCTCACCAGCAACAGCTTGAACTGCTGTTGCTGAGCCAGCAAAAAGCCCTAACAACAAACTAGCGATTATTGTTTTTTTCATCGCGGATCCTATCAACCCTGCAAGATCAGTTGAGACAGCAATCCTTGAATCTAGATATCACATCAGATTCAATTTGGTGCTGAATGACTCTTGCTCGGGTGTAAATCGATATTAGGTCGGCATGAATATCACCCTGCAGCTAGCGCAATAGCATTACGTCGGCCGGTCACGGCAAAATTCACACAGTATTTTGATAAAGATTTAGCGAAGAGGAAGTCAGGCTATTTGGCCACTGGGCCATAGATGGTCAACCACCAAACCGAACTTCAACCCCGATAGGGTTAAACAATTGGAGGGCGATAATCAGGAAGTTGTTCTGGAGGTAAATATTGGACATCGATACTGTTTAGCTCGTCGCTCACCGGTACTGATGGCACCATAGTAACAAATGACATGGTCGTTACATGACCACCATGACAAGGACAGTCTAAGCAAAGATCGAAGTTCTTAGATTCAGTTTTGCTCACGGTATGGCTATGTGCAGGTTCTTCGACACTCACACTCGCTTGCGGATCCAATGAGCAGGTACAGTCTACACATTCAGTGAATGTGGTCACATCGGCAGTAAACTGTAAATGCGGGTGTTGGGCACTTTCCTCCTCGTGATCTCCTAAATGCAGCTGGTGCGCGCCGATGCTGCCGCCTGCAAACTGCAGGAGGACAACGGCAATCAGCAACGCTGCCATTTTATATAGAGATTGAGGAGTAAATAAACGCAAACTGCACCTATAAATTCGGTTTAAAAATCTTAGTGTTAGCACACTCTATTCAATATGACTCGCATCATAAACGAAAGTTCACACCGAACAAGTTATTATCTAACTCTTAGTGAACTCGCTCTCATTTTCAATGCGAGCCGAACATTAATAATTATTTGAATACACAATGCTTTGCATAATCAGCAGCTTCATTCGCTGTCCAATCGCCCGATGGTTTTTCTTTCATCTGCTTACACCAAGCTTCGCTGCCAACCTCTGGAGCGCACGCGCTTAAACCAAAAACCAGTGCACAAACCAATGATAATCCTGACAGTTTAGATAAAGACATTCGTAAATCCTTCTATATTTATACGCGACATTAAAAAGCAATCTTGGCTAATGATACCAAAATTAAATCAAAATTATTCACACTGCTCGGTACGCGCAGCAACCCATTGCACGGCTAGCGCTTTTTGCTCTAGGGGATACCAAGCTACCTCACCTTGCATAAATGGCCCCATCAGCCTCACTGCATTACCAAACCAATCGGGCCCACCCACTAGCACTAGGGCGTCAAAGTTAGGCAACTGCACCTCACCACTGCCCGCTAGCGACTCATGCTGCCAGCCTTCTAACAGCACATCGGCTTCAACATAGATGCAGGTCTTGCCCGTGGTATCACGATAACTTTCGATTAGCGGCTGCATGATCTGACCATAATCTTCGGTCGACAAGCGCCCACTAGCGAATAAACTGATCACGCCCTTGGCAATATCAGGGATCTTACACAGCATAGATTGGCTCCATAACACAAAATAGCTGAAGCAATAGGTACTTCAATATTGCTTGATAATAGCAAACCCAGAGTGAAGGAAAAGTGGACTCGGCCCTTATTTGCGCTAAAAGTCTGTTAATATTGACCTAAGGCAATCTAAGACCGAGCGTGAACAGAATTCCAACACGCACTAAAAATAATGGATGTGACTTTTTGGCAGCAATAAAGATATCTAACTCAGTATCGATTCAAGACAATGAACTGGAGTGGCAATTTATCCGCTCTAGCGGCGCAGGTGGGCAACATCTCAATAAGGTGTCAACGGCGGCGCAGCTGATTTTTGATATCAAGCAATCCTCGCTACCAGAATATTATCAGCAGCGCTTGCTCGCCAAAGCCGATCATCGCATCACCAAGAGCGGCAAAATCATCATTAAGTGCCAACAGAGCCGTAGCCAAGATTTTAACCGCCAAACAGCACTGGAGCAGTTTATCGCCCTGATAGCGAGTGTAAATGCGGTGCAGAAAAAGCGCATAGCTACTAAACCGACTAAGGGCAGTCAGCGCCGCCGTGTCGATGCCAAAAAGCAAAAGGGAGCCACTAAGGCCCTAAGGCAAAATAAGCCCAGCTTTTAGTGCCGATACTTGCGCTGCTGTTGAGAAATACTCACTTATTTTGCCATTCACTCTACAATGTTCGACAAGCAGCAGTTTTTTTGTTGAAATCAACGCTATAAGCGCCCACTCACTCAGCACGCATTCAAGGTGTATAGCAAGGGAATACTCATGAGCAGTCAAGCCAAGATCCTATTAGTCAATGGTCCCAATTTAAACTTACTCGGACGTCGTGAGCCCGGTCATTATGGTCACCATACTCTGGAGCAGATTGTCGAAGATCTTAAGCAAAGCGCGGCAGCGGCCGGAGTCGAGTTAGAGCACATTCAATCCAACGCCGAGCATCTACTTATTGAGGCCATTCACAACAGTGATGCCGATATGGTGATCATCAACCCAGCCGCCTTTACCCACACAAGTGTCGCTCTTAGAGATGCTCTGCTTGGCGTCGCCATTCCCTTTATTGAGGTGCACCTTTCTAATGTGCACAGCCGCGAGCCGTTCCGTCATCACTCCTACTTTTCAGACAAAGCCATTGGCGTGATCTGCGGCTTAGGTGCCCAGGGTTATCAGTTCGCACTGCAAGCCGCGATTGCACGAATTAATGCAGCTGATAAACAAGGTTAGTAACAAGCTATGGATATTCGTAAGATCAAGAAACTGATAGAGCTAGTACAAGAATCTGATATCGCTGAACTAGAGATAAAAGAGGGTGAAGAGTCGGTACGGATCTGTCGCCACAGCCCTGTACCGATGCAGGCCAACACACAGACCTTCTTAGCACCAGCCAGCGCTGTAGCCCCAGCAACGCCTCGCCCATATACAGCTAGCAGTGATAACTATGATGACATTGCAGACGATGAGGCCCACCAGCTAATTTCACCTATGGTCGGCACCATTTACCTAATGGAAAAACAGAGTCAGCAGCCACTGTGCACCTTAGGGCAGAGAGTCACTGCCGGAGAGGTGGTCTGTATTATCGAAGCCATGACCATGAGCAATCGAATTACAGCCGACAAAACCGGCGTGATCAGCGCTATTTTGGTTGAGAATGGGCAGCAGATAGACTTTGGACAAGCTATTCTCGAGATCGAATAAGCTTACTGAAACAGAGATAACATCAACAAACCATTGAACAAAGAGTAAGGACCACTATGATACTTATAACCGGAGCTAGTAGCGGGTTAGGCGCAGCACTCGCTAAGCAATATGGCAAAGAAAGTCCAATTTGCATCAGTGGTCGCAATAGTGAGCGTTTACAGGAAGTCGCCACAGACATCGGCCAAGCTTGCCAGACTCAAGTTACCGACCTAAGCGATGCCGATGACGTAGCGGCGCTATTCGATAACCTAGCCACGGTGCCATCGTTGATAATCCATAGCGCCGGCAGTGGCTATTTTGGCCCCATCGAAACTCAATCTCCTGAGGCGATAAAAGATCTCCTCAATAACAATGTCACCTCGGCGATTTTTTTACTGCGCGAGGCGGTCAAACGTTATAAAGATCAAAGCGTGACCGTGGTAATGGTGATGTCCACCGCGGCACTGGTCCCTAAAGCCGAAGAGTCCACTTACTGTGCTGCAAAATGGGCGGTAAAGGCACTAATTGAATCGGTACGCTTAGAGTTAAAAAACAGTCCGATGAAGCTAATTGCTGTCTATCCTGGCGGCATGGCCACCAGCTTTTGGCCAACCAGTGGCAAAAACGCTAATACCGATAGCTTTATGAGCGCTGATGAAGCTGCTGGTATGCTAAAACAGGCATTACAGAGCAGCGAACACGGCTACATTAGCGACCTCACTATCGCGCGTGGCTAATGAGTAAGATTAAGAGAGCAAGATTAAGAGAGCAAGATTAAGAAAGTAATATAGAGCGGATAGAGACGCTAAATAAAATGAAATCACTGCCGCGTTTTCTATACTTAATTACAGCTTAGCGTTTCAGATGCCGTTTAAAGATCGGCAGTGTTCCTAATCAAGGAGATTGAATGCGAACTTGCCTACTCATGCTGGCTTTTTCAGTTTTATGCCTTTTTATCGGCTATCACGCCTACCTGTTTATTATGCCCAGCGTAAAAGTGATTAATCAGTCTGGGCAGCTACTCACTCGAGTCGAAGTCAGCCTGCCTAGCAATAATCTGGTCTTTGATAATATCGCTCCGAAACAAACCATGCGAATTCACCATAGCACCGAGCAAGCCGATGGTGATTATGCTTATCGGATCCGCTTATCCTCGGGGGCTTACATTAATGGTCGTTGTGGCTATGTCACCCATGATCAATATATGAAAGTGCTGAAGCTGACTATCAATAACGATGATCAAGTGAGCTGTATTGAATAGTTAGAAGCTATTCGCTCAGTAAAGACGCTATCTGCTGAAAACTGGTTTGCCAGTTTTTATAATCAAGCTCGATAAGATAAAACTCGCCATTCACCAGCAGCACAATTGAGGGAAATCCTTGTATAGGCAGGTGCCGGGTACGACTGACCTCCTCCTCAAGTTTTCTCCTAGTCGCCTCACTATCCAGAGCTTGTGCAAATAGCTCGGCATCTAAGCCCAACTCAGCCGCGAGTTTAATTAATATCGCATTATCTGAGGTGTTCTTAGCCTCTAAATAGTAGGCCCTTTGTATAGCAAGAATCATCTCTTGTTCAAGGCCAATCTCTCTCGCTAACAGAGCGGCACGACAGGCGGGATAGGTTGAACGGCGAGGCTGGCAATCGCGCCAAAAAGCAAAGTTGAACTTAGTACCTAATTGCTCGGCGATCTTGTTCCATGTTTGCTGCAAAAATTGCTGCATATCGTCGGGCATAGGCTCGTCACTATCTGGAGCTAAGCCACCTAACTTATATTCGATACTGAGCTCAGGGTAAGTCATTTGCAGCTTAGATTGCAGCGCAGACCAAGTCGGCCTATACCCCCAACACCAGCTACACATAGGATCGTAAACGTAATACAGAATCGCTAAGTTCATTAAATGATATTTCCCTGTTCATTTTAGAACTCCTAGACTACCTAGCTAGATAAATATGTCTAGTAATTCAACCCACTGTGTTCACATATATCGATATATTATGGCGAAAAATAGTACTTTTACGGTGATTAGGCCTAATCAGGAGCTGAACTTAAAAGTTACCTTAGAGGCTTAGGAAACGATCTTATAAAAGCACTTCAAAACGTGAAAAGCCCCAACCTTTTAAGTATCATATACATACCACTCATCAGTTACAGCCCAATAAGTGTCTAAACTCAAGCCCGATGTCACTATTGTTCGTAGCGGTATCTTCACCCAGTGGGATGAGGAGAGCAGTAACCTACCCCGCCTATTAAAATCAACCATGCATATACCAGCCGAGATAGATATCGAGTTTGGTTTTATCGCCCAAATCAAGAAAGCTAAGAATCAAAAACTAAAATACTGCATCTATCATCCAAATATCCCCGATGATAATGGTCAGGTTCGTCCACCATTCGACGGCGAAGTGTTTGTAAAGTCCAACGACTGGAAATTTTATCTAGGCGACACCATCTGGGCTCCCGAGCATAATAAAGTCGGCAACTGGCGCATGACCCTAGAGCTTAAAGGCAAAGTCATTGCCGAGAAGACCTTTAAAGTGCACTTGAATGAGGAAGAAGACAAGATAGCAGCTTTTTGGAAGCACAGAGGATTTTAATGGGTCTCCTACGGCAAAGCTCGTAGTGACAACGAGTTCGGCGCTGTACAACAAACCTCACTCACTTTCTAAGTACGCGTCTTTGATAGCTCAAGTGAGCCTTGAGCTATCATTTATCCACTTTACTGAGTGTGAACCGTCACCTCTCGATAGCTAAACTTGCCGTTATCTAACTTCTGTTTACGCTCCTGCTTGGCGGTAAAATCCAACTGATTCAAGTCTACTCGCTTAATCGTGCTGTCATGCATGGTCTTATAAAACAGCAGCCCATTACTCTGATCGATAACCGAGGTCCATTGGGTTGCACTGGGCAAGGCTGGTATATGAGACTTATCATTAAACTCACTGCCGATAGGAATATCGAAGTTATTTAAGATATGGAACGCCTGTGAAACGGCTTGCTCCGCACTGTTTAAAGTAGGAGCGGTATTAACGTAAAACGCCGCCCGCACGAATCGCGATGGTGGTGAGATATCCCCCGGTAAGCCGACAAAGTTAGAGCCGACACCAAAAGATTGCGCCTCGACACCGTTAATCTTCTGTGGTGGACTGATACCTGGGTGTAAGTTGATGTAGTTGTTGAGGTTGGTTACCTGCCAATTGTAATCCGGAGAGTTGGTTAGCACCTTAGCCGTGTTCTTATGGATATTGATCTTGCCGTGATCCATGATTTCAATCACTATGCTGTTGCCCTGTTTATCAGACACACGCCAGTGCGCCGTTGGCGAGGGGTTACCTTGCTGATCGAAATAAACGGTGACAATCTTGATTTTATCTAATGCTGCTTCAACCTCGGCAACTGTTTCAAACTGACTGAGCATCCAACGTACAAAGTCCATATCGGTGATATTATTTGCAGTCTGCTTAGGATCGTACTTGGCCAAAGAGCCATAATTACGGAAATAGAATAGTCCGGCGGTCAGTCCTTTCTCGTTAATCCCCTCGGCAATAAAGCGATCGTCACTCACCGAGATCCCAGCAAAGCCATATTTGCTTTTCCAGGTGAGGCCTTGCTGCTGATCCGGCATAGTCGAGGTATATTGGTAATTACGAGGCGAGACAACCAGCTTACTATTGAGGTCGCTATGCCCCCATTCGATAGTGCGCGCTTGGATCTGATCGTTGGCCGTAGTTGATAGGGTGATGCCGGTACAGGCACTCGCGTTATAACTGAAAACCGAGGCAAAAACTAAAGCGAGTAGTGATTTTTTCATGATTTCAATCTTATACAGTTAGTATCAATTTATGCGAAAGGAGATAGCGATAACCAGTCCGATTTAGGGCCGTTCGATTGCTACCCAACAAGCTAAAAGTACACCCGAAAAGTTGAAATAACAAAAGGTTTCACAGCATATTACCCAAACAACCTGATAGTGTTGAGAACAAAAAGCTACACCATCACCATTTAACCGTAAGTTTCCCTGCGAATTAAATATGCCACAGTAGAAAACAAAAAAGGGCCAGACGGCCCTTTTCATCAATCAAATTCGCTTAGTAGACGCCCTGCGCCTTCATCGCATCGGCCACTTTCACAAAGCCTGCTACGTTAGCACCTAATTCATAGTTGATGTGCGTACCTTCACGGCCATATTGCTCACAGGTGGCATGAATAGAGTACATGATATCGCGCAGACGCATATCGACTTCGTCACGGCTCCAGCTTAAACGCAGCGCGTTTTGGCTCATCTCTAGACCAGAGGTGGCAACCCCACCCGCATTAGCCGCCTTACCCGGTGCGAACAGTACTTTTGCTTCATGCATTAACGCAATAGCTTCAGCCGTGCTTGGCATGTTTGCCCCCTCTGCAACCATCTGCACGCCATTGGCAATCAGCATTTTGGCATGTTCGCCATCCAGCTCGTTTTGAGTTGCACAAGGTAGCGCAACGTCAGCCGCAAACTGCCAAGGCGTACCGCCAGTCACGTACTCTAGACCATTCTCATAGGCGTAATCGGCAACACGTCCACGACGTTCGTTTTTAACTTCCATCAACTTAGCAAGCTTCTCTGGGGTAAAGCCTTCAGGGTCAAACACCACACCGCTTGAATCTGATGCAGTAATGACTTTACCGCCCATCTCCATCGCTTTTTCGATAGCATATTGCGCCACGTTACCCGATCCCGATACGGTAACGGTTTTGCCTTCTAAGGTTTCACCCTTAGCTTTTAGCATGGCTTCCACAAAGTACAGCAGGCCGTAGCCAGTCGCTTCTGGACGAATTAAGCTGCCACCGAAAGATAAGCCTTTACCGGTAAACACACACTCTGCGCTATTAGTCAGCTTCTTCATCATGCCTGTCATGTAGCCAACTTCACGTGCACCCACACCGATATCACCAGCTGGCACATCGGTATCTGCACCTAGGTGACGGTGTAGTTCAAACATTAAGGCCTGACAGAAGCGCATCACTTCACCGTCACTCTTGCCCTTAGGATCGAAGTCACTACCACCTTTACCACCGCCCATCGGCAATGTAGTTAATGCGTTTTTAAAGGTCTGCTCAAAAGCCAAGAACTTAAGAACCGACTGATTAACAGAAGGATGGAAACGCATACCGCCCTTGAATGGACCGATCGCCGAGTTGTGCTGAATACGGAAAGCACGGTTAACCTGCACCTTTCCTTGATCATCGACCCAAGAAACACGGAACTGGATCAAGCGCTCAGGCTCAACAAGACGCTCTAAAATACCCGCATCTAAATATTCAGGGTGCGCAGCAACAAAAGGCCAGATAGAAGTAAGCACTTCTTTTACAGCCTGCAAGAATTCAGGTTGGTCAGGGTTACGGACAGCAACGGTAGAAAGAAAACTATCGAGAGTCAGATCGCAGCTCATTTTGGTGCTCCAGGGTATACAAAGAATTGAGATTACTACTGCTTGGAATGCGCTGTGCTTACATGCAGTTTTATTTTGTGAAATGGTTTATATCAGTAATTGATGGTTAATGAATACAATACTTTACTGAACCTGTGTGTTTCCTCAAGAAAATTAAACATTCTCCCTAGACAAGAATTATTCAGCAATAAATTAGCCATAAAAATGAGAAATCACTAATTTTGTATGCCATATCAACGATCAAGCTACAAGGTTGACTTCAATAAGGTTATCAATCGCCGATTAAAGCAACAAAGCCTAAGAGGCAGCCCCCTGTTACACAAAACTGTTCACAAAAGACAGCCTATCAGTATCTATAGATAACGCAGAGGTAGCTGACCTTGAGTAATAGGAACCCTAGGTTCAATTTTACTAACGCTACAACGAAAAAGAGCTAGTCTTTCGACTAGCCCTTCATCTTGAATATGGCGCAGAGATAGCGGCTCTAAACAATAGGAACCCTAGGGTTCAACTTTTATTTAAACATACGAAAAAGGGCTTCCATTACTGGAAGCCCTTTTTCTAAATATGGCGGAGGGATAGCTTATTTTAAACTACAGGAACCCTAGGGTTCAAAGTCGGACTTCCTAAATGCGAAAAGGCCCCAGCATTTCTGCTGGGGCCTCATCTAAATATGGCGGAGAGATAGGGATTTGAACCCTAGATGGGCTACAAACCCATGCCGGTTTTCAAGACCGGTGCATTCGACCACTCTGCCATCTCTCCGAACGCCGCAGATAATAAGGATACTCGACTTCAATGTAAAGCCCAATTTGAACTGAATGGTCAAAAAATGAAAAGTTCTACTCACTTTTAGGGGATTGAGCTGCATTTATTCTCAAAACCTTACTGCACTCGTACAAATAACCAGCGCTAGCCTCTAGCGGAGAGGAACAAAAGTAATTCAGAGATAGCGGCTCTAAACAACAGGACCCTAGGGTTCAACTTTTATTTAAACATACGAAAAAGGGCTTCCATTACTGGAAGCCCTTTCTCTAAATATGGCGGAGGGATAGCTTATTTTAAACTACAGGAACCCTAGGGTTCTTCTTTATAAATCGCAGATAGCAAAAAGCCCGTTACCTTGCGGTAACGGGCTTTTCTATGTATGGCGGAGAGATAGGGATTTGAACCCTAGATGGGCTACAAACCCATGCCGGTTTTCAAGACCGGTGCATTCGACCACTCTGCCATCTCTCCGAACGCCGCAGATAATAGGTGTCATCGGCTGCAATGTAAAGCCTAATTTTATTCTAATCGCTCGAATGACTAAAAAACCAGCCAATCTCGTAAATTAATACTTAATCAGCTACTTTTCAATCAATTACTCCGCTAATAAATCGGAGAATAAGCCACTCTATCGCTTTTAGTGGAGATCAGCCAACCGAAGGTAGTAGGTTAAACATCTGCATCAACTGTACGCTAATGATCAACACACCGGCTAATGCCGCCGCAGCTAAACCTAAGTTACCGCCTTTTACCCTATATCCCTCTAGCCCCTGTTGCTTACGCTGTGCAGCAACCATGGCGACAGGTAAGAATACCGCTAAAATCACTAAGGCAAAGGCAGCATAACCTAGCGCAGTGATAAATCCTTGAGGGTAAAACAAGGCAAACCCCAGTGGTGGCAAGAACGTCACTAGACCGACTTGTAGTCTGTGGCTAGGCTTAGCACTGCGTTTAAGCAGATCAGAAATAAAGTCAAACAGACCTAAACTCACCCCAAGAAATGATGTCGCTAAGGCGAGATCGGCAAAGATCGATACCGCACTAGCAATCATAGGATTTTCGAGTATACGGCTCAGAGAACCAATAAAACCATTCAGGCTTTGGCTAGCCATTAACTCCTGCTGTGGCAGTACGCCCTGACTCGCTAACATCCACAACACATAAACCATTAAAGGCAATGAGGAACCAACAACGATGATCCAGCGCAGTGCCTTGGTATCTTTACCTAAGTAGCGTACCACCGACGGAATGGAGCCATGAAAGCCGAAAGAGGTGAAGATAACAGGTAGAGACGCAAGCACTAAACCTTGATGCACTGGCAACTCAACCAAGTTTTCCACCGAGACATGGGGGAGCAACAGAAACAACATCACCACCAGCGCAATTAGCTTAAGTGAGAATAGACTGCGATTAATCAAATCCACCGAGCGTGTACCAATGGCAACCACTGCGCCGATCAACAAGGTAAAAATGATCGCTCCCGCTTGCATCGGCAGGTCGAGCCCAAACCAGCTCGTTAACTTACTGTGCATCTGCTCTCCTCCACCGGCGATATAAGCCGCGCAGAGAGCGTAAAATAGAAACATCATCGAAAAGCTAGCAATGACCTGACCTTTACGACCCAGTAGCTTATGGGCCAAGGTGTGCAGCGTGGCATCGATAGGCGCATGTTGATGCACTTCAATCATAAGCAGTGCGGTATAGGTCATCAAAGACCAAATTAACAACATGATTACGCTGGCCATACCAAAGCCTAGACCCGATGCAGCGAGAGGTAATGCCAACATACCCGCACCGATTGTCGTACCAGCGATAATTAGCATACTGCCGAAGATTTTACTTTTGTTCATTTATGGTGTTCCAAATTAAAGATAAAGAGTTCGGAACAGGCTTTGATGGTGGCCAACTTCCGAAAGAAAATGGAATTGCCACAATGGAGTGATTTAAAGCATGAGGGGGGGATGAAATAACCTCTATCTACGCCATTGTGGCTATAGATAGTAATAGGCTTCTATGGGTGTTAATAACACGTAATTTTCCTTGATAGATTCTGTTAATCAATAACTTAACGAACATAATGATATATGAACCACCACGATATGTTGTCCTCGCTCAACTGTCAACAACCCTGTTATATTTATTGTTAAAAGCCGATACCACGCGTGCTGGCGACGAGTACCTTTCAGTGCCAGAAGCGTAACCAAGTTACACGCTGTTGCAAGCTAGGCTTATACATTCCGTTAAAGCTCTGTTATTTTAAAGACCTATTAAAGAGAATGGATGCCAAACGTGAAAGCCCTTAGCACAAAAAAAACCATTAGCTGGGAAAAAGCACTAAAACTGTCTTTTGCCAGCCTATTGCTGTTCACCATTTCAGGCTGCACCAGTGCACCAACTCCAGTTGAATACCTCACCTATGTTCAGCCCGGTGACAGCGCGCCTGTTACTCGATTCGTTGACACTCAAGGCAATGTGCAGGATCTCAATGAGTCTAAAAACAATAAACTACTGATCTTATTTGCCACTTGGTGCCCCGACTCACAACGCACCTTGAAGCACCTAGTTAACTCTGATCTACACCTAAGCCCTAACGTGGATATCATAGGTATCGGTCGCGAAGAGACAAGTGACGTCTTAAATAAATTTGCCGCCGAATATGAGCTTAACTTCGCTTTAGTGGCCGATACCGATAGACAGATCTACGGTCAATTTGCCAATGCAGGCATTCCAAGGCTGATTTTGCTAGATGCCGATAACAAAGTAGTTAAAACCATTATCGGTGAGACTGAAAACGCAATCACAGACCTTGTATGGTAAAGGAAAACCAATGAGCAAATTCATAACCCAGACACAGAGATTAATCATTAGAGAGTTTAATCTCGATGATACCCAAGCCGTCTATGATTTTAATGCCGACGAACGAGTTAACCTCTATACCGGGGATGCTGGCGTCATTCAGTCGATGGCGGATGCCGAACGTATCATTCGTGATATTTGGCTGACAGAGTATTTACAATTTGGTTATGCCCGCTGGGCCATCGTCTTAAAAGAGAGTAATCAAGTGATTGGTTTTTGTGGCTTTAAAAATGATTATCGCATCAATGAAACCGATATCGGTTATCGCTTAGCTCCCGAACATTGGGGCAAGGGTTATGCCACAGAGGCCAACCAAGCCTGCATTGAGTACGCCAAAGCCAAGATGGATCTCGACTATATTGTCGGTGATGTGGTCGAGCAAAACCAAGCTTCAATCAATGTACTATTAAAGCTAGGCATGAAGTTCAATAAACGATTCGATGACTCAGGATTTAAAATTATCCGCTACGATATGTATCTAAAGGCAAAGAGTTAACGCTTCATACTCCACAGCTCCTAATCTAAGCCAGCTAATAGGCTCCTAGTACTAATGGAGCCTATTAGCTGGCGAGCTCTTTAATTTGAGTGTCACAGAGCTGGGCCGTTGAAGGGCTAATATTGTTTAGGTGCTCTATCAACTTAAAACACAGTTCAATATATTGAATCGCTTCTGCCCCGCCCACTTCATAGCCCACCGCATGAGCAACCCGATTACGCAATTGGCGCAGTTCACTGAATAGCTTTCCCTGTTTGGTATCAATCAAGGCTTCACTGATCAAGATATTCTCAATGTGTTTATATCGGGTATTTTTATCTAAGGTGATGTTATCGCAGTGAGACTTGATCAAGCGTTCGGCCGCTAAATCAACCTGCTCCCAAGCCTCTATGATGGCGGAATTGGGCAAGTGGTTAGCAGAGGCGATAAGCATGGACTTTTTATCGGTTTTCAGTTCAGGAAAGACCCCCTGAGCCTGCTCAGTTACTGCCTTAAGTCCCTCACCAAACTCCACTTCCAGTTCTCTAAATTTCAGCTTTTTAGCCAAGGGGATCAACTTAGAGATAGGCCGCCTTAAGGTGATAACGGCAAACACTAGCACTCCGGGCCAGACAAGCTTATCCAGCAGTTCTATGGTGAACTCCATCCAACTCATTCAGTATCTTTCCATGTATTAGCTGTTTTCTGCGTTCAGGGTACCAAGTTTCACCGCCAGAATAAAATGGCGCTCTAGCAGTTATTTTACCTTTTGCTAGGTACCTGTTGGTAGGTCTTAGAATCCCAGTCATACACATACTCAATGCCCTGCCACTCATAAAGTGTACGGCCATCTCTTTGGATCACACGCGCATTATCAGGCAAACGAGTCAGTCCGGTTGAATAGCTGACACTAGTGGTCACCCGCTCGGGCGTCGCCACCACTTTAGGTTTGCGCGGCTTATATTCACTTCTATCATAACGATAGGGATACACATAGCGGCTGTTATAGCGATAAGGGTAGCCCCAGCGCCAGTTGTAACCAGGACGCCAGCCCGGACGGTAATAACGACTACCATAAGGATAACCGTACCAACCATTAGACACGCCAACGCTCCAGCGCCAAGGATCACGGTAATCATGATTACTCCAACCGACACCAACACTTACGTTATTGATCATCGATGAATTGGCAAAGAGGTATCTGTGCTGTTGCTGGGCAAGCTGACTCGGTTGCGCGACAGCAGCCGCACTCGATGCACCTATGACCAAAAGGAAACTCAGGCTCCATTTGACTGTATTCATAGCCGTCCTCCTCGATAAGTTCGCCATAACCGACTAGTTAATCTTACGCTTAATCACCCGATTCGCCAATGTTAGGCCCCCCGCCTCCCCCCATAACAGGCAGCAGTTCAGTATTCACTGAATAATTTCGATGCCACGCTTTGATGAACAAGCGTTTAACGCACGTTGGAATAGTGCTATAGTGCGCGCCATATCACAGTTTATAGCGATGAGAATTCCCCTATGAGTTTTAAGGATTTGCGTAGCTTTATAGCCCACTTAGAAAGCAATGGTGAGCTTAAGCGTATTAGTCATCCCGTCGATCCTCATTTGGAAATGACAGAGATTGCCGATCGTGTATTGCGTGCCAAGGGCCCAGCTCTGTTATTCGAAAATCCTGTCGGCAACGACATGCCGGTGCTGGCTAACCTTTTTGGTACCCCAAAACGGGTTGCAATGGCATTAGGTAAAGAAGATCCTATCGCGCTGCGCGATGTTGGCGAGCTACTGGCTTTCCTAAAAGAACCCGAGCCGCCTAGCGGCTTTAAAGATGCCATCGCTAAGATCCCAATGTTTAAGCAAGCCTTGAACATGCCGCCAAAAACTGTTCGTAACCCAGCTTGCCAAGAAGTGGTAAAAACCGGTGACGATGTTGATTTAACTAAGCTACCAATTCAGCACTGTTGGCCGGGCGATGTTGCACCGCTAGTCACTTGGGGCTTAACTATCACTAAAGGGCCAAGGCAAAAGCGCCAGAACTTAGGCATTTATCGCCAGCAATTGCTCGGCAAAGACAAGTTAATTATGCGCTGGCTTGATCATCGTGGCGGCGCATTAGACTTTAAAGATTTCAAAGAGAAGCATCCAGGTGAGCGCTACCCAGTAGTCGTTGCCTTAGGCGCAGATCCAGTCACCATTCTAGGTGCGGTAACACCGGTTCCCGATGCCATGAGCGAATATGCTTTCGCAGGGCTTTTACGTGGTGAACGCACCGAAGTCTGTAAAGCCATCAGTTGTGATTTAGAGGTGCCCGCCACCAGCGAGATCATCTTAGAAGGATATATCGATCCTGAAGAGATGGCCGAAGAGGGTCCCTACGGTGACCACACAGGTTATTACAACGAAACCGACTCTTTCCCTGTATTTACGGTGACCCATATCACCCACAGAAAAGATGCGATTTACCATAGCACCTACACCGGCCGTCCACCAGATGAGCCCGCGATGCTCGGTGTGGCACTAAACGAAGTGTTTGTGCCGATTCTGCGTAAGCAGTATCCAGAGATAGTCGATTTCTACCTGCCGCCTGAGGGCTGCTCTTACCGTATGGCGGTGATTTCGATCCGTAAGCAGTACCCGGGCCATGCTAAACGGGTAATGATGGGCGCATGGTCGTTCCTACGTCAGTTTATGTACACTAAGTTCATCGTGATAGTGGATGAAGATGTGAACTGCCGAGACTGGAACGATGTGATCTGGGCGATTACTACCCGCATGGATCCCAAACGCGATACAGTGATGATAGATAACACCCCTATCGATTACCTCGACTTTGCCTCACCGATCGCCGGTCTCGGCTCTAAGATGGGAATGGATGCCACTAATAAGTGGGAAGGTGAAACCGACCGCGAATGGGGTACGCCTATAGTGATGGACGAAGCGGTTAAACAGAAAGTCGATGCCATCTGGGGCGAGCTAGGCATAGATGACGCCCCGACCCTATAGGGAATACAGGGCTAACCAATTAGCTAAGCTCGATATAGCCTGCTTAGCAGGCTAAAAGATTAATAGTGAATAAGCTTCCAAAGAGAAGCGCATCAAGGACTAAAGATGAACACAATAAGCTGTACTATCGAAAAAGTTGCGCCGTTTAATGACGCCGTCTATCAGGTGATTTTAAAGCCTAACACCGCTTTTGATTTTAAGGCGGGCCAATACCTTTGTATCGTGATGGGTGAGAAAGACAAGCGCCCATTCTCTATCGCTTCGGCCCCCGATGCCGAGCATATCGAACTGCATATCGGCGCGGCGGTGAGTGAAAGCTACCCGATGCAGGTTGTTGAGCGCTTAAAAGAGTGTCTAGCGGTAGGTAGCACTATCGAAATCGATGTACCCGGTGGCGATGCACACCTACGTGCAGACAGTGTACGCCCCCGCCTACTGATTGCTGGCGGTACAGGCTTCTCTTATATCAAGAGTATTGTCGAGCAGAAGATAGCCCTAGGCCAAGAGATTGAAACCACCCTGTACTGGGGTTGCCGCAATCAAGATGCCATGTACTATGAGACCATCGCTCGCGAGTGGCACGACGCCCATCCATGGCTGAACTTTGTGCCTGTTATCGAAGAAGCGACCGATGACTGGAAAGGCAAGCAGGCTAATCTACTGGAGCAGATCCAGCACGATTTCGATAGCCTAGTTGGCTATGATATCTATATCGCGGGACGTTTCGATATGGTCGGCGCAGCACGTGAGCTGTTCCGCACCATGGGCGTAGAGGAAGAGCACCTCTACGGGGATGCATTCGCATTTATTAAGTAAGCCATGTAAATCAGGTTTAAACCGCTCATTGAGAAAAGGCGAATGGATCCATAATTCATTCGCCTTTTTCATTGGTTTTATTTTCTACTGACGCTGGCTCGCTCGGTCACTCTTGGCTCAATATCCATAAATTGTTGTGGCAGACTTGGATCTTGCAGCCTAGCGATAAGCGCATTGACCGCCGCCGCGCCTAAACGCGCCTTCGACTGATGAATACTGGTTAAGGCCGGTGTCATGTATTTCGCTAGCTGAATGTTGTCGTAACCGATCACTGACAACTGCTCAGGGATCTGCAACCCGGTGCGCTGCGCTTCATGCAATACGCCGATAGCCATCATGTCATTGCACACAAACAGGGCGCTCGGTAATTCACCGCTCCCTTGCAACTTAGCGAACGCCGCCTTGCCACCTTCGGTCTCAAAGTTACCTTCCACCACCCAATCTGGGTTAATCGGCAGATTAGCCGCCTGCATAGCATCCACAAAACCTTCGTAGCGCAAGTCTGCCTGCTGGCGATTACGCGGCCCAGTAATGCAGCCGATTTGGGTATGGCCATTATCAATCAGGTATTGGGTAGCGAGCACACCGCCCTGACGTGAATGCCCTTGAATTTTGTCACAAGGAAAATCAACTTGCCCCCAGTCCATCACCACTACGGGTAAGGCATCTAAGCGGCGATAGATCAGCGCATCTTCGCCTTCTAACATGGCGCACATCATGATTAAACCATCGACGCGGCGTTCAATCAGTGTGGTTAACGAGCGCTTAAGACGCTGGGCATCGCCCTCGGTATTGCACAGAATAAGGTTATAGCCCTGCTGGTAACACGCCTGCTCCACGCTGCGAACCACCTCAGCATAGAATGGGTTAGTCGAGGTGGTCACCAACATGCCGATGGTTTTGGTGCGGTTCTGTTTAAGGCTGCGGGCCACCGCAGAAGGGCCGTGATAATTCAGTTGCTGCGCAGCCGCTTGCACTCGCTTTGCAATGTCTTCACTGACAAAGCGAGTAGCATTCATCACATGGCTCACCGTGGATGTGGATACGTTGGCAAGTTTGGCAACATCTTTCATGGTGGCCATTGGGAGATAACTTCCTTAATTACTATTAAAATTCAATCGCAGATTAGTTCGTTGCGATAAACTGCTCAACTTCATCCCGTGATGGAATTGAAGTTTGTGCGCCAAAGCGCGTCACCGAAATCGCCGCTGCACCATGGGCAAAGACAATCGCATTATCCATTGTTTGCCCTTCCAATAACGCAGTCACAAGTGCGCCGTTAAAGGTGTCGCCAGCGGCCGTAGTATCGGTTGCCTGTACCTTAAAGCCAGGAATGATTTTGCCCGTCCCCTGCTCACTCAAGTAAACACCTTTCGAACCTAGGGTGATCATCACGGTAGCGATGCCTTTGTCATGTAGCACTTGTGCCGCTTTTGCAGCGCTGCCTGCATCCGTCACGGCCACACCTGTTAACAGTTCGGCTTCGGTCTCATTTGGGGTAATGATATCCACCATAGCGAGAAGTGCATCCGGTAGGCTACGTGCAGGTGCTGGATTTAATACCACCTGAGTCCCTTGGGCTTTAGCAATGCTGGCAGCAAGCTCGATGCCCGCAAGCGGGGTTTCTAACTGCATCAACAGGTATTTGGCTTGCTCAATCTTCTCGCCGTGCTGCTCAACGATCTCGGAGGTTAACCCATCGTTCGCGGCTGCGGCAATACAGATACTGTTTTCGCCACTCTCGCTCACTTGGATCATCGCAATACCCGTCGGCGTATTGTCAATCATGTGTACAGCAGAAATATCCATACCGTCCTGAGCAAAAGCCTGACGAATATTTTGACCAAAACTGTCGTCACCCACACAGGCGATAAAACCGATATCGGCACCAAGGCGTGCAGCAGCTACCGCCTGATTAGCCCCTTTACCACCGGGAATGACCTGATAGTTATGGCCATGTAAGGTTTCCCCTGGGCGTGGAAAAGAAGGCACTTGAAGAACATGGTCGGCATTCACACTGCCTAAAACGATTAACTGAGACATTAACTTTCCTCGATGACCTCTGTAGCAAATACCCAGCTCGCAATGATGTTGGGCTCAGAGGGAAAATACACCAATGATACTAGCTCAATAGGCACGCACTTTAGAGTGCACATATATATGTAGGCTAGTGTGACAAATTATTAGTAAGATTACTGTGTTTGAGTAATGATTTTTAACGCTACAGGAATAGATTTTTCAACGACTTGGCCTTTTAATAGCCTATCAGCTGTGGCTATCGCAGTTGCACCGAGCAGCTCTGGCTGCTGGGCAACCGTTGCCGATAACTGTTTGCGCCTAACGGCGGCAATCCCTTCATCTGTACCGTCAAAGCCAATGACCATCACCTGCTTACCTGCGGCTTCAATGGCGCGTAGGGCACCTAAGGCCATCTCATCGTTCTGGGCGAACACCGCCTGCACATCGCCATTGGCGGCAAGCATATTTTCCATCACGTTTAAGCCTTTTGAACGGTCAAAGTCTGCAGGCTGACTCGAGAGCATGTTTAAGTCATACGCTTTAACCGCATTATCAAAACCTTCACCGCGCTCACGGGCGGCAGAAGTACCAGCAATACCTTCAAGCTGGATAACCTTGGCATTCGCCCCCAGTTGCTCGGCAATAAACTGCCCCGCGAGCTCACCACCAGCGATATTATCTGAGGCAATATGGCTGACGATGTCGCCACGTTCAGCGGTTCTATCTAATGTCAGAACCGGAATATTGGCGCGGTTAGCGGTGCGGATCGCATTGGTCACAGCTAGTGCATCGGTCGGGTTAATCAAGATAGCCTTAACACCACGCATAGTGAGATCTTCTACGTTTGCCAGCTCCTTGCTTGGATCGTTTTGCGAGTCCAGTGCAATCAGCTTGTAGCCAAGCTCTTTGGCCTTGGCTTCGGCGCCATCTTTCATGGTAACGAAGAAGGGGTTATTCATCGTCGACAACACGATAGCGATGGCGTCTTGGGCGCTGGCGCCAAAAGATATCGCACTCGGCAGTAACGCTACCGCTAACATCATTGATGCTTTCTTATTAATACGTTGCTTCATAATCGCCTTTCAATACCCAGCCTTTATGATAGTAGACTCTAGAATGATAAGAACTTTCAGAACAAAAGCAGGGACGATAAACGCCCCTGCCGAACCGAAATTACGCTTTTTGCTTAGTGTCGATAAGTACCGCTAACAAGATAACGCTGGCTTTAGCAATCATCTGGTAATAAGAGGAGACATCCAGCAGGTTTAATGCGTTATTTAAGAAACCGATGATCAGCGCGCCAATTAAGGTTCCCATGATGCGGCCCTTACCGCCCATTAAGCTGGTGCCACCGAGTACCACGGCTGCAATCGCATCGAGCTCATAGCCCATACCTGCCGTTGGCTGCGCAGAGGACAGACGCGCGGTGACGATAATCCCCGCCAAAGCCGCCATCGAGCCACAGATAGCGTAAGCTGCAATCTTAACTTTATCGACCGCGATCCCCGATAAACGGGCCGCCGACTCATTGCCACCCACGGCGTAAATATAACGACCAAAACGAGTATGATTTAGCAGATACCAAGCAGCAGCAAACACCATCGCCATCAACCACACAGGCACAGGAATGCCCAGCAGATAACCTGTGCCTAACCAAGTAAAGCTGTCGGCAGTCTCGCTAAAGCCTGTCGGTACTGGGCGGCCATCGGTATAAACCATGGTCACACCGCGCAGCAATGTCATGGTCACCAGCGTGGCGATAAAAGCCTGCACCTTGCCCTTAGCGACAATAATGCCGCTAATCGCCCCTAATGCCGCGCCAGCAATCAGCGCCACAGGCAAGGCCACCATAACAGGCACATCCATGCCGATTAGAGTTGCCACAATCGCGCCGCTTAAGGCCAAAACCGAGCCGACACTCAAGTCGATACCAGCGGTGAGAATAACGATAGTCATGCCAACCGCAATAATCGCGTTAATTGAGGTTTGACGGAAAATATTGAGTAAGTTATCGACGGTTAAAAAATTTGGGCTCAGCAGTGACACCACGAAAATCAGACACATTAAGGCGATGAGAGACTTATTCTCAATCAACCAAGCTTTATTAATGCGCTTGTAAAATGGTTGCGCTGTTATTGACTGGCTCATGCAATATCCTTGTTTAATGTTTTACCGACTGCGCAAGCAAGAATGGTTTCCTGTTCTGCTTGGGCGGCATCGAATTCACCGGTGATCTGGCCTTGATGCATCACTAAAATACGATCCGACATGCCCATTAACTCCGGCATATCCGATGACACTAAAATGATGCTCATGCCATCGGCTTTGAAGCGGTTAATCAGATCGTAGATCTCTTTTTTCGCCCCAACATCCACACCACGAGTTGGCTCATCTAAGATCAGCACCTGAGGTTGTGTCATTAAGCCCTTGGCAATGGCGACTTTCTGTTGATTTCCGCCCGACAGATTACCTATGCGTGCATCTCGAGTCGGCGTCTTGATATTAAACGCACCAATGAAATGATCGACTTCAGAGACCTCATCTTGATGACGCAGTTGTAGTCCACTGCTGAGCTTTGAGAGTGCACAAATAGACATGTTTTCTTTAACCGACAGGTCCAGCAGTAAGCCGTCTCCCTTGCGATCTTCAGAAATATAGGCGATGCCCGCATCAAGCGCTTGCTGAGGACTGTTCACCTTGATGGGATTGCCGTTTAGGTTAATCTCCCCCTGAGTTTTAGCGCTCGCGCCAAAGATGATTTTCATCAACTCGGTACGCCCTGCGCCCATCAAGCCTGAGAAACCTAAGATCTCGCCCTTGTTAAGGCTAAAGCTGACGTTATTAACCCCTACGCCCGATAGCTCGCTAACCGCGAGTCTGCAGCCTTGGTGTGTATTAGCGATACGCGGATATTGGTCCGCCAATTTACGGCCAACCATACGCTCGATTAGACGGTCTTCATCAATATCGGCGATGGCACATTCGTGGATGAAGCTGCCGTCACGCAATACGGTAACCGCATCACAAATAGTAAAGATCTCTTGCATGCGGTGGGAGATATAAACGATGCCACAGCCCTGATCGCGCAGCTCATTAATCACCTTAAATAGCGATTGAGTCTCTACGTCGGTAAGCGCATCGGTCGGTTCATCCATGATGATGACTTTAGAGTCAAAGGAGATAGCCTTGGCTATCTCGACCATCTGCTGCTCGCCTAAGCTCAAGTCACCCACCCGTGTTTGCGGCGCATGGGTAATGGCTAAGCGTGCTAACAGCGCCGCGGCCTGTGCATTCATCTCATCCCAAAGGATGCGGCCAAAGGCGGATGTAATTTCACGACCAAGAAAGATATTTTCGGCGATGGTGAGCTCAGGTAATAGGTTTAGCTCCTGATGGATAATGCTAATACCGGCGGCTTGTGAATCTCGGGGGCCGTTGAAAGTGCGCGTTTCACCTTGATAGATAATGCGACCGGCATCTAATGCATAGATCCCAGTGAGCACTTTCATTAAGGTGGACTTGCCTGCGCCATTTTCGCCCATCAATGCCATCACTTGGCCTGGATAAACATTTAAACAGGCTTTGTCTAGGGCTTTAACCCCAGGGAAAGACTTTTCAATGGCTTGTAACTGCAATATGGCTTGGGTCATAGGTGACTCCGCTAAGCTTAAAATACAACACCGGTTTTAAAAATCACGTTGGCGTAAGGCGTACACTCGCCCGTACGGATCACCGCGCGGCTATGCCTTGTACGCTGTTTAAATGCCTCGTGGCTAATGTACTCAACAGTCAATTTTCGGCCTGTCGCTTGCTGCTCTGCTTCAATTTCAGCCAGCAATTGTTGATGACACTCAGGGCTGACATCGGCAAACTCCTCTGCCATCACCACGCCCTCAATTTGCGAACTTGCTAGCCAAACCTTAACGGTTGCAATAAAGCCTGGCACCCCATGGGTCAACGCCAGATCAATACGTTGCACCTGTGCAGGAATCGGTAATCCCGCATCACAAATCGTGACTTCATCGGTATGCCCCAATGTTGCCGCTAGGTAGTTCATATCTGCATTGAGTAGAGCGTGTTTGTTCATCTATCAACCTAAAGTATTTTGCTATGCATCACGGCAGATGTTCTTCACCGCCAAGCCATTCGATCGAAACGTTTCGATAAGATAGCGCGAGATTAATCGAAACGTTTCGATATTGCATGATTCAAGAATAAGATCTGTGAAGGATCTAACAAAATCTCTGGGATCAATAGCGGAAAGAAGTGAGTAAAGGGAGGAAACCATGTGAAGATATGGTTAGTAAATCTGTGTTCTTGGCTTATATTTAATTGGCATGACGGCATAAATGCCGACCTACAATAGGGTTTACGTCTTTGCTTTAAAAGAAGGACCTAGATCCTAGGGCGCTTCGCTGCGAGAGCGGGCTACGCCCTGCTAGGAACAGCAAAAGCCAACAGCACCACCTTTGCCGCTTGCTAGCTTTTGCTTTACCGGCTTTATCCGTCTTAGCTTGCCCTAGATCCTAGAATCTAGAACGCTTCGCTGCGAGAGCGGACTGCGTCCTTCTATACAATCAAAAGAAGGCTCGCAGTTATCTTGGCTTTTCCGTCTTAGCTTCTACCGTCTTAGCTTGCCCTAGACCCTAGAATCTAGAACGCTTCGCGGCTAGAGCGGACTGCGTCCTTCTATACAATCAAAAGAAGGCACGCAGTTATCTTGGCTTTTCCGTCTTAGCTTCTACCGTCTTAGCTTCTACCGTCTTAGCTTCTACCGTCTTAGCTTCTACCGTCTTAGCTTGCCCCGTCTTAGCTTGTACCGTCTTAGCTTGCCCTAGGCCCTGCTTTTCCTAGAACCTAGTACCTGCTTTTAAACCTTGTACCTTCTTTTATTAAAGCTTTACCTTGTCATACTCATACCAAGCAACGAGGTTACCTAAGATAGGCACAATCCAAACTGCCGTGTCGGGATCTTTGTATATGCGGTAGAAATACAGGTCACTATCGATGATCTCATGCTTGCGGATCTCACGATAAAAATGCATGGCAGATGAACTGACCTGATCCGGTTTTAGCAGCTCTTTTTGCGCCACTTTAACGTGGAATACATCCACGTCCAGATTGTCTATTTTCTCCTGATACTGAGTAAAGTTGCCCTTAATCTTATACTTGATTGGGGTGGTCTTACACTCTTCATCGGTAACGCAGGCTGCTGAGTAAAATTTACCAGTATTCTCTCCCTCATAAATCAACGATAGGCTGATGTCAGAGCGTACCAACATATTATCCTTCACAGGGAAATATACATCGGCATGATAATGATGTTCGATAAAACCGCTGGTACCAGGCTCATCATGGGGAATTATCACTCGGTTGTAGCGAATGCGTTGCTCCATCTTATGGGTCAGCTCGGTAAAGGTCTTCATGTTTAAGCCGGCTGGCGTCAAATCGATTGCAGTGATATTGATTAAGCCCTTGCCGGAGCAACCATAAGCACTGGCCTCAGGACACACAGCCATAGAGTAGTAATTACCGTCAGTGACAGCAAAGCCCTTAAATTGGCTAATATCCTCTAAGTGATTTGACTCAGGCGCCAGATGCTTTTGCCACATAGAGGCATGCAGGTGGCTAACATTATCTTTATGGATAAGCTGCACATCCTGTTTGATACCACCAATGTTTAACTCGATATTCTTATCCGAACTCCAACTATTCTTAGCCTTGATCACACCGTGATAATCACTGAAATACCAGATAGAGAGACAGATAAGTATCGCAATAACGATACCGCTAATTTTCACCAGTAAAGAGACATCTACGATAGCCGCACGCATAGACTCAGGATCGTTAACCGCGAGCATCTTGATATGGGAGCGAGTAGAGACATTGAGCTGATAACCGCGACCCGCAATGGTTCTAAGTACCACCTCAGGATAGGGCTCTAGTTTCTTTCTAAGGGTACTGACACACTGGGTTAGTGAGGTCGCTGCAACAACGCGATCGGGCCAGCCTGCAGCCAATAACTCTTCTTTAGTGCATACAGAACTCATGGAGAGGATCAATTGATGTAAAACCGCAGACTCCGATACCGTTAAGGTAATGGTTTTACTGTTCGCATGATCAATTAACTGTTTGGCCTCTTCATCCAACTCCAGATAAGGAGTAACTTTATGCACCTTAAACCTCTTTAAATCAATTGACTACGACTAAGTTATTAATGAATCTTAATGTTAGTTTACTAAAATAGATTATTAAAAATGTGACTTCCGCCGAATATTAAATCAAGCAATCACGATCTGCTTGTTTACGCTCACATATATCACATTTTAATGGAACTATGCATCCAACATTCAATACAAATATTCCCACTTCCCGCCTATTAACCGATTAAAATCAGGAATCATTACTCGCAGCACAGAAATACCACATAGACTCACCTAAACAGTTAGGCTCACAGGGTCCGGCGCTGAAATACCCGATGAGCGATAGCCAACAATGCCAAGCTCCACAGTAACATGGCACTGTAAAAGCCCAGCTTTCCCATGGTCGACGAGGAGAGCAACGCGAGACTGCCGCTCCCCGTATCTGAACCAATTAAGTTTACCGCTCGATACAGATCCGTTGGGTTAAGTGCAATTAAGGCATTAATCAGGTACTGATTCATAAAAGACAGATCCGCCACTAATATCGCCAGCAAGATCAAATCGTAAATCAACACAAACACAAACCATAAAAATAAAATACTGCCCACCGCCTTAGCCTTCTCTGTCGATTTAAGGCTGACTATATAGCCCAGCAAAATAAAGGTGATGGCGAGTAAGATACTGCTGACAATAAACTGAGCAAACCGACTTAGCACCACTTGCGCTTCATAGGCCTCACCGAAGAGCAGTAGCAACACTGCTGTTAATCCAAATGCAAAACAGCTAGTCGCACTCATGATCAGACCGTGACCCAGTAGCTTACCCATTAAAATCTGCAATCGGCTAATAGGGTAGGACATTAACAACAGTAGGGTTCCAGACTCATCTTCACCGACAAAGGCATCGTAGCTCACTAGCATCGCCGCTAAGGGGATTATAAATACTGAAACCGTCGATAGGCTCGACATCAAGGTATCAAGTTCCGGCAGAGAAAGATGCCCGGCGACAGCGCTTCCTGCGAAGGTAACGCTAAGAGACAAAATCAAAAATATCAACGCGATAAAAATAACCCAGCGATTACGTAAACTATCTTTTATCTCTTTTTGAGCAATAACCATCACCACAGATTGCATCATATTAATTCACCACTTCGCTTTGCTTATTCTGACCCATATAAAAGTGATAAATATCGGCCAGAGTCGGCTCTTTAAGATTAAAATCATAGGCTTGGCACTCAGACATTAATAGCTGCAACACCTTAGCCTTAGACTCAAGATCCAGCAACAGCGCATCATCGGCATAAAAGGGCGCAAGACTTGGTTCTTGGGCAACCCAGCCCGCCAAGTTAGGCGATGTTAGCCGAGTTTTAAGGGCGCTGTTTTGCCTAAGCTCGGCTAGACTTCCCTGTGCTAGGCTCTTACCCTTAGCTAAAATCAGCGCGATATCGATGTTATTCTCAATCAGCGATAACTCATGGGTGCAGACGATAACGCCGCAGCCCTGTCGCTTAAGCTCATCGATTTTGCCATATAGAAACTGTGAAGCCATAGGATCGAGCCCCACCGTTGGCTCATCAAGTAGTAGCAGCTCTGGCTGACACAAGATCGCCTGAGCAAAGCCTAGCCGCTGCTTCATCCCTTTCGAATAGGTCTTTAGCGCCCTGTCTTGGGCGTAACCTAGTTCAAACTCTTCGATAAGCTGGCTAACTCGTGGTTTAGTGACCCTTTTAAGCGCGGCAAAGTAACTTAAAATCTCCTTGCCCGTCAGCTTGTCATAGAAGCTTACATTCTCAGGTAGATAGCCAATTCTGAGATCCGCGCGCTGCTTAAGCTCACTATGGCTTTTCCCAAGTACAATCGCCTCGCCCGCACAGGGTTTGAGCAAACCCAGTAGAATTTTTATCAGGGTGGATTTACCCGCGCCATTATGACCTAACAGCGCCATGGTCTGCCCGCGCTCCACCTCAAAGCTGACATCATTCAGTGCACTAAAACCGGCAAACTGATGCGAAATATTGCGCACCGATACTGCTAAACAAGGATTCATTGATTCTCCGAACACGTCCAATGAGCAGGCTGCAAGGGCTAAAAAGTCGCCTGTTGGCTGATAGTCACTACCTGTTAGCCGCTGCCGATTGATAGTTGAATGCGGGATTAGGTGTTAACAGGGGAAAACTATCGATAATCCCACTTGGCTCACCGATTTCAAATTGGCGCTGCACCCACCGAAGCACCACCACTATAGCGCTATCCATCAAGAAGTTAGCCTCAGGATAGAGCCAAAATAACTTATCAATATTATCATTAGGTCGATAAGCCGTATTGCCCACGCCATCTAAATTGTGATCCCAACCTAGGTATCCACTCCAGTAGTTGCCACGCCCAGCATGGCTCCACTCTAGCAAGCTATCACCCACATATTTCACCTGGGAAAAGTTATCGATAAACTGGTTTTGGTAAACTTGGTTACTCTCCCCGCCCATCGCCATATAAAAGCCGATATCGCTGTGGGCGAAATGGTTATTGATAATGGTATTGTCACGGGCGCCATAGACAAAAATGCCTTTGCCTTCTTGCCCCAACACCTGATCTTCTTTGCGATTAACAATGCGTTCAACTCGATTGTGATCCACCAGAGCCTGCTCGGTCATATTAAGCAAGATCCCAAAATCGATCGCATCCCAAACTTGGTTGCGGTGCAGGTGAATTCGCTTTGAGTTCATCAAGGCATAACCGCCATCGACCTGATAGCTCTGGTTATTGAAGGCTTCGTCATCCGTGGTATACATATAATGAATACCGTATTGCTGATCGAATAGCTGGTTATCGAAGACCTTACTTTTACTACTGGACTCTAAATACACACCATCTCGAACTTGCGAAATAGTATTGCCCGCAATAACTGAACCTGTTACATGCTGTAGATGAATACCGTCGCCTCTATCTAAGATATATAAACGGTTATTACCCACAATCACGTTATCGTTTATCTGAATATTATTAAGCTCATCGGCGCGAATACCAAAGCCGTCTCCGCGTAAATGATTGTTGTGGATCTTAACGCCATGACTACCCGGCTCAAGCAAGATCCCGGCATCACACTCATAATGATCATTGCCCCAATTCTCAATTCTAAGTCCCGAGAGCTCGACATTAGCGGCAAACACGGTAATGGCACTGCCAACGCCATTGGCATCTATGATGCTGTCACCAAGGCTAGTTAAAGTAATAGATTGATGAATGTGCACCGGCCCTTGATAACGCCCCGAATCGAGGATAATTCTGTCACCATCTTGGGCGTTAGTCAGTGCTAACTTAAGCTCTTGGTTATTCGAGACAGAGAGACTCTCGGCGTAACTGTTAAAGCCACAGCCGAGGGTAACCGCGAGTATAAGCAGAGGTAGAATGGCCGAACTTAGAGTCTGCCTTGTGGGGTTTAACAGTGATATCTTCATCGTTTAATACCACCTCATTTGGTCGCTAATGGGAAAAAGCGCTCCATGCTAGTTCAACAATTTTACTCACCCGCTAACAGCCCGATGGTGATCTGATCATAAGTGAGCACGGCGCCGCCAAACTCACTGGCAAACTTTGTTGCAGCCTCTTTAGTAGCAAACGAAGCAACGGCAGGTCCCATCACCGCTTTTTTACTGGTGCCGTACACATACCAAGCTGATTTCGCATCGATAAAGGCACTATCCTCAGGGTGCTCCCAGTCTGTCACCGCCATATCATGTACTTTCAGCTGAGTGATCTGACGCTGATTCTCAGGCTGTAGGGCAAAATTGAACATATCCCTCGTCGAGCAGAACTTAGGCACTATGGTTTCATTCTTCAATCTCAGCTGTCCCTTAGGCCCAGGGTACTTAGTGATCATCATGCCGCACAGGTGGCAACGGTCATGCTCATGAATCGCCTCTGCATGGGTCGGCTGCGAAGCGGCATCGCCTTGACTACAAGCGTATAAAAACGGAATTAATAACAAGGTGAGTAATAATTTTTTCATAACGAACCCAATTGGAAGAATACGATTAGTGAGGCACTCACTGCCTTGCTAAGTTAACGTAGCAAGGCGTGAGCTTAGTTGTTCAGCGCGGAGTTCGACTCCTAATACTCACCTTGCAGGGACGGCGTATTAGGAGCGAACAACTCACTTACTTTGCTATTTTGCCTCTAGACTAGATAGCAAATATTTGACCTGCATATAGGATAAACATACGCAGACACATCATTCCGGTCACGGCGCAAACTCCCGACAGGTAAAAGGCTTTAGCCGAGTGGCTAAATGTCTTACCCGTGGCAAAGTTAAGCAATAATGGACCAGCAAAACCTAGGCCCACCACACCAAACCAGAACACCGCTGCCCACTGACCAGTATGGAAGGCTTCGAATGCACTTTGCGCCCCAGCATTACCTGTCATTAGCGAGGTCACAATCATGAAGATAAATAGCATTTCAGCGAACATGATTGGCCACTCGGCACCGTGCAGTAGTTTCATATCTTGGCTATGTAAGTCTTCTTTAAACATCGATACTGCAAGCATTTTGGCGGCTGCAGCCCCCGCTGACATACCTGATGCAATAAATAGCGCAGGCAATACAGAGGTATTGATGATAGGAAAACGAATCAACGCCGAGATAAGGAAACCTGTGTAAGCACAGACTGCTAAAGCCAGTACCAATACAGCGATTTCACATGGACGACGAATACTTTGTAGCTTTTCAACCACTGGCACTAACACTTTCAATGCAGGAACCGAGCGGATCTCTTCTTCAAAGGCATATAGACAGATGAGTGCCACTAACGGGATATACACAGATAGTGCGATAACACCGATAGACATCACTGAATTTAGGTTGTAGTAAACCAAAATTCGCCAGAAGAACAGCGGGTTGGTCAAATCTAGAACCAAACACAACATGCCTAAGCTGATGGTCACAAATGCGATCAATGCAGCGGCTTTATAAAATGGCGTGTTAGTGGTTTGCTGCTTGTAGAATCGCAGGAATAATGCAGTGGCTAGCGCACCACCGGAGATCCCTGCAAAGAACAAGTACACAGCAATTGGCCAAGGCCAAGCAAGCCCCTCAGACAGACCCATTGTAAATTCAATATTGCCGTCCATATCTATACTCCTAGCTTAACAATAGGTATGTAACGTAAGCTCGGCTCGGTACCAAATCCTGGCTTAATACGCACAGAATCTTTTACCCGTAATAGCTTACTGATATAGGATGTCGGATCGTTAATATCACCAAAGATCAGCGCATCATAACGGCACTTCTGCACACAAGCTGGTAACTCGCCAATGGCAAGTTTGCTGTTCAAGCAGAAATCACAGTTGTCGGCGACATCGGTCTCTTTATTGATAAAACGTGCATCGTATGGGCATGCTGCAATACAGTACTTACAACCTGCACACTTAGCTGCATCCATGGTCACAATGCCGGTCTTCTCATCTCGGTGCGCCGCACCCGTTGGGCATACGGTGACACAAGGAGCGTTCTTACATTGCTGGCACGATACACGCACAAACTTGCGCTCACAGCCACATTCAACTGTCTTGCCGCAGTGTGGACAAGGCTGTCCCTCAATCCCGCCTGAATGCTGTTCCAGTAGCAGTCTAGACTTACCTTCAGGTAAGTTATTAGCTAAGTTACAGGCCTCTTTACACTCGCCGCAGCCAGTACACTTGTTTTGGTCAAACACCATCGCATAATGGGGCTTGTTTGGATCTGACTCCCCCTCTTTGACAGAGCTACACCCTAAGGGCGCTATTATCAAAGAGCTGGCTCCTAAGCACTTAAGGAACCTCCGTCTCTCTATATTTTCACTCACAGCATCCTCCAGCTACCAGTTATCACACTGATATATTTATACTTATTAGGTTTACGTGACTTTTACTCAGATGCAGCCACTGAACGATTAGCTAATTTTTGCTCTGCTCTATAAATTGCATTATTAATTGAGGCTCGGTTAAAGTTCTGCTTATCGCTTTTGAGTAGGGTCAGCCATTGCTCGATAGCTTTTTCATACTCACCATTGAGATAAGCGTGGGTGGCCAGTAACAGGCGAGATTGAGGCTCATATTCGTCGAGCGCTAAGGCTCTGGCGATAACCAAATCAATGTCCAAACTCATCTCTCTTTTATCGCGGTAGTACATGGCATTGGCTTTCATGCCTAGCACTGTGGCACTGTCGCCTGAGAGTGTGAGTAGGTCATCGAGGGTTTGCACCGACTCGCTATATAGGCCGCCATCAACATAGGATTGAGCCAAATTTAATAATGCAATTTCATTGCTAGGTTGCTCATTTACTTTCTTTGCGTTTTTATTGATCTCTGCGGTGATCAGATAATCAATATTTTCGTCTACCACTCCCTTGTTCCAGCCATTGAAATGGCCAAGCTGTGCATAGATTAATAAGGTTGTTGTACAGAGCACTATGGACAGTCCAACGGCAATTTTAAAATCGGCCTGTTCAATGCCTTGGTCATTGCTGAAGGAATTAGCTATCGGCATTACACTAAGCTTTTGACTAGAGTGATGATGACGCAAAATTAAAGTGGTAACTGCACATAGGGTGACAGCAATACCGATAGCTAAACTGTTCATAGTGACTCTCTACAATCGAACTCTATAATCGAATTAACACTTAGTACGCACTACTAACTAGTGGCCGCCGCCCATCATGCCGCCCATGCCCATACCGCTTAGGCCCATGCCGTGAGCATTTTCACCAGGCGCTTCCACTTTTACCAACTCCACCTCAAACACTAAGGTTGAGCTTGGTGGAATAATCCCTACCTGCTTGTCGCCATAGGCAAGTGCAGCTGGAATAGCAAACTTGTAAGTTGAGCCTTCACTCATTAGTGGAATACCTTCTTGCCAGCCTTCAATCACACTCATCAAGGCAAAACGGTTTGGTTCATTACGCTTATAAGAGTCATCAAACTCTGTACCGTCGATTAAGAAACCTTTGTAATGCACGGTAACCACATCTTGTGGGTTAGGCTTACGGCCTTCACCTTCGCTAATTACTTCGTATTGCAGACCTGACTCAGTCTCTTTTACGCCATCTTTCTTTTTGTTTTCAGCTAGAAACTCATTGCCAGCTGTAACGTTTGCCAAGGCAATCTTGGCTTCAGCCGCTTCACGGGCAGCGTTTAGCTGCTCAGCACGCTGGTTAAGGAAAGTGAGAATTTCATCATCTGAAAACTGTGGGTTGTTTTTTAGTGCATCCACCACACCTTCAATCACTAGATCGACATCCACTTCAGCACCCAGCTCTGTTTGACTGTAGATTTGGCCAGAGATGTACTTACCTAATGAGGCGCCGATACTGTAAGACTCTTTTTGAACATCAGATGTCAGCTCGGTAGCAGCCATTGAATTGGCAGACATAAACAGGGTGAAACCTGTCACAACAGCTAGGGTAGTTTTTGTAAATGTTTTCATAATAATTATCTCTTTAAATCAATTCGGTACGAACTAGGTTTATGACCTAACATCCTGCTGTTATGGTTTTTCAGTTACTCGATTCGACAAGCGCCATCCGTATATTCCATCAGGCATTTGCAAAACGTTGGTGTAACCCATCTTCATCGCCTCGTGAGCAGCAATTTCGCTGGCATTACATAGGCGGTTAGCGCAATAGAACACCATTACTGCATCTTTCTTAGCTGGCAGTAACTTTTTCCAATCTTTAACGTTGAAGTAAATCGCACCTGGAATGAAACCTTCTGCCCAAAGCTCCAGCGTATTCACATCAAAGAAGTAGACGCCCTCTTTGCCAACTAAGGACTCAGCTTCCATCATGCTGATGGTCGTAAGCTGGTGCTCATAACGATGAGCGGGTGCCATCTCAGAACCACCACCTGCTAGACAGCTGGCTGAACTTGCAATTAACGTAAGGCTTAACAGAATTTGACCCAGTGCTTTTTTCATAATCTTTCTCTCTATTGCCTCGGCAATTATTGCAGTGCAATGCATGCCGAGGCGGTTAACTAGTTAGGCGGCTTATTTAGCAGCGTAACCTGTTCCATCTAGAATGTTTTGCGCTTGTGTTACATAAGTCAGTGCAGCATCTAGACGCTTCTGGCTATAACGGAAGCCATGCACACCCCAAGAACCATCTTTCTTGATTAGGTCAACAGTTTCTTGTGCCTTCTCAGCTAGCATTAGCACTTGAGTCTTGTCTTCAGTAGACAGCTTAGTGACTTCTAATAGCTGGTCGATGCGTACAAGAGCTTGCTCAACTTTCGAGAAAACTTCTTTAACAGGTGTTTGCATCTTCATTACTTCACCGTAGATCTCTAACTGGTCTTCGTAATGTAGGCCTTTTTCAAGTTCAGACTGGAACTGGCTGTGACAACCCTTGTTCTCAACCACGTCATGGTCAGAGATAGAGGTACGTGCACAAGACCACATTAAGTCTAAGTAGTTGCGACCTTCTTCGTTCTTAGCAACAGTCCAACCTTTACCAGCCTTAGGACCTTGAGTACGTGGCTCACCTTCTGGTGGGTTTAGGGTCTTCAGTGTTGGATCAACCTGGATCTTCCACATGTGTGACTTACGTACTGCGTCGAAACCAGCTTGGTCAGGGAACTGCAGTGCCTTGAAGTTTTCACAGCTACCCATGTTAGGCATGTGACAGCTTTGACAAGTTTGCTGGTTGTGTGTATCTGAGTTTTCAGCAATCAAAGTCTGTGCTTCGTGACAGTCTTTACAGTCTTTCTTAAGCTTTGGAGTAGTGAAACCTGACTGCCAATCGCCATCAGTCACTTCGTGTGGATCGTGACATGTAGTACAACGCATGCCCTTCTCGTAGTGCTCAGAGTTATACATCTGAGAGCCTTCGGTACCACATGATGGACATAGTGACTTCATCTTCACACCGAAAGCGTATTCACGCTTCTCTTGTGCTTGAGGCGTGTCAGCAAGTGTTGGATCATACTGGAAACGCTGGTGACAACGTTCACAGTTAGACTGCATACCGCCAGTACCACCATCTAAGTGACCGCCCGCGCCATGACACTCTTCACAAGCAATACCACGAGAAATAGTGTGCTCTTGTAGCTTCTTAGGATCGCCTAACGCATCGAAGAACTCTTGCTTGTTTTGGAAGTCAAACTTGAACGTATGACAAACTTCACAGTAAGAACTTGCTGGTTGGAACAACATCTCTTTTTCGTACTTAGCACCGTATGAACTCATACCTTGCTGGTGCGAACCTGAACCACCGAAACCTGCTAGGGTTGTTGGGAATTCTGGAATAACATCGTTAATTTTCTTAGACATCTCTGGCGTTAACCATTCAGCCCAACCACGAGAGAACTGGTTAGCACCCGCAACCATCTTACCGGTGCCGTCACGTAATAGACCGTCTCTGATGTGGTAAGTACCACGTACTAGCCACGCATCGATGAAACCGTATTTAGTACGTGGTGTACCAACAGTTGCATAGATCATGTCTGGCGTAATACCGTCTGGCAAAATAGACGTGTCTTTGGTGTTGTACATGGTCTTTTCAATATCGTTGTCCACTTCTGGGTGTTCACCAGGGAAACGAATTGTTTTAGCGTGACGCGAACGTTGCCACTTCTCATATTGAGTAGCATGACATTCGGCACACTTCTCAGGGCCAACAAAGTTGTTTGGATAATCTAGAATAGACTTAGCACCTAAGCGGTACTGAACTGCGCGAGGTGTACCTACGCGCTCACTATAGTTAGGGCTGTGGCCGGTATCTAAATACTCTTCACCACGGTCACTAATATGGTAATCACCAATCAAGTTGCCCGCTTCGTGGTATTTGAATACCGGGTGGTTTTCAAAAAGATAATTGAATAATTCTTCTTCTTGAACAATATAGTCCTGCAGCGTTTTCACGCCGTTGACTTGTTGCATACCGTCATAATTAGCAATAACCTCTTTAGCGGTTTTACCCATTTGAGGGATGCTGTCATATTTTCCAGCAGCGTTCGCATTGGCAATGGCACCAAAACAAAACAGCACGCTTAATGCTACCTTGTGTTTCCACCGTCTCATCATTCACTCCTACTTATCATTATTTTGTTTTTTCACTGTTTTGCGTGTTTTTTTAAACCCGCTTTTTTTAAAAACTAACCGTTCACCGATTGAGCTAAACAACTGAGCAACGCCTATTCTCCATATAAAAAACAGTAAAAATCTGCGCTACAGCACACTAAAAAAACCATCAGAACCGATTAGATATAAAACAAATATTTGCAAGCAAAAACAGCAGGTTAAATAATTATCGAGAGATATTTTTAGATATAAAAATCACTGTTTTACGAATTTTTAAGTGAAAAAACTTACAAAGTGAAGAGCAAAAAACAAACGACATTTTAGGTAGGCATCGCCCAACCCAAGAGCAGATAAGGCTTTGTGACAAATAACCAGAAAGGGGTAATTGGTTGACAATATAATTCAATCAATTTCAACTTAGGGCTAATTAGAGACCTAAAGTCAAAGATAAAACATGACTTTAAATGGCCCAATTTCGGTTAGCTTAATCCTCTGATTCGGTATTAAGCTCCCCTAAAAAATACACAAGATGAAGTGTTATTACGCAGCAAGTATCCTCTACATTCCCCTTCCCTCCACTCATTTGTGCATCCGCATAGCAACTGTTATTAACGTTGCAAAAGACGCGAGTTAAGTAAATCAACTGCTGCAGCTAATAATCAAACGACGGTGAGTTTGCCGCCCATATAAGAGGAAGAGTGAAACAATTTTCATCGCTAGCGATCAATCCGCTGTATTAATCTGTAATACAAACTAATAAGTAGTGTATTAAATAGAGA
>NZ_BPET01000028.1 GCF_019654915.1 Shewanella sp. MBTL60-007 | reverse complement strand
ATAGGTGTGCCAACTTTCAAGCAAATCGTTAAACCACTGTTTTTAAGTAATATTTTATTGTGGAAGTTTTTGAGGGGAACTGAACAATGTTTGAACACAAAAAGAAATTAGTGAAACTCACCATGCTCTGGTGAATTTCACTAAACTCGCTCTATTACAGACTAACAACCGAGTCCATCTCAGCCCTAGCTTGAGTAATGACTTCGATTCCAGCGCCTTGCTTATGGGCGTTTTCACTTAAATAACGGCGCCATACTCGCGAACCGACCTCGCCTTGGTAGAGTCCAATAATATGGCGGGTGATATGATTCAAGCGGCCACCTTGTTGCAGGTGTTTCTCTATATAAGGAAGTAGTTTCTCCAAAACGGCATCTCGGCTGATCACAGGCGTATCCATACCGCACAGCTTCTGATCCACTTCAGCCAAGATATAAGGGTTTTGATAGGCTTCACGGCCAACCATGACTCCATCTAGGTGTTGCAGATGAGTCTGACACTCCTCTAGAGTCTTTACGCCACCATTAATCGAGATATTTAGCTCAGGGTAATCACGCTTAAGCTGATAGACACGCTCATAATCTAATGGCGGGATCTCGCGATTCTCTTTTGGACTTAAGCCTTGCAGCCAAGCTTTACGGGCATGAATAATAAACTCTTCACAACCCGCGGCTTTCACCGTGTCTATAAGCTGAGTCAAAAACTCATAGCTATCTTGCTCATCGATACCGATACGGGTTTTCACCGTAACTGGAATATCCACCACCTGCTTCATCGCCGATACGCACTCGGCAACGAGCTCAGGCTCAGCCATAAGGCAAGCGCCAAAACGACCGTTCTGCACTCTATCCGATGGGCAGCCGACATTAAGGTTAACCTCATCATAACCACGCTGTGCGGCCAGCTTGGCGCAAGCCGCTAGATCGACCGGATTTGATCCACCAAGTTGCAACGCAAGCGGGTGCTCCTCTTCGTTATAAGCTAGGTAATCACCTCGTCCATGCAATATAGCGCCGGTTGTCACCATCTCGGTATACAGTAGCGCCTGAGAAGACATCAAACGCGCAAAGTAGCGGTAATGTCTGTCGGTCCAATCCAGCATGGGCGCAATGGAAAATGTGCGATTAATCCGTATGCCTTTAACTGCCTGTGATTCGTGACTTTCTATTGATTTCATTGAGTTTTACACTTTAAGTATTTTCATAAGATTTTTAAGCATTTTTGCATGTTTTTAGTTCATCAGGTACCCTAGCAGGTACCCTAACGGATAGGACGAATACCTAAAATGGCGTTTTATAGAATAGAACCAAGACAGAGAGCCGATGGCACTAATCGCTATAAATGCTCAGTCAGAGTCAAGCAAAAAGGCAAGATAGTATACAGCGCATCTAAAACGTTTACAAAGAACGCTGCGGCTGATAGCTGGGGCAGACAGCAAGTTGTGGATATTGAACGGAATGGGGTACCTGATGTGGGTACCTTGGGTACCCCACTGTTTGAGTTGATAGGTAAATTCTTAAACGACTCTCACGTAAAACTTGGCCGAACGAAAAAGTACGTCCTTGAAATGCTCGCTGATAGTGACTTAGGAAAAATCAATATTGCAGAGATTCAAGCTCATCACATCGTTGAACATTGCAAGCAAAGAATTGAGTCTGGGGCTGGACCATCGACCGTATCACATGACGTTAGTTATTTAAGGTGGGCGCTAAAGATGGCCAAACCGTCTTACGGACTCAATTGCTCAGAGAGTCCAGTTGTTGATGCTTACCCTGCGTTGCATGATCAACAGTTAATAGGTAAATCAGAACGCCGTTCTCGCAGGCCTACAGCTGACGAAATAACCAAACTAAAAGCTGGACTACTCGAAAGAATGAACCAACAAGCATCGAGTGGGATACCTTATGTTGATCTGCTTGATTTCTCTATTCTGAGTTGTATGCGAATTGGTGAGGTTTGCCGTATTCGGTGGGAAGATGTCAACGAGGAACAAAAAGCAGTGATGGTGCGTGATCGTAAAGACCCGCGCAAAAAGGTAGGTAATCACATGCTGGTACCGCTATTGGGTGGCGCGTGGGAGATACTGCAAAAACAGCCTAGAACCGATGAGCGGATTTTTCCCTACAATGAGCGCTCTGTTACTGCAGGTTTTCAGCGGGTGCGTAAAGCCTTGGGGATTGTTGATCTGCGCTATCACGATTTGAGGCGTGAGGGTGCCAGCCGATTATTTGAGAAAGGTTATACCATTGATGAAGTGGCGCAAGTTACCGGCCATAGAAACATCAATACACTTTGGCAAGTTTATACTGAGTTGTTCCCTAGCCGGTTACATGAAAAAGACATTTAACACATCAGGTATTAGCTTATTAGTTAATGCCTGAGTTAGTTAGTGTCTGACTACTCACCGCATCAACCACATAACCGCCCTCGACCAGTGCGAACGAGCCAAAGCCTGCCCTTGGCTCTGTAAATCGATATTCTTTGTAATGCCTGCCCTCTTTGAAATACTCATAAACATTGTATTGTTGAGGACCCGCCGCTTTTAGCATTTGACTCTCAGTCATACAGGTTGTGAGTTGGCGAAAGCGAATAGCATCACTGTCGATTTTAACTTTCTTGCATGGGTGCGCGTTGGCAGCTGCGGCTTGTTCAGGTAATTGCTCTACCGTATCGAACTTTATCATTTCACGCTGTTTGGGTATCACGAACGCCATTGATGAGCCATTATCTAAATCAACGGGCTTACTCGACTCATCACAGGGATCGGATTGATATACGCCATCGGCGCAGCGGTATACCTCGCTCATTGCTGGCGCGGCAAACAAACAGATAGAAACAAGTAATAACGCTCTCATCAATAAAATCCTCCATGACTTTATTGTAGTTTACACCTCTATTTCAGAGTGGGGCAAGTCGGCGGCGGTGCCTAATATGCGTCCATCTTGCACATAAACCTTGCTGCCAGCGCTACCACTGCCGATGGCAGTGGCTTTTAGCCCTGAGTCGCTAATGAGCTTGACGGTACCATCACCATTATCGCTTTGGACCGTCATGATCATACGTGGCAGTGAGAGCGCTTTTTGTAGCTGCTTAAACATTGCTGGCACTCCTTACAAGTGGCGAATGAGGGTAACGGTTTGGATAACATCAAGACCGCTGTTAATGTCCATGCTGGCGCTAATGCTCACGCTGTCACAGGTTGCTTTAAACACATCGCCTTGATAGGTCACACCGATTAACATGCCCTTTTTCAGCGGCGGCAAGTCGGCCATGAGTGGCAAAGTAACCGTGATTTTCTGCTTGTTGCCTGTATCAGCTATAACATTAGTACCCGCTAAACGAGCAGCTTTATTATCGACAATTAATTGTGCGGTAATGTCGGCGGTGGCGATATCGCCTGCCGTTCCTGCACGTTTAACCTTAGCGCTTACCCCTTTTTGCTCACCACGTACCCAAGCGGCATTACACGCCTGGTTAATCTGCTTTTGGCTGCTGTAACTCATGATCACCGAGTCGTGAATATTAATATCGGCAATGGCGCTATCCATGGCCCAAGGTGAAGTGGGCCAGCGCGGCACAATGCTCAACTTACTGGCAAACTCATCGGGGATCACCATGCAGCCTATTTGAGCGCAAGCCTCACTCACGGCATCGATGGGTGATTTACCCATGATAGAGAACGCCCCAGCCGGTACCGTAAAATCAGTAATACCAACAAGCTCTATCGACCAACCCGAGTTAGTGAGCAGATCACCCAGCAAGCCCGCGAATGAGCGAGCTACATCATTGGTATAACTGATTGGCGCTCGCCATGGGGTTGAAAGCAGCGCCGAACGGCTACGGCCTGCACTGCTATAGCTGGCAGTGCCAAAGGCTGAGCGAGTTGATGGCTGCTCTGCTAACGCAAAAAACTCATAGCCATTGATATCAATCAACAGTAATTCATTTTCTGCGTTACTGGCATCGATAGCACTGCTAAATTGCAGGTTAACCGATTGCGCGTATTGGCTGCGGCTGTCGCTAAAGCTGACGCTATCTAGCACTATGGCGAGTGAGTCACTGACTCGGGTACACGTTAAGGTTGGCTGCATTAAATAAGCCCTACGGATCTGAGGTTCAATGGGTACCTTAAAATCAAGGTCGGGTAGTGATGGGTTGCCATCGACCAAGCCACCGCCATCATCGAAATAACAATATCGGTCTGACTCGGTAAACCTTAAGGTGATTGGCTGCTGAGCATTATCAAGCGCTGACTCGCTAAAGCGAACGCTAAATAAACCCACCGCTGGCGGTCGGTACTTAGTTGAGCAAATCCACCTCGCTTGATGTGGTCCCCAAACGATTGCTAGTTGCTGATTGATATCACTGCCCATTACAAGATAACTAAGCGCAAGCTGTACATCGACCTGCTCAGCATTATCAAAGCTTAGTGGGGTGTCAAGCTGATAAGTGGCCGTTATCGCCCACGCCGCCTGCACACTAGCCTCGACTGTTTCAAGGCTTAACCAATCAACCGAGGTGATTGATTGGTGCAATACAGGCAAGGCCCAAGCAAAACGGTTCACTTGCTGTTGCTGAGCGCCCAGCAATAACGGCAGGCTGATATTTGCATTGTGCAGCGGCCCCAAGTGCCAACCCAAGGCTATTTGCTGCTGCGTGGCAATATCTGCTAACCAATCGAGTTGATATTGATTAGCGACTCTATCGGTATGGCCTACCACTGCCAATTGTGCCTCGGTCTGTAATGGTTCCAGCCAAGCCAGCACAATATCGAGCCCTATGCCGCCATCACGGATTGGCGGCTGTGGTGGCTGCTCGCCCTCAAACCTTATCTTAATTGGCGAACGTAAGTTGCCCCAAGATTCAGAAAATCTAAGCACAACTCTGTTCGGGTTTTTAGGGTGCTCGATGGTTACGGGGGATTCAGCATTCAACCATGGTTGCTCAAACCTTAGAATCGCCCGATTTGGATTTTTTATAAAAGAAATTCCAACTGGGCTAGTTGCATCTAACCGCCCACTGATGAGTGATAATTTTATCATGCTGGTGTTTGCACTAAGTCAACTGCTTCACACTTAACACCATCGACAACAGCTGCATTGTATTCTCGATTGTCATCAAGAATGGTCACGACTAGGTTCCCATCAATCGCATACTTACCATCGAAATAATGAATTTTTATGTCATTGTTGCCGATGAATAATGTCTCACCAGTCTTGCGGTCTGTTACAATGTGCCTTTCCGACAGTGGGTCTAAGTCAAGCTCAAGTTTACCTCTATTGGCAGCGGCCATGCCGAGCGTAGAATGTCGCATAAATTTTATCATTACCACTCCTCAAGGTTTAACCATACGTTGAGAGTTAGTGCGGGCTGTCTGAAAACCAGATGTTGCTGCCCTTCAACATCTATGACCATAGGGTACGTACCATCTTGAATAGAGGTGAATACTTCGTTTAGGATTCCAGGCAGCTTGCCCCGATATGCGGGATATTTCCTGCTGCTCACGTAAGGTACTCCGTCTGGGTCTACTGCGGATGAATCAGGGGAAACACTGTGTACCCCAATCAGTGTGTCACAATACACACCTTGCCTGACCGATGGCGCACTACTTGCGTACTCACTGAAATGACCACTCGGGGTCATAAATCCGTGATCCACTGCATTGCTCGTACCATCAGCACCGTACATTTTAAGTCCGTTCAAAGGTGCTTTGTTAGTACGGTTTCTCCACCAGTACATGAAACAGTTTGAGTATGATGCGCTGTTCATCTGAGCATCACCAGCATAGTAATTACAGTTTGCTATGAAAGGCGCCTGGTCTTGTGGAATGAATGAATGAATGTCACCGCAAAACAATTGACTCTCTAGCACCGCTCGCCTAGCTCCCATGCGAGTATCAACACTGTCACCGATAATCAGATAAAACGCCTTTGGGGTACCGACAACCCACCACTCTGTCCAGTTAACATTGTGTGAGCCGATTCTTGACCTGTATCCAGCTTTGATAAGCGTATCGATGTCGGTCATTGATTGTGCCGACCTGATATCGAGCATTGCACCTGCGGTGTCTGCACTGGCGGAAAACTTACAGTACCCGCCGCTACCGCCTGCCGCCACGTTGTTTCTAAAAACGACCCCAACGTCAATTGCATTGTCAAACTCGACTGTCCAGCCAAGTGGTTGTTTTGACCCATAACCATCAACCAAACAAGCCCTTAGTATCGCTACAATATCACTAGGTTTACGACCTGTAAGTTGTGGCGCCCCTGCGTCTATGTTTCTAAATACCGTTACTGCATCTACCATTTAAATTCCCCTAAGATTCATTACCACGGAACGAAAGCACCGCTTTATCTGTTGTTATTTGGCTGTGACCTGCTTGCACTGTTCGCAGCGCCATTAATGGTTTTGCTGAGGCAAAAGTTTCAAAACGAATCGCCTCACCTGCATTCCAACCGCCGCCAAAGGCACCCGCTCGAATGATAAAGAACGGGCTGTTAGTGAGTGGATTGATGGGTGCAAAGTCGGTCAAGGTATCGCCCGTTGCGATTTGACCAATACGCTTACCGACACAACGAAATGCTGTTGGCGAGGTAAACAGCAATACCCAATCTTCATTGACTGCGGTGTCGTTGGTTAACTCAATCGGAAAGTCCACGGTATTGAGGTTGCCAGTGGCGGGCTCGCCGTCTAGGTCCCAATTGTTTGACCAAGCGGTCATATCGCGTACTTTACCTACCCTTGCTTGCAGATCCCCTAATACCTGCACACTGGCTACGGTTGAATTGATTGGGTACTCTTGGGTTAAATCTGAGGCAATGCTCACGCTGTCTTTATTGACTGCTGTCACAAGGGCAAGCTCACCTATGGTGTCACTGAGTACAAACGGCGCGGTAAAGCCGGTAAAGTCACTGTTGATGGTAACGCTACCCGCCTGTGTGTCTAAGGTGTAATGGTCATTAGTGGCGGTCCACAAACTAGCGCCATTAGCATCGGTAATATCGGCAAAGCGCGCACCTGCACGAATGTTTTTAGTTTGCCCTGCACTTGGCCCTGTAACGGGTTGATACTGAGTGTGCTGCAGTGCAATGGTTCCCCACTCACGAAAAATAGGGATAATGCCGCTGTTTGGAATACGCAGCGGGTTTAAGCCGTATAACTCGGCAGGGGGTAATGAGTTAACCAGCTCGGTGATGTTATAGATAAGCGTTGATAGCTTAACGGCTGTGGCAAAGTTAAGTGTCACCAGACCGCTCACAATCGAGCCGCTAACATTGCTGCCTGTGATGGTACCCGCTGCATCGGCGCTAGCACTTAATAACACGCCTGCTGTGGTTTCAACCTGTAGGTAGAATGTCTCTAATACTGGCGTTTCAACAGGTAAAATATACTGAGCGCTTGTGGCTGATTCAGGCTTTTCAACTAAACAGCTATATTGCACATCGTCATAGACTGCAGCGTTGTCGTAAACAATGGCGCCCGTATCGTAATTGATGATACCGATACGGCTTTGATTAACATGGTTGTATGGGGGATACAAACCATCATCACGCTCAACAAATGTGCTTCTGGTGCCTGTTGGGGCATATAAACAGGTGCCGCTTAATGTTCCTTTAGTCACTTTTGACTCAACGGGGAATGCATCGGCACTGCTATAACCTGCATATTGCTGTGATGAGATATAGGCCACACTAACAGGGGTACCTATATCGGCCTTTCTTGATAGCGTCACACTGAGAGTGCCTGCAGTTTCAGTAATAATTGCACTGGCATTGTCGTAAGCCACGCCGTTTGAGGTAAACGAGAGGGCAGGCGTATTGGCCTCCACTCCCTCAATGGCTGGCATCTTGTCGCTAGTGTCAAAGGTATAGGTTTGCGATGAGGTTGCAGGCTGCGTCACGGTTTTACGCACTATGGCGGCGCCATCGTCACCATTGCTAATAGTTAAGCCGCTGTGGACCTTTTCACTGGTGATCACTGGCAATAGATTTTGTGAAGTCTCACGAACGGGCAAGCTCTGACCCGATGTGGCTGCTGTTAACTTGGTGACGCCATGAAAGGTGATAGGGCTCGCATCGTTAACTAGGCGCAACTTAGTACAGCGATTTTCGTTATTAATAGTCAAGTCATGTTCTGGTGTCGCCACTTTAATCGGTGGGTCGAAAACGATATTGCCTTGGCTGTTACCTGGTGCATTAGTATCGGTCACTCGTGCATAGTGAGTAATGCGCGGCCATTGAATATCTTCAATACCTAAATACTCAACTGTAATGGCTATCACTTGCCCTACCCGTAAATGGGTCGTGCGACGATACTCTTTACCGTCAAATATATAGGTTGATTCTAAATACTCACGGCTAAAGCTGTTTTGATTAGGTAAAAAGCCTGGTGCGCCATCGCGGATCAATGAGCCTGCAGTAACAGATGATTCTAGAATTTCTTTCATCTCGATCATTCTGTCGCTATCGCCTAGCGCATCGGACTCAACCAAGAACATGGATACCAGCGGATCACTTGGCGGCTCACTGATAAAGATATGACCATCGAGCAAAATACTGGTGTCTGTGGTATCGAGTGCGGGGTAACACTTGGCGATATCGAGTGATGATTGGGCGTGATCAATATCTGATATGGCACTGAACAGCTCATTTAGCTTGCCCGATACTACGGGTAACTTGGTGCGCTGACCGCCTGCCTCGTCACTCGAACCTAGCAGCTCGGGCTTAAATACTTTTAAATTTTCGCGGGTAATTGTCATATTTTGCTCACACTGTTAGAAATCGTAAAACCACGTTTGTGACCAAATCATCACCATCGACTTGATCAAACAGATCATCACCACTCACCGCCGCCTCGCCTGTGTTATCCCAAATCACTTGCGTTGAGGTCGTGCCAAACTGCAAGGTGAATGGTGATAACACACTGGCGTTATGGGCTTGCAGCGCTTCAAAATCGTCACGGTCTAGGCCGCTGTCTTTAGTGCCAAGTAATAACGGTAAGCCCGAGGGAATTAGCGTTTGATTGACGATTAACGCGCCATTGCTGGCTCGTTTAGAGTTGGCTAATACCTTTTTTTGGCTGTTACGGTTTAGCCAAATTAGCTGCTGCAACTTAGGCTGTATGGTGTCGATAATTTGCATGTAAACCTCATTGAAACGAGTGAGGGTAAAAAGAGGATTAAGCGCCTACGCTCTGTTGCTGCTGTATTTCAGCTAATAGCTGCTCAAGCATTTTTTGAGTCGTTATTGCATCAATAGTCACCGGCCCTGCTTGCATCTTGAACGTCACCACCTCACCGCTTACGCTTGGCTGAATTTGTGAAAAATCAAGCTGAGGTGGTGCGCTGGGTTGCGGCGGCTGGGGTGCTGGTGAGGGTTGTGATTGCTGCGTTTGGCTAGTGCTGGGTTGAGTGCTTTGGCTGTTGTCGCTGGCTGACTCTGCAGCCTCGGCCTTTATCTCTTGCACTCGCAGATCATTAATGCTTTTAAGTAAGCGTTCAGACTCTTGTAGCTGAGCCAGTAACTCAGCATCGCCACTGCTTTGAGCATTCTTTAACTGCTCACGAATATCAGCTAGCTTGCGCTCATATTCACGCTGTTGAATCGATAGCTCATCACCTTGGAGTGAGTCCAGCTCATCACGCAATGATGAAAGGGTATCATCGGCACTTTGACGCATGGAGTCTAAGCGGTCTTTAGCTCTATCGATGGCGCCTGTTAACTGCGATAGGTCCTGATCATTTAAAAGCTCTAAGCTTTTAGCGCTGCGCTCGGCTTTTTCAATCAATGCCGCTTGGCCGTCTTTGGCGCCATCTAGCGCCTCAGTCAGTTTAAGCAGTTCAATCTTTTGGCCGTAATAGGCTTGCTCGGCAATTTTACCCGCTCGCTCAGTTTCAAGCGCCCAGGTTCTTAGGCCAACAAAGTCTACGGTACCCGCTATTTGATTATTAAGCTCACCAATCACACCATTTAAGCGGTCATACTCATTGGTCACTTTATCCAGCTCTGATGAGCTATCGATCAGCATCGTGGTTTGATGCATGATGCTTTTAAAGTATGCCACCGCATTATCGCTGAGCTTGGCAACACTGCTTTGTACTGCAGTGCCAATATCGGCAAAGTGTGAAGCGATATCACCAAGGGATTTCTTGGTGGTGTTGGCCGCATTAATAACGGTACTGCTAAAGTTATTAATCTCGACACTAGATTGCTTAAAGCTTTCGGCTTGCTGCTTATCAGTATCGGCTTGAGCAGATTTAGCCTTGCCAAGCTCATAATACTTTTTCACCAAGCCATCGAGCGAATCATTAAGCCCTAAAGCCGATGCGGTTTGCTTTACATTGGCATCAACTTGTTCGCCACTGGCTAAGCTGACTTTTAGCGATGCCTCGGCCCATGCCTCATACGCCTGCTTTAACTCATAGCTTGAGGCAATACCGTCATTAGCGCCTTGCTCAACTTGTTTAAAGGTTTTAAGCGCAGCCTGCTCTTGCTGCTTAAGTATTGCAATGGTTTCAATGCCAGCTTTCGACATAGCCAATTGCAAGGCTTTCGCGCTATCGGCCTGCTTATCTTGAGCGCTGGCAACCTTATCGGCAGACTTAACCTGCTCATCAGCCGATTTGTTAGCCTCGGCAGTGACCTTGGCATAAGATTTAGTAGCGGCTTGTTCCACCTCACCCGTGATCTGCAGCCAAGCGGCGCGAACATCTTTACCATCTTGCTCAACTTGCGCCACATAGGCATCGCCAATCGCGTTTAATGCGGCAGCTGCATCACGCGCACTCGCGGCAAGCTGATCGGCACCGATAAACTCATAGAGCTTAGTAAAACCCTCCATCATCTTAGCGAGCTGCAAAGTCACCGATGCCGCAAGCGCCGATACGCCTGCGCTTAAGCCATTCCAAACTAAGCGAATACTGCCAGAGATAGCATTAAGCGCCGTGGTAAAGGCGGTGATGTTTTCAAGTGTCGCTTTTAGGCTACTGCCACCATCACGGACCATGGTGGTGAAAAAGTCGCTAATATCTTCTGCAGCGGCTTTTATCTTGCCATCTTGGTTAAGCTGATCGAATGTGGTGTTTAGGTCCTTTAGAAAATCAACCGCTACCTGGTAAACACCAGAGTCGGCAATGATCTGCTTAAACTCCTCAAACTTATTCGAGACTAAATTAATCTGACCGGCTAATCTGTCGAGGCTTTTAGCTGATTGGCCGTTAGCTTGTCGGCCTAATTCATCATAAAGCGCTTTAATGGTTTCGCGGCCGAGCTCGCCTTTCTCTGACAGTTTTTGCAGCTGGACCACGTTTTTACCCGTGACCGTTTCAAGCAGCTCCCACACAGGAACGCCACGCTCAACTAACTGCAGTATTTCCTCACCCTGCAACTTTTGCTTAGCCCAAGCCTGACCAACGGCAAGAATAATGCCCTCAAGCTTTTCTTGGCTACCACCAAGTTTGGCGTTGTAATCGACCATCGCCTGCAAACTGCCGTTCATGGGGTCGATGCCAAAGGTCTTAAGTGATGCGAACGCCGTCTTTACGCTGTCGAGCTTGGTGCCTGTGGTATTAGCAAACTCCTTAATCCAAGCGGTTGCTTGCTCACCGCCAGCAATTGAGCCCATCATGGCCGTCATTTGGGCGCTAAAAGCTTTAGCCTCATCGCCTGCGGTTAGAATGCTGCTAAGGCTAGCCCATAACCGATCAACACCAATGTAAGCCCCTGCCATTGCAAGCAGGCTTTGAGTGGCGCCACCGATGGAGCCACTAAAGTCTTTGGCTGATTTTTTTGATTCAGTTAATAATTTGTCATGGCGAGCGAGCTGCTTATTAACGCCAGATAGCGCCGTTTCAGCTGCCGCTTGTTGCTGCTTTAAATCTTTGCTGGCATCGGCCAGCTTATCCATAGAGTAACCGGCTTTGGTTAGCTTGCTGGTTTGCTGCTCAAGCTCAACCTTGCTCTTGCCCAAACTGGTCGCGAGTTTGTTTAACTCACTACGGGCATTTTTTACCTTTAGGGTGTAATCGGCTTTTTTACGGGCGGCATCATCAGAGGCCACGCCAATCTCAAGCAATTCACGGCGCTGATCGTCTAGTGCCAGTGATAAGCTTTTAGCGCTTTGGGCCGTTGATGCCTGCGCTTGTTCTAGTTGTTTTAAATCACTGCTAGCTTTGCTTAATGCTGCCGCTTGCTCTTTACTGGCCTGACTGCCTTTTTTCTGCTCGCTTGAGAGCTTATCGACATTGGCTTTAGCAGAGAGTAACTGCTGTTCATATTGCGCAAGTTGAACCTGCGCTTGCTGATATTCTTGCTCGGTTTTATCGGTTTGGGCTGCTGCCTCTTTGTGTGCATTATCGAGTTGTTTAACGGCGGCAACGGCTTGCTTTTGTTCTTTTACTAACTTATCGAGCGCAACACTGTTAGCGGTATAGGCTGACTCACCTTTACTGATCGAGCGGGTAAGCTCATCGACAGCACCAATTGAGCCTTGCAGATCTTCAAGCTCTTGCAGGCGTTCGGTTAAGGTTTCACTTTGCTGGGCAAGTCCTGCTAATGCCTTTTCTGATTTTTTGGCCTCAGATGAAAATAGGTCTTTGCCCTTGATGATCAGGTTAATGACTTGATCTTTAAAGCTCATCTAAACACTCCAATACCGCGAAAACAGGAAATAAAAAAGCCGTCACCACCTAAGCAGTAACGGCTTTACATTGCAGAGCAATCACTAATAGCTAGTGATTAAGCTGCACTACGAACAAAGAACTTAGATTTACCCGTGGCAACGATTGACGGGTCAGCAAGCACACCGCCCTCGATATCGAACGAGCCGAAATCATCACCAATCAGATCAAGGCCTGATGTTGGGCTGGGTTTCCACTTGTAAAACTTAAGCACCCAAGGTTTACCCGTGGCATCGTTAACGCCATCAATAACAACCTTAAGCTCTTTACCCGATTCGACCAGCGCTTGCAGTGCATTACCAGCCTTTGAGGTGTAACTCACCTTTAGCGCTTGATCGGCAGTAATAGCGCCCGAACTTAACGGGCGAATACCGCCAGCACTGACAATGTAATCAGCATCAACATCAAAGGTTGTCGCACCATCGGCAGTCTTAACCACTGGCGGCACAGTCAAATCAATCATCTTAGCCGTATCACATAAGCCATCAAGCACAGCTGTGATTGGCTCATCAACAATTGGCTCCGCAGTCAACACATCAACTTTACCGCGCAAGGCCAGTGCCATATTGGAGTTGTTAAAGTCGTTTAGCGTCATCGACAGCTTAACCGCTTTAACCTTGGTGATTTCAGCAGCGTTGCCACCGCCGCCACGGTTATTAGGCAAAGACTTAGTTTCTTGCTCAATATCAATTTTCACGCCTGAGGCGTTACCCACATCGCGCCCATCGGCGTAAACGATGCCCGAGCCGATATAGCTCTCGGTTGTTATTTCACTCATACTTTTTCTCCAAATTCCACGGTTTGAGTTATTGAGAGGGTGATCACCGCTAAGCCATGTTTCTCATTAGCTTCGGGCATAATGTATTTACAGGGTTCGACTTCTTTAAGGAGCACAAGCGGCTTATCTTTAAGCCAGCTAGGCTTGCTGGCATCGCGCTCGCCTTTATAAAAAGCTGTTCTAATCTCATGCACCAGGTTAAGCAGATCACTTGTTGGTGTTTCTGCTCGGGTCAACTGAATACCTGCAACCACCTGCAAAACTAAGTCGTCGCGATATTTGCCATTGCCATTGGTAGCGCCAAACTCATCGGTATAGGGCTGCAAGAATATGAACTTTTGCTCTTTAGCAACTGACTGCGCATAAAAGCCCTCGCGCACAACTGCACCATCAACCATTTTTAAACGGTCTAATATTTTTTTAATCATGGTGTTACTCGCTGATATATTGAGTGGCGTTATTTGGCGTGTTGCCCGTAACGCTTACGCAGGTGAGCGATAATTGGCGCCTCTAGATCATCACGCATAAATGCAAAGCTGCCGCCAACAGAGGGACCATACAAGGCTTTAACCCCTTGCGCCTTAGCCTCTTTAAAGCTGCGCCAACTGTTATCACCTTTACTGCGTGAATACATAACTTGGTTGCCGTTCTTACCGATAAAGGTAAACGCGCCTTTAAGCCAAGTGGGCTTATTGCGCAGCGACTTAACCACCTGCCCGCTTGCCACTCGCTGCGAACGCTTACCAACCTTGTGTTTAGGCGTGGCAAAACGAGTCAATGAGCTAGGGCGATAACGGGCGCTAATATGGGCGGTTAAGGTCTTAGGGTTAATGCTTAGGCTGAAATTTTGCTCAATATAGGACTTAGACTTAAAGCCATATTTATTGTAAATCTCATCAATCGCTAACTGCTTACCAAACTTAGCCGCATCATTTACCGCGCTGGCAATGGCTGGGGCCTGAGCCTCACGCATTCGCTTAAGCTCTTTGGCTACCGCATCAAAGCCAGAAGTGTCGAGCCACATAGCGCCACCTTTAAACAGTTAATACGCGATATAGATATAGCTAACGCTCACTTGGTCCGACTCATAGAGCTGAGTCAGTTGGTATTGCTGAGCTGGGTTTTCAGCCAATGGCAGTTCAAACAGATCACCAGTATTAACCGCGCCATCAGCCTTTAAAAACTCAGCCACTTGCACAGGTTCAGGCACATATTCTGCACTGCCATCACGCTCGGTTTGCTGCAGACTAACGCCGCGCTGATATGGGGCCGCACCCGAGGCGCTAATAAACTGGCATGGTTCTGCCAGTTTATTAAAGGCTCGCCCAAGCTTGCGGGCGAACCTTTCATTGGCGGCTGATGCCACGTTAGGCATTCACTTTTACCCAAACAGTATCAGATGGGTTGCCAGCCGCAGCCCATGCTTTACCTGCTAGGGCGTTACCCGATGCCGTGGTGGTAATATTACCGTCAGCCTTTAAGTAAACTTGTGTGCCTTGGCCGATATCATCAGCCGCCACTTTAGGCAGATCAAACACCCCCGTGGGCACAAAGGTTCCCTCAGTGTTAGCCGCTACATCTCCCAGCGCCACACCAACCAAATTACCAATTAAAATCGCTTCACCACTTTTCACATCAACAGTCGGCGTATGGTTAATGGTGTTACCATCACAAATCTGATTTTTCATCGCTTGATTCCTAAACTAATAGTCAAAATTCGAAAATAAAAAGCCGCCCTCACTGCACTAATTCAATGTAATAGTGCAGTGTAAGAGCGGCGCTATACGTTACCGACAGTTTACGCAGGCTTACCCGTAGACTTAGCCAAGCCACGGTGATCAAGCGGTGCCACACCTGCATCGATGCGCACTTTAGTTGCCACACCATCGATATTAAAGCCGTCTTGCTGCTCAATATAAGGCGTGTCGATACCATCAAGGTATGCCACTTCGATAGTGTCACGACCTTGACCGGCTGCAAGGTAAAATTCCTCCTTGCTGTGCTGACCAAGACGCGCCTCGGAGATCACCTCTGCAAAGTCTTGAATTGGGTTAGCAATACCAGAGTTAGCATCAGCGCCGCGTACCGAGCTAGACTTGATGATCTGCGTAACAGAACGCTTAAGGTTTGGCGGCACAAGGGCGAATTCAGGCATGATGTTAAGCGCTCGTGGGCTCTTGCCGCCTGTTGTTTGGCTTTCCATCAGCTCAGCCAATGCACCTAATGATTCAACGCTTGGTACACCAGTGCCTAAGTTGCCATGATTAGCATGGAACAGCGCCTTGCCATCACTCATGTTTGGATTCTTGGTTAGAATCGCATACACCAGATCAGCAATAGTCGCTTTTGCCGCTGCGCCCATCTTCATAGGAATAGAGGTGAGCATATCCATATCATCATTGATGATGCATTGGCGAGTAATAGAGAAAATCTCACCGTAGGTTGCCAGCGCAATATCAGAGCCGCGATCACCTAGAGTCACATACTTATACTCGGCACCTGCACGAACTTCACGCAAGCTACCAAGCTCATCTAAACCAACACGTTTAGAGACTTTAAAGTCACTAAGTTGGCCTTTCTTGGTCCAACGCTCAAAGGTTTCTGTCGCGGTTTCCCAGCCAGCCAATACCGACTTATTAGCCACATCTAGCAAGATGTTACCAAAGTCAGATGAATCATGGGTAAAGGCTAAGCCCACCATCTGCATCTGGTTTAGGCCAGCAATACCGATACCGCGATCTTGCAGTGATGCGCGAGCTAGCTCTTTAAGGTTATAACTTGCATAACCGTTATCCGCTTGGCGCTCTGCATGACCTGCTTTTGCCATTAGGTGCGCGCTAATTGAATCACCCACCAAGTTACCGTTACCCACATGAATAATCGGGCTAGCTGGCTGAGAGCCTGCAGGCTCAGTGCCTTGTCCTAGCGAGGCTAAAATCTTATCTTTAGCAGATTCAGCGTTAACGCTGGCATCGGCAATACAGCTATTTCTTAGCTCACCTAATTGCGGGAACGCAGCGAAAGCGGCATTAATGCCATCGATACGCTCTTTGTTCATTGCTGTTGCAGCTGCGGCAATGTCAGCCTGTGACGGCTGATTAAGTGCTGCAGGTGCCGAGGCTGGCGCAGGCGTAGCAGGTGGATTAGTTACACCAGGATTATTACCCTGCGGTGTGAACAGGTTTTTTAGAGATTCAGGCATATTGGTAAAGTCCTTAAGCCGTTTTGAGCAAAGTGATGCTGCCATTTGCAGCGGTTCGGTTACAGTGTCAGCAAAGCCTTTCTCAAGCGCTTCACGACCAGTGAGCCAAGTTTCACTGGCGAGTAGTGAGTGAAGTTCATCATCGCTAAGGCCCGTTTTTTGGGCGTAAGCGCCAACAAGATTACCCTCAACTTTATCTAGCAGATCGGCATATTTGCGCATGTCATCGGCATCACCCAAGGTGCCACCCCAAGGCTTATGCACCATCATCATCGCGTTCTCAGGCATAACAACCTCATCAAACGCCATGGCGATAACTGAGGCCATTGAGGCGGCAAGCCCATCGATATGACAAACTTTTTGAGCAGGGTGGCCCTTAATGATGTTGTAAATTGCCATCCCCTCGAATACATCACCACCAGGGCTATGAATACGAGCTGTGATCGATGAAACCTTACCAAGCGCTTGCAGATCACGAGCAAACTGTTTGGCGGTCACTCCCCAACCTCCAATCTCATCGTAAATCATGATCTCGGCGTGGCCGTTCTGCGCTTTTAGCTCATACCAGTTTTTATTTGGGGCAGACTCGTTATCAATCGCCTGACTCGCCATCCCTTGCGGCGCGGTCAGCGCGGTGCTGACGGCGAGCGCGGCGAGCGTTGTTGCTGCTAGCGTTGTTTTTTTCACTGTTGGATTCTCCATTAGTGGGTTCGGGGTCGTTATCTGTGACCATTTGATTATCGCGGTTGTATTCCACCTCGCGCTTACGCTGGCGTTTTACTTCCGCAGGGTTACGGCCACGAGCGCGAGCCCACTCGGCCTCGGTTGCAGCATTACCCGATATCATTGCTTGCCACCCTTTAGCCTCTTTATGGGGGTCAATCCATGGCATAGTTGGACCGTAATACACGGCATCAAACAGGGTGTTGATATCAAGGTTTTCAGGCAGCACCAGCGGATCAACTTTGTTAAGCTGCTCCATAGTGAGCCAGTTGCGATAAACAGGCCGCGACCACCCAGCACAAAACCATTGCTGCATAATGCGGTTAGATTCATCTTGCTCAACTAGCTCTTGGCGCTGACTTGAATAACTGCCTTTGTAATCACGAGAGATTGAGGAGTAGCTGCCACGGGTACCGGCTGCGGCGGCTTTTAGTTGACCGTTACGAAAATCAACCAGATGCACATTAGGGCGGTTAGATTCTAGGGTGTCGATAGACTCACCAGGCGCTAACGTGGTGGTCATGCCCGGGCTAAATTTAATATCTTGGTCTTTGCCACCAGAGGTGTAATCCTCTGGGCCACCACGCTTAATCACAAACGCCAAGGCGGCTGATATACGCGCCGCGACTCGCTCAGATTCTTCATAATCTTTGATGTCACCGAGGCGGGTCATAATGCCGTGAAACAAGCTAATACCGCGCAACTGATGCAGGCGTTTAAACAGGCCTAAGTGCAGCATTTTGCTTTTAGCAATGGGCTTAGTCTTATGGCGAAAGCCTTGCTGATCAGCAGGGTGATCAAGTAGCACATGCACGTTAACCACTTGGCCCCAAGCGTTAACCTCTAGACCTTGGCGAATACGCTTAGCCACATCGTTAAGCTCAAACGGCACAAAATCAGGCTCTAATGCCTCGATTGAGTACGGGGTGCCTTGCTCGTTTGGGTGAATAAGCTTTGGCACTCGACCAAGCACATGCTGACCGAAACACTCACCATCGCGCAGCGCCGTTCGCAGCACTAAGCGCTCAAGCTCGGGGCGTGAATAGCGCCCTGTTACATCGGGCTTTAATGACCAGTTACCAAAGCGGCGTTGCAACTCATTGGCTAAGTCATCGAGAATATTGCCGTCTAGATCACGGGGCTGAGGTTCAACCACAATCCCCTGTGAGCCCACCACGCGCTCCTCCATTCGGTCGAGTATGCCAATGCTCAAATCGTGGTTTTCATCGAGCCAACGGGCTTGCTCGCGCAGGCTTTTACCCGCAGCAAATACCGCTTGGTTAGCCCCGCGAGACTCTTTATGCGCCTTATGTGTGCGGCTTTTTCTTGCAGCGTCATAGCCCTTTATGGCGTCAAAGCTCTGCCTTGCGGCCTCACGCTTAAGCGCCCAATTGGGCGCAACTGTGGCGATAGCGTTATTTAACCAACTCATTAATAATCCTTAGCTCAAACAGTGATTAAAATTGCGCTTGACCAAAACCAGCGTTAGGGCTTGAGTATGCATTTACACGCCGCTCCCACTCCAAGCGGCCTGCTCGAATAGCCTGTAAATCTTCCGTTCCCATGGTCTTACCGTTAACAGTGACGGTTTTGCCATCTAATACATCAAGCTCGGCGGCAATATAAGCATCTACCATTTTTTGCGCTTGAGCTTTGCTCATAACCAACCTCCTGTGCCGGTGTCACCGAGCCAACTGTTTGTTGAGTCGCTGCGTGATTCTGAATGGGGTTTATTGGGCTCGGTTTGAGCCGTGTCTTGTTCGTTTTCATCGTTGTCACTGTCATTGGCGGCAACGGTGGTTTTAGCCAGCTTTTCTAAGTCGATACCAAAACGCTCTTGGGCGATATACAGCGCGGCCAATGCGTAAACCAAGCAGTCGAGTGCTTCGTTACGGCGACCTTGCTCATCCCAACGATAAACAAGACGGCCATTGCGGCGCTTAGGAATTTTTCGCTCTGAGGTAAGCTGCTGCAGTTCGGCATCGTCACAAATCGACTCGTTAAGCGGCAGATGAATGGCGCCAGGTTTACGAACGTGCGGATCGGGGGCAATGCGCAGCATCGACATAATCAATTCTTTGGCGTTATCGGTACCCACCTCGGTAAGATACACACCTTTGCGGCTTTTCTTTCTCGGGAAATTGGCAATCGGTTTGCCGTAAACGTTTGCTCCTTTAACGGGGATCACTTTCATCACCCCAAGCTTTTTACTCATCGAGTAAACCGTATCGGCATAATGACCTCCCGAATCCCAAGCTACGATGCCCAGCTCTAAGCGAACGCCATCGGCGCGAATATAGCTTTTTTGCAAACGCTCACTGACTTTATCGAGCAGCACTTGGCTTGCTGGGTCGCCGTTGAGAATAAAGCGATCAACCAAGCAAAGCTCTTTACCTGGTCCCCATCCCCAAACACGGCCCTCATATCGATCATCCTGTGTATCGATACCGGCTGTTAAGTAAACCACCCAATTAGGCAGTTTATTGTCGGGGTACATTTCGCGGCGTCTTGCGAGTTCTTCCCACTCTAGACGCTCACCATTGTCGTTATCCCAAGGCAAACCAAGCTTGGTATTAACAAAGGTTTGCATCTTCTCGCGATCACCTTTGGCCTTGTAAAACTCTGTAACCAGTTTGGCCCAACTATTTAGCGAGTTGTAACCCGACCAAATATGAATCGAGACATTAGCGGGTGTGGTGATATCGTTGCCATCGGCATCATAAAAGTCGATGTAATCAGTGGTGCGAATACCTGTGTTTTCACAAATCCAAATAGCTCGCGGATCAAGCTCCATGTCATCGAGCTGATTGTTCTCGATGCAGCAAGCACAATGCTCACATAAGTAATAAGCTGTGCTTGGGTCCTGATTGCCATTGCTATCGCGCAGCCACTTAATACCAAAGCTTTCATCTGCACCGCCCCAGCGCAGTTCTTGCAGCTCACCGCAATGTGGGCAAGGTAAATGAAACTTAAAAAAGTGTGGGCTTTCACTGCAGGCCTTTTCCATCTGGCAGGTGCCAAGCACTTTTGGTGTTGAGCCGCGAATCGATTTGGGGAACATCGACAGCTCAACACGGGTATCACCTAATGATGTGGCGTTACCCTCATGCTCAATGGATTCGTCAAAACCTGCTAGTTCGTCATAAATAACATCGTCAGTGGATATTTCACGGTAATTGGCGGCGGCTGTACCACCACGCACCATAAAGGTTTTACCGTTACTAAAAATCTTATCTTCAAGTGTGCTGTCTTTATGCTTACGCCCAAGCCACGGGGCCAGCTTTCGCCATGCGGGAACATCGCGGATAGCCGTTTCAACGTGCTTTTTCATAAAGGTCTTAGCTTGACCATCGCGAGGCTGATAAACCAACACGTTACGTTTTTTATGCTCAACCTTGTAAGCGCCGTTCGCCATCAGCATTTTGGTATAACCCACACGCGCCGATTTCATTAAATTCAGCGTGGTGATCTGGTCATTACCCATGGCATTAAGAATGCCTATTTGAAACGGCAGGCTTTCCCATTTACCCTCGGTATAAGAGGATTCTGACGACATATAAAAATTAGCGTCAGCGTATTCAGAGCAGGTTAATATCGGTGGGCGGTAGAATGAACGTAAACCCGTTGCAACGGCGGCTTTCAGATTTTTAATCTGCGCTGCCGATATATTCATCTAATAAATCCTCAATCATTTCTGCCAGCTCTGAAACTGTGTTTTGACTCTTGATCACTTCACCTTTCAGCGCTTCAAGGAACTTGTCTGAAACATCAGGAAACTTACGTTTCATGCGTATATGAATTTGGTCTAGAACGGGGGCGACTTGGGCTGAAATGCGGTTAAGCACAAAAATATTAAAACCAACGTCAACCACCTCTTTACGTGATTGCTCGTTTTTAAGCTCTTGGCCGTCTGCCTGCGCCTTGGTTAACCTATAGCGCTCATAATCGAGATTAGGTTTCTCGGGATCAAAATCTTCGCTAGCCGACTGTTGCTTGCTGCGCTCATTACCAACTCGGTTAGCAACCACATCGCTCATGGCATAAAGACACTCGCGGCCTTTCTTGCTGTGAACGGGTACCGCCCATTTATCAAATGCCGTGGTACTGATGCCAAGGCTGCGGCAAAGGTCGGTTTTATTTAACAGCAATGGCTCTGTTTTTTGCGCCTTTATCTGAGCCATACAGCACCTATTGATTTAAAAACAATTATGTTTCTTCTAACTTATCCATTTTGGCTTTAATTAACTGAGTCTCTAACTCATGCAAATCAGCATCTCGTTTGTTCTTAGCAGCCTGATAAGCCCAATTAACGACAAACGTTAACGCCGCAAACAATATGCCTATCCATAGCGCTATCTGATTCACTGATACGGCTCCCCCTGCAGCGGTAGTGAACGAGGCACTATAAGCCGCTGTTGAAATTCCTTTTTGGACATTCGGATCATTAATCATTGCTTTAACTCCCGCCATTGCCGCAGCCTTAGCCAATCAGCCTCACACTTGGCAATCACATTCAGCAGCAACATGCTGTATTCAAGGTGTAAATCGTTAGGGGTGTTTTCAGTAGGGGAGTTAAAAGGCGGCGGTAGGCACTCGCTTATCATTTCGTCTGGCGCTAATACATATTTCGTCTGAGTAGTGATCAGGGTGCGCACAATAGGCGGCTTGCTTGAGCAAGACCACAGCATCGACAGGCATAGCAGTATCAGCCCAAGCTTTAACGTTTTCATCTGGTGATCCCCGAATCTTATCTAACAAACGACTTTGGTGGCGAAATGCAGTTTCTATTGCCGTCTTGGCCTCGGCGTTCTGCCGGTTTAACTTTGAAACCTGCTCAGCCTCTAATCGTAAACTCAGCTTTTCCGCTTCAATTTGCTCAACCTTGTTGGCGATAGCATCGAGATCACTACGCAACACTGCTTTTGCTAATGTCAGCGTTTCAATCTCTTGTGTTTTTATCGCGACCTCAGCCCGACTAAATTTAAGCGCGGTACCTAAACCCACTAAAGCAATAATCAGCAAACCAATAAAATACAGGTGGAACGAGCCACCACTAGAAATCAGTCGTTGCCACATTGGCGATCTCCTTTAAACAAACTTTAAGCTCCGCATTACGGCGCTTAATTAATCCTGGTAACTTCTGACCTTTGGCATAAACCCAACGAGGCAACTCGTTACAGGCGCCAACCCGATCAGCGGCCAATAATTTTTTTCGTAAGGTTGAGGTTCTAAATGCCCCAGCCCCAACGTTATAGATAAAACTTAAATAGGCGGCGTGTTCACCCTGAGTCAATTCGACAGGGTGCGTTAAGCGCCGCAGCTGCCGATCAAACATAGATAAGTCATCAGCCAGCGTTTCTAAACACTGTTGCTCAGTAAAAGCTTGGTTAGGTTTTAGCTCGGGGCCAGTGTGACCATAACAACTGGTAAGAATGCCAACGGGATCAACATAGGTCCCTAAGACTTGCCCCTCATGGGGAATGACCAGCGTTGCACCACCAAAGGCGGCGGCAGCGGCTAAACCCATAGCGGCTAATTTTTGAGAGAGGTTCATAATAAGCTCACTTAATATTTTGGCCTTAGCGCGGCCAACGGCTAGATCACCATCGAGAGCCATGGCTATAGCAGCTGATGTTATTAGTGCCTTTCTACGCCCTAAACCAAAATGTGAGATTTAGGTAACACAAGCCCACCGTCAGCTGGGGTCGTCTACAATTCTTAGCTACTTATGCTTTAATCGGGCGCAAACCGAAACTACACCATGCCGCCAAATTTGAGGCTAGCCACCTTTCGCTGGTTACGTTGCAAAGCGAACCGTTCTTAACTGATAACACTTAGGAACCACTAAGCGCGGCCATTAGGCCGACAAACCTCTCAGCGTTATTTCATGATCAATACCCTCTTGGTAAACGATTTTGAAATCGAGTTTTTGCGCCATTGCAAGCTCAGCCTTGGCCCCGTCCGATTGCTGCCAACCATCTAGCAAGTAAATCTCATCGCAGCACATCAACATTGCAGTACAAATCTGCATGTATTCATGCTCGGCTAACCCAGCGGGTAAAGTTGCTGGGTTCAAGACGATATGGCCTAACGCACGATGAACATCAGCAGCAAGATGAAAAGCACCACGATTGCAATCAGGCAAGCCCGACATAGGACCAGCGATATACACCTTGCGTTTAATCATCAAGCCACCAAATTACAGCCAAAAAAAATGGCCCCGATAAAGGAGCCAAAAGGACAGGAACGCCAAGTACCCTACAAACAAGACGTTATTAAGCGTATATAAATTTACCCACTTTAAAGGGCTTTAAAAAGGCACTATTCGACCTTAAAGCGGTAACAATCGACCTGAAATGTTAAAGTGGTGGTATTCACGTTAAATAGTTATCACATAACTGATTCGCTATAAGCATTTAGTTATCGCTTAACTGATTTTCGCATCTTTAAAATATAACCATGGACAATGCCCAGGCCGCTGTTGACCATCAGCTTTAAACCCATTGCTTACGGATTGAAAACCTAGCTCTCTGACATTAAGAAATTTTTGGTACTTAATTTCCATGTTCCAGAACTGGAGGACGGCGTTCGGCTGCAGATGCTTTTCTTTAGAATGGAAAATTAAAAAGTTCTCAAAAACACAATCGTTCTCACCCTCTCGAATATTCAACAGGCGATCATGAAATTCGATAACCCCAAGCTCAAAAGACCAGTAACGCAGTTTTGAATCATAACTTAGCAACTGAATATCTTTCTGTTGTATCCCTGCGGCCACATCCATTTGCAGCGAAACCAATTCTGAAACACTGCCAAACAGCCTCTTTTCATCAATTGACCATACATCCATTTTCACAATCCCCTTTCAGTCAGACAGCCTTAAATATAAGAGTCACTATCGAAAGGATCAAAAGTTGGTGTATTGGATCGAATTTAAAAGGCGAAAACGAAAAATAAAGCGATAAGTAAAAAAGCAAGTAAATTCAGCAATTAAAGCAGTTTTTTGGCGGTGCGATTTTCATTTGGGGCGACTACTGCCAATAAAACAACAACCAACCCCAGAAAAATCTCACATGTAGTGAAGCACTGCGAGTCCCCGCCCCCGCAGTGAGTCGAGCCAAAAGGACCCGTGATTAATTTTGTAGCACATGATCGCGAGGCATTGAGCCCGCACGAGGACCAAAAGCTTTTTGAATCGCACTGCTCAGCGGCGTTCGCGCAGCCCAACACTCAATCGGTGCACCGCTATCTCTCATCATTTTTCTAGTCATCATCATTTGCAGGCGCGTCATTCCTACTTGGCGAGACTTCATCGCTATAAGGTTCGCTCTAGCGTCTATCGACTCTAGCCTGCACTGCTCACGATAAGAAAACTCCCAAGATTGCACCTCTAACTCTAAACGTTTAGCCGCAACATCTACACCACTACACTTTAGCCTTGATTCTGAACAGAACTCATCAGCCATCCAATCTTTATCGCCACACTTAACGCAGGTAGACAGATCATCATTCCATAAGTGCGATGGCTTAAGCTGTAGATTCCAGTTGCTCACCTTACCCAATATCTCACCATTCAGATACAACTCACCTGTTCCGTTGATTACTTTACCCATGGCAGCATCCCCTTGATAGCGTTAATGATAGCGCGGCCAAACGCTCTGCAGGCATCAGTGAATGAGGCCGCTTGTGACACAAAAGAGTCGCTAGCACCAGTTTGAGTCGCCACTACAATAAGACTTGTATTAATTGGCATATAGATTGATTCAATCAAATTCAAAGGGTGGCCCTCTCTAGATGCAAACCTATCAAGATCATCCAATAGAATTACGTCTGGCAATGTAGATCTAATCATTCTGCTACGACCAAACGCTTCATATTCGCTAATAACCATGATTCCATCCTTTAAACTAGCGCGATGGCGGCGCTTAAAATCTTCTACATCAGATTTAAATGACAACACTATTGCAACACTGCGGCGGCGCTGTACATACCCCAAGGCCATGCTGATTAACATATCCGTCTTGCCTGTTCTGGGTTCTGCAGTAATGATCTGTTTTAAAACTTGATTCATGTTCCCTCACTTATTCCGCTGTTTGCCACACTGATTACACTCTAATTCGAACTCACTTAAATCAACGCGAAACCCTGAAATTAAAGCGATAGCGCAGTCCTGAAAAAATGTTCTTTGCTTAAGTTCTGAGTGTTCGGTTGCTTGCTTACACTGACTGCAGTAACGATTCATGAGCGCCCCGACTTTTTAGGTTTATTGTTATCCTTACGCCATTTAATAAAGCATATGTAGTTTACCAACAGGTTAATTAGCCCTATAACCAAGAGCACCCAAATGTAGAAATGTATATTGCCCATTACATTAACCTCACTTAAGTAATTGCCACTTATGGCCTTGCTGACATACCGCACGTTTTGAACCTGAGCGAGTCTGTACTAACAACCCGCCACACTTGCCACAAGTCACATCATTGCACCGCTTCATCATCGCTTGGTTAATAGCAGCGTTCTTGGCTGTTCGGTCTGGTCCATAGCCCAATGCTTTAGCCACTTTTGCATAATCTTTGCGAATCCATTTACCACCAGGTTCATCGGCCAAGCCATCACCAATCATATCGCCCAGCTTGATTAGTTGATTTTGCAGATGCTTCTTGGTTTCCTCTGACAAATTAGCCACCATCCTATCCCCCTAACAGCGCTATCTCTGCGCGTCTTAACCAAAATAAAAAGCTTTTCTTGCTATCGAATCCAATCAACTGCCATTGCCCTTTGCAGATGTATTGCGCCCGTAATGCTCGGCGGCAATCATGGGCTAAACACCAAACTTTCATATCGTAACGATTGATGTGATCAGGCGGCATGTGGTCACGACTACCGCCGCAGCTGCTAGCAATGAACGGTTCGCCCAACCTATCGCAAGCACTGCGACTGCTATAACCTTGCCCAACTTCTTGCTTAGCCCAATAGCGGCCCCAAGCCTTAAGCTCAGAGCGCAGCTGTTTGATATTCATCATCGACTCATGCTGTGCATCATGCGGCATGGCTGGCGACCTCCGTCACTGTGGCTAACGGCATGTGAAATACCTGCTCACAAAGTGCTGATAGGTCATCGTATGAAACCGATGTATTGCCACGTTCCCAATTGCGGTACGTTTTAGGGCTTACGCCATAGGTTTGAGCCACTTCATCTTGGGTAAACCCTCTGATCATACGAGCCGTTTTAAGTAAATCAGCGCCACGTTTAGCCATTAAATCCCCCAAAATTCTGTAATTGCATACTCTATTAGTAATGATGCAGTCATTATTAAACCCAACCACTTGCCATAGGCGTTTGAGCATTCCCGTGATCAACAACCGATCTAGGTAATATCTCTGGCGCAACAGAAGAAAAACCACGTTCAATCAAATAAGCGTGATACTGCTCTAACGCTTGGCTCATACCCTTATCTAAGGTTGACTTAACATAGGTACGCAAAAGCACAGGCAAGGCATGGTTAACCAATCGCTCACCAATCATGGTATCGACACCCAAATCAGCCAGCATGGTTCTAAATAAAATCCGCAGATCATGGCTAGTGAAATGCTTAAACCTAATTTGAGTATTCCAATCATGAGCAGTGCGGATCGAGATAGGACCTTTAACACCCGGGAACAGATTTGAACGCTTGCCAACATGCTTAAGCTGCCACTGACGATAATGGTTAATCAGAGCCTTGGCCGAATCGGTTAATGGCATTCTATGCTCTTGCTTATTCTTGGCATGGCTCGCGGGGATCACCCAAGTATCACCGGCAAAATATTCCCAACGTGCTTGGCGAGTCTCGTTGATACGGGTACCAAACATCATCATCAGCACAAACAACATAGTCACAGGCATGGCCGAATCACTTAAGCGATTAAAAAGCTCAGCCAAATCCGATTCAAAAAGCCGAGTATCTTTGGCGCCACTCAGCTTTATAGAGTCCGTCACTTGATAACCCGCAATTGGATTGGTGCCAATCAAACGCAACTTAGCCGCAGCAGAGAACGCCACTTTTAACTTGTTCACTGCCTCACGAATGTAATTAGGTGCAAACTCATCGTTAAGCATGGTTTTAACCAAACGCGCATCGATTTCAGCAAAGCTCACCGAAACCAATGAAAGAGAGCCCAATCGAGGCAATAAATGACACTTGATCAAAGAACTCACGTTACTGCGCCAACTACTGCTATAAGTCGAATTGTTCTTAATGTGGGACTGATACCAGGCAAGCAAACAACCCACTGTGCTAAATTGACCTGTCACCATGTTGCCAGCGCTCCTTTTAGCCAGCATCACAGGCAACTCAAGAGATAGCGTTTTAATACAAACACTCGGCCAAGTGGCAATTTTCTCCCAGCCCGTTTCACCGCCAGCATTCAACACCAAAAACACAGAGGCTTTTGCGCGGCCAGCTCTGGCACGTAAACGCAACTCAGGAAAGCGTGGATCGCGATAATCACGAGTCACCCCATCTTTAAGCCATCGCTTAATCGCTGCATCATTTAATCTGCCGTAATCAACACCGCTAGCCATACTTACCCCACCAACCGATATTCAAAAGTATTGCGTGTACCATCACGCTTACGTTTAACTCGGTTATCCAAAGGAAACTCACGCCAGCGAGCAGATAAAGCCGTTTCACTATCATGGGACTGAAACCGAACAAGGCACTCTTGCTGAATTTCAAACAACGACCAAAAGCGAGGGCCGGTGATGATCTGCTGCAGCCTTTGCTTTTGGGTTAACTTTTTAGTATTAGCTTTCATTGCAACCTCTCAATCCAAATGAGCGACGTAAATCACTAATCTTTGCCTTGGCCCGTTCTGGCGGCGTTGGGATACTGCCACCTTGAGGTAAGGCTTTAGGCAACTCGATATCAAAGATTTCACCAGACATAAATCTACGAGTTAACGCGATATAGTTTCGAGTAAACACCTCAAGCACCTCTTTCTGGCTACCACGGTTAAACAACCAATAACCTGTTTCTCGATAAGCCAACCACACAACCTCATGGCTCCACTGGTGTCTTGCAGCGTCACGATAATGTTTTAGCGCCTCACGAAACGCCTCCTCATTGCTAGGTAATCCAGACTCATTAGCGGTGGGAACACACCAAGCGCAAAATTGGCGTGGTGTCGGCCAGAATTGCCGATCACCAACTTCACGCCGCGCACGATTCAAACCGAACTGCACCTGTTCACGACTCCGAACGCCTTGAGCCGCGAGCGTTTTTAGCCACTCAGCCTTATATATTGCGGTCGCATCAGCCTTTGGCGCTCCAATTGGGAATAAAATCCTTAGTTTCTCGAACACACTATCAACAATCGCAATATCGGTGTCTGATGGACGAGGGGAATCATTAATTGAACCGCCACAACCAACAACACGAGATTTATTCAAGATTGTTTGTAAGCTCTTTGTAGTCATATCAGCGGGTCCCTTTCATCAAACACGTTACCAGCCCAATCGCTATACTCATCAGCCGCATTAGTAGGACTAACCCCCGCATTAATTAACCACTTAGCCTCAAAGCCTACCCAGCCACGAGTGGCACAAGTTGCAATGCAATCCTCTACAGAGAAACCAGCGTTAACAGCATCATGCAGATGCTTAGCAAGTCGGTTAATCGCCGTTTGGTTTAGCTTTGCTTTCTTGTCTTTACGCATAGCAATCCAATCATTAAGCGTTTGCTCAGTTGGCATTGCAGGCCAGCTAGAAAAATCAAACACCTCTTTGCGAGACTTTTTTGGTTTATTATTTAAAGGTTCATTGACTGGTTCTATAGAGTGACTGGTTCTGGGTGCAGCAGATTCACTAGGGGGTAGTGCAGCAGATTCACTAGATGGTGCAGCAGGTTCACTAGGGGGTGCAGTATATTCACCAGCCTTTTGTTGCTCAGCCTTAGTAATGCTTAAGTGAAAAATATTGCTCGAATTACCCTTTTCACCTTTACGGTACTCACGCTTTAAAAACCCCTCTTGCTCGAGTTGTTTAACGTGGTTCATCACACTGCGGCGGCTAATTTCACACTGATCCGCAATATGACGGTAGCTGGGCCAACACTCACCCGTATCACTGGCATTATCAGCAAGCTTAATCAGTACCAGCTTACGCAGTGGATTACCTACTTTGGTTTTTAGCGCTTTAACCATCAGTTCCATACTCATGCAGGCTTACCCCGCACATTGATGAAATTGACGAAACATACTTGTCTAAGTAACATGATCTAGCCTCTCTAGGTATTAAGCCCGTTCGGTCGCCAAACTCAGCGGGCTTTCTTACATTTCAGGGAAACACACACCAGCTTCATACAAAGCGGTGCAAACTCCCTCTGCGCTTTGTGTTTTGCTCGTTCTGGCGATAGCCGCCATTTTTTCTACTTGTTGTTGCTTGGTTAAGCGTTCGAAAAACTCTTTTTCTTCACTGGTTTCTATAGAATTGTTATCACTTAACTGATTCATAGCGCCCTCGCCTTACTTCTATTGATCCGCTCAAAATCATCCCGACAATCCGCATCACAAAAAGCCAGCCCATCAGCAAGTGGAGCATCGCAGTAGAAACAGCGGCTTTTGGGGTTAAAGTGTTTCTGGGTCTATTTTTAAGCGCCGCTTGCAATTCAACCTCTGCAAACTTGGTCGCCATATCGACTTGATCAGACATTGGTATTCTCCACCGTGGGGTAAACTTGTGGGTTGAGTTTGTGCAAGGGAATACCTGTTACAGCTTTTACAGTTTGGGCTCGCTTTGCGGGGATAAGACCAGAAACAAACCATTGAGAAACAGCTTGTTGAGTAACATTGCAAGCCTTGGCAATGTCAGCTTGTGAAACCCCGTCAGGGATAAGTTCAACCAATTCTTTCATTATTAATCGACCCGTCAATTTCAAGTAATTCTTGCATTTCCATAAATACTTGCACATACCGATTGATTTGACAAGTTAAACTTGTAGTGCATAATAAAGTTAAACTTGTACTATTATTCGAATGGAAGATAGAATCTTGATTGGTCAACGAATTAAGTCGGCACGAGAAAAGCAGAAACTCAGCCAAGAGCAACTTGGTAGTTTAATGGGTGTTTCTTTTCAGTCAGTGCAGCAGTGGGAATCGGGTAAAACCACCCCGCGATCTGCTCGTGTTCGCAAGTTAGCTACCGTACTAAAAACAACGCCTAATTGGATTCAGTTTGGTATGGGAACGGCCACCTCAGAGAACTTGGACGACATTCTTAAAACGGTACGTTCCGATGAGTTCAGGCATCAGATGTGTGACGCCTTTGCCAAAACAATTCAAAGCAGCATGAATATGGGCTGGATCAACATTTCTAAGCCTGATGTATCAATGGCGATACTTGCTGATCTGTATTATTCAAAAGTTTTAGAGCAGTATGGCCTAGAGCCAAACGGTGATAAGCAAACAGAGCAAGAGCCACTGCAACGGGCCGATAAAAGCTAATAAACACAACATCAAAAAAAAGTGCCTTTATTGGCACTTTTTTTATTCTCTAAATTAATTTAAAAGCTGTCACGTTCGGCTGTTCTTGTTCTATTTCTTCGAGCCTTTCCAGTAACTGTTCACACAACAAATCTTGGTTATCAATTAATGCCTGCAGTTCTGCAGGGGTTTGCTGCTCAATGCTCAGCTGCCTAAACTGATATTGCTCCATCGCTAATTTGATAAATGCAGAGCCCATTTCAGACTCAGCATCCGACTTTAACTTAGCAACACTAGCAGCCTTATTAAACGCAGAGTCTGTCGCCCAAAAATAATAAATAAAGACGATGGCTAAACAGATAGCGACCAAACAATATAAATAATTCATTCCAAATCCTTTTGCTTTAATTCTTTTTACTTAAACTAACTGCTGTGGCTGACGCGACAACAATAACCATAATGGCATTAATAGATGGAATAGCCACCTGGTAGATACTTCCAAGCACATCAAGAACATGCCGATCAAAAAATCGCACAACTTGAATAATCGCCAATAGTTGCAGCATCCTAACGCAAAACACCGCCACCTTATCAAACTCAACAGACAGCTTTATATGCAATTTATAAATAGCCATTATCGCAAGTAGATCAACCGCTGCGAAACCGAAGTACCACACCAGGCGAGTAAATCCCACACTGTAATCAGCCAGCTCGTTGATCAATCTATCACTGATAAAAATACTGATCAGCAGAACAAACAGCACCCCCCAAGCGGCAATACCTGTCGATGACGGCTTACTAAACTGCGTAATGTTTAATACTGCAAACACTAGCAAGACAACCATAGTGGCAATCTCTAACTTGCTTAAGAAAATATCCATATACACCTCAATAGCGAGGATTCGCACCCCCGCTATTTACTAAGTTCTATTTAAAGAGGCGGTTCCTTGCCGCCACCATTTTGAGTATCCACCGCTGGCGGCTCCTTTCCACCACCATTTTGAGTATCCACCGCTGGCGGCTCCTTTCCGCCGCCGTTCTTTGCTTCAATATCTTCTTGTTCAACTAACTGGTTTTTATCACTCATAACTAACATCCATCTATTAAGTAAATTGGCACTGGCAATACTACCAATGTAAATGAGTAAAACAGCAAAACATGATAAAAAGTAACAAACTGTAACGCTTTCACAACCTGCCACCTTAAGACCCAAGCAAAATATTCTCCGAATAAATCGGCTTACTTTGCCAGCACCTATATTAATCAAAAAACCAAAACTTATACAAGTTTTTCTTGCTTTTTCCATTTTAACTTGTATCTTGTAATACAAGTTTTACTTGTAGAGATTAAAGAGGCAATCAAAATGGTACTTACAACAACCCCACGAACAAAGAAAGAAAACATCGAATTTAGGCTACTCATAGCAATCCGCTTTGCCTGCTTACTAAGTCAGCATAAAGACCCAATGAGCTGCCCTAGAGTGAATAACCGCCTAGCAAAGCTAGAGCGCTACTTGCAGTACACCCAGCCATCACAGCTATTCATTAAAACCTACTGCATTAGAGCAGGTGAACTTGGGCAATCATTTAGCCTGCGCGTTGATGAGGCAACATCATCAATAAGGCTTTATCGCAACACTGAAACTAATGTGGCTAAGCTAATTACTGTCTGAATATACAGTAGTCGAAAAGGGAGGTAAATATGAATTCACTCGAACAACTTAGGCAATATCACGCCCTACTAAAAGCCAGTGTAAGCATCAAGCCTTTTATTAACTGGTTTGATTCACAAATAGAAATTCACCAGCAAGCCATAGAACGCTGGCCTCACGAACGCAGCACATTTGAACGACTAATTAGTCAGTGTGAACAGGCTAAACAAAAAGTGATGCGTGATCACCAAGTAGCAAATCAGCTTGTAGCACTGCAGCTACAGCACCAAGAGGGCTAGCCCATGAACACCACCTTTTTGCTTATGGCTCAATTTAATAAAGCGGTTATTCCACTAGAAGATATCTGCAAGGAGTTCTTGGGGCTTGAAACTCGAACCGCACTTAACTACGCCAAATCAGGCCGCTTGCCAATTGCAGCGTTTCGCACCAGCAACAGCAATAAAGCACCTTGGGTGGTTCATGTAAGTGATTTAGCCGATCACCTCGATAAACAGCGCGATATTGCCAAGCAAGACCTGATCTGCGCGGCATAAGGGGGAGTTATGTTTTTTGTCTATGGCGTAAACATGAGTATTGCAAGAAAAGCGGCCTTAAAGAAAGTGCTCACTTATGAGGGCTCTGGCGATAACAGGCGCGAACTTTCTCAAGAAGAATACGAGAAACAGGTTAAAGAGCAAACTCAGGCCAATTTTAACAAGATGAAGCCGCAGCGCCTCAGTCACTCTTTATCAACACCTAACCTTTGCGCTGAGTTTATCGAACTCGCCAATACCCAAGAGCAGCATAAGCACCTGCAGATCCGATATAGGAAACCAACAGGGAAGTTGAACCCAAAAACCAAAAAGCCACAGATGAGTTGGGAAGTTTACACAGGATAATCGCCATGAAAATAGAACAAAGCTCAGTCACCAAATTGACTCTTACCGAGATAGAGGGCTTAGACCCTGTAACAGTGATTTTAGAAAACTATGCACCAGGTAAGGGGAAAATCATCATCGAGTGTTATGGCGAAAGTTGGTCAAGCTACTGGGGGGCCATGAGTGGTGACTCAATAGAGCAGTTCTTTATTCGAATCAATCATCACTATGCCGCCACAAACCTCAGCACAATAAAAAGTGACATTGATTGTGATTCAGAAGAATTTGCCGCCAAGCTGCGCAAAGAGATAGTCAGTAGCAGAAAACAAGGGGAATTTACTAAAGTCGAAGCCAGAGAACTATTCAATGACGCCGAACATTTTGAACTTGAGCAGCCTGATCACGCTCTAGCATCGCGAGTGTTTGGCCCTGATTGGTGGTACAGCATTCCGCAAAAGCCAAACCCAGATTATCAATACCTTTGCCGCATCATCGACAACGTGCAGCAAGGCCTAAAACTCTACATTAACAGCAAAACAGACAAGGACGCAGCATGAGCCAAAGAATTGAATGTAGTAAACGCCAATGCCGATGGACAGGAACTTTTTCAACAGCACATCGCCGTGATGATGGTTTTATGAAAACAGCCATTTGCCCACGCTGCAATTGTGATTCTTTTTACGATTTACCGAACCCCGTTAAATCCGAGCGAGCTGAACAAGCAAACGCACTTATTAAAGCAATATCAAGTCATGGCCGTAAGTTTTTTGACTATAAAGGCGAAGTTTCAACGATAGAGGTAGATGCCAAAGGCAAAGTTTGGTTTGTAGACAGTTACACCAAACGCCGAATCTATACCCATTATCAAGGGCGCTGGAGCGGCTTTAGCAATGGTGGCACATTGCGCGACCTCGTTTGCTGTATGCGCAACTACATCACTAAAGGTCACAAAATACCGCTCGCATGGATAGCACCAACGCGCTTCAACCCTGAGAACGGTGATATTTGGGGTTATGGGCAAGAGGCCGCTGCAGACTTACGTAAAGAAGTGGCCTTACTCGACATTATTGATGAGAGCAAAGCATGAACTACCTACTACCAGGCCACGAATCATTAGAGCGCATGCAGCTGCTGATCAACGAGTTCACCAAGATGAACTCAGAGCCACAAAAAAACGCCTTGATTGAGCATTACGTTAATGGCCTGCCAGTTGAACGCGCCGCCGCTCGCTTTGGTATCGAAGTTTCAAACCTAGTCAGAGCCCAAGAACGCCTCGAACAAGTGGCGAGTAATATCGAAAAGGTTAAAGAGCTGGATTGGGCAAGGTTTGGCTATAGCAGCAATTCAAATCAGTTAAGCGATAACAAAACAGTAAGCGCAAGCTAAGGAGCAGCACCATGACAGATAAACCAACCCCCATCAGCTATGCGCAAAAGCTAACTGAATTAAAGCAGCAATCAAAGCACCTACTCAAAGAAGTGGGCGACCAATGGCAAACCCCGCCTGCGCTTTTCTGGGGCGTGTTCGCCAAGTTTGGCCCCTTTGTACTCGACCTGTTTACCGATGGCAGCAACAACAAATGCCCCAACTTCTACACAGTAGAAGATAACGCCCTCACTCAAGATTGGACTGCCGATCTAAAAGGTGGCAAAGCCTATGCCAACCCGCCCTATTCACGCGCCTGTATCGAAGATGGTCAAGCCGTCACAGGTATGCGCAGCATCATTGAGAAAACCATGATTGAACGCGATAAAGGCGCCAAGATGGTTTACGTGATTAAGTCTGCCACCTCAGAAGTGTGGTGGCCCGAAGATGCCGACCACGTTTGCTTTATTCGTGGCCGTATCAGCTTTGATCTACCCGCTTGGTTTAAACCGGCTAATAAAAAACAAGAGGCCTCAAGTGCTGGTTTTGCCTGTGCCATCGCCGTATTTGATAAAGAGTGGAAAGGCGAGCGTATGGGTTACATCAACCGCGATGATCTACTGCAAGACGGTCAAACCATGCTTGATATGGTTAACGCTGCAGCGCACAAGCTGCAACCAGCCTCACAGCAAGAGACTGTTCAAGAACTAGCACAACAATTAGATCAAGAGCCTAACCAATCCCCCACCACGCCCATCGCCTCCGCGAGTACCATTACGCGCTGCTCAATGAATGCCTGGTCACAATACCGAAATGGCCCAAGCCGAATCGCAGATACCGACCGCATTAACGAGGTAGACAAAGCCCATCAAAGCGAATTTGAGTCATACGCCAATTACTGCTTATTAAATGGCGACAGTGAAGCAGAAGTTACCCAAAGCCTATTGGCTAGAATAGAGGAATTAATGACGCCTGATGAGCTAGAGAACAGTGCAGGCCAGCAAATCGATATAGAGGAGCAGATAGCCCGTAATCAACCACAGTCAGCAGAGAAAACAGTGGAATCAGCACAGGCAACCAGTGACGAATCACCCGCTAGCGATCAACAAACCAAATCAGTTTGGCCTAGCGAGGTGTTTGATTTAGTCGATAAGGCTTTCCAAGCCCAACCAGACAAAATCAATAATCACCGCTGGACTGTTCTTTGCGCCCTCGCCAATACCTTACTGCTAGAGCAAACAGCACATGATGCCGTATTAGCCGAGTTAACCGCTAGGCTCGAAAAGTGCGAACCTATGGGAGACGTGGCATGAACACTTTCACTACCCCGAAAGGCAAGGTCTGTTTATCAGCACCGTTCGCCTCAATCCATCACGATAAAAAGCAGGTGCAGATCACCTATACACCAGACAACTATCACGGGTGGGGAATATCGCACAGTCGCAACGCCACCGAGCTTTGCCACTTTAACCAAACTGACGCCGAGGCATTTGCCCTAGACGCCGAAACAAAACTGAGAACGCAAGGAGCAGCGGTATGAGTAAATATCAAGATGGTGAACATATAGCATTGCACTTAGATGATCCAAAAGAGCAATTCGTAAAAGGGTGGGTGAAGCTTGAACAAGCCCAGATAGCCATTGATCAAGCTTTTGGTGGTGATCTGCAAACTGTATCAATTAAACACGAATATGCTTTTTGGGGCGTAGGTATCGATGAGTGTGGCGAGCCTGCAACAATGTTTTACTCACGCACAACACCTGGTCGCGGCCGCTTCAAAGTAACGACGGTATTAGTGAGGGAATCATAATGAATGGGTTAATAGTCGATAACTTTGCAGGTGGCGGCGGCGCTTCTGAGGGGATTAGCTGGGCATTAGGCCGCAGTGTTGATATCGCCATCAACCATGATCAAGACGCCATTGCCATGCACTCAGCCAACCACCCAACCACCTTGCACTATTGCGAGTCAGTGTTTGACGTTAACCCCATTCAAGCCACGGCAGGTAAACCCGTTGATTTGGCATGGTTCTCTCCAGACTGTAAGCACTTTAGTAAAGCCAAGGGCAGCAAGCCAGTAAGCAAGCAAATTCGTGGTTTAGCTTGGGTGGTGATCCGCTGGGCGCTACTCACTCGCCCAAAAGTGATTATGTTAGAAAATGTAGAAGAATTTAAAACGTGGGGGCCAGTAATTGAATGCGAACAAACGCAAACGGCCAAGCCATGCCCAGAACGCAAGAGTGAAACCTTTAAAGCGTTCGTTAATATCCTCTCAACAGGCATTAATGCCGATCACCCCGCATTAGCAGAATGCATCGATGTGCTAGGCCTAACCGACATTAGCCAGCTTATCAAAGGCTTGGGCTATAAAGTTGAATGGCGCGAAATGCGCGCTTGTGATTATGGTTCGCCAACTATTCGCAAGCGCTTATTTATGGTGGCCCGTTGTGACGGCCAGCCGATAGTTTGGCCCGAACCGACCCACGGCGCACCAGACAGCGAGCAAGTTAAAAATGGTGAACTGCAGCCATACCGAACCGCCGCAGAATGTATCGATTGGTCACTGCCATGCAAATCAATCTTTGGCCGTAAAAAGCCACTGGCTGAAAACACCATGAAGCGAATAGCCAAAGGCATACAGAAATTTGTTATCGATGCACAGCAGCCTTTTATTGTACCTGGTAATAATGTAGCACCTTTCATCACCGAACACGCCAACGCCAGCAGCCAACGCAACATGCCAGCAAATGAGCCACTGCGCACCATTTGCGCCGAGGTTAAAGGTGGTCACTTTGCCGTAGTTCAACCGACTCTAAAAGCCGCCAACATCTGCAAGCATTACGGCGGCAATTACTCGGGACCAGGTGACAGCTTAAGCAATCCACTGCCAACAGTCACAACCGTTGATCACAATGCCCTAATAACTAGCCACATGATAAAAATGCGGGGTACGAATTTAGGTCATGCAACTAGCGAACCCGCCCACACCATCACCGCAGGCGGCTTGCATTTAGGCGAGGTCAGAGCTTTTTTCATCAAATACTATGGCAATGAGCAAGACGGCGTTGCCTGTGATCAACCGCTACACACTATCACCACCAACGACCGATTTGGCCTAGTGATGATAAAAGGCGAACCCTATCAGATCATCGATATTGGTATGCGCATGTTAGAACCCCACGAGCTATTTGCCTGCCAAGGCTTTAACCCTGAATACATCATTAAAGACTACAACGGTAAAACCACCAAAAAGCGCCAAGTCGCCCGAGTGGGTAACAGTGTACCGCCACAATTTGCCGAAGCGCTCACACGCGCAAACCTACCTCACCTCTGCATCAAAACCGCAGCTGCAGCTTAAGGAGTTAGCAATGAGTAACAACCAAGGAAAAAATATTTTAGCAGAGCTCTATTTATCAGGCTTAAGCATTAAAGCGGTAGCAGAACATACGGGGCAATCGGAGTGGACCGTTCGCCAAACAATCAAAGTTATGGGCATTGTTCGCAAACGCTCAAAAGCTATATCAATAGGCAAAAGGCAAAGCCAACCAAAACTAAGCTATCAAGACCTACTTGAAAGAAAAGAGGCGGCGCCACTATTCAAAGCAATGCACATGCTAAATAGCCATTACCGCGATAAACAAGCTAGCTTGTAATCATTTGGGTGGCGTAGACTCTGCGCCACCCAGTGAGCTAAACATTAGCGATCAACCTATCAATTGCGAACGCAAAGCCACGCTTAAACCCCTCATTATGATTGTTCATCGCAATAAAGATATCGGCCAACGTTAGATCATCATCGTACCGGCCTTTTTTAAAATCCAAATACTCACGCCCATACTGCTCACCCAAAGCGCAAGCCTTGGCATAATCCGCCGTATCTGACACAGCCCAATAATTATTGCAGTGCGTCCCAATCTCAACGAACGATGGCAAACCACCTAACTCAAAATCAGATCTAGAATGAGTAATCATTTATCTTCCTTAAACCAATGCTAAAAGACAGCCAAACATCACTTGGCATTGGTGGTGATCATACCCAATAAAATACGCCAACTAGCTAATTGCAAATTTGAATTTAAAAAGGTGAACTTTCGATATTCTTAAACATTTTTAAGGGGGTTTCTGTTAGGGGCAACAGGCATTGATGAGTGAGAGAAAGGCGGATCATTGTGAGTAAAGTAGGGGTACCCCGAAGTAAAACAAAAAAACGAGGCACCCAATAGGCACCCTTGCAGAATAATTCTAGATATAAAACATCAACTTAATCTTAAATCGCACCAATCCAGCATGGGCGCAATTGAGAAGGTACGATTGATCTGTCTAACTGACATAAACTAATTATCCAACTTAAAATAAAGACATGCAGCCCTCTAGGCTTAAGTGTCTATTTGAAAAATACCCGACTTCTGCCCAAGCCATATAAAGTGGCTAGCAATATCTGCAATCTAGGAAGATAACAATTGGCGAAGTGCAATAATCGCGCATTATAGCACTACATCTGGCTTGAGGAGAAAGCCATGCGGTGAATGTTTAACAAATCACAAGCCAACGCGACTATTTATGAGCATTGATGATATAGGACTCAAGCGTTTGTTGTAGCCAGAAGGGGGCTAGGACTTTGCCATCGAGGGAACGTCTTAACCATAGGTAGACAGTCGGGTGTGAAAAGTCTTGCAATAAAAGCTTATCTTGGGAGTAATCAATCTTACTCGCTCGCAACCCCTTAATGCTTGCCAAAAAATCCACTGCGCCTTTAACACCAACAATCATGAAGGCATTTGAATTCAGTAGACTACTCGCTGCACTACCAAGATCGGGGGCCGTGGCATAGACCGGCACAGATTTACCTTTCGCCTTAGCATAGACACCAATGGGAGACTTATTTGCAGGAAACGGCATAGTCACTAGCTTCACAATAGGATAATCAATCATATTATCGATCGTTGGAGACTGCCAAATGGGGTGACCTTCTCGAGCGATAAGGTATCCACCTCTGTGTTGAATAATCGATTTCGATAATAGCTCTTTTCTCATTGAAGGCATAAAGCTGATCACCGCATCCACTTCTCCATCAATCAGCTGTTGTTCACTTCTTTCTGACCAGGCCGATGTGGAAATAGCAAGAGTTGAGTTAACACTATTGTTCTGCGCCTCATCAATCACCTGTTGAGCTAAACCGATCTCTAACTGTGGCACAGTACATATCACCATTGGTGGCTCAGGAACATTCGTACGATTAATGGCGAGCCCCTCTATCGAATCTGCACAGCTGAGTATTTCAGAAAAGGATTCATACAGGGCATGGGTCAACTTAGTAGCAACCAGTTTATTGTTCTTTCGAATGAATAGAGGGTCATCAAATACATCCCGCAATGCATTCAGGGCTCGGCTCACTTTTGGCTGTGATAAGCCTAAAGCCACTGCCACATCCTTGGTACTATTCTTGTGATATAACAGGCATAAAATTTCAATCGTACTGAAATTAATACTAGGCAACTTTTTCATCTTGCCCTCCCTTTTCAGAGATCATATTTGACGCGATGTAATTTCGGATCTCCTCGGCAACCCAGCCGGAGTAATTTTGATCTTTTCTCATCTGAGTCAGATAGAAATGATATTGCCCATTTCTTTGGTTGATCTGGTGGCTTAACTCATCGTCGAGTTGAAATGAGGCAATATTCCCTCTTTGGCACAAAAACTCAATTGCATCTTTATGGCTTAACAAAGCAACAGCATCGCTTTGCTCCAGTTGCAACATCAGATCGGCGAGGAAACATACTTTCGCAGTAATATTGATCTCCCGCCCACTGTCGAGTGCATAGGATTCTAGCGGATCCATAGCATCATTCAGCTCATTGCCAGAAAAACTGATATAGGGATAACCAAGAATTTGCTCTATATCCGTCACCCTATCCACGGTGAATATAGGATGCCCATGCTTAGCAACTAACACATAAGCTCCCGATTTATCGATAAGCTCAGACCATAACTGTTCGGTGTTATAAGCACTATAAGTGACCGCGATATCCACATGCTGCTGCTTTATTAAATCAGCAATATTACTGGTGCAAGATTTAAGGTGAAATAGATATTGATGCGACTCTTCACTGGCTTTTTTTTGCAAATGGCTTAACAGGTTCAGCGACAATGTCGGCGGGCAGGCAATGACAATTTCTTGAGATAGAAAGCTATTATTATCTAACTCAATTCTTTCACAATATTTAGCTAAATCGAGTATCCGTTTCATTTTGGGATAAATATCATTAGCTAAATCACTTCTTTCAAACCCCTGCTGTTTACGGAAAAAGAGTGGTGCATTCAATGAATGTCTAAGCGATTTTAAACTTCGACTGATCTTAGAGCTCGGCACGCCAAGTGTTTGACTCACTGCGGTAGCATTGAGTGATTCATACAATAAAACGAACACTTGAATATCGAAGAGGCTATTAGTGCTTAAGTTATTCATTCACCCTCAAATCAAACGCTTAAATAAAACTAACAAATTATATATAGGTAATCTAAACCAATCCTAAAACCTTAGGTATACAAGAGGTCAACTTTCTTGAATCTAATATTAGCTAATACGCAATTTTGTGACTTACCCATAATATTTACCTGCAGAAAAACACCTCATTTTTTAGATTTGCAAAATCCGAATTTTACATTTCTACTTATTAATAACTTACACTAACCACTATAAAACCCCGCAATCACAAAAACAAAAGACCACAAGAGCAACCCCATACAACACAAACAACTAACACACAAAAATCTTTCGAAATATAAACCCAAAACAACAACAATCAGCAAGAGTGATCAACTTCATATCAAAGGTAAAACAAGATTAATAATATTTTAACAACCAAAATTGGTTACCTTTAAGGAACGTATGATGATGATAATGAAAAGAAAAACATCGTTAGCCCTGTTGATTAGTTCTGCATTTATAATCTCTGGCTGTTCAGATGGTGAAGATGGAAAAAATGGTGAAGACGGCAAGCCAGGCGGCGATGGTGATCCAGGTACCTCCGGCTTACATATTGATATGGCAAGTGAAGCGATCGCGCATATCAACAATGCAAGCTATGCCGATGGTATTATTACAGTCAATTTCGAACTCGAAAATAAACAGGGTGTTGGTCTTCATGGTTTAAGCCCTGAAAATGAATACCACGACTTCCGCTTCTCTTTAGCTCAACTAAAAACCAACCAAGGTTCTGATCTAAAGCAGTGGATCTCACTACTTAATGATACAACCAATGATGCAGGTACGACATTCGAGCAAGGCTTCGAAAAAATTAAAGACTGTGCAGAGTGTTTGGAAGATCATAAAGACGGTACTTACACCTATACATTCAGCACAAACCTAACCACTGCAACCGATCCCGCAGGTGTGGTTTTCGATCCAAGCTTAACCCAGAGAATTGCTATCGAGATGCAATTCGAATACGCCTCGGGACATGAGTTAGCTGAAAATGCCCATTATGACTGGATCCCAGCGACAAGTTCGACGGAAGGTGTTGAGACTCGTGAGCTCGTTACGCTAGAAACTTGCTATACCTGTCACCAACCAGATAGCCTTAAGGCTCACGGTGGTCGCCGCTTAGATATGGAAAACTGCCAATCCTGCCATAACGGAATCGTGACCGATCCTAATGCAATTTCTGTTGAGCTTGGGCACATGGTTCACGCAATTCATATGGGACCAAATCGTGAAGGCAAAGACGCCGAGGGCAATGTGGTTCCAATGCCATATACCATTGCTGGCTATGGTGGCGATCACGCATTCGACTACCCAGCATTCCCGACTAAACCCTTTATGGACTGCGCGACGTGTCACGTAGATGACGAAACACTTGCCGACAAAGATCTGTGGCTGGCTAATGCTAACGCCAATGCATGCTCAGGCTGTCATACTGATTCACCAGCACAGCACAAGTCAGATAAAAACCCAGAGTTTAGCTGTACAGATTGCCACAGCGCAGCAGTACATACAGATCATAAGAAGCCTTATGAAGCTGCTGAAAACTACAGCGTCGAAGTCAGTAAGGTAACCATCGACTCTGCAAACCTGATACAGTTTGAAACCAAAATTATGGACGCTAATGGCGAGCTAGTGACTAAAGATGAAGTCTACAAGCAAGGCTATAGCAAGCCCTACATGGTTGTCAGCTGGGATGTAGAGAAAGACTACCCTGATTACAATCAAGCTCCTTACAGTCAGCGTCGAATTGACTTAAAAGATGAGACTAAAGCCACTTGGAATGCCGATAACACTGTCAGTGTAGCGGTAACGATGAACTTCCCAGCGGATATCGCCTCTCGTTCTTTAGAAGTGCTGCCTGTACTTAAAGTCTGCTTCGAAGAGGGAACGGCTAATCGCACCACATGTGATGCGGACAATGCCTACCCAGCCTACGTACAGACCGAAGCTTATCGTGCTGTATTAGGCAACCCAGATGCTGTCGTTGCAGAGCGACGCTCTATCGTTGATACAGCGACTTGTTATGGCTGTCACAGCAAGGAGTTCTACCATGATTCAAATGGGGTGAACTGTATTGCCTGTCATACCAACGATAAGAGCCTCAAAGGAAATGGTGAAGCCGACAACGGCGTTGCATTACTGAAATCGACTAGCTTCATGTATAAGGCTCACAAAGCTGAAGGTCATGATAATGGTCACGGCGGAAGCGGCACTATCCTTAAGACAGATTGTACGACTTGTCACTCAGCAGTTGAAGGCTGGGGTGGTCTAGCCTACGGCTTCGAGTTGGGTCGCAATGCAGGTCAAGCCCATGCTATTCCAAGCACACAGCGCCCAGCTACCGGTGAAGTGGTTGAAACATGGTACGCCTCTTCTGATGCTGCGGCATGTATGAGCTGTCACCAGAAGTACATGTCTGATGCTGCAATGTCGCACATTAGAAGCAATGGCGGTTACTTCGGTGCCAATAAAGATGCTGACCATATTGTTGATGTGAATGATGCGGGTAATGCAAAGGATGCTAAAGAAGCGTGTGCAACCTGTCATAGCCCACAAAAAGTCATGGAGCATCATGGTTTTAGCTTATAGCTTTAACTTGTAGTTCCCCCTGTAAAACCCAGAGGTGCTACTTTGTCCCTAGCACCTCAATAAGTTCCATCCCCTGCAAAAGTCAAAGGCACCGTAAGGTGCCTTTTTTGCGACTTCAACAAGCCTAACTAAAACTAGAATGGCTGGTTCACCATGATCCAGAATTGATTCGACTCTGCGCTAAAGGCCAGCTCCGCGCGCACAACGATACTTTCGACTTCAAATCTCGCGCCAAAACCAGCCGACCACTTTAAGTCTTCGTGCAGTGCGCTGGCACTAAACTCATCACTGACCTGTCCCGCCTCTGCAAAAGCCACCCATTGCCACCAAGGCACATCGTATAAGTTAAATACCGGCCACTCCTGTAATGGTTGCCATCTTGGCTGTACCCGATACTCTGCGCTATAAAGCACGGCTGAACGACCAGTATAACGCTTGCTGGTGTAGCCTCTAAGGCGCTCAAAGCCACCTAAACTCACACCAGCGAAACTAGGCGGACGATGGAAGTCGCCCTGAGAGTCAGAGGTCCAAGTTGGGGTATCAGCGAGGTAGAAATTAAAGGCCAAAATTTGCTGACCAAACCATTCATTGGAGTCGATAGAAACAAAGGCGCTTTGCTCAAACTCCCAAGTGGTCCAGCTATTGCGCGAGCCACTACCGAAATCACGAGTCACCTTAAAGCTAGTTTGCCCGCCTTGAGTACTGTTTTTACCGTTATCACGGTTATCCCAATCGAGTTCTACGGCAAGCCCCTTTGCTTCCTCTGGTAAAAACTCAAAGCCCTCTAGCTCTCGGCTATGAGTAAAAGGACTGAATTTAATACTGCTCACACCAGACTCGAACGGGTTCCAACTGATATCGCCCCTTGCACGGCCTAAACTGTTTAACACGCCTTGGCTTCCACGGCCTATGGGTAAAATATACCTAGCATGTAACTTAGTGAACGACTCATCACCGAATGCTATGACGCGCTCGGTATCACCGTAGGGGTCGTTTTGGCTAGGAACATAATAAACCCCCTCTTTAAAGCGAGCCTGATAGGTTTCGGCAGAAAATAACCACTGCTCTATAGAGGGAATTTGATAGTCGTTAAATCGCAGATATCCAAGCCAGCTATTGTTAGTGCTATATAAGCCAATACCCAATATAGAAGACTGGATCTGACCTGCATGTTTAAGTACACCTGCACCACCAAAGGCTGTGCTTAAGCTTTCACTGGAAAAAGCAAAAGGTACGGCTGCAAACTCGGCTTGGTAGTTCAGCAACTGCTCTTCGCCCTGATTAGACTTTTGCTTAGTCTTGGGTGAAACAGACTCGATAATAACTATCTCTTCACCTGACTGACGGTCTTCAGTCATCTCAGTAGAAGCGGCAAACGCCATTGGCGATACGAGCCCCAATGCGGTAAAAGCACGCAGTAAATAAGTTTTCAATTTAAAAGTTCTTCATTCTGATGAAGGGCATCCTGCCTCTATCACCACTACAGAATAAGTTAATTATTTGCTCAATCTAGGCAAACTGCGACTCGTGGAGTTAATTTAGTCACAAGCTCATAAGCGATGGTTCCGATATGTTCTGCAACCTCCTCGACTGGAAGGTCCTTTCCCCACAGCACGGCTTTATCACCGACACAATCTTTAGCGTCCGCACCAAGATCAACGGTTAACATATCCATCGAGACTCGACCTACAATAGGAGCGAGACGACCGTTAATCAACACTGGCGTGCCTAACGGGGCATTTCGTGGATAGCCGTCACCATAACCGATAGCAACCACTCCTAATTTTGTGTCTCTATCGGCAACCCAATGACTACCATAACCAACTGGTTGACCCGCTTTATGGTCACGTATGGCAATCAGTTGTGATACCAACTCCATCGCGGGAATAAGCCCGTGCTTAGTGCCAAGATCGCCAACAACTGGTGAGACCCCATAAAGCGCAATCCCAGGACGGATCCAGTTTGCTTGGCTCTGTTGCCAAAACAGGGCACCAGCTGAGTTTGCTAAGGTGCGTTCGCCCGGTAAGTCTTTGGTTAACTCTTCAAAAACAGATAGCTGTTTAGCGGTATAATCATTGTCTGGCTCATCGGCACAGGCAAAATGGGTCATTAAATTGATCGGTTTAGCGATATTGCCACAGGCCAACAATCGCTGGTAAACCTCGTGAAATTCATCGGGAACAAAACCTAAGCGATGCATACCTGAGTCAACTTTCATCCACACGCTCACCGGCTTATCAAGCTCTGCCTGCTCCAGCATCTCGATCTGCGACTCATGATGAACTACGGTTTCAATATCATGCTCAACTAAAGTCGCCAAATCGGTAGCACGGAAAAAGCCTTCCAATAATAAAAGCTTGGCCTTTACACCACCGGCACGGAGCGCCAGTGCTTCTTCTAAGCGTGCTAAGCCAAAACCGTCAGCATTATCTAAACATTGAGCGACATTAAGTAGCCCATGGCCATAGCCATTGGCTTTAACAACCGCCATCACCTTGCTCGATGGGGCAAGTTCATGCAGCCGAGCCAGATTGTTCTTCAATGCTTGGCGACTAATTTCTGCTCGTGGGAATGGTTTCACAACTAACCTTGTTATATCTATTAAAAAGTAAGAGCCTCTATGAGGCTCTATTGTAATTAATCATGGTCCCTAAATGACTTTATGGACAATAATTAATCCTCTTCGAATTGTGGGCCAGCGTAGTTATCAAAACGTGAGAATTGCCCTTGGAAGGTTAAGCGTACACGCCCAATCGGGCCGTTACGCTGCTTACCAATAATGATTTCAGCAGTGCCTTTATCTTCAGAGTCATCGTTATACACTTCATCACGATAAATAAACATGATCAAATCCGCATCCTGCTCAATCGCGCCCGATTCACGCAGATCCGAGTTAACAGGGCGTTTATCGGCACGTTGCTCAAGCGAGCGGTTAAGCTGTGATAGTGCAATAACCGGGATTTCGAGCTCTTTCGCCAAAGCTTTAAGCGAGCGCGAAATCTCTGAGATCTCCAAAGTACGGTTATCTTTTAGTGCGGGTACCTGCATCAACTGAAGGTAATCGATCATAATCATCGACAGACCGCCATATTCACGGGCAATACGTCGTGCACGGCTTCGAACTTCAGTAGGTGTTAGGCCTGAGCCGTCATCGATATACATCTTACCCTGCTCTAGCATAATGCCCATGGTCGATGATACGCGCGCCCAATCGTCATCATCTAGCTGACCGGTACGAATTTTGGTCTGATCGACACGGCCTAAAGAGGCCAACATACGCATCATGATCTGTTCTGAAGGCATCTCCAAGCTGAAGATGAGCACGGGTTTGTCTTCGTGTAGCGCCGCTTGCTCACACAAGTTCATCGCAAAGGTGGTTTTACCCATAGATGGACGTGCCGCGACAATAATCAAGTCACCAGACTGGAAGCCTGCGGTCATCTTATCTAAGTCGCCAAAGCCACTCGACACGCCCGTTACACCACTGGTTGGGTTGTTATACAGCTCTTCAATCTTATCAACGGTCTTTTCTAGAATCGCTTTTATGCCCTCAGGGCCTTCGTTAGCGTTAGCGCGCTGCTCGGCAATTTTAAAAACTTTGGTTTCAGCTAAATCAAGCAGTTCACTTGAGTTACGCCCTTCAGGATTGAAACCTGCATCAGCAATTTCGTTAGCCACCTTAATCATATCGCGTACCACCGCACGCTCACGTACGATATCGGCATATGAGTGAATGTTACCGGCACTCGGCGTGTTTTTAGCGATTTCACCGATATAAGCAAAGCCACCCACATCCTCGAGCTGATCTTCAAGCTCAAGCTGCTCAGATACGGTAATTAAGTCGATCGGTTGACCGGCGCTGATCAAAGATTCCATCGCAGTGAAAATAGTGCCGTGGGCACGCGAATAGAAGTCTTCTTTTACGACGGCCTCAGCCACTCGGTCCCAAGCGTCAGAGTCCAACATCAAACCACCGAGAACCGATTGTTCAGCTTCAATTGAATGCGGCGGCATCTTCAGCGCGTCCATCTGAAGATCTCTTGGTTTCTCTTTGCCCTTAAAGGCGCGTTGTTGTGACATTAAATCTCCAAATTTCCAACGTTTAAGCAAAATGTGGTATAAAACTGGGGTCAAGCAAAGCAGGTATTTAACATCTAACGACCTGCACTAAGAAAAATACTATAACAATATTAAGGAAAGAACATGCGCAATGCATTGATCGCCGCCATCGCTCTCTCTACAGGGATGCTGCCATCAGCTGTGGCATTGGCCGATGAAGGACAATGGCAACCCTATCAAATGCCGTCTATCGCCGATAAGCTCAGCGAGCGTGGCATCGACATTCCGGCTAAACAGTTAGCGGACTTAACCAGCTACCCAATGAATGCTGTAGTTGGACTGGGCTATTGTACCGCCAGTTTTGTTTCGCCCCAAGGCTTAGTTGTCACAAACCATCATTGCGCCTACCGTGCTATTCAATATAACAGCAAAAAAGAGCATAACTATCTTGCAGATGGCTTTTTAGCAACCAGTAAAGATAAAGAGCCTAGCGCCGGCCCTAATGAGCGTTTATATATTACTGAAGCGGTAACCGATGTATCGGAGCAGGTAAAAAAAGATATCGGTGAAGACCCTCTTAAACGTTATGAGAACATTCAAGCCAATCGCAAAGCACTAATTAAAGAGTGTGAAAGCGATGATAACTATCGCTGCTCAGTAAGAAGCTTCCATAATGGTCTTGAATACTACCTAATTAAACAGTTAATTATTCGTGACGTACGCCTAGTGTACGCGCCACCTGAAAGTGCAGGTGCTTTTGGTGGTGATATCGATAACTACGAGTATCCACGTCACTCAGCAGATTTTACCTTCTTACGTGCCTACGTAGGTAAAGATGGTAAGCCAGCAGCCTACGCTGAAGATAACGTACCTTACGTGCCTAAGAGCTATTTAAAAGTTAATGCCGACGGCGTTAAAGCAGGCGATGGTGTGTTTGTAGCGGGTTACCCAGGTTCAACCAGTCGCTACCGTTTAACCAGCGAGCTTGAGTTTGCCAGCGACTGGCTATACCCAACTCTTGCTGAGCGCTACCAGCTTCGTATCGACACTATCGAAGCCATGAGCGCGAACGATAAAGACGTTAAGATCAAATATGCAGGCACGTTAGCAGGCATGGCCAACCGGATGAAGAAATACAACGGTTTGCTTGACGGTTTTAAAGCCACCGATATTACTGGCATTAAGCAAAGCCGCGAAGATGATTTCCTTGCATGGTTAGCTAAAGATGCCGAGTACCAGTCATTTCAAGCGCAATTTGACCAACTAGAAACGCTACTGGTTGAGCAGCGCAAGCAACGTCAAGGTCGTTACTACTTTAATAATGCCCAAAGCAGCGAACTGCTGGCCACAGCCAATAAGCTATATCGCTTAGCCAAAGAGAAGCAAAAAACCGATGCCGAGCGTGAGGAAGGTTATCAACAACGCGACATGAAAATGTTTAAGGCTCGCCTTAAGCGCCTAGATTCTAGTTTTGCCATTAGCGTTGATAAAACCCTATGGATGCAAGACTTAGAAGCCTATCTTGCCCAAGATAATCGCGTAGCAGAGCTTGATGCGATACTTAACGAAGGCGACAGTGAAGTCAGCTTAAGCGAAAAACTTGATGCCTTGTACGCTCTTAGCTCGCTAACCGATAAACAAAAACGCCTAGCTTGGATGGACGCTGACGCAGAAGCCTTTGAAACTAGCGCCGATCCCTTTATTCGCCTTGCAGTAGCGCTTTACCCGCAAAATATGCAGGCAGAGAAAGATGCTAAGACCTTAGCAGGAAAGCTGTCTAAAGCGCGTCCTGACTATATGAAAGCCATTATCGCTTACAACAAGGCCAATGGCTGGCCAGTATACCCAGACGCTAACGGTACGCTGCGTATTACCTACGGTATGGTCGATGGTTATCAATCTGCAGATGCACTATACAAGCAGCCTTTTACGCGCTTAGAAGGCATTACCGCAAAACACACTGGCGTTGAGCCATTTAACGCACCAGCTAAGCTATTAGAGGCCATTAAAGCTAAGCGTTACGGTACTCATGCCGTTGAAAGCGTATATCAAGATCCCGCGTCTTGGTTATGCCGCTTGTTCTCTTGCTTAGATAAGCCAGAAGAGTTTGGCTCGGTACCGGTAAACTTCCTATCAAGTGTTGACACCACTGGCGGCAACTCAGGATCACCTGTGTTTAACGGCAAAGGGGAGTTAGTGGGTCTAAACTTCGACTCGACTTACGAAGCCATTACTAAAGACTGGTTCTTTAACCCAACCATCACCCGCGCAGTACACGTGGATATTCGCTATATCCTGTGGATGATGGATGAAGTGGATAACGCCCAAAACCTAATTGAAGAGCTAGATTTAGTGAACAACTAATTCAGATCTACAAGTAACTAAAAGGCATATTAGTTCGCTTATATGCCTTTTTATTTGCCCTTTAAATGAGTCTGGCTGCCCTATTTTCTTCATCTTGATATCTAGGTCAGTAATAAGCTTACTTTGCCAATAATACTGACGGGCTAAAGCCCGACCTACAATAAAATAGCTTTCCCTGCTTTCCCTGCTTTCCCTGCTTTCCCTGCTTTTTAGGCATAAAAAAACGCCGCACTAATAAATTAGTACGGCGTTTCTAATTAAAGCATTTGCTTAGAGCAAATTATTAAGCTTCTGCAACTACAGATAGTTTAACGATTGCTTTAACTTCAGTGTGAACTTGAACTTCAACTTCGAATTCACCAGTAGTGCGGATAGCACCTAGTGGAAGACGAACTTCGCTCTTAGCTAGTTCAACACCTGCAGCTGTAACTGCATCAGCGATATCACGGTTGCCAATTGAACCGAATAGCTTGCCTTCGTCACCAGCTTTAGAAGCGATAACAACAGACTCAAGAGCGTTGATTTTGTCAGCGCGTTGAGTAGCAGCAGCTAGATCAGCAGCTAACTTAGCTTCTAGTTCAGCACGACGTGCTTCAAAAACTTCAGTGTTAGCAGCATTAGCAACAACAGCTTTACCTTGTGGTAAAAGGAAGTTACGTGCGTAACCAGCTTTTACAGAAACTTGGTCACCCAAGTTGCCTAGGTTAGCGATTTTATCAAGTAAAATAACGTTCATTATATATTCCTCTGAATTAATGCAGTATTACTGATGTAGATCAGTGTACGGCAGTAGAGAAAGATAACGAGCACGCTTGATAGCGCGAGCTAGTTGACGTTGATATTTAGCATTTGTACCAGTGATACGACTAGGAACAATTTTACCACTTTCAGTGATGTAGTTCTTCAAAGTAACGATATCTTTGTAATCGATCTCGGTAACGCCTTCTGCAGTGAAACGGCAGAACTTGCGACGACGGAAATAACGTGCCATGTGACAGTCTCCTAAGTTTTCAATTCGACATTTTCAGCGTGTAAAACCAGACGATTTTGACCATTTCTGCTCTGTTGCAGATTAATGAAGCCTTCGACCTGTATTTCAACGCCGGCTTTTAAGTTTTTTGCAACACTATTAAAGCGTTCACCACTTAACACAACTTGGATTTGGCAATAAACGTTGCGTAACATTCCTGCTTCGTAACGCTGCGATTTGTGTTCCAACATCACGACCGTATGGGCAATGCCTGCTGGACTATCAAACTGCCTAGAACGCGTAATGGTTCCTGCTAGTACCAAATTGTTCGTGGTCAAAAAAACTTACTCAGCAGTGTTTTCAGCGCTTTCTTCTACTTCTTCAGCAGCTTCTGCACGTGGTGCACGCTCTTCAGATGAACGACGTGTGTCGCGCTCGTCTTTAGCTTTAGCCATTGGAGATGCTTCAGTGATGGCAGCTTTAGTACGCATAACCATGCTACGCAAAACAGCGTCGTTGAAACGGAAAGCTGTTTCAAGTTCTTCAACCGCTTCTGCAGTAGTCTCTACGTTCATAAGAACATAGTGAGCTTTATGCAATTCGATGATTGGGTAAGCCAATTGACGACGGCCCCAGTCTTCTAAACGGTGGATTTGACCGCCAGCTTGGGTAAGAATACCCGTGTAACGTTCGATCATACCTGGCACTTGTTCACTCTGATCAGGGTGAACTAAAAATACGATTTCATAATGACGCATTTTTTGCTCCTTACGGTTATCTAGCCTCGTTGTTGGCTCAGTCAGACCTAATAGAGGCAAGGAACTAATTAAAGTGACTGAATTAAGCCGCGGAATATTACATAAACTCAAGCTAGAATTCAAGCAATTATTAACCAGTCTAGTAACGCTGCTCCTTGATGCAAAAAATACTCGAGAAACAATGCATCTGCCTCACATCTGTCCTAGATCCCAATAACCCCGATATAAGCTGTAAAGCTAATACAATCTAGTTTGCGCATAAGCTGATTCTAGGTATTATGTCGCTAAGACAAAAATGATGCTCCTCACTCCAAACAACATCAAGAATAAGAAGAATGCTAAAAACTCTCATTATTGTATTTGGTCTTTTGTGCTCACAGTTCGCCTTCGCCTTAGTCCCCCCTGATTACCAAGAGCCCCCTAGCGACATTACTGCCGAAATAGAGGCGGGTTTTCAGCTCAACACGGGAAATACAGAGTCAAGTAGCTTTAACGGTAGAACCAAAGTCGTATATGACACCAACCAAATGAGGCAAGAGGGAACGATTCGAGCCTATTTCGCTGCCGATAATGAAAAAACGACCGCCGAAAAATATGATCTGCAATTGCAGTCTAGCTATAAGATAAACCACGGTTACTTTTTTGGACGTGGCGATTTTACTTGGGATCAATTTGGTAGTTATACCCGCATCTCTACGGTTTCTGGTGGTTATGGTTTCGATGCTGTAAGTACCTCTAAAACCAAACTCAGTTTAGAAATCGGTCCGGGTTATCGATATAACTTACCGATAGCGACAGACGATGCCCCCATCCCCGAAGCCAATAAAGACGTTATCCTCCGTACTGCCGCTAAATTTGAGATGAAGCTGCAGGAGTACACTAGCCTTAATGCCGATCTTACTGCCGAAACCGGTGAAGACAACAATACGCTAACGCTAGATACCAGCTACAAGAATACCCTCTTCCAAGACTGGGCATTTAAAATCGGCGTCAATGTAAAATACACAGAAGTGGTACCAGAAGGCTCCAAGCAAACCGATACCATCACGACCTTTAATCTGCTCTATACCTTTCAATAGCCGCTGAAGTTAAAATAAATAAGGGCAAACTCCGCAGAGCCTGCCCTTCATAACCAATACAGCAAATGGCTACCTGAGTTGCTGCATTAGATAAGCGTAAACCATAGATTTAAGCTCAGCAGCTTGATTATTATCAGCCGCACCTGCATGTCCACCTTCGATATTTTCATAATACAAAACATCAATTCCCATGCCTTCCATCTTAGCTACCATCTTACGTGCATGAGCCGGGTGAACCCTATCATCGCGGGTGGAGGTGGTAAAAAACACTTTCGGGTATGCTGTATTCGCTTTTAGATTATGGTAAGGCGAAAATGTCTTAATATAATCCCACTGTTCAGCAATATCAGGATCCCCGTATTCCCCCATCCAACTGGCACCAGCCAAAAGCTTGTTGTAACGCTTCATATCCAGTAACGGTACCTGACAAACAACCGCACCATAAAGCTCTGGCTTGCGAGTAAAGGCAGCCCCCATTAACAAGCCGCCATTACTGCCACCTTGGATCCCTAGATGTTCACTTGAGGTAATCTTTTTAGCTATCAAGTCTTGTGCAATCGCTTCAAAATCTTCGTAGGCTTTATGCCGATTTTGCTTTAGCGCCGCTTGATGCCAAGCAGGACCATATTCCCCCCCACCTCGAATATTCGCCAAAACATAAACCCCGCCCTGCTCAAGCCAGTTTTTACCGATTGTTGCAGAGTATGAGGGGCGTAACGAAACTTCGAAACCACCATAGCCATAAAGCAAGGTGGGGTTGTTACCATCACGTTTAAGCTCTTTGGCCATCACCACGAAGTAAGGTACCTTGGTACCATCTTTTGAAGTAGCAAAATACTGCTTAGTTTCAAACTTTTCGGCATTGAACTGCTGCTTCATGCCTTTAACCTTTTCGGCTTTCATGGTCACAGCATTAAAGCTATATAAACTCGAAGGCTCTAAGAAACTGGTGTAATTTACAAAAAAGTCATCACTATCACGCTCAACATCAAACACACTAATGGTGCCATTGGCATCAAAGGGCGCTTGTGCACTTTTCCACTGGCCATCTTTAGCTTGGGTGTAACGTACCAGTTTGCCTTTTACGTTATCTAACCAAGTAACGAAAATTGCACTCTTGGTAAATTTAACCTGTGAAATGGATGCGGTTGCCGAAGGCTCCACTAAGAGTTGAAACTGCGGCTTTTGATCAATAAGCGTGTCTACAGGAGCATAGACAATGCTGCCTTGCCTAAAGCTCTCATTGCCAGTTTTAAGATCGCTTTTTAACTCGATATAAAGCTGACCATTAAAAAAACCTTTCAGCTCTGCATCTTTTGGTAGAGGCAGTAGAGTGAGCTTGCCCTCGCGGTAAACATAATGCTCAGCGGTATAGAAAGTTAACGCCTCAGAAACTAACTCTAAAGAATTATCACCGTCAAACAGCACATAGCCAGAAACGGCTACCGAAGCCTTATCACCGCTGAAAACAGTTTTGGCTTCAGACAAGTTAGTACCACGCTGCCAAAGCTTAACCACCTTAGGGTAACCAGAGTCTGTCATGCTATTTTCACCAAAGTCGGTGCCAACAAACACGTTATTTTTATCTATCCAGCTTAGACTCGACTTTGCCTCTTTGAGAAAGAATGCTTGCTGCTTGCTATCAACGAAGGAAAGGCTATTGAGGTCAAATTCGCGTACCTCGGTTGCATCAGCGCCGCCACGTGACAAAGAAACAAAACAGCGATCATTTTCAGGGTAACGACAGTTAAAACCTTTATAGACCCAGTTGACTCCCTCATCTTTGCCTAACTTGTCGATATCTAACACTGTTTCCCACTTGGGTGAAGCCTTTTTATACTCTTCCATAGTGGTTCTGCGGTAGATGCCTCGAACGTGGTTCTCGTCCTTCCAGAAGTTATATAAGTAATCGCCAATCCGACTTGCGTAAGGAATACGTTCTTTGTCATTCAAGATAGCCAGACTATTACTCACTAACTCATCAAAGTCTTCATATGCCTTAATCTCTTGGGCAGAAGCTGCATTTTGCTGCTTAACCCATTCCATTGGCTTTGCCCCTTCAACATCTTCAAGCCAAAGGTACTTATCCTCTTCTGCGCAAACTGGCGCAGCAGTAACAGCACCTAGAACACACAAAGATAAAAGTTGATTACGCATGTAAACATCCTGTTATTAGAATTTGTCAGCTTAAATTACTGTATTTCGATAAATAATTGAATAGCAGATAGGCGTGGACACCTTTTATGGTGTAACAAAGGGTTTCATTTAAGCTTTCAAAGTCTGTGAAACGCGATGATAAATAATTACAGCTACAAAAATGCCGATAAGGTTTCCTTATCGGCATTGTTTTATTGCTTGGCGTAAAATCTAGCGTAACAACTAAGCTAGGCGTTGACGTACAGCTTCAAACAAGCAAATACCAGTTGCTACAGAAACATTTAAGCTAGAAACGCTACCTGCCATTGGAATCGACACTAGAGTATCGCAGCTTTCACGTGACAAACGGCGTAAACCTTTACCTTCAGCGCCCATAGCGATAGCAAGCGGACCTGTTAGGCTAGCTTGATAAAGCTCACAATCAGCTTCACCGGCAGCACCAATAATCCACACGCCTTTCTCTTGCAGGCTACGCATAGTGCGCGCAAGATTAGTCACTTGATATAGCGGTACCACTTCTGCTGCGCCACAAGCCACTTTGCTCACCACAGGCGTTAAACCAACTGAGTTGTCTTTTGGCACAATAACGCCGTGTACACCCGCAGCGTCAGCATTGCGTAAGCACGCGCCTAAGTTATGTGGATCGGTCACGCCATCTAGAATTAGCAAGAAAGGCACTTCAGTCTTTTCGAGCATTGCAGCTAAATCATTATCACTAAGGATCTTTGCAGGTTTAACTTTAGCCACAACACCTTGATGCTGACCACCATCAGACTTTTCGTCCAGCGCTTTACGAGAAGCATACTGTACAGACACGCCCCACTGGGCTGCAATTTCAAGGATTGGGGTTAATCTTGCGTCATCACGACCTTGCAGTACCCACATTTCAATCACACGCTCTGGGCTGTTTTTTAGGACCGCTTCAACAGCGTGTAATCCAAAGGTCATATCTTGCTTTTTCATCTATTTCTTACTCGCTTTACGCTTGGCTGACTTAGCTTTATTTGCTGAAGATTTTTTTGCCGAAGCTTTTGTCTTAGTCTTTTTAACTGCAGCGCTGCTGCCGCTCTTAAATTTACCACCGCTAGACTTAGCGCCTGAACGGCGAGGCTTGCGCTTTTTCCCAGACTTAGACTCAGAGTCACCCTCTGCGCCTTTACCTCTAGAAGATTCACGCTTTGCAAGTTTTGCACCTTCGCGATTTACTCGTTCACGAGCCGTCATTGGCTTGGTGGGTCTGCGGCGTCTACCGCCTGCCGAATCGCCTTCCATCATCAAGTCAATTTGACGATCATCAAGATTCACGCCTGCAACTTTTACCGTTACCGTGTCACCTATCTGATAAACCTGACCCGAAGCTTCACCGACTAAACGCTGACGCATATTATCATATTGGTAGTAATCACTGCCTAAACTTGAAATATGCACTAGACCATCGATAAAGAGATCATTTAGACGCACAAACATGCCAAAATGAGTCACTGAAGCAATCACAGCTTCGAAGGTATCACCCACATGATCTTGCATAAACTCGCACTTAAGCCAGTCGCTTACATCACGAGTTGCTTCATCGGCGCGGCGCTCTGTAGTCGAACACTCCTCACCTAACAGATCTAGCTCTTCGATCTGATAATTAAAACCACCATCGGGTGTCCACTTGTCGGTTAACTCCGCCGACTCTTGCTTGGCAAGCAGGTAACGAATAACCCGGTGCAGAATCAAGTCAGGATAACGACGAATTGGCGAGGTAAAATGAGAGTACGCCTCTAATGCCAAACCAAAGTGACCTTCATTATCAGGCGTGTAAGTTGCCTGACGCATAGAGCGTAACAACATTACCTGAATCAACTCTGCATCGGCTCTGTCTGCGATCTGCTCCATCACAGCTTGATAATCTTTAGGCTCAGGCTCTAAACCACCTTCCATCGTCAAGCCGCGCTCTTTAAGGAAGTCCTTAAAGTTTGTTAGCTTCTGCTCCGATGGTGCCTCGTGCACACGGTACAACACTTCACCTTTGTGCTTCTTCACAAACTTAGCCGATGCTACGTTTGCCAAGATCATGCACTCCTCGATGATCTTATGTGCCTGATTGCGGTTACGCGGCACGATCTTATCGATCTTGCGCTGCTCGTTGAAAATAAACTGCGTCTCTGTGGTTTCAAACGCAATTGCTCCACGCTCAGCACGGGTTTCTTCCAAGGTTAAATACAGTGACTGCAGAGTCTGTAGGTGTGGGAACAGAGGTTTAAGCTCTTCACTCACCTCACCGCCCTCAAGCATATCAGCAACCTGGGTATAGGTTAAACGCGCATGGGAGTGCATCACTGCTGGATAGAACTTATAGCCCGATAACTTGCCTGCTGCAGAGATAGTCATCTCCGCCACCATGCATAAGCGATCGACCTTAGGCATCAACGAGCATAGGCCGTTTGAGATCTTCTCTGGTAACATTGGGATAACTTGCGATGGGAAATACACCGAGTTACCACGAGCGCGGGCTTCTTTATCCAGTGCCGACTCAGTGCGAACATAATGGCTCACATCGGCAATCGCTACCCATAGACGCCAACCGCCAGACTTTTTCTGTTCGGCGTAAACGGCATCGTCGAAGTCACGTGCATCTTCACCATCAATAGTCACTAATGGCAAATTACGTAAATCAACGCGGCCCTCTTTATCGGCCTCTGTTACTTCATCAGGGATCTTACGTAGCTTCTTCTCAATCAAGCCAGACCAAGTATGCGGCAAATCGTAATTGCGCAGCGCAATCTCAATCTCCATGCCAGGTGCCATCTCTTTACCTAGCACTTCAGTCACTTTACCTGCAGCTTTAACGTAACGACCAGGTCGGCGGGTTAGCTCAAGTACCACAATATCGCCCTGACGCGCGCCCTTACGGTCCTCTTCTGGTACCAAAATTTCTTGGGTAATACGACGATCATCGGCAATCACAAAACCCATGCCAGCATCTAGGTGAAAACGGCCAACTAAGGCTGCACTGCGCTCTTCAATCAAACGTACAATACGTGCTTCACGGCGGCCTTTGCGGTCGACACCGGCTTTTTGTGCTAGCACTTTGTCACCGTGAAAATACATCAACATGTCACGGTTATTGATATAAAGGTCGTCGCCGCCCTCTTCTAACTTTAAGAAGCCAAAACCATCGCGGTGGCCAATAACGGTACCCGTTAGCAGATCCATACGCTCTGGCAATCCGTATGACTGGCCACGAGTAAAAACAAGTTCACCATCACGCTCCATTGCACGCAGACGACGGCGGATAGCTTCTAACTGCTCTTCACCTTCAATTTGCAGTGCTGCAGCAATATGTTCACGGCTTAACGGGGACTTTTGTGAGCGCAAGTATTCCAAAATATACTCACGACTTGGGATAGGGTTTTCGTACTTCTCTTGTTCTCGCTTAAATTGCGGATCTTTTATCATTCACTTTCCAAATTAGTGACATGACCATCTCTGGGCCATGCTTATTGTGGCGTTCTAAGGTGCTCTTTCTTTGCCCTAGCAACAGCGCTGGGCGGCATCTTTGCCTCTAACACCTTTAACAAGTTAATTGCTTCGGCTTGCATGGTTTCATCGCTAAAGACTTCGTTATAGAGCCAATGAAAACCCACTTCGTAATCTCGAGGACTACCATAGCCCTCACCAAATAACCGAACCAACATCATCCGTGCAGGCAGATCGCCTGTCGCGGCAGCAGGCAATGCATACTGCACCGCCCTTTGTTTATCTTCGATGACAAACTTACCATCGTGATAATACTCAGCCATTCTCACCATGGCTTCGGCACTCCCCTGCTCAGCAGAGGTTTTTAACATAGAGATCCCACGGGGCGGATTCGCCTTCACGCAGATCCCATAATTGAGCATTTCCGCCCAAAGATACTGATACAAAGGCTGTTTTAGTACCTCAGCCCTTGCTTCAATATCCTGTACTATTTGACAGTCATCGCCCTTAACTTGCGTCAAATAACGTTTAGTTCGAATCAGATCAACCAATTGCTCTTGAGTATAGACATCAACGGCCTTGGTGGTCGCAAAGCTCGGTAGAGCAGATAACGACAAGATTGTAATCAATACATAACGCAGCATAAGGGTTCTCAATGACAGTAAGGGTTATCAAATAGCCGTTTTATCCAATTACCCATAATAAAGGATAACTCGAATATACTATGTCATCGGCAGTATAGCGTATTTCTTGAGTTCAGCTCTCAGGAACTTCGTTTTTACTCTGTCATATTAAGCCAATAAAAAGGCCGCTTATCGCGGCCTCTTATTATTAACTAAACGGATTCACTAGAATCATGGTCTCGTTTCTATCGGGACCCGTTGAGATAATATCGATTGGCGTTTCTAGCAACTCTTCAAGACGCTTAATGTAGTTCAATGCCGCTTGTGGCAATTGCTCAACAGAAGTCGCGCCGAAAGTTGACTCGCTCCAACCAGGCATAGTTTCAAGAACAGGCGTTACCTGCTCATAACCTTCAGCAGCTAAAGGAGTCGTTGTTGCTACAGTGCCATCTGGGTACTGGTAGCCAACACAAATCTTAACTTCTTCTAGGCCGTCTAGAACGTCTAGTTTAGTTAAGCAGAAACCGCTTACGCTGTTAATTTGAACTGCACGCTTCATAGCGACAACGTCTAACCAACCTGGACGACGTTTACGACCAGTAGTCGCACCGAACTCGTGACCCTTAGTACCTAAGTAGTCGCCGATTTCGTTTTTCAATTCAGTTGGGAAAGGACCTGCACCAACACGTGTGGTGTAAGCCTTCATGATACCCAAAACGTAATCTAGGTGACGTGGACCGAATCCTGAACCTGTTGCAACACCACCAGCTGTAGTATTAGAAGAGGTTACGAACGGATAAGTACCATGGTCAATATCTAGTAACGTGCCTTGAGCACCTTCAAATAGAATTGGTTCGCCAGCTTTACGCGCCTGATCAAGTAGCTCAGATACGTCTGTGCACATGCTCTTCAAGTAGTCAGCGATTGCTAGAGCATCTTTCAATGTCTCTTCGTAATCAACAGCATCACACTTGTAGTATTCGGTTAGCATGAAGTTATGGTAAGCCATGACTTCTTTCAGTTTAACTGCAAACAATTCTGCATCAAACAGATCGCCTACACGTAAACCGCGACGAGAGACTTTGTCTTCGTATGCTGGACCGATACCACGACCCGTTGTACCAATAGCATTATTGCCGCGAGCTTTTTCACGAGCAATGTCTAGAGCACAATGGAATGGTAGAATTAGAGGACATGCTTCAGAAATTAGTAAACGTTCCTCTACAGGTACGCCACGCTCTTTAAGCATGTTAATTTCTGCCATCAGTGCGTCAGGTGCAAGCACCACGCCGTTACCAATAATGCACTTAACATTATCGCGTAAGATCCCTGATGGAATAAGATGAAGAACGGTTTTGTCGCCATCGATAACTAGAGTATGACCCGCATTGTGGCCACCTTGGTAACGAACGACATATTTAGCCTGTTCGGTAAGAAGATCGACTATCTTACCCTTTCCTTCGTCACCCCATTGGGTGCCGAGAACTACAACGTTTTTGCCCATTATTTGCTGCACGGTAGTGGTTAAAACGGGATTTTAGCAGATCTATGGGGGCTATAGGCAAGTAATTTATGAAAAAATAATCAACAACACCACGCCAATAGCGACTAAGGAACCACCAAGCCTTTGCAAAAGTTGCTGATTTTGATTAGAAATCTCTTTCAAATAGGCCCTCCAACGATTTGGAAACAAAAGTGGCCCAATTCCTTCAATTATTAGCACCAAACCTAACGACAGCATGATTAACTCAAAAGACATAACTATGTGTTCCCTTAAGTGAACAATCTAGCGAAAAAAACCTTAATGGTGAAGCTAAGTAGTTCAAAACAGCGCTCCCCTTTCTCAGATTAGATAGAGCAAAAATGGCTAAATAATCTCAATCTACTCGACATAATTTTTAAATTATACCAATTAGTATGAGAAGTTGATCGACTCAGAGCGTTTTAGCAGCCCCGGCATAGTGTTAACAAGCTCAATCCTAGTTCAACTATGCTCTTCACTCGTTGCGAGCAGCAAGGGTTAATGCACAACGATATGAATATAAGAGGTACGAGACCAAGAACGGTCGAAGATAGAATAATCCGGGCGTGGTAAAAAGCAGATTTTAGATAAGAAAAAACCCAGCATATAGCTGGGTTTTTTGAACTCTGAAAGCGAAAATTAACGCTTAGAGAATTGTGGCTTACGACGTGCTTTACGTAGACCAACTTTCTTACGCTCAACTTTACGAGCATCACGGGTAACGAAACCAGCAGCACGTAGAGAAGGACGTAGAGACTCGTCAAGTTCCATCAACGCACGGGTGATACCGTGACGGATTGCACCTGCTTGGCCAGTGTTACCACCACCCTTTACAGTTACCATGATGTCTAACTTCTCAGTCATTTCAACTAGCTCTAGAGGCTGACGAACAACCATGCGAGAAGTTTCACGACCGAAGTATTCGTCTAGAGGTAGCTTGTTAACGATGATGTTACCAGTACCTACTTTAGCGAATACGCGAGCAGTAGATGTTTTGCGACGGCCAGTGCCGTAGTATTGAGTTGCAGCCATTGCTATAATCCCGTTTAGATATCAAGAACTTGAGGTTGTTGTGCAGCGTGGTTATGCTCTGAACCAGCGTAAACTTTAAGCTTACGGAACATGGCACGGCCCAATGGACCTTTAGGTAGCATACCCTTAACAGCCTTCTCGATGATCATTTCAGGCTTATGGTCTTGTAGCTTCTCAAAAGTGATCTGCTTAATGCCACCGATGAAACCAGAATGTGAGTAGTAAACTTTGCCTTTAGCTTTGTTACCAGTCACAGCAACTTTCTCAGCGTTAATAACGATGATGTAGTCACCAGTATCTACATGAGGCGTATACTCTGGCTTGTGCTTACCACGTAGACGTGTAGCAATTTCAGTAGCGATACGACCCAAAGTTTTACCTTCGGCGTCAACGACGAACCAATCACGAGTGACTGTTTCAGGTGTAGCAGTAAAAGTAGTCTTCATTTACAAAAACCCAATGTTAAAATTCTGTCTCACATGTTTATGCCATCATTGGCAGAAACACAAAAAGTGCCATTCCCCGCCCCTTCGAGCAAAGAATAAGCTTTACAACTTCCACCTTATTGGTGGATAACGAGGGCAGGTTGCGGATTATAGACAAAGCTGAGTTAAAAATCACCTAATTTTTTAGTTTAATTCTTATCAGTTTTAATTCATTCCGCCCTTTTGCTCCCTCAATTTCAAAAAAGAACCAACAAAACATTGCCAAAGATCGCCATAACTGGGGTCTTTCAGCTATTTGAGGAAAATTTTGGTGGCGAACAATAAGCGATCCCGCCCAAGTTTTCTATTAATTTTACGCTAAAAATCTACGGGATATGCTCCAAAGCCAGATAATCATGAGATTGCATCTCTGTGAGCCTAGAACGACAGCGCCTAAATTCGAAGCTCAATAAGCCTTCAGTATAGATCTCCTCAAGAGAAACCGCCGATGAGATAATGAGCTTTACGTTGCGCTCGTAAAACTCATCCACCATGGCTAAGAAGCGGCGCGCGATATCATCACCCGTTAACTGCTCCCCCATCTGCTCCACATTACTCAGCAGCACAGTGTGGTAAAGCCGAGCAACCTCCATATAATCCCGCTGACTTCGCGGACCATCGCACAGGGCTCGAAAATCGATGAGTAATACTCCCTGAGCCTGCTGGCGAATATCAATCACACGGCCATCGATTTCCAACCCCAGCGTCGAAACCTCCGACTCAGGTGCTAGCTTGCTAAAATACTCAGCTAAGTTTTGCTCAGCTTTGGCATCGAGTGGCGAATGGAAGATCTCAGCTTGCTCTAATGTTCTCAAGCGGTAGTCGACGCCGGAATCAACGTTTAGGACATCACAATGCTTATTGATAGCCGCTATCGCAGGTAAGAAGCGCGCACGCTGTAAACCATTACGGTAAAGCTCATCAGGAATGATATTCGAAGTTGCTACCAGTGCGACGCCTTCGGAAAAGAGTGATTCAAACAGGGTGCCGAGCAGCATGGCATCAGTGATATCTGACACAAAAAACTCATCGAAGCAGATCACCTGATATTGCGCTGCCATTCTCTTAGCAATAATAATTAACGGGTCTCTTTGCCCCTGAAGCTCAGCAAGATCAATATGTAGCTGATGCATGAAACGGTGAAAGTGCGCCCGCAGCTTCTTTTCCCCCGGCAGAGCATCGAAGAAAGTATCCATCAGATAGGTTTTGCCACGGCCTACCCCTCCCCATAGATACAGGCCTTGTACGCCCTGTTTACGCTTTTTGCCAAATAGAGAAAATAACTTGTTACTTTTACTCTGGTTATCGTTTAAAGCGATCAAATCGTCATAGACCCGCTGCAATTGCTTTACGGCCTGCTCTTGAGCAGAGTCATGGGAAAAATCATCTCGAGTTAAATCTTGCTGATAATGCTGCCAGGGAGTTAATTGCGACACGTAAATCACTCTCTATTTGTAAGGTGTGGACACAAATCGGCTCAAATAGAACCGCTTGACGAGTTATTCTCTGTAATTTTCTGATTAAATGGTACCACGCTACAAAGCTGCAATGTATATTTGGCTCAATCAGCATCATATAAGTTTATTTAGGAGTCTATATGGAGTGGGCATTAACCCTTGCCGCGTTTGTGATTGGTGGCGTCTTTGGCTACGTAGGCCATACTTTATTAGCTAAAAACAATCGTCATAAAAGTAATAATGAGCAATTAGAGCAAACACAGCTCGAACTCAGTCAATACAAGCAGGAAGTATCAGATCACTTTGATGACCATTATAAGCAACTTGCAGAACTGACTGCACAGCTAAATAGAGTCAATCAGCAGTGGAATGCATCTGCAAGTTTATTCACATCACCAGTGACAGATAAACAGCTACCAGAGTTGAGGGTCCAAAACACAGAAAAGAGCGAAGAGGAAGTTGAGCTTATTGAGAAGAAAGAACTAACTACGGCCTAGAGCCATGGGGATAAATTAACCTTTGTTAATAATTGATGAACTTTTTGATACTCACTTGAGTCCGAACCAATATGAATGAAACTGCATACTAACTATATGTACCTTGCGCAGTACTAACCGTACGCAGCTATTCGCATTGGTTTAAAGATTTTTGTTTTGAAAATTGGAGCAACATATAAATGAAGACTAAATTATCCTTACTTTCAGCAGCGATATTAGGCGCAACCCTGACGCTAGCCCCAGTAGTCTCTCAAGCTGCAATTCCTTTGGCCGTCGATGGGCAAGAGCTACCGAGCTTGGCCCCAATGCTACAAGAAACGACTCCAGCAGTTGTTGCCGTAGCGGTTTCTGGCACCCATGTTTCTAAACAAAAAGTACCGGATGCTTTCCGATACTTTTTTGGCCCCAATGCTCCTCGTGAGCAAGTGCAGGAACGTCCATTTAGAGGACTCGGCTCCGGCGTCATCATCGATGCCAAAGAAGGCTATATCGTCACTAATAACCATGTGATTGAAGGTGCAGACGAAATCCTTATCGGCCTACATGATGGCCGTGAAATAGAAGCCAAACTCATTGGTAGCGATGCCGAGTCAGATATTGCATTACTGCAGATCAAAGCTAAAAACCTTACAGCACTGAAACGTGCCGATTCTGACGCACTCCAGGTTGGCGACTTTGCAGTTGCAATCGGCAACCCATTTGGGCTTGGCCAAACGGTCACTTCAGGCATAGTCAGTGCTATGGGCCGCAGTGGCCTTGGCATCGAGATGTTAGAAAACTTTATTCAAACCGATGCTGCGATTAACAGCGGTAACTCTGGTGGTGCATTGGTAAACCTCAACGGTGAGCTTATTGGAATCAATACCGCGATAGTCGCTCCTGGCGGCGGTAACGTTGGTATTGGTTTTGCGATTCCAGCGAACATGGTCAACAACCTAGTTAAGCAGATCATCGAGCACGGTGAAGTTCGCCGCGGCGTACTTGGCGTGATGGGACAAGATCTCAATAGCGAGCTTGCAAAAGGCTTCGGGATCGAAACCCAACACGGCGGCTTCATTAACGAAGTGATGCCAGATAGCGCCGCAGCTAAAGCCGGCATAAAAGTTGGCGATATTATCGTCAGTGTTAATGGCCGTAGCATTAAGAGCTTCCAAGAGTTACGCGCAAAAGTGGCAACCATGGGCGCAGGAACAAAAGTCGAATTTGGTTTAATCCGTGATGGTGATAAAGAAACTGTTACCGCCATACTCGGCGAATCAACTCAGGCTGCCGAAGCGGCAGCAGGTGCGGTGCATCCTATGCTACAAGGGGCAAAGTTAGAGAATGCCAGCTCATCGGGCGTAGAACTCACAGATGTTGCTCAAGGCTCACCCGCAGCGACGAGCGGCTTAATCAAAGGCGACATCATAGTCGGCGTTAACCGTACTAAAGTTAACAACCTTAAGGCTCTTAAGTCGGCACTTAAAGAACAGAAAGGCTCTGTGGCATTAAAGATTAGACGCGATAATACCAGTCTCTATTTAATCCTTAGATAGCTAGCCCAACAGTCTAAACTGAAAGCCGAGCGATATGCTCGGCTCTCTTTTAGAGTTTAAGGCGCTTTTCATTACGTACAATTTAGTACAAACATGTTAATATAATTCATCTTTTCAGCACTTATTCTCAGACATGATTATCAAAGACACACTTATATATGTCGGTAAAGCCGTGTTATTCGGCCTTATCATGGCTGTAGTGATTATTTTTGTTCTTCCACTCATTACTGGTCAAAGCATTACTAACGGGATCAGCAGTCGGGTATCGACCAGTAACAGCGAGCTATCATTTTCTACAGCTGTACGCCGAGCCGCGCCTGCCGTAGTGAATATCTATAGCCTGAGCATAGATCAATCTAAGCCATTAAACCCTGGCTCACTGCAAGGGCTTGGCTCTGGCGTGATAATGAGTAAAGAAGGTTACATTCTTACCAACTATCATGTAATTAAACGCGCCGATGAGATCGTGGTTGCTCTGCAAGATGGACGTAAATTTACCTCGGAAGTTGTTGGTTCAGACCCTGAAACAGACTTAGCCGTACTTAAGGTCGAGGGTGACAATCTCCCTATCGTGCCAGTAAACCTCAACGTACCCGCACGGGTTGGTGATGTCGTATTGGCTATTGGTAACCCATATAATCTAGGCCAAACTATCACCCAAGGGATTATCAGTGCGACGGGCCGTAACGGCTTAAGCTCTGGTTACTTGGACTTCCTGCAAACAGATGCCGCTATTAATGCCGGCAACTCTGGTGGCGCACTGATCGACACCACTGGCCAGCTTATCGGTATAAATACCGCAGCTTTCCAGATTGGTGGTGAAGGCGGTGGTCATGGTATCAACTTCGCTATTCCCATTAAGCTTGCCCATAGCATTATGGGTAAATTAATTAAAAATGGTCGAGTCATTCGTGGTGCCCTTGGTATTGGCGGCGAAGCTGTTGGTCCTGTGATGGCCCAGATCTTAAACCTGCCAGATCTCACAGGCGTCGTCATTACCAGCATAGACCGTAACGGCCCAGCAGCGCAGGCCAAGCTACAACCCCGAGATGTGATCACCAAATACGAAGGTGAGTCAATTCCAGGTGTTGAGATGCTGATGGATAGAATCGCAGAAACGACACCAGGGAAAAAGGTGATGATGACAGTGATTCGAGATGGTAAGTCTTACGAAGTGCCTGTCGTTATTGCAGAGAAGCCTGTTCATTATAATTAGGTTCTAGGTTCTAGGTTCTAGGAAAGCAGAGACGAAAAAGACGATACAAGATAAGACGGTAAAAGACGGAAAAGCAAAGGCTGAAAGATAAGAGCGAGCACCGCTTTCTGATTGTGTCCGCTCTAGCCGCGAAGCGTTCTCGGTGCTAGGTCAGAGTGTTAGTTGATTCTAGCTGCTAGCAAAACATAAAACGCGAAAAGGCAAAACAGGTTCAACTGTTTTGCCTTTTTCATTTAATTCGGCTCTCTTGCTAAAGCGACTTTCAGCAGCAACGCATCAGCCCTTGCAGCTTTTCCGTCTTAGCCCTACCATCTCAGCTTTCCCGTCTCAGCCTTACCGTCTCAGCCTTACCGTCTTAGCCTTACCGTCTTAGCCTTCCCGTCTCAGCCTTACCGTCTCAGCCTTACCGTCTCAGCCTTACCGTCTTAGCCTTACCGTCTTAGCCTTACCGTCTTAGCCTTACCGTCTTAGCCTTACCGTCTTAGCCTTACCGTCTTA
>NZ_BPET01000027.1 GCF_019654915.1 Shewanella sp. MBTL60-007 | reverse complement strand
CACATAAAATTAGTTTAGAAACAAAAAAGGAATCTGATTGTTCTAATAGAATTGGGCAAATTAATAGGTCTATAACTAAGAACACAAGTGAGAGTTTTCTCAAATCTAAGCTTGGAGAGATACAACGTAAACAAAATGACATTGCAAAAATTCAAGTCAAGAAAGCAGCACTTGCGAAAACTGAAGCAGATAAAAGCGGGAAATTATTAAAACTTAAACAAGATTTGGCTAAAGAAGAAAAAAAAGAGAGAAAGAAATTAGCCGTTGCTGCTGAGAGGGAAAGAAAAAGATTACTAGCTCTGGAAAAGCAGCAACAAAGAGAGCAAATAGCGTTTCAACAAAAGCTGCAAAATGAAATAAAAGCAACGTCACAGGCGCAAGAAGTAGTTGTTGAAGATATGATAAATAAATCTTTATTAACAACAGAATATGACTTATTTATCTCTCATGCGTCAGAAGACAAAGATGACTTCGTTCGCCCTCTAGCTGAAACGCTTGAAAATTTAGGGGTAAAAGTTTGGTACGATGAATTTACTTTGAAAGTAGGCGATAGTCTAAGAAAGAGTATCGATCATGGATTAGTCAAGTCTAGATTTGGTACAGTAATTTTGTCATCTTCATTTTGTTCAAAAAATTGGACTCAATACGAATTAGATTCAATGGTTGCAAGAGAGATGGATGGCCACAAAATGATTCTTCCAATTTGGCACAAAGTAACTAAAACTGATGTAATCAATTTTAGCCCTGCACTAGCGGACAAAGTGGCTTTGAATACTTCAATGAGTAGTATTGAAGAAATTGCAGGGCAACTTGCAGAAGTAATCCTACCAATCGAGGCATAACAAGTTGCTAAATCAGGAAAATAACTGTGGCCACGCTTTTTGCAAAAATACGCAAAAAGCCCGCCCTTGTAATTTCCTATTAGCAAAGCGTTAGCCATCTTAAATAAGGAGAGTCATATGCCTCGAATAGGGGATCATCTTAAAAGTTTCCGCGGACTATATACACATCATGGAATTTATATTGGTTCCAGTAGGGTTATTCATTATTCAGGACTTTCTGACGGAATACAGTCTGGCCCTATAGAACAAGTTAGCCTGAAAAAGTTCTGTGCCGGGAACGACTATGTAGTAGTTCCTCACTATGAAAGGAAATATCAAAGGGCTGAAAGTGTTAGGCGCGCTGAGAGCCGATTGGGTGAAGATGCTTATAGTGTGACAGGAAATAACTGTGAGCATTTTGTTAACTGGTGCATTGATGGAGACCATACAAGCGGTCAAGTTGATAAAGGTACAGCTGCCGCATCGGGAACAATGTCAACTGCAGCAGGAATTGGTAGCCGAGCCGCAGTTGCTTCAGCCGGTTCAGTAGCCGGGCTTTCGGGATCTGGTGTAATGAGCGGTCTTGCTTCCTTAGGTGGCGTAGTGGGTGGTGGTGCAGTTGCTGGTCTTGGGGTACTTGGCGGATCTGGCGGTTTAGCCGCTGCCTCACTAATTAATGACACTGTTCTGAAAGATGATGAAAATCTTGATTGTGACGAGCGTGAATCAAGGAGTGTAGGCCGAAAAGCTACTTATGCGGGAGCAGCAGCCGGGACGGCTGGGAGTATTGCCGCTGTTAGTGCTGCTGGTTCTGTTGCCGGTTTAAGCGGAGCCGGGATTACATCTGGGCTTGCAGCCATTGGAGGAAGTGTGGGCGGCGGCATGGCTGCAGGCGTTGCAGTAACTACAGCTGCACCAGTAGCGGCCGCAGCAGCAGTCGGTTATGGGCTTTATAAAGCCGTTAAATGGTTTAAAGGATAAAACAGTGTTTATTAATCAATTATCAAAAAATGAAAAACAAGCCTTAATGTCACTGCTCGTTGATATCTCAAAGGCCGATGGAAATTTAGCTGATTCCGAAATAAATTTTCTAACTGCATACGCAGAAGAAAACAATATAGAACTTAATCTTTCCGAGACTCCATCAATTTCTGAGGTTTGCAATAAAATTGAAAGCAAGAAAGGAAAAGTTGTTGCCATCCAAGAGATTATTAAGCTAGCAATTGTAGATGGAAATTATGATGACTCTGAGAGGAGTGGGGCAATGACTATTTCAGAGCTCTTGAAATTACCATTATCTAAGTTTGAAGAAATAGAAAGCTGGGTATTAGATGGTGAGCATTGGGTAAATCGAGGCATCCAAATGCTAGCAGACGCTGGTTTTTCAATGCCAAACGAGATGTAAATAGAAATACCCATTTTGTCGTATTTTCTAGTTCTAGGTTTTGGTGTGTTCCATGATACCATCATTAAAACATGTGCTTATGCTAGATGTTGGCATTAGCCAGATGTAGAAGAAATACCAAAACCAAGTGTTTAATTGCCCCATTTGGGGAGCTAGTAAATTGTTACACGGTGAAAATGGTTCAATGAAGAATTATCACGAATCTTTTGAAAAATATGAGTCTGCGCTTTTAGAATGTACAAACCTGTCTCAAAAGTGTACTGGAATACCATCACCAACCAGTTCCCACTTTTTTGCTTCGTTGTTATTTACGAAGTTATGTAATTGTGCTAATTCCATTGGTCGCTTGGCTCCAAAACCCGACCAGATAGGTAAGGATGCTCACTGGGATTACAGTTCTGTTGCGTCTTTAACTAGAGATCTTATTGAATGCTATCTTACTTTTTATTATCTATGCATTGATAAATGCTCAAGTGAAGAATGGAATGCACGTTGGCAATTGATGAATCTACACGACCATATGTCAAGGGTTAAAATGTTCAATACTTTGGGCATGCATTACGAGGAAAAGGAAGAAGCTAAAGGCGTAAAAAATGAAGTCATTGATAATTTGAAATCAAACAAATGGTTTCGTGAATTATCAGATAAACAGAAAACACACTTTTTAAAAGGTAAAAATGCTTTTTTTAAAAGTCAGGATGAAATACTGGCTGCAAGTGGTGGTAACGTCTCAGACTTCAGGTTTAAATACATATTTGCATCTAATCATACTCATACGTTCCCAATGGGATTCTATAGAATGGCTGATGGTAATAGAGGTCGTGGTGTCGAATCACAAATAGAGATTCGATACACCGCACTGTGTTTAGAGTGGGTTTCGGAGTATTTACTCAAAGCAAAAGCAGAATTCGGCGGTAAATTTGAAACCCTATAATAGTGCAATCCGCAGTGTAGAAAGTTGTTTTAAGAGGAAGTATTGAATGCAGTGGATATCTGCTTATAGTCGTTTGTTCAGTATGTTGGATAAAACAAGCTCACCCGCTTACCACAGTGGTTCAGCCTTCATAAAGGTCGTTCAGCAGTTTGACCGTGGCTTGCCAGGCTATTCGCTCTACATTGAAGAAAGAAACAGGCTAAAGCAGAGTACAACTCGACGTGATTTTTACTGGGACATTCTCCAAAATCTAGATGAGTCAACACGGTTCGAAGTGTTTCGTGCCTTTATAGATATTGTCGAGCCTCATTGTCCTACGGAAGCCCAAGATCTTCGAGCATATATGTTTGGTAATGGTAACCCTGTTCCCAAGGCCACCATCCCTAACCATCAGTGGAGTTCTGATAAACTCAACTCGACACTGTCTAAAATTGACAATGCAATAGATACGGCAAACTACAACAATGCAATGACTTTGGCATATACATGTCTGGAGGGGTTGTATAAATCCTATGTTCAGAAGCATGTTCCTGCTAGCAGTAATGTCACTGATTTAATACCGTTATCCAAGCTGGTTCGAACAGACATTGATTCAAAACTCTCTGCCGAAGGTAGTTATCCAGTTCAAATGGTGACAAGTATTTCTACACTTACCAGTGCAATTGCAAACTCTAGAAATAGTTTCAGTGATTCACACTTTGATCATGATGCTAATAAATGGCTAGCTATTTACAGTCGAGATTTAGTTAACTCTATTGGACGCTTGTTATTACATTTTCTGTGAGCCAATCAACTAACAAATAAGAATAAGTGCCGCGCAGTGCAGCCGACACTTTATTCGATGCTGCTTTATGACGTAAATAGCTCGAATGAGCATAGGCTGGTTGTGCGCCCGTTACTTTTTACAGGAAGAGCGCCGCTAGGAAGAGACCTGAATCATCGGACTCTTTTAATCAATTCTTTGCCCAAACTCAGCTTATCCGAATCTAACGGCTTAGAGTGTCAACACACACTTTGCCCCGTTTTAGTTAAGAGCGTTCTTCACCCATTCCACAGCCCCCGATCTTTTCCTTACTGAAACTAATCTTTCTAGCCCCACGAATTCAGCCTGCGAATACCTATTTTGTTGGCCGATTAATCAATAACCAATCAGATTCCCTGGCGATCGATATCAAGTCTAGCTTATGCGATTGGTGGTATATTTCGTCGAATGTTTTAGGCACCGATGACATTTCGTGTTTTGATAAGTAAATGGCATTAGCGTTAGAAGCCTGTGCCCATGGAGGGAATAATATGTCAATTGAAAGTGTTGTTAGTTGGGCTAATAAGTTAAAAAAGAATCTATGGTGGCGTCATGCCATCAGATTAGCTGCTGAGAAAGGTGAGTTAGGGGGTGATGACTTACAACTACTTTTCACTATTGCCAAAATGGAACATGGCCTAGAGATTCAGGATGAATCCTACTCAGACTACATTGCGCCACTAGACCTTACGGGGTTTGGTGAGGAAGGACAGGCTGTAAATCTGAAGAGTATTGGCAAAGTGAAGCATGTATCCGCATTGGTTTCTGATGCCTTGCTGGAATTCAAAACCGAAGGTCTAACAGCGGTTTATGGTGACAACGGCTCTGGTAAGTCGAGCTATGCAAAAATCCTCAAGAACGCCTGCTTAACTCGCGGTGATACACCTAAAATCCTATCTAATATTTATAATGATAAATCTGGACACCCTTCAGCTGAACTCTCGATTGTCCTAGTCGAAGAACAACATGATGTCGAGTGGGCTCTATCTGCCACCCCACGAGAAGACCTAAAGTCTATTCGTGTCTTCGACAACACCTCTGCTGCTCACTATATTTCGGGTGAAGATGCTATTGAATACAAACCTGTTGGAATGAAGCTCTTGGCCCAGCTTATGCGAGCCTGTGAGTTTGTGCGTGCTGAAAACGATAACGAGAAGAAACCATTTGTTCCATCTTGCCAACTGCCGACCTTTAAACCTGGTGGTGAGGTTCTTGCTCTTGTTTCAACATTGTCGGCTAACACAAAGCCTGAAGATGTTGACGCACTTTGCATCGATAAAGAAGCAGAAGAGTCGCTCCCTGTTCTTGTTGAAGAACTAGCGAAACTAAGAACCAGTACTCCTGAGCAGCTTCGCAAAAGTTACAGTGACAAGTGCAAGGGGCTACAGCCATTGTTTACTCATTTGGATAAACTGAAAGAGAAGTTAGAACAAGATCGCTTCGACTTAATCAAGGCTTCCTACGATGATTACAAAACAAAGCAAGGCGCTGCGGAGTTAGCTCGCAGTCAGGCAGTTGATGGTCATGACCTCGCCGGCATATGTTCACAAGAATGGGCGCAGATGTGGTCCCACGTTAAGACATTTGTTCAAACTCATAACAGTAAGTTAGCATTTCCACCACCTGAAGGGTCACCATGTCCTACGTGCCTCCAACCTATTTCGGGCGAAACTGCAACTAAGCTGAAATCATTTGACGACTATTTGAAAGATCAAACTCAGGTAGAAGCCAAACAAGCGAAAAGAACGTTTGACACTTACATTGCGAACCTGAAGATCCTCAACTTCGATCTAAAGCCATATGAACTGGTTTTAAGCAAGATCCGCGACCACAATGCAGAGTGTGCGGAAAGCATCGTCGCACTGAATGCAAGCCTCGAAACTCTTCGCGACAATTTAGTTAAGATTGAACCGGACTTTACTTCTATCAAGGTTGACTTCAAGGCTGTTAACTGGATTGCTGCTCAGATAGCCTCATGGAAGAAGAAAGAATCTGAAGTTGCAACGAATGAAGGTTTAGCTAAGAAGATTTCAGACATGGTGGCTCAGATCCAAGAACTTGAGGACAGAAAGGCCTTCACTGCAGTTAAACAAAATGTATTAAATGAGATTGCTCGTCTGCAAACTCTCGCTCTATATAATAGTCTTGGTAGCTCTTGTCAGTCTACGTCTATCACCACTCAAACCAACGCTATCGCCAATAGTGGTGCCGTAGGTGCTCTGCAGGATGCATTCAGAGCGGAACTAGAGAAGCTAGGCTTTGACAACTTTGATGTAGGTACCGTTACTCGCGGATATCGTGGCAAGCAAATGCTCAAGATTCGTCTAGCAGATAAGCCCAACGGGATCACTGATGTCGCAAGTGAAGGGGAGCAAAAGTGTATTGCCCTTGCTAGTTTCTTAGCTGAGCTTATTGTAGATAACAGAAAATCGGCCATTATCTTTGATGACCCAATTAACTCACTCGATCACAGATGGCGTCGCTTGTTCGCTGATCGCATCGCTCAAGAAGCTTTAACGCGTCAGGTGATTGTGTTCACTCACGATATGTCTTTCTTGAAGATGTTAGAGGAATCAACTGGGGTAGCTCAGGCTCCTTTGGAAGTGGTTTCTATTCGTAAATTAGGCGATGTAGCAGGTTATCCTTTCCGAGAGCCGCCGTGGGATGTAAAGAATACAAAAGTTCGAGTTGGTGAACTGAAGAACCTGACGCCTCAACTCAAGAAGATGGAAGCATCAGGTAATTTTGAGTACGAATGGAGAGTTAAGCATGCTTACGGTTTGATGCGTGAAACTTATGAGCGTCTTGTTGAAGAGTGGCTACTGGGAAAAGTTGTTGAGCGATTTGGTCGCGCAGTTAAAACTCAAAGCTTGAAAGAGATCGTCGACGACGTGACCTCTGAGGACAATGATATCATCAATGCAGCGATGTCTAAATGCAGTACTTATATGTGCGGCCATGACAACGCAACTAGATTGGCAGTTGATTGTCCTCGCGCGAGTGAATTTGAGAAAGATGTAAATGTTTTGGAAGAATATTTCAAAGCTCTGAAGAAGCGCCGAAGCTAAAATACTAACTAACGACAAATCGCCGTACTAAGATAAGGTACTACATCTACAAAGTTACTTACTCTAACTATCTGCTGAACCTTGGTGTTAGGTGTTTTTGGCTGCGTCAGCAGCCAATGCTCTTAATACCAAAGCCTTCTACTTCATTTTTCCCAAACTGAAGTTATCCGAAGTAGACGCATTAGAGCATTAGTTCTAACTCGGTTCTGTCCAAAAGTGAGTTGGCAGCAATTAGACAAGCAAATTTGATGAGATGAATGCTGAGGGCCGTGATCTTCGACAGCAGGGAAGCTGTCGTAGAGGCTATTGGGACACTTCTTACTAAATCAAAAAATGAGCCGTGTCACTGAAGTGTTCATACATTCAGCAACCAGGCTATAAATCTAATGAAAGCGAAAATCTAGGACAGGTATAACTATTTTAAAGCTCGAATCTCACCACGTAGCGCTTCGCTTTCACAGAGGTCGCGGAGAAGAGTGTTGAGCAAAAGAACAACATGTTTGATGACGAGCTTTTTACTGCTGCTTTGTTCTAGCTGTTGATTACTTCGTGTAGCTTAGCGCTCCGTGTCACAATAACATCCGTGTTTAACGGCCAGTTCACTATCCCTAGCTCTCGCTCATTAGTACATGGCTTCGCCATATTCGCCGTGGTAAATCGCTTTTGTCTAAACATGTGCTTAGAAAAGTTTTCACCTAAAAGGGTGTCTTTTTTGGCTACATCTGATAGATTTGAAACAACTGTTTAAATCTAATGTTTAAGAGCCCTATATGAACCCTTATAACGCCCCGTTAGCCGAGATGCGCTTCTTGCTTGAAAAAGTGTTTGATGCTCCACAAACTTGGTCTGAAATGCCTGCAATGGCTGAGTCTGTTGATATGGATACAGCTGCGGCTATTTTGGATGAAGCAGACAAGATTAGCCGAGAGTTGATTCATCCTATTAACCGCAGTGGCGATGAGCAAGGTGTTCGTCATGAAGCTGATAAGGTGATCACACCAGATGGCTATAAAGCGGTATATGACCAGTATGCAGAAGGGGGCTGGGTAGGGCTATGTGGTGATCCTGAGTTCGGAGGCATGGGAATGCCAAAGATGCTCGGAGTGCTTGTCGATGAGATGGCCTATAGTGCATGTAATGCCTTTACCCTTTATGGCTCGTTAACAGCAGGTGCTGCGCTTGCTATCCATGCCCATGGCAGCGATGAAATTAAAGAGCAATATTTGCCAATGATGTACAGCGGCCAGTGGGCTGGTGCTATGGATATGACTGAGCCACAAGCGGGTTCAGATCTGCGTAACATTCGTACTAAGGCTGTACCTAACGGAGATGGAAGTTATAAGATCTCCGGCAGCAAGATTTTCATTACCGGTGGCGATCATGACTTAACTGAAAACGTGATCCATCTAGTATTAGCTAAGTTACCGAACACCTCTGGGATTTCACTGTTTTTAGTGCCGAAAATTAAAGTTAATTCAGACAATAGCTTAGGCGAAGCAAACGGCGTCACTGTTGGCTCTATTGAGCATAAGATGGGACTAAAAGGCTCGGCAACGTGTGTGATGAACTTCGATGACGCTGAAGGGTATCTCATCGGTAAGCCAAACCGTGGCCTAGTTTGTATGTTTACCATGATGAATTACGAACGTCTAGCCATTGGTATTCAGGGCTTAGGTACCTCACAAGCGGCCTATCAAATGGCTGCTGACTACGCTAAAGAGCGAGTGCAGGGCGTAGCTGCTGGTGGTTCACCTACGGGGGCGAGTAGCGATCCCATCTTAGTTCATGGTGATGTCAGACGTATGTTGCTGACCATTAGAAGTTTGACTGAAGCTGGCCGCGCATTATCGGTTTATACCGGACAGCAATTGGATCTAGCCAAATATTCGCAGGACGCGGACCTAAAGGCCAAAGCTAGTCGTTACATGGGGCTGCTAACCCCTGTATCAAAAGCATTCCTAAGCGACCGTGGCTTAGATGCTGCGATTATGGCGCAGCAGGTATTTGGTGGTCATGGCTATATTCGTGAAACAGGTATCGAGCAATTGGTACGTGATACACGAATTGCACAGATCTATGAAGGTACTAATGGTATTCAGGCGATAGACTTCTTAGGCCGTAAAGTGACCGGTGATAATGTGGCAACACTATCGGAGTTTATTGCTGAACAGCAGGCCAACGTCAATGGATTTACTCATGTCAGTGACGCAGATAAAACTAAGGTATTGGGGCTGTTAGAGCAGTTATTAACCGTTGCTAAACAGGTTAATGAAAATAAGCTTACACAACCCGCGCTTATTAATGCTTGTGCGGTCGATTATCTCGACGCGTTCGGTTATAGCCTATATGGCTGTTTCTGGTTAGCTATGTGTGATGCTGCCCATGACCATGAAGATGACAATTTTAAGCAACAAAAAGCGCACCTGAGTCGTTTCTACTTTGATAAGCTGATTACCAAAGCAGATTATCATCTCTCACAGGTTAGCAAAGGGGATGCTTGTATCATGCAGATGGATGCGAGTCTGTTCTAAACCGGTCCTAGTGTCTAGTCGTAACAAAAACGCCACTTTATAAAAAGTGGCGTTTTTATTTATGCCGCTAAAATATGGGCTGAGTTTGTATGGCGGAGCTTTTCAGCCCTAATAGATAGCGATGTTAACTAAGGTTGAGCCTTTTGAACCATAGATTGCAAGAACAACACATTAAACGGCGAAAACTCACTCTTTTTTACCGCAGGGCTATGCCCGTTTTCTAAGATCACAAATGACTTGCTAAGCTCGCCATCTTCTTTAATGAAACCTGCTAAGTTGGCAACCCCCATCATAGAACCTGTTTTAGCGAGTACCGCGCCTTTAAGGGGAGGCGTAGTATAACCACTGCGATATTCTAAGGTACCGCTTTGGCCAGCAACAGGGAGTTGTTCGACTAAGAAGTTTAGCTCTTTATGTTGCTTGATAAGTAACAGCACTTGGGTTAATTGCTCGGCACTCAATAAGTTGTAACGCGACAGACCTGAACCATCGACGATATTTGCGCTTTCAAGCTCAACGCCAAGTTCCATTAAAATCTGCTTCATCGCAGCGCTGCCATTGATAAATGAACCTGGTACACCATAAATTTGTTGGCCTAGGCGCTTTAACAGGCTATCTGCAATTAAGTTATCAGATTTTAGTAACATAGTGTCAGTTAGATCTGAAAGCGGCTTAGACTTATGCTCAGCAAGCAGTAGTGTATTTGGGGGGCGCTTACTGGTTAATAGCACCTTACCTTTAATAGTTATCCCTAAATTTGCCAGCATATTGGTTACGCTGTTCTGGGCATAAAGGGCTGGATCAGAAATGGCGATTGCAAGCTTTAATGGTTTCTGTCCGGCGTGACACCCCGATAGTAAAAACTGGTTATTAGATTGGCGTTGTAGGCTTAATTCACAAAAAGGGATATCACCTGTCTTGTCGAATACGGCGGTATTGGTAATAACGACTGGTTCAAATTGGCTGAACGAGAGTTTGGACTTGTTGTTGGCTAGGGTCGGTGAAAGCTTAGCTTTAACGCAGTTTTGATTAAGAATATAGCGAGAAACTGGTGCGGCATAACAGATCCCTAAATCATCCCAGACCCAGCCAGGCGCTTGAAGTGTCTCTTGCTGATCGCCAACCAAGTAAACGTTACCATCGATATGCTCAAGACCTTGCTTTTGCAACTGCTTAAATAGTTGCCTAAGATCGCTCACCGTCAGCGTGGGATCTCCATCGAATCGAACAAATAGATCGCCCTCAATTCGCCTGTTTTGAATACCGACAAATGCATCGATTTGAGTGCTGAACTTAAAGTCTCTTCCTAGAGCTGTTGTCGCTGCTACGGCCGTCAATAGTTTCATTGTGCTGGCAGGGACGAATAATCGCTCAGCATCTTTACGGTATTCGTTATCAGTGGCCGACCTTGTTTGCCCCTCGCTCCCTAGCGCTCTAACCACAATGGCTGTCTGGGAAGTCTTAGGCTCGATGACTTTGACTATGTTGGCTAAGTAGTCATTAGACTGAGCCGAAGCCGAAAAGACCAGTAAACCAAGCGAGAGAGTGGTAATCAAACGTTTATGCAAAAGTGTGTCCTTATATCCTTGTGATAGTTAACGCCATATTAGTCTTTACCATTAGGCTCATCTTTTTCCATCAAGCGATATAGCCTTAATGTCACAAATAACACCAAGCCAAAAAACAGTGGTAACACCAGCATGCCTAACTGAGCTTTAAAGTGAAAAATACTCCACGCGCCTAGGAGCACAACCAATAGGGTAACTAGCGTCTTAATATTCATCAATATCATCCAAAACGTAAAAAATCCGCCTTATTTTACCAAAACTAGACCTCTTTTTCAGTGACAATAGCGACAAACAAAGGCGCCATTGTGTGGAAAATGAGTGATTGATTATCTTGGTATGAGTGATTAAATATTTGGCTAACAGGGCAAGAAGCCAGCTAAAACTGGCTCTAGAGACCGTTATTAACAGAAAAGCCTTGCTCAAAGTGACTTAAATCGGTAATTTCTATGCCCTTATCTAGGAGGATCTTTATGCCACATATAAGAGTTAGCGGGTTACCAGAAACGGCAGTTGCCACACTGAGTAACAGTTTACTTGAGGCATTAGCCGATATCTGTCAGGCAAAACCAGAGTCTTTCATCCTCGATTGGGTAAACAGCAATAGCTATCGTGATGGTGAACAGATCAAAGATATTGCTCAGGTCGAGGTGTTATGGTTTCCAAAAGATCCTGAAACACACCATCGTGCACAGCAGGCTATACGTGAAGCCTTATTAAAGGTTTATCCGGGGCTACAACATGTCATTGTCATGTTTAGGGAGCTTGAGCCCAGCACTTATTACAAAGATGGTCAGCACTATTAAGGAGAGAGCCTTGCTGAGTAAGCTAGGTGGCATACCGCTACAACCAGATTCGCTTTCTTGGCTATTAACGCCGAAAGCGTTAAAAGCTGAATTGTTATCTCGAATTGCAAGCGCAACGCATTCTATTTATATAGCAGCACTCTATTTAGAAGATGATGAAGCAGGTAGAGAGATTCTAGCTGCATTAATAGAGGCTAAAAACCAGAATCCACAGCTCGATGTTAAAGTCCTTGTGGATTTTCACCGTGCTCGTCGTGGTCTTATCGGCCATAAAGGCGACAGTGGTAATTACTTCATGTATCGCAAGGTTATCGAGGCTGCAGAGCATCCCATCGATATCTTAGGCGTGCCAGTTAAGTCCCGCGAATTTATGGGAGTGTTACACCTTAAGGGCTTCGTTATCGATGATAGCGTGATCTTTAGTGGTGCGAGCTTAAACAACATTTATTTGCACCAAGATGATAAGTATCGTTTCGACCGTTACCATGTGATTGAGTCAGCGGAGCTTGCTCAAAGCATGCGCGAAATGATCCAGCAGTATCTTGTGAATGACGTTGCCGTTACTTCGTTAACACAACCGAAAGAAACTGAACGTCTGCCGGCCAAAATTGAGATCACCGGCCTTAAACATCGTTTATCTAAGGCTGAGTATAAGTTTCAAGAGACTCGGATCGGTAATCGTGTCACTCCCTTAATGGGGCTTGGGCGTAAAAAGAATAAGTTAAACAAGGTGATCGTTGCTATGGTAGAGGAGTCACAAGACTCACTCTTTATCTGCACTCCCTATTTTAACCCGCCCTATATCTTGGTTCGAGCGTTAACTAAGCATCTTCGTAAGGGCAAGAAGATAGATATCGTTGTTGGCGATAAAACGTCAAACGACTTTTATATTCCACCAGAGGAAGAGTTTTCGACCATTGGCGCGCTCCCATACATGTATGAGCAATCGTTAAGAAAATTTGCTAAGCGTCAGCAGTGGGCGATTGAAAATGGTCAGTTAAATATTCACCTATGGAAAGATGGTCGCAATAGTTTCCATTTGAAGGGGATCAGTGCCGACAGTAATCGCCATTTGATCACAGGTAGTAACTTGAACCCTAGAGCCTGGGCACTGGATCTAGAAAACGGGTTATTGCTTCAAGATGAAAGCGAATGTTGGAAAGAGCAGTTTGAGCACGAGCAGGCGCATATTCTCGAGCACACCGAACGCTTGTATCATTATAGTCAGATCGAGACCTTACAAAACTATCCTGCGCCGGTGCGTAAGCTTATGAAGCGTATTAAGCGCTTGAAAGCAGACTTTCTGTTAAGACGTATACTTTAAGTCTGTCGATTGACTAACGATTAAAAGCCTACCGATGAGTAGGCTTTTTCTTTAACTGGCCTAGCCAGCGTAAATATTATTAGGTTTTAGCCAAAATGACTTTGCCAAAGCACGCGGTTCACCGCTTGTATGAATATAGAAAAGCCATCTCCTCACGCCCCTTCACGGCAAGAGGTAAGAATGTGATCCGCTGTCAATCTTGTTTATTGGCAGAAAAATTCTGTACCTGTCGTTATCGTAAGCCAAACGAGAGTAACTTGGCGTTTATGTTGATCATGTATGACGATGAGGTATTAAAGCCAAGTAATAGCGGCCGCCTAATTGCTGATGTCGTGCCTGATACCCACGCCTTTATCTGGTCTCGCAGTGAGCCTAATCGTAAAATGCTGGAGATCATCAAGGATCCACGTTATCAGCCCTATGTGATTTTTCCGTCTGAATATGCCGTTGAGGGCCAAGCTGTCGTAGAGCGAATCGAACCATCGATGATTACAGAGGGCAAGACGCCTCTGCTTATCATACTCGATGGCAGTTGGCGTGAAGCGATTAAAATGTTTAAGAAGAGTGAATACCTGCATGGGTTTCCGCTGTTTTCTTTCTCGCCAGAGTCGACAGCTTCCTATGCCTTAAGAAAAGGTGCACGAGATTTTCAACTCGGAACGGCCGAGGTGGCGGCATTAGCTTTAGCTGCAGCTGGAGAGGTGAAAAACGCCGAGGTGTTAGAGACCTGGTTTGCACTTTTTGTCGAGTCTTCCTTACATGGTCGTAGCCGTAATAATCGCGAAGAGTCGGCGTTGCAGCGATTAAAGCAAGAGTACTTCGATGCCTGTCTAAAGGCTTCAGATAGCCCGAGTTAATCTAATAAATCAAAGCGTTGAATCTGCTGTTATTTGCGTTATGCTTAATATTCGTATTCGAATGGATAGGGGTAACGCATGGGAACAGCAAAGGTTTTACTTTATTTAGGTAAGCCTCATCGCTTTGTTTTTGCCTCTATAATTGGCTTGGTTTGCTTGTCTAATATGATCATACAACAAGCTAATACGAGCCAAGATGAGATAGACTCTGGCATCGCCGAGGCAAGTTTAGTCAAGGCAAGTTTTGCCGAGATCAGTTTACCAAGCGCCCAATTAGGCTCTGTGGTTGATGTTTTAACCAGCTCACTTCTACTGGCAAAAAGCCGTTATCACGCTGGGCTCGTATGCCAAGAGAAAGGCTGGGAGTTCTGTGCGCGTTGGGCACAATCGAGACGCAGCCCCCGAAGCCGGATTGCCTAGCTATCTTTTGCCCCCTTATTTGCAAACGCGTACTTAGTCATCTGCACTAGAAGCTGGCCGTAGTTTAAATGTTCGTTGTGAGTAAATTGCAGTTATTGGAGGCTTGCACCTCCATAAGAGCTGTCTCTATAACAGGCTGTTTATCAGGTACTTTTACCCATTAAAAACGCCAGTTCTGCAACGTTATTCACCTGCATCTTTTGCATCACTTTTTGACGGTGTAACTCCAATGTTCGTTGGGCAATGTTAAGTTCGGCTGCAATCACTTTATTCAGTTTGCCTTCCAAGACCTTTTCCATCACCTCGTACTCTCTTGGGGTGAGTGTTTTGAGCTTTTCACTTAACGCTTCGCGCTCGACTTTACGCTGCATATTGAGCTTTGTCTGTATTTCTGCCTGTTCAAGAAGGGCTACTAGCTTGTCTCCGTCTACTGGCTTCTCAAGAAAGTCTAAGGCGCCTTTCTGTATCGCTTGTACGGCCATAGCAATGTTTCCGTGGCCGCTTAACATGATGATGGCAATAGGGCTGTTGGTTTTAGTCAGGTGGTTGAGTAAGGCGCTGCCATCCATGCCAGGCATCTGCACATCCAAAATCGCAATACCTTCACTTTGGAGTTCGGCTTGATTTAAAAAACTATCTGCTGACAAAAAGCCCTGTGGCTGATAGCCAAGACCATTTAGCATCCAGGTTAACGAGTCTAAAACCGCTTGGTCGTCGTCAACTAGATATAGATTACTCAATTTATGTCTCCTTTATCGGTAAGGTTATGGTGATTGTTAAGCCCGTTTTGCTTGGATCACTATCGCGATTATTTCTCGCTACGATCTCACCATTATGCTCTTCAATGATCCGCTTACAGATAATCATTCCAAGACCTAAGCCATGTTCTTTCGATGTTTCAAACGGGAAGAATAACCGCTCCAACGCCGTTTCACTTAAGCCAGTACCATTATCTGTAAATACAATAGAAGCCTGCTGTGCTTGCTTTGAGAGCGTTATAGATAGGCTAGGAACAGGGCTATTATCCATAGCATCAATTGCGTTACGAATGATATTAACAAACACCTGCTGAAGAAGACTCGGATCTGCAGTTAGCTTAACCGTTTCGCTGGTAAAGACCGGCGTGAGTTGCATACGAGCAAACTCAGCCCCCATTAGGGACAATGTTTCTTCTAACACCTGATTTAAACTACATTCGCTCATGACGCTAGGCTGTTGGCAGAAGTTTCTAAAGCGTTTAATGGTTGATTGCGCTCGGTCAACTTGTTGAATTGCTTTATTCATAGCATCTTTTAGGTCGCTCTGTTCATCGGACAGGCGATATATACACCCTTGAGTTAGATAACGGATCCCGGCTAAAGGTTGGTTTAGCTCGTGGGCGATCCCTGATGCCATCTCACCAGTTAATAATACTCGCTGTGCCTTATAAAACTGCTTTGTCTGTTCCAGCAACGCTTTTTGTGTTTGCGTGTGCTCAAGGACTTCCGCTTGCAGAGCACGTGTGCGTAGTACCACTAGGCGTTTTACTCTGAGGTGGTGGATATAACCCAGCAATAAGACGATGGCTATGGCAACGCCCCAAGGTAGCGCAGTTCGAAAAATAGAAGTCCAGTTAGTAACAAACGGCCATCGCCGTAACTGTTTTAGTAACTTAAATACATGGCTGTCGTTAACCGTTGCTGACCACGAGTCATAGCGCCCGATAATTGCAGCCTGTTCTGAAGGTTTGATGCTTAAGAGAGAACGGATAACATCGGTGGCGACTCGGTGGTCAGTTTTACCAAGCTTGGAGAATGAGTAATAGGGGTAGAGCTGGCTAGATGTTTCACAGTGGAATGACTCACTTGGCTTAGTTAACACGACTTTTAAAATATTTGGGGCGATATCGCCATTATTAATCGCATTCTCAAGTACACAAGTTGGCAGTATTGCGATGTCGGCATCGCCATTAACAACTAGTGATAGCAACTTTTGTTGGGGGAAGCCAACAAATGAGATCGTTTTAAAATCATTAAAGGGGTTTAAATTGTTATGAGCCATCTCGCCGGCAAAAATTTGAAAACCACCGAACGCTTGCTTATCGGTGGAAACGGCTCTGAGTGCTTTTAAATCATTGAAACTATTAACCTGTTGTTCTTGGCGAGTGATTAAAGCCGAACCTACCGCTTGGGTTGGTTGGTTGTTCCCCTTGGGTACTAGTGTCAGCAGGCTGGTGGTACCAAAATCTTTCTTATAACTCACACCTGTTAATGCATTGGTAATTAAAAAGTCCAACTTACCCTGAGCTACCTTAGAGTCCAGTTCACTTGGCGTTAAGGCTATGAGCTCAAAGGGTCTATTGAGATCGGCAGAAACTTTATCGATCGTTGGTTGCCAACGTTTAGCGACGTTGTCGGGATGGGTAAAGGCAAGTACTCCCACTCGAATGGTTTCAAGTTGTTGTGCATAGCTATAACAAGCTATAAAGCAAGAGAGTAAAAGGCAACTAATGGCGGTTAACGGGCGGAGTTTGGCTATCATCATCGAGTACAAGAAAGAAACACCTTGATATTATGACTCCATTATAGATAAAAGTAGTGGTAAACACAGGTGCTCAGTGAAGCATGTCACATAATTTTTAGACCTGCGGAAAACCACTACATCAAAAGTAATTAATGTTCGTTTATAATGATTGAGCAGTAGCTATATATTATCTCTAGCCTTAAACTAAATAGTTAATAAATAATTGGAAGGTTTTAATTAAAGGCTTTTCTATACTTGTTAAAGTCATTGCTCTCTACTTTGTCTCCTTGCTCATTTAAAAACCAAATAGCTTCTACATCGTCATGACTATTTGTATACTTTATTGCGTTATCTAAAGGCATAAGGAAAAGGGCCGTTGAGATAATATCTGCGTAGAGTTGGTTATTATTCATAACTATCGTTGTCGATATACCTTTATCTTTTGGATACAGGGTTTTGGGATTAATTATATGGTGATACTCTTTTCCATTAACGCGGTAATACCTTAGGTAGTTACCACTCGATACCACAGTAATATCTTTGCCCGTTATTACTTCATGGTATTGGTCTTCAAAAGTCTCACATCGGCTAAGCGAATTTTGATATTTTTTACAGATAGGGTCTTCAACGGCCGTCACAAATGTTCGCCCTTGTGGATGAATGCCATAATGACGAATATTTCCACCTGCATTGATCATAAAGTTTTGCATGCCATCTTTTTTTAACTGCAGGTAAACTTTCTCAGCCATCCAGCCCTTGGCTATCCCACCGAGATCTATGCTCATACCTTCCTGCATCTGTATCGTGTTTTTCTCAGTGTCGAGTTTTATATTTTTTATATTAATTAGCGGTTTAGCGGATTCCAGCTCTGCTGCGCTTGGAATTTCGCATCTGTCTTGGAGCTTACGCTCACCAACACATTGTGCTCTGTAATCACGCCAAAGTTGTATTACAGGCGACAGCGCGATATTAAAATAGCCATCGCTTTTGTCATGCCAATCTATGCTCTTTTTGATTAGTTGGGTCAATTTAGGGTCGATATCGTGCTGCTTCTCTGGCGCATTATTAATGCTTTTGATATTTGTCACATGGGGGTAAGTACTGTAGTTTGACGCAAGGTAATGGTACTCTTGTATAACATTTAGTGCGTTACAAAGTGCTAATTTTAAATTGACATTGTCTGTATCATAAACATCTATACTAATAGATGTACCAAAGTATTTAAGGGTGGTTAAATTTGTTACCCCATTGCTCGTGGTAATAATGGCATTCCCTTCACATTGGTATGGGTTACCTTTTGTATCAACATTGATTATTTTAAAATCAGGTGCTGGTGGTAGGTTTGTTAAAAGTTCTGATGCTGCTCTCTGTGAGTTGTTATTTACTAAGCTTATCGTTTCTGCGCTCGTGGTGTTAGTCGCCGCCAGTAAAAGTAATATTGGTAAAATAGGTTTCATAATAATGTTCAGTTGTCGCGTTATTTTTAAATAAATATCATAACTAGCTTGAGTAGTAATAATTTACCCTAGTTTGTGTTAACTGCGTCAAATAATTTAAATCTCCATTAAGGCATTGCGGTTTTCCGCAATTGTTAAGAATTTAAAACCTTTTATTCTGGCTTCAATGAAAAAAAACGTGAAGGCAGACATTATGAAACGCTCAAAAATATTCAATAAAACGCTAGTTAGTAGCGCAGTACTATTTGCGACAATGACCTTAGCTGGTTGTTCAACCACAGTAGAGCAGGGTAAATATGCAGACGGCATTCATGACGTCTCAGCTAAAGGTAAGAAGGGACTCATTACGCTAACGGTAGAGGTTAAAAATGGTCATATTGTTGATATTAAGACCAAATCTCATAATGAAACCGAATCTCTGTATCTAAACGCCGAGCGTTTACTTTCAAAGATCGTTGCAAATAATGGTCACGAAGGTATTGACGCCGTATCGGGTGCAACTTTCTCATCTAACGGTATTTTAGAAGCGGTTAACAGCGTTCCTCGTCGTGACGGAAGTCAGCCTGCCTATGTTGCTGTTGGCTCAAAAGAGGAATCCGGCGATGAAGATTTCAAGCTTAAGTGGTCAATTCAACCTCAGCTAGGTTTGCTTAAGGGAGATTACTACTACGAGGAGGCACGATTCCGTCAGGGCCATATGGGAAGTGTCGCCATTGTAACCGATAGCAATAATGCCGAAGACGTGATTTTTGCAGAGTTTAACGAAAGCGGTCGCCCAAACTACTATACCCGTCTATATCAAGACGTGCCTAAGCGCATGTCTGAATACAACTTTTCAATGGGCAAGAAGAAAGGCACAGCTTGGGTACAGTCATCCTTGACCATGGAAAAGCTTATGGTTGAGCAAGACAAGTTGACGTTTGACTTAAATCCGGATTATGACCCATCTCTACGCAATAAACTAAAAGAACCGAATCGATTGAAGTATGCCGGTATCGACGTAGTCGCTGGTGCCTCTAATAGTATTCAGCAATCTATGGTTCCGTTAACAGCCAAAATCCATGCTCAGATCAATGGTGATGGTACGAAACAAAGATTTTATCAGAACGCTGAAAAGCTCGTTGATGCAAAAGGTAATTGGACTGGTATCACTGCCATGCTGCGACTCGTTGTGGATACCGAGACCAAGCAAATAGTAAAAGCCCATTATGATGAGATCTTTGCCGATGAGAAGGCTCAGATTAAAGATGCATCCTTAAAGAAATTCTATCGTCAATCTAAGTATGAATCTATCAACTATGTTGAGCCAGCACGAATTGGTTTCAATGTGATGATAGATGGCTTGAATGCCCATCTACAACAGGGTGGCTCGCTATTTATCATCGATGATCTGCCTGCCACTGGTGATACCGGAAGCTATGCGGCAACTGGTTTCACTAAGCGTTCAAACTCTTGGGATAACTACTTGAAGCAAGCAGAAATCTTGTATCAAGAGATGCGTCAAGACGGAATGATCAACGAACACAAGAAAAAGTAATCCTGCTCTAGCGGACGACTCCCTATCGCCATAGAGCGCCTGAGTCGTCTGCCTTTCAAATTATTAAAGTACTAAGAGAGAAGATGATGAAAACAGTTAAACTAACTTTGCTCGCTGCCGCCGTATTAGCTTCACCAAGTGTTATGGCTGATGCCTATAAATTCTATGGACGAATTGACTATTCAGTTACTCACTCAGATAGCGGTAGTGCTACCCATAGCGGTAAAAGTGGCACTATTTTAGAAAATAACTGGAGTCGTTTAGGTGTTAAAGGTAATGCGGCGCTTAATGAAGATTTCACCGTATTCTATCAAATCGAAGTGGGTGTTAATGGTGCGACAGAAGGTAAGAACAATAATCCTTTTTCTGCTCGTCCTACCTTCTTAGGTATTAAGCACTCTACTGCAGGTCAACTTGCAGCGGGCCGTATCGACCCAGTGTTTAAGATGGCTAAGGGTACATCTGATGCGATGGATATGTACTCTATGAAACACGATCGTTTATTTGCTGGTGATAAGCGTTGGGGCGACTCTTTAGAATATAAAACCATTAAATGGAACAAGCTACAATTTGGCGCGAGTTACATTTTAGAAGATAACTACTACGGTGAAGACGATGCGCGCCGTGATAACGGAAACTACCAGGTTGCATTAACTTATGGTGATAAGTTATTCAAAACGGGTGATCTGTATCTAGCAGCAGCATACACCGATGGTGTTGAAGATATCAAAGGTATGCGCCTTGTTGCTCAATACAAATATAACAACTTAATGCTTGGTTCTATGTACCAAAGCTCAGAAATTGTTAATCCAAACTTAGACAACTGGCAGCAACGTGATGGTGATGGTTTTATCGTGAGCGCTAAGTATCAGATCGATAAGCTAACACTAAAGGCTCAATACGGTCAGGATGATTCAGGTACAGGTAAAATTGCTGGCCGAGTTTATGACAAATTAGGCGCAGCTGCTACAGAGGTTCCCGAGGTTTCACAGTGGGCAATTGGCGCTGAATATCGCCTGTCAAAAGCGACTCGTATACATACAGAGTTAGGTCAATTTGATGTAAAACAATACTCAGATTTTGACGATACAATTGCGAGTGTTGGCTTCAGAATCGACTTCTAGTCAGCGTTTCAACCTCTATTTTCATTTCTCGTTTTATGATTTGCCCCCTAGGAGCGTATAAGGATATACGCTCTGCCTAATTAAGCATCATCTGTTAATCTATTCATACACTTGTGCTTATTCTATTCACTATTTTGACTTGATATGCAGATTGGTGAAAAATATCTCGGGGTTATATTTTTAAATATGCATTATTATGCAGAATGATGCATGTGTGGGTTGTCGCCAAAATTTGGTAAACCTATAACAATTTAAATGCTATTGATATAAATGAATGGTTAAAATTTAACGATTTTCGCGGTTATATCATCTCATCACACTCCTTAATCTATTCGTTGTTTAATGCAAACTCCTGTATCATAGGCCGTCATTTATCTCTTTAGAGCATTTAGCGCATTGCAAGTTTCCCCATCATCGGCAGACGATTTCATCGCGCCTCCCTGTCTTGAAGAGATCACCATACTGTTTCAAGATGAGCACCTTTTGCTGATCAATAAGCCTTCAGGTCTACTTTCTCTATCGGGTAAAAATCCTGCAAATCTTGATTCTGTTCATTACCGACTTGTTAAGGATTTCCCCGGTTGTACCTTAGTTCATCGCTTAGATTTGGGGACTTCTGGCATCATGGTGATAGCGAGAAACAAACAAATTAATGCGCTCTTGTGTAAGCAATTTAGTGAACGTACGGTGTTAAAAACCTATACTGCATTATTATTTGGCGAGCTTAATAAAGATAACGGAGTGATCGATGCGCCGATTGCGAAAGATAAGCCCAACTTTCCGTTGATGAAGATCTGTGAAAAAGAGGGCAAAGCTGCCCGTTCTTTGTACCGTGTTTTAGCCTTAGAATCTTATTCTAGCCTTGATAAAAATGCAGAGATTAATAGCTCGAATGAGAAAGCGATTGACCATTTGCTACCAGTTACTAGAGTCGAGTTCATTCCAGAAACAGGCCGAACCCATCAACTACGGATCCACAGTGACTACTTTGGTCATCCGATTATTGGCTGTGATCTTTATGGCTCCGAGATCTCTTATCGACTCGCACCAAGGTTGATGCTACATGCGACTCGGCTTGAATTTGACCATCCCATCACTGGAGAGCGAGTCTTTGCAAATAGCCTTTGTCCCTTTTAATCCTTAGGTTTTAAGTAATGCCTCAATGATCTCGGATCTGTATGGCCTGTTCTTGCCATGATATAGAGATGGTCTTTATCATTTTCATGGAGCTGGGTGACACATCCACTTCGTAAACTGTGCGCGCCATAGAATCGGGAGTTGAGTCCTGCCTTGTCACAGTATTTTTTTATCATTTGATAAATATCATCACCCTTTAAGAAACCTTTGCCCATTTTAGATTGAGTGATCTGGTAATCTCGAACCGAATTACCATCTCGACTCAGGGAACGAAAGAGGTGACCCTGTTTTATCTTAGTGGCATCTAGCCATTGTTGAACTGCTTCATAGGCAGAAAAAAGTTCATGTTTAGGAAGATCTTTCCATTCTCTTTGCCCTTGTTGATTACTTTTAGAATAGGGCACACGTATTTTTAGCTTCTCTCTTAAGAAACTAATATGTTCGACTCTTATCTCTGCCAATTCTGAACGTCGAAAACCACCTTGTAACCCAAGCTGTAAAATGGCTTTGTCTCGTAATCGAGTTAACTCCTGTGGTTGTTGCTCGACCACTGCCAGTAACATTTCCAACTCATCATAGGTGATCGGTTGCTGATCATAGTCGGAGATCTGACGGTATTGATTACGCATCAGACCACGCATCACCCTGATCACATGGGGGTGTTCAGTTGGTGAATGATATCCTGCTTGTATATGGAAAAAGCGAATTGCTGCTAAACGGGTATTAATGGTTTGTTTAGATAGCTGGTGGCCACTTTTCTCCTGATAGATTTCTTTTTGATGACCGATAAAAGAAATAACGCTCCTCGGATCTGCGGGCAGGGCACTTAGATTATGATGTTCGCAATAATTGTTGAAAATAGCAAAACTGGAACGATAGACTCGGCGCGTGTTGTTTGAGATCTCATATTGAGTCTCGCTAGCGGCACTCTTGTAGTCATCCAGGATTGAAACTGGAAGTTGCTGTTCTTGGAAAAACTTTTCGTTGGGGTTATTCGGATCGCGTTGTCCATTATGACCATTTGATAAGCCGGCGCTAAATTGACCTAAAGCCGACTCTTGTTCATTAAAAGCACCTACTGGCTTAGGAAATTGTTGTTCCGAATTCATTGATCCTCACTAGCCTTTAATCTACAAAAGTGACGTTAAATCCATCATTTAACGGCGAATATTCTACTGAAAAACCATTATCTCTACCAGTGATAATCGCCATTATCACTGGTAGATATAGTATTTGCTAGTATTGGTGATTTTGCGAACACTATTTAAGCGTAGAGCTGGGTTGGTGCTTAAATAATAAGCAAATTAAGTGCTTTGGATATTGGCGCTATTTTTAAAATAAACAGTACATAGATTGGTGGTGGCTACGTTTATTAAAGTATGGTTTAACCATATTAATGAGCGATTAAGACGGGGATCTGCAGCCGATGATTAAAAGTAACTATGATTAAAACAGACGAAGGATAAAAAGATACGAAGGATTAAAAGGGCGACACAGGTATAAGCTGACTCGATCATGTTATCGACTGTATATGTGTATTCGCTTAATTAGCAGGATGGTATAACTTTTCTGTTCTCTAAGTTATTCATGTTTAACTTTCTAGGCGAGAACTATTCAGTGGTTCAAGCTAAAAGTTAAATGGCGTATGAGCATAACTAAAACGATGATGCTTTTTACAGTCGAGTTGTAAAATTTCTGCAGCATCTTTTTGCTGAGTGATAGGTACAGCTATCACTCAGGGAAAACTGAAATATGCTGGCTAAACGAAATTATCAGTTAGTGTGTCACTATAGATTTGAAAATAAGACAACTGATAGCGGTGGAGGATACCAGCCACTTCTTACTTGTAATTGAATGCATTAATAAAATGGTGTCACCATTTTATTAATGCAAATTAGAGACGTAGCTCATTTCAAGAAAAAATCACATAAAACTAAAGAGTTAGATACTGCATTAGTAAGCAAACTTGGTTATTATATGGTTGTACCATACTTTAGTCATTCAGCTTGTCGGCAGTAAAGTCTGGTGAAATAAATTATTGAGAGTAGAGTAAAATGCAAAAGAAAATTGACAGTGCAGGGGAGAGTTGGCAGTACCATCAGCAAAAACCTACGGCAGGTCGGAAATTAAAATTGTTAGAAGCAGATGAATTGCTAGTAGCTCTGCCTCTAATCTATCGTCTTATCTCTTTGGCGGAAGTTGAAAAGAGAAAAGATTGGTTTTACGAATTCGAAGAAACAGTTGAACGTGACCAGCTCTACATCATGTTGACCGAAAGTTTGTCTTCGCTAAATAAGATCCGCAAACAGTCGACAGGTGTTGAAGAAGCCTTGATACAAACCAATTTACTGCTTAACCGCTATTTTAGTGATTATGGTTGGAGAATGGTACGAAAGGAGTTGTCACAAATAAAGAAACGTAAAAAGAAATCTCATATTGAGATTGGCAATGATCTTGTCATAAAACTAAAACAGTTCATGGCGGTAAATCAAATTGATACTTTTGACCAAGCCATAGATCACCTATTGAGTGAATATCCAAAAGAAAATGATGAGTATTGACTTGCAAAATTAAGCTTCGGTTAGTCTCGCTTAGCTAGGAATATTGAAATAAATAGGCGTTCGCTATTATCCCGAATTACAAAATCATACCCTTGCAATAAAATCTTGTAGCCTTGGTGACATTCTTTAATAAAACTCAAATGGATGCTAGGGCTCGATTTGTGATCATCTGGCTAAATTGATTTCTCTTTTTGTGGTCAGGAGCCCAACCCACAAGAAAGCGTTCGAAGTCAGCCCAGGCTAAATCCACCAACTCTTGCCACTCTATAACCACTAAATTAGCGTCTAACATAGGCTGGTATAAGCCTAAAGCATGGGTTAAACAGTCAAAATAATCATTCACTAATAACGTAAAATTATTCTTGCACTCTGTTTCCGATAAACAACTGCCTATCAGATAGATTAAGTCTTTAACACCGGTGCCACTACCTACATACTGAAAATCAACAGCGGCGACATCGGAATAATTAGGAGTGAAACAGAAATTAGCAACCTTTGCATCACCGTGAATAATGGTTTTATATTTGCATTTATTCAATGCTTTATCGATTTTAGAAGCACTCTCTTTCAGCTTTGAACTCGGCATCGCCTGCCATTCTTCAAGGCGAGTCGCAAGATGCCAGTAACTGCCGATTGTCCAAAGTCCATCATGTTTGTGGTCTGTTGAAGAGTTAATAAATTTTGCATGAAAATGCGCTAACCAACGAATGCACAATTTTGTTTGCTGGACTGTTAGGTTTGTCGCTCGAATAGGAAAGCCCTGATCATCGAGGTCTGACATTAAGATGAGTTGGCATGGGTTACCGTTCTCAATAAAACGATGCTCGCCAATAAAGGTCGGGACGCGGCACTGAGCATCGCATTGTTCGGCGAAGGTTTTATAAAAGTTAACTTCAACTTTATAAGAGTCGACTTTTCGTTGATGGGACACCGAAGTTGACCAACCTCTGGGATGGCAAACCTGTCTGGGAGGAGAGACGTGTTTAACAATAAATTGTCTAATACCAAACTTTTGAATTAACTCAGGTGAGGTAAAGCGGTATCTAGCAATTTCGCCATATCCAGACCAAAGTGATTGAATAATTTCGATTTTTTTGAAATCAGTCGACTTAAAAAATTCGGCTAAAACATTTTCAATTGAGTTATTCATAAGATCCATTAATGCGCCTAAGTGAAATCTTGTTCAAGAGCCAGACAGGTAGAACGCTGTACTATAATTGATAAGAAGCGGAAATCAAAACAGACTAATGCAGTTGATTCTGTTATCGATTTTTCGAAGAAATTGTTGATAAAGAGGAAACATTGAATGAGGCGTAATCTAATAACCCTAGGCTTGTTGTTACTACCGTTGAGTGCGATGGCAAATATCGTTGTAGATAAAACGGGTGTCGATGAGAAAGACTATGTGTACGATCTGCATCAATGTACCGAAATGGCGACTCAAGTTGAGCAGAAAAAAACAGAAGGAAGTGCTATCGGTACTGCAGCTAAAGGCGCGGCGATAGGGTCTGCTGGTAAGGCAATAGCAGGTGGTTCTGGCACTGATGGCGCAAAAAAAGGAGCGGCAATTGGACTCGGTGTCGGAGTATTATCTAACAGTCGAGACAGACGAAACAATAAAGATGCCCACGCAGCAGAGCAGCAAACGGTAATTAAGAACTGTATGACAAATCGTGGTTATGTTGTGCTTAACTAAGGTTTGTTTGTGTTAGGCTGGACTCTTAAGATTTTTAAAGTGAGTTAAAGTTACCTTCATATTGCTTGGTCGTTGACATGGCAATAAATCAAAACAAATTAGCTAGGCCTGAATCGCTAAACGAGTATTTGTACATTGATTTAATTGGATTATTTGATTTTTCTGATTAACGTGCATATCTAAAGGCTTGGCTACTGATTCACTCACTAATGAATTAATAACACGAAATAATGGACTAAAACGGGAGTTAAATCAGTGAAACATGTTGTGATTACCGGGGCTAATCGAGGAATAGGCCTAACCTTTGTTGAGCACTATTTAGCTGATGGGTGGCGGGTAAGTGCATGCTGTAGGGATCCGAGTAATGCCCCTGAGCTTTGCCAAATGATGTCCCGTTTTAATCAACTTCAAGTTATTGATCTCGAAGTAACTTCCGCTGACTCTATCGCAACATTGAATCAAAAATTAGGTACTGATCCCATCGACCTATTGATACATAACGCCGGGTATTATGGCCCAAAGGGAGTGCGATTTGGTGATACTGATGTTAAGCAATGGCGTACAGTACTTGAAGTCAACACCATAGCTCCCCTTGTACTTACAGAAGCCTTGTATGAGAACCTGAAACGCTCCTCCGGCGCGGCATTAGTGTTTATTTCGTCTAAAGTCGGTAGCATGTCTGATAACAGTAGTGGCGGGGGATACTATTATCGCTCCTCTAAAGCCGCACTGAATTCTATAGTTAAGTCACTTTCGATCGATCTTCGACCAGATGGTATAAGGTGCGTGGCTCTGCATCCCGGGTGGGTGAAGACAGACATGGGCGGACCTAATGCACTTATTGATACCGATGCCTCTGTAAGAGGGATGATGGCGGTAATAAAGGAATTAACATTTGAGCAAAGTGGTCGCTTCTATGATTATCAGGGCAGCAGTATTGATTGGTAGAGCTTGTGTTAATACTGTCACATTGAAGGTTGACTAACCATTCGTAGCGACTTGCAGTTATTGGTTGAACGTTACACTGATTTAATAGCTAAAAGTTAGCATTATATGTGGTCATAAATTAAAATTAACCGAGCTAAACTACTAAGAAAGTCGTATTTTTGATAGCCTATACGATTAATTCGTTTTCAGGTGACTTTAGCCGTTTATACGGCTAACAAACCACGATAGATGTCTCAATTTTCAGGATTTTAGAAAAAATTCTATCCGAATGCAGTAAATAACTAAAATTTAGTTTGCATCTGCTGAAAAAAGGAGTACTTTCGCGCTCCTTAATTTAACTTAACTGGAAGAATTGTAATGAGCGACAATAAGTTTATTATCGGAAGTGAAGAGTGGTGTGCATTCCCCGCTCTTGGTGTTCCTGCAATTAAGGCTAGAGTTGACTCTGGCGCCAGAACGTCATCAATCCATGCTGTAAATATCCGTCCTTTTAAAAGAGAAGGCGAGCCATGGGTTTCTTTTGAACTTCACCCGATACAAAACAGTCGCAAGATCATCCTAAGATGTGAAAGTAAAGTTGTTGACCGTCGTAACATCAAGAGTTCTAACGGCGAAATAGAAAAGCGTTACGTTATTGCATCAGTCATCCAGCTGGGTGGTCACGCTTGGGAAGTTGAGCTTACTCTAACGAATCGTGACAGCATGGGTTACCGTATGCTGTTAGGCCGTGAAGCGATGAGCAACAAAACACTAGTCGATCCATCTGCATCATTTTGCTTAGGTGAGCAAAACGAAGCTGAAGTTGAACAGCTTTACGGTGTTAAAACGGCTAAGAAAAGCGGTTTAAAGATAGGTTTGCTAGCAAGTAACCCTGACTTATACAGCAACCAGCGTATCATTGAAGCAGGCGAGCAACGCGGCCATGAAATGGTGTTCTTGAACATCAAGCAGTGCTATTTAAAACTCGATGCATCAGAGCCAGAAGTGCATTACCGTGGTGGCCGTATCTTGAATGATCTTGATGCAGTAATTCCTCGCATCAGACCGAGTATGACTTTCTATGGCTGTGCTTTAACACGTCACTTTGAAAGCTTGAATATTATGGCGTTGAATACTTCTGAAGCGATAACTCGCTCAAGAGACAAGTTATTCTCGTTACAGTTACTGCAAAAGAACAACCTAGATATTCCAACGAGTGGTTTTGCTAACTCACCTGTTGATACTAAAGATCTTATCGATATGGTGGGCGGTGCACCGCTTATCGTTAAGTTACTTGAGGGTACTCAAGGTAAGGGTGTTGTATTAGCAGAAACAACTAAAGCGGCTGAAAGTGTGATTAACGCATTTAAATCGCTACACGTTAACTTGCTCGTGCAGGAATTCATTAAAGAAGCTCAAGGTAAAGATTTACGTTGCTTCGTCATTGACGGTAAGGTTGTTGCTTCTATAGAGCGTACAGCAGCTCCTGGTGAGTTTAGAGCTAACATTCACCAAGGCGGCAGCGCATCGATTGTTTCTGTAAGCGCAGCAGAGAAGCAGCTGGCACTGAAAGCAGCGAAGACCATGGGCCTACGCGTTGCTGGTGTTGATATTATTCGTTCTAGTAGAGGACCTCTGTTACTAGAGATCAACTCCTCGCCAGGACTTGAAGGTATCGAGTCAGCAACAGGTATTGACATCGCTGGTGCGATGATTGAATCAATCGAAAAGAAATTAGGATGGAAGCCGGAGTAACTGGCTAAGCTCCTAGTTTCACTAGAAAGCGTTATGTCTAAGACATAACGCTTTTTTTTGCTTGATGATAATTGACGCGATTGACATCTCCAGAGAGGGCGTGTTGTAAAAAACATGTTAATGTGTCATGAGTGTTAACTTTTATGATAAAAATACCCATGATTATTCCTCTCGCCACAAAACACTTCGATGCCGTTATAGCGCTTGGAAACCAAGTACATGGAGATGGCTACCTAGACGAAAAGTCCTTAGCTCATATCGTCAATCTCGGACATAAAAACGGCATTAACAGCTGTTTCGTTGCAATTGATAAACAGCACTTACTTGGTTTTAGACTCTGCTACGCCCCTGGTCAGTGGACCGTAGATAAATGGTGTTCGCCAAATAGATGGGGCATAGAAGCAGAGAGAGTGGGGTATTTTAAGTGTAATACGGTCGCTGAAGAGGCCAGAGGCAAAGGATTAGGCGGCAGATTACTTCAGGCGTCCATTTCTGCATTAACGCAGCAGGGAGCGTCTGCTGGTGTCAGTCACCTTTGGCAGCAAAGCCCTAATAATGCAGCCGTTAAATACTTCACAAAAGCGGGTGGTAAATTGATAAAAGAGCACCCTAACAGGTGGAGTGATACCGACGAACATCCAGACTATGTGTGTATCTTGTGTGGCTCTAATTGTCATTGCGTGGCATGTGAAATGTTGCTGAAGTTTTAGGAGGGGGAAAGATGACCAATCAACAAAGTGACAGTTTTGACCCTTTAATTGCTACTTCACCTAAATCACTTTCACCGTGCAGTTCGTACTGGTCTGATACCATCGCACTCGATACGCCAAAACAACCTCTTAGAGCGCAAACTCAAGCTGATATAGCCATCATAGGAGGAGGCTATACTGGCCTCCTGACCGCATACTATCTCGCTAAAAATCATCATGTAGATGTCTGTCTCCTCGAAGCCAATAGAATAGGGTTTGGCGCCAGCGCTAGAAATGCCGGTTTTGTATTAAGTGGCTCAGGGCGTTTAGGCTACAGTAAAATGGCGCAACGTTGGGATTTAGGTGTAGCTAAGGGTATTCATAATGAATTTTCCCAAGCGGTTGAACGGGTAGAAAGCTTAATAGCTGAGCATCAGATTGATTGTGAACCCCAGGACAAGGGGTATCTTAAGATTGCCCATAACCGCAATGCCTTTAAACAACTAAGCGATACGGCTCACTTCATCGATAAGTATTTTGGAGAGAAACCACAACTTATCAGCCAAGCACGGCTTAAATCCGAGTATATGGCTCATCATCAAGCCTATGGAGCCCTAAGAGTTGAACAAGGATTTGGCGTTAACCCCCTAAAATTACTGCTTGGTTACAAACAGATGGTTGAAAAACTAAAGGTTCCTCTTTATGAGCAAAGCTGCGTTGAATCCTGGATTGCGGAGAATGGCGTTCATAGGCTAATTACATCAAATGGCGAGCTAAGGACGAAGAAGGTAGTAAGCTTGGGAAATGGTTATACACCTAAGCGTTTTAATCCTGTACTGGATAAACGTTTTTTGCCTATCTTAAGCAATATCATTGTTACCGAGCCTTTAACGCCAGATGAGCTTGCTGCATCAGGTATTCATACTCGAGAAGTGGTAATGGATACCCGTATATTGAAATATTATTATCGTTTATTGCCCGATAATCGGCTGCTTTTCGGCGGTAGAGGGGCTATTTTCGGGCGGGATGCACAAAACCCTGTGTATCAAGAGAGGCTTAAGTATGCTTTAAGCCAATGTTTTCCTGCATTAAAAAATAAGAAGTTGGCCTATAACTGGACTGGTTGGATTGCTGCTACCCTAGATGATATTCCCCATGTATTTGAACGGAACGGAGTTGGCTACAGCATTGGCTACTGTGGAGCCGGAGTGTCTTTTAGTGCTCAGGCGGCCTATCGCCTAGCAGAGAAAATTGTAGGTAAGCCCGCACCTAACTTGCCTTTATATCATCAGGCTGCACCACGATTTCCCGGAGCCAGCTTAAGGCGATTAGGGCAGTGGGGGTATTACCATTACGGCTGGTTAAAAGATCGCTATTTCTAGGCAATTTTTTTACACAACTGGCGGTGTGTGCTACTTTTATAGCTTAGTTTTTTGCTATGGAGGAAGTTGTGAAGTCCACAGTAGACAAGATGTTGGTTAAGCACGATAAGCTCGTTCACTCTGAAGGTGTAAAGGTTTGCTCGCACACACAAAGGGTTAAAGATGATTGGGTACAACACACAGTAATGATTGATGACTGTGATACACCTTTTACCTTCCGCCGCACCAAAAAATACAAAAGCCTCAACGGCGCAAGAGTAAATATGACGTATTACCCTGACACGCAGGGGCTAGCCGGATTTGAAATGGATATCTTTAAGGTTGTACGCATTAAGCGAAGCTAAAAACCCTCGTTAAGTTAGTCCGTTTTTAATTAAAATCACTGTTAAGCTGTCTCGCTCACGGGCTCAATTGAGTTGCCTATTAAGTATGAGTACAGTTCTAGGTTGCTATTATCTACCTCTCAAAACCTATGCTATTTAGCCTAGGTTAACCTTAAGAGGTGGATATGCAACATACTTTACAGCAACAGTATTGTGGTTTGGCAGCCCCCAAAATAGCAGGCGAGAAAGTCTCTATTTTGAATCATAGTGTGCAAACAGCAATAAAGATCACCCAGCGAACATTGTTGAACCGCTATAACAACGAAAACCAGATCTCCACCTTAACGCTTCTAACTCTTAAGTCTGAGTCTCTAGAGTTGCATCGAGCCATATTAACCTCAGATCTGGACAGTACTGAGAAAAGCATTTTGCTCGGGTATATTGATCAAAATCTAGAAAATATTGATGAAGCGATTAACACACCCTTTATGAGCAGGTTACTAGGTTAATCCTACTAACGTCTGTTTAAGAGGGATGTCGAGCTGTTCTTGACCGAAGAGCGAATTACCAGACTTGGTAGGTGAGTTTTCATCAGCCCATAAAAAAACCCAGCTTAGCTGGGTTTTTTATTACTGCAAATGAGTTACTTCGCGTTCATTAGTGCAACTGCATTGTCTAGCATGCGGTTACTGAAGCCCCATTCGTTGTCATACCAAGCCATTACTTTAACTAGACGACCGTTAACACGAGTTTGTGTAGCATCGAAGTTAGAAGAGTATGGGTTGTGGTTAAAGTCGATAGATACCAACGGTTCGTGGTTAACTGCTAATACTTCGCTTAATGGTGCAACAGAGGCAGCTTTTTCGATGATAGCGTTGATCTCTTCAACACTTGTGTCGCGTGCAGCTACGAAAGACAAGTCAACCAATGAAACGTTAACTGTAGGAACGCGAACCGCTAATCCATCAAACTTGCCAGCAAGTTCAGGAACCACAAGGCCAACGGCAGCAGCAGCACCAGTCTTAGTTGGGATCATAGACATCGCTGCTGCACGAGCACGGCGAAGGTCAGTGTGATAAACATCAGACAAACGTTGGTCGTTAGTATAAGCGTGGATGGTCGTCATTAGACCTGATTCGATGCCAATCTCATCATTTAACGGCTTAGCAAACGGTGCTAAACAGTTCGTAGTACAAGAAGCATTTGAAATAACTGTCATGTCACCAGTAATTTCGTCGTTGTTTACGCCGTAAACGACAGTCGCATCGACATTCTTACCAGGTGCAGAAATAATCACCTTTTTAGCGCCAGCATCTAGGTGAGGCTGAACTGATTCTTTAGAAGTGAAAATGCCGGTACATTCAAATACCACATCTACATCTAACTCTTTCCAAGGAAGTTTTGAAGGATCACGCTCTTGGAAGGTAAGGATCTTATCTTCGTTCACAAAAATAGCGTCATCTGCGTGTTCTACTTTTGCGTTAAAGCGACCATGTACTGAGTCGTATTTAGTTAAATGAGCGTTGATTGAAGCATCACCCAAATCGTTTAGTGCAACAATCTTGATAGGGTAGTTCTTTTCGCTTTCATATAGTGCGCGTAGAACATTGCGGCCGATACGGCCATAGCCGTTAATTGCAACTCGGATAGTCATCTCATATCCCTCTGGTAAAAGAAAAAATAGAATCTGGTAGTAAAATTACCAAACTGGCAGCCATCGTCAAGTAATATCGGTGATAAACGGCCAATTATTGCTAATGTTTAGGTAATTTTTTTACACGTGTCGCGAATTCGAATATAAATTGTGTCAATCGACAAAATAACTGTAAGTTGGCAAAAATATTGCCAAATTAGCAGTGTTTAACAATTAAAGCTTACTGTGGCTTGATTAGGTCTTCGTCAAGCAATACTTTTAGCTTACTTTGCTGATACTTTCCACTTATAAGCTGATCTGCAAGATTTGCGGCATCTCGATCTAACTTTCGCTGAAGTGCCTTTTCTCCCTTTATGATTGCAAGCATCTGCTCGCTCGAAAAGTTTGCCTTAGTTATTTCGATATTGGTCATAGATAGCCAATATTCAATTTCATTTCTGCCTTCTTGACGATAAAGCGTGGCTAATGCGAGTAGCCAGTCAGGTTGGAACTCTTCTGCTGTGCTTCCCTTTAATACCTGAGCATAGAGGCGCTTGGATTTCTCAGGGTTAACTTTTACAAAATAAGAGGCTAACTGAGCCTGTAGATCTACATCGACTATTGTATTGTCTTGTTCTGCAGCAAAAAGCACTGCTCCTGCGTCAGTGTCGTTAAAACGTGACCAGTGATAGTAGGCGAGGTGGGGGTCAGTGCTTCCTTTAGTGGTTTCCTGTAACTCGGCTAATGTCTGCGAGCTTAAGCCAAATGCACGAGCACGGTCGTTAGTACGTTCCGGATGTAAAATGTGCTGAACACCGGCGGCTAGCTCAACACATTTGTTGTAATTTTCTAAGTACACTAGCTGTTGATAAATCTCTTTACCAGACGGTTCCGGTATATTTTTTAGCTTGAACCTATTACGGATCAGGTCTCCTCGCTCAAATCGACACCAACTATCTTTATGTAGATCGGCACAAAGTTCAGGATTTTTGTTACAAATGATCTGAGTATTTGTCGGCTGTTCGCAGCCAATTAGGCCAAAAACAAGCGGAATCCCAAGAAATGATGTAATCATTACAAGTTTTCGGTTCAAATCAGGCTCCAGATAGCTTTTTATCTAATAAAATTACAATGTTATGAAAAATATCTTGCTAGCTTGAGAGCATACTTTTCATTACAATAGCGCCGACCAAACGGGGAAAAGAACCCCTATATAACGATAGATTATTGGTCTTTTCTTTTTGTTACTCAAACATTTCTGATGAAAAAGTCAGAAAAGTGAGATAAAGGATCTGTTAATGAGCGCTGATAAACACCTACAAAGTTGGCAAGAACGTTTCGAAATGGCTGAGGCTATGCAGCCATTACTTGGTAAGTTATACCGTAACCAAGGTGTAGAAGTCGTCGTCTATGGCAAACCTCTACTAAATGCCTCTACAATCGAAATCATCAAATCGCACCGACTAGTGCGTCGCCATGTTGGTGAAAAACTGAGACTACGTGAAAGCTTTCCATTTGTTGAAGCCCTAAGCAAGTTAGCGGTAAAGCAGTGTAAAGTGGACATCGGTAAACTCGCGGTTAATTACTGGCGCGAATATCAAGATGCAAGTCAGATCGAAGCTTACATGAGCCGCGAACTGGCAGATGCAATCACCCATCAAGATGACCAAGAAGCAAGAGATGTGGTTCTTTATGGTTTTGGCCGTATCGGTCGTCTACTCGCTCGTTTGCTTATTGAAAGAACGGGTGTAAGTAATAAGCTTAGACTACGTGCTATCGTACTTCGTGGCGGCCGTACTGGTGATTTGGAAAAGCGTGCAAGCCTACTGCGTCGTGACTCTGTTCATGGTCCATTTAATGGCTCCGTTGAAGTCGATGAAGAGAACAATGCAATCATCGCTAACGGTACCTACATTCAGGTGATCTACGCAAACTCTCCGGATGAAGTGGATTACACTAAGTTTGGTATCTCAAATGCGCTTGTTGTCGATAACACAGGTATTTGGAAAGATGAAGCGGGTCTTGGTTTACACCTTAAGTCTCCAGGCGCAAGCAAGGTACTTCTTACCGCTCCAGCTAAAGGCGCTATCAAAAACGTTGTTTATGGTGTGAACGAGCAAGATATTCTTGACGAAGACACTATCGTATCAGCGGCTAGCTGTACTACAAACGCGATTACACCTGTACTTAAGGCTGTTAACGATAAATATGGTATTGAAAATGGTCACGTGGAAACCATTCACTCATATACCAACGATCAAAACCTTATCGATAACTACCATAAAGCAGACCGTCGTGGCCGTAGTGCACCATTAAACATGGTTATTACTGAAACTGGCGCTGCCAAAGCAGTATCTAAGGCTTTACCTGTATTAGAGGGTAAGCTAACGGGCAACGCGATCCGCGTTCCTACACCAAACGTTTCTATGGCGATTATTAGCCTTAACCTTAACGGTGAAACAAACAAGCACGACTTAAACGAATATCTAAAAGATATGGCGTTACAGTCAGAGCTGCAAAACCAGATCGATTACACTGATTCTACAGAAATCGTGTCTAGTGACTTAGTCGGTTCACGTTACGCAGGTGTTGTTGATTCTCAAGCAACTATCGCTGAAGGTAATCGAGCGATACTTTATGTATGGTATGACAATGAGTTTGGCTATAGCTGCCAGGTTGTTGGTGTTATGCAGAAAATGCTTGGCCTTAACTACCAGTCATTACCCCACGGCTAATTCTTTACTGAATTAGTTCGTCTATAAAACGCCTCTAGTCATAGAGGCGTTTTTGTTTTTAGGCCACCCAATAAAAAGGGGAGGCCGTAATAACTAGTTTGCATAGCCACGGCGACTGAATGAGTCCCTTCGTCCCTTAACGGTTATTCCCAATAACCACTTTGTAAACCGTTTTGAAACCCAAAAAAAGGCTGCAAAACAATCAGGATGCATGAAATTTGTTATTTCTGATGGTTTTAACGTCAAACAGTCACTAATTTGTTTTTTGTCGATTGACTCTCATCGGTAAATCGGTAGAATGCCATTCCGTAGTCAAGGGGAAGCGAACTAAGCAACAACTTGATTGCAGTTTAAATTGAAATGCGACATTAGCTCAGTTGGTAGAGCGATACCTTGCCAAGGTATAGGTCATCGGTTCGAACCCGATATGTCGCTCCAATTTAAATAATGTGGCGCGATGGCAGAATGGCTATGCTGCGGATTGCAAATCCGTCGATCTCGGTTCGACTCCGGGTCGCGCCTCCACAATTTAAGAGTTTGGTGAGCTTGTTCAAGTATGAGTAAGCAGTATTAATACCGATAATACGTATCGCCAGAGTCAAAGAGTTTGCCCGTGTGGTGGAATCGGTAGACACAAGGGATTTAAAATCCCTCGCTGAATAAGCGTGCCAGTTCAAGTCTGGCCACGGGTACCAAATAACTCTCTCGTAGAGTTGCAGAGAAGCCTCGACAGTGTCGGGGCTTTTTTGTATTTGCTGTTTATGAAGAAAGCACAAGGGATTTGCTTTTTATAAGAGATGCCTCACTAAATAACCGTGCCAGTTCAAGTCTGGCCACGGGTACCATCTTCTTATGAAGAGTGATTAAACCAGCCTAGAGCTGGTTTTTTTACGTCTAAAATTTGAGTTTAGATATTGATAAGTAGATTTTATTGAAATTAAATCCCTCGCACTCTTCACAAAGTAAGGCGTGCCAGTTCAAGTCTGGCCACGGGTACCAAATAACTCTCCCGTAGAGTTGCAGAGAAGCCTCGACAATGTCGGGGCTTTTTTGTATTTGTCATTTACGAAGAAAGCACAAGGGATTGCTTTTTATAAGAGATGCCTCGCACTCTTCACAAAGTAAGGCGCACCAGTTCAAGTTTGGCCACGGGTACCATCATCAAAGCCTCTGCATTAACGTGCGGAGGCTTTTTTGTATTTGTTTGTGCGACGGTTAGCCGATGTAAAGGCCGAGGTAAATGGAGTGAAACTCGTGAAACCGCCCGTATAAGGCCTGAATCCTTCTATCCTCATCCAAGTATTACGAAAGTGAAACGGTAAATTAAGAGTTTGTTAGGGGACAGCTAGAGATGTTCGTAGACTCTCTAACTAATACAGGTACTTCAATGTCATTGTTGAGAGACTAAAAAGCCCTAACGTGTAGGGCTTTTCTTTTATACGCTTAATGCATCTTAACTTTAAATACATTTAGCAGGTTTAGGCAGACCCGCTATCTTAGTTGCCTGCTTGGCTGGACCGACAGGGAAGAGGGTATAGAGATACTTTGAGTTACCCTTATCTTCACCAAGCTTTTGACCTATCGCCTTAACTAGCACGCGGATTGCTGGGCTTGTCTTAAATTCTAGGTAGAAGTCGCGCACGAAGTTAATCACTTCCCAGTGCGCTTCTGTCAATTCTATTTGTTCTTCCTTTGCGATAACTGGCGCTAGCTCAGGTGTCCAATCCGCGACTGATTTCAAATAGCCTTGATGATCGGTTTCTATCTGTTTTCCGTTAAATTCTATCATGTTACCAACTAATTACTTTTTCATGCTCAAGGCTTAACTCAACAAACTCGTTATAGCTAACTTGCTTAACGTCCTTTAAATAATCTTGTAGACCACGAGCGTTAACGTCTTCTTGTAAGACTACGACGTTCAGATCTGCCAATTTTGCCCGCCACTCAGCCTTGAGTAAACAGTTAATCCCATTGCCAGACAATAAAATACTGTCGTTGTTCGCTATGTAACGCAGACAAGTGCTAAGCGCGTCACTCTGTTCCACCGAGTTCTGTATGTGATGTAATATCATTAGAAAACCAGCACCTCATCAACTTCTGCAAGATGTTTTGAAATATCAGCTGGCAAGGCCGTTGTTACATCAATCCGTAAATCTTCTCGCTCAAGTCCAAGCGCTTGCATCGATTCTTGGCATGCCAGTACGGTTTCAATATCATAAAGCGACAAAGCGCCTAAGGCAGCGATGTAATCTTTGCTACCAATTGATTCAGGATCTTGGTTCTTTAGTAGAGTCAGTATACCCTCATCGCAAAAGATTAGGCTCACTTCCTGTTCAAAGCTGGCACTTAGTAATGATAGGTCAAGCCCTTCACGGCCATGGGCAGTGCCATGGGGAGCCTGTCTAAAGATGATACATAGTTTCTTCACTTACGCTCCTAAAAGCTAACGAGCCTGTCGGCAGTTTCAATTCCAGTCACTAGCTCGCCTAATCCGCCCATAATAAACGGTGGTTGCATATTCCAATGGCTATGCTGGTTCTCTTTTGCTTCAGACTCCGATAAGACCCCACGGCGCAGAGCGGCGGAAACACAGTTAATCAAGGCGACACCGTGAAGCTGATGCAACTCAATCCATGCTTGTTTTAGATCAAACTCATCGCTGGCTGGAGAGTTGAGATGGCTGGTGTTAAGCACACCGTCCTGATAAAAGAACACCTTTTCAATGGCGTGACCGTTTTCAATTGCGGCTTTAGCGAAGCGGTAGGCGCTATAACTCGACGCATTGCCATAGGCTGCAGAGTTAACCTGAATAATGAATTTGCTCATGGTAAAAAAAATGGCCCTGTAATAGGGCCATTTTAACTCAATTAAAATTAATTGGTATTAGTCATCACCACCAACACCCATTAAATGTAGTAGGGCGATGAATAGATTTAAGAAATCTAAGTATAAAGAGATGGTCGCACGAATGTAATTGGTTTCGCCGCCGTTAACGATTTTACTTGTATCGTAAAGAATAAAGCCAGTCATCAGCAGTGCGATACCCGCGTTAAGCGCCATAAACACCATGCCGTTACCTAGGAATAGGTTTACTAACAAGCCAACCACCATAATCACAAGACCTGCGATAAGGAAGCCGCGCATAAACGAGAAATCTTTCTTAGTCGTTACCGCATACCCTGAAAGCGTCACGAAGATTAACGAGGTTAAACCTAGTGCCTGCATGATTAGCTGTGGGCCGTTCGCCATGCCAGCGTAATGGTTTAGGATGTAACCTAGTGACGCACCTTGCATACCAGTAAATGCAAATACCCAAAAAATACCAGCGCTAGAGTCCGCTTTTCTAAGAGTCACGAATAACAGCACTAAGCTGCCGAGAGATAGACCTAGAGACATCATAGGGCTAATTGCTAATGCCATCGCCAAACCTGCGCACACTGCAGAAAACGCAAGGGTCATAGAAAGCAGCATATAAGTGTTCTTTAGCAGTTTGTTTACTTCAACTGAAGTACTGCTATACGCGGTTTGTTGTGTCATATCTTTCATATCTTTCTCCGAAGACAAATTTTCAAGCTATTTTGTTTGAACACGAGTTATACAAGGAGTTCCCTCAAGGTGAAAAAGAGTGACTTCCCTATGTTAAGTAGTTGAATCATACAGCAGCTAACCTAAGGTATAAAGCGCCTGACGTATAAAATAAGGCCGAACTTAACCTTAGTTAATCTAACCAATCCTTATGTAACTTTTCAGTATCGCCTAAATAATCCAGCACCCAGGCCATTGCAGGTGACTTATTGGTCGCATTCCAAGCCAAACAACAAGGGCTGGTTTTATTTGGCCGCTCAAGCTGTTTCTCTATTAGCGCACCAGTTTTGATAAATGGGAATGCAAAGTGGGCTGGCATGTAGCCAATACCCAGCCCCTCTCTAAAACAGTTGATGGCTCTTATCCAGTCGGGAACCACCAAACGTCTTTGGTTTTCTAGTAGCCAGGTCATTCGTTTAGGGATCTCTCGAGAGGTATCCTCTAGACAGATAGAGGGGTACTGTCTCAACTCATCATCCGTCAGCGGCCTATCAATATCTGCGAGAGGGTGGTTTTTACCGACGAGGAAACACCACTCTATTTCCCCCATATCTCTAAAATGATAATCACCGCCCACAGGTATCGCCGTGGTTGCACCAATCGCGATATCGCTTCGTCCGGTGGCTATCGACTCCCAGACACCATTAAAGACTTCAATTCGGATAATCAGCTCGACATTATCGAAGGTGCGGTAAAAATCAGCAATCAGATTACTGATCTTATCGGCCCTAACGATATTATCTAACGCGATTGAAAGAGTCGGTTGCCAACCATTAGCGACTCGAATGGTATCAGCTCGCATTGCGTCTATATCGGTAAGTAAACTTCTAGACTGCTTAACGAAATGTTCTCCAGCGGGCGTTAAGCTGACACTGCGGTGGTGCCTTACAAACAGCACCACTCCTAGCTCTTCTTCAATCTGCTTGACCGCATAACTCACTGCGGAAGGGACTTTGTGTAACTTGTTTGCCGCAGCGGTAAAACTACCAACGCGGGCTACCATATCAATGAGTTGAAGGGACTGTTCTGAAAGCATAGGTCACATCCTGCTGTGATTTTTTTTGAAGGCTAATGTGAAAAATAAACGTTTCACAGGCTTATAGCAAGTGTTTACACTGCGCGGCTTTAATAAATCACTATTTGAATTTCTATCTATGAAACCTCTTATGAATGTTAAATACTTTATATTTTTGGCCTATCTTGCGCTACTAAGCATGTTAGGCTTTATTGCTACTGACATGTATTTGCCTGCATTCAAAGCAATTGAAGACACTATGGGAGCATCGCCTTCACAGGTTGCTATGTCTTTAACCTTTTTCTTAGCGGGATTGGCATTGGGCCAGCTCCTTTATGGGCCTCTAGTAGAACGCTTTGGTAAACGTAATTCACTCATCCTAGGATTAGTACTATTTTCGTTAGCGAGCTTTTCACTGTCTGTTAGTGATTCGATTCTAGTATTCAATATTTCTCGCTTTATGCAAGCATTAGGTGCCTGTTCTGCTGGTGTTATTTGGCAAGCGATTGTAATTGAAAAATATGATGCTTCTAAGGCACAGAGTGTGTTTTCTAATATCATGCCATTAGTGGCATTATCACCAGCACTCGCTCCAATTCTTGGTGCATTTATTCTTGAGAGCATGGGCTGGCAGAGCATTTTCATTACATTAACCGGTATGGCAGCTGTAATGATCCTATTGACAGTCTGGTTTGTGCCCGCAGAAACCAAAGCAATAAGCCATGACAAGAAAGAGATCAGCTACTTCAATATCCTCAAGAATACGAAATACTTAGGTAACGTTGTTATTTTTGGTGCTTGTTCAGGTGCGTTCTTCTCGTACCTAACACTATGGCCGGTTGTGATGGAGCAACATGGTTTTGATGCTACAGCGATTGGACTAAGCTTTATTCCGCAAACAATCACATTTATTTTGGGTGGGTATGCGAGTAAAACTCTTATTCGTAAAGTTGGGGCAGAGAAAACCTTAAAGGTATTACTATCTGTATTTGGCACCTGTGCTATGTCAATTGCAGTAGTGACAATCTTGCTAAAAGGTTTATCAATTTTTCCTCTATTGGCAATATTTTCAGTACTTGCGGCGTGTAGCGGTGGTATTTACCCAATCGTGGTAAACGCAGCACTACAAGAGTTCTCTGACAACGCTGCTAAAGCGGCAGGTTTACAGAACTTTTTACAGATCAGCTTATCTTTTGGTGCATCAAGCCTAGTCGCTATCTGGGCGACAAGCGGTGAAGTGGCAATTGGTTGGGGGATCATGATCTGCTCGTTCATCGTCTTTATCGGCTACAAGCTGCGTAACTACAAGAACTGGAATGAGGTAAGCGAAGAGGTCGTTATGCCAGACCCAGCGCGTATTGCTATCCATCAGGATGATAAATAGTCAAACTGAGACGTTCTTGAGCAAAGTGTTATTTTCCTGAAATTATTACTTTACAAGAACAATCGAGCGCTATATTATTCGCGGCGTTCGGAGAGATGGCAGAGTGGTCGAATGCACCGGTCTTGAAAACCGGCATGGGTTTGTAGCCCATCTAGGGTTCAAATCCCTATCTCTCCGCCATATTTAGAGAGGCCCCAGCAGAAATGCTGGGGCCTTTTCGCATTTAGGAAGTTCTACTTTGAACCCTAGGGTTCCTATTGTTTAGATCCGCTATCTCTTATTCCCAACCGACGGCTAATAAAACGCGTTTGCTTTTTGTTTCAAGAACTCAATCAAGGTGCGAACTCGCAGTGGCATCAACGCTTTTTCTTGGTAAACAGCGTAAATAGGGATCTCTAAATCATGTACGTCTGGTAACAAACGCACTAAATCACCACGGGCCAGTTCTTCCTTCATCATAAAGCTTGGCATAATTGCAAAACCTAGGTGATTGAGGACGAACGCTTTTACTGTCGCCGCTGTTCGAACACGCACTTTAGGGCTGTGGGCTATACGAGTCACATTACCCTGACTGTCGGTCATCATCAGTTGTTTGTCACCATGGACGATATGATGGGTGATCCAGTCCAACTGTAAAAGATCTTCAGGTTTAGATACAGTCCCAACCTTACTGAGATAGGTCGGTGTGGCGCAAATCATGTCTCGGAAGCAACCTAACTTGACTGCATATAAACTTGAGTCTTCAAGTGCCGAAGAGGCGCGCAAGGCGATATCGCAGCGTGATTCGATGAGATTACTGTAACTGTCACTTTCAATAATGTCGAGTTTGATTTCAGGATAAAGATGCAAGAACTCACTTAAGATCTCTACCAAAGCGGATGTAGGCGTAGATAGCCGAATTGTGCCACTTGGGATTTGATTAGCGTCTTGGGTTTCTGCATTTGCTTCTGAGGCGATATCACCAATTAGCTTGCACTTTTCGTAATAGCGCAATCCGGCATCGGTGAGAGAAAGCGAGCGAGTCGTGCGATGGAGGAGGCGGGTATTCAATGACAGCTCGAGCTTAGACACAATTTGTGAAACTCGCGCTTTGCCGATACCTAGATCATCAGCAGCCTGAGTGAAGGATTGTCGTTCTGCCACTTTAGCAAAGACCATCATGTCATCGAGTGAAATCATACTTTCTATTGTTTAGCTTAATTTAACAATCAGTTTAATAAAAGGCTAATTATCTATCAATAACCAAACGATATAGTGTCTTCATCAACAGCCGGAAAGCTAACACATCAAAGCAAACCCGCACTTAATCAAGTAAAGCTGCTTTAAAAATGAATGGAGAAACAAACATGACAGAACGAAAAATTTTAGTAACAGGTGGATCTGGCAAATTAAGTGCAGAAGTCATAAAAACGTTACTCGAAGACTTCAATATACAACCTAAGCAACTCATTGTTACAACGCGCAAAGCGGACAAGCTTTTAGCACTATCAGCAAAAGGCGTAGATGTACGTGAAGCAGACTTTACTAGCCCTGAATCGCTAGAGAAAGCGTTTAAAGGCGCAGATAGTTTACTATTGGTCAGCATTGATGCTTCAGGGCCACGCACTCAAGCTCATTTAAATGCTGTAAAAGCAGCAGAAAAAGTTGGCGTTAGCCATATTGTTTATACCTCAATGCCCTCGGCAGAAAACTCTCCTGTAATCTTTGCGCACGAACATGATGCAACCGAGAAGGCGATTAAACAAAGTACAATTGCAAACGCAACCATCTTGCGCAACAACTGGTACTTTGAAAATGTATCAGAGTACTTTGCTAGTATCCTACAATCAGGCCAATGGCTAACTTCCGCAGCAGAAGGGCGCTCAGCCCAGCTATCACGCAGAGACTTGGCCTATGCAGGGGCATCGGCGCTTATAAAGCCTATAGAAGGTAAAGTCACGTTGCCGATGAATGGCGTTCAATCGATGACACATGCTGCAATGGCAAAAGTTATCGACAAAGTATTGGGTACTTCAATTAACATGGTGCATTTATCAGACGAAGATTACCAAGCCCAGTTAGAGTCTTTTGAATTGCCGACACCAATCGTAGACTTGTGTGTGACTATGGATAAACATAACCGCGGTAATTTCTCAGACGGTACGAGTGAAGCATTTGAAAAACTGACAGGCAAGCAACCACAAAGTTTTGAAGCTTGGTTGAACGAGAACGAAGTTAATTTAAAGAAAGTAATGCAATCAATTTAAGCTTTAGTTTTTAAACCCTTTTTTCTCAATAAACCTTAGTGACTAATGTAAAGTGAAACTAGTAACTCTAACGCCCTATATTATAGGACGTTAAGGAGAGCCAATTAATCGTGTAGTTGTGGGATCGCAGCACCTTAGCGCAATAGCAATAAAGTGCTGCTATCAATAAGTGAGTTAAATCTGATTTCAACTTGCTATTAACGCACATAAACAAAGATGGCATTCTCGGTTATTCAAAGACCCCTCTATAAGAATGCGTTCTACTTTCTGTTGCTAGGAAGATCCATCTTGTCGAAATTGGGAATATTGCGTTCCCATACGGGGATATCTTCACCAATAACCGATTTTAGTACATCGATAAACAGTTTCGTCTTGATGGGGGCATCGCGATGGGGATATACCGCATAGAAGGTACCAAAGTCCTCAAGTGCTAAATGAGTCATGATTGGCACGAGCTTGCCTTCAAGGATCTCTTTTTGGATCATTTGAGCGGTCACTACCGCTAGCGTATTACCTGCAACAACACTCTTTACTACCATCTCTACATCATTAACTTTATAAGCGGCATTAAGTTGAAAACTCTGTTGGTTTTGGTTTTCATCTAGATAGCTAAACTTATCAATGAGCAGTCCAGGCGTAGAGTATATTGTTGCGGGAGCTGCTTGTAGTTTTTCTATTGAGTCAATCTCACCGTGTCTTGCAATAAATTCCGGGGAGGCAACGATAAGCAAGCGGCTTCTCGCGATTTTACGACAGATTAATGTCGAGTTCTTTGGCTTTCCTATGCGAAAACCAATATCAAAACCCTCTTTAACAATATCAACAACTTTATCCTCAAGTCTTAGCTCACACTCAATCTGTGGATACTTGGCTTGAAAAATTGATATTGCATCTTGAACATATTGTCGACCAAACATCATCGAACTACTTATTTTTAGCAGCCCTCTTGGCTCTGAGTGGTAATTTTGCGCGAGACGTTGAGTATTACCCAGCAGTTGCCTTAAGGATTTTGCCTGAGTGACCATCTCATTACCTGCAGCAGTTAATGACAGCGAACGAGTTGTTCTATTAAGTAATCTAACCCCTAATTCCGCCTCTAACCGGCCAATTTGTTTTGAGACCACAGAACGATCGAGGTTTCTCTGTTCAGCTACATTCGTAAATGAGCCTAACTCCACGACTTCCAGAAATAACAATAATCGACTAGAAAAATCCATTGCTCCTCAATGCCTCTCACCAATTAAATCTAACCAACGCAAATTGGTGCAAATAAAGCACCATTCATGTGTAGATAATAGTATTTTTCTTCACCGAAGCAAGGCCTATAGTTAGTTCATTGAAACAAAGCAGGCTCATGTAGTGAAAGCATTTATATGAGCCAATCGCCTAAGCAAGAGGAAACGAATATGAAAGCACTATCAATTACAAGTCAGCTAGGGATCACCACTGTTGCGATAAACAACCCGCCAGTTAACGTAATAACAAGCAACTTAATCAACGAGATTAATGAGTACGTGCTCAGCTTAAAAGACGATCGTGATACTAAAGTTGTGGTGTTTAAATCCATGCATGAATCTTTCTTTTTAGCTCACCTAGATCTTAATGTAATTAATGGTACCCAAGGTGGACAATCTGCTTCCATTGAGTTCAACCACATGATCGCCAACATTAAAGCGATGAAACAAGTATCTGTTGCCGTGGTTGATGGTGTCGCTCGTGGAGGAGGAAACGAATTTGTAATGGCTTGTGATTTAGCTTACGCCACTGAAAATGCAGCATTTGCACAGCCTGAGATCCATGTGAACATACCAACGGGTGGGCAGGGAGCGGTGCAGTTCGCACGTAGAATGGGTAAAAACAAGGCACTACAAGCGCTATTACTGGGTAATGATTTTACTGCACAGCAGGCTGAAAGCTTAAATATCATCACTCAATTCGTACCAAAAGCAGAGATGGACCAATTTTTAACTTTGACTCTTGGAGTGATGAGCCAATTAGAAGTGCGCGATATCGTGATGTATAAGGAAATTATCAGCACATCGATTAAAGATGAAGAGGCGGGAGCAGAGTTAGAGTTGCGCTATTTCTTAGAACGAGCAAAAGAGCAAAAGACAGAAACTATCATCGCAGCATTTCTTAAGCACGGCGGTCAAACCGAACGCGAAGCTAAAGATATTCAGGGTATTTTTGTAGATACCGCTGCAGAGCTAACGCAATAAGACCTGCCTCAATGAGCTTTGTCTCAATAGGTTAAGATTTGAACCCAAGTTCAATGGCCGCTTCTAAGGTGGCCTTTGATAGCGTATTTGCAAGGATAATTGATGAGATACGAAGGTAATATTTATCGGCCACCACCTGAGGCCGATGCCTACATTTTGCAATGTACTATTGGTTGTTCTTACAACAAGTGTAGTTACTGCGCTATGTATAAAGATGTTCGTTATAGGGTACGAACCATCGACGAGCTGAAAGAAGACATTCGACTGGCACAAGCCACTTTTGGTAATAAAGTTGAAAAGGTATTCCTAAGTGATGGGGATGCGATTTCATTACCAACCGAAAGCTTGCTAACGATCTTATCGGAGCTTTATCTGGCTTTTCCGAACTTAAATCATGTAAGCACCTATGCTGGTCCACAAAGTACGTTAGATAAGAGCCTAGATGAGTTTAGACAGCTTAAGGAAGCAGGGCTGACCATGACCTACCTTGGGGTTGAGTCTGGCTCCGATGAGGTGTTAAAAGCTATCCGTAAAGGAGTGAGTTCAGCTCAAATGCTAGCTGCTGGTCAGAATATTGTACAGTCCGGCATTAAACTGGTTGCCATGGTGATGATTGGACTTGGAGGAAGTGGTGAACAGTCAAAACAACATGCGATACAAACAGCCGAGTTAATCAATAAGATGAACCCGTACCTTTTGGGATTATTGACCACAGTTGCCATCGAGGGCACGCCTCTCTATAGGCAGGTTGAGAAAGGGGATTTTACACTACTGGATCCATACGAGGTACTTGAAGAGGTAAAGAATTTGCTGCAAACGCTCAATCGAGAGGAGTTATTGATAGACAGTACTCATGGCTCAAATTTATTACCGATGAAAGGAAGCTTACAAGCGATTAGGTCAGGAGTGTTCGATAAGATTGACCATACATTGCTTAATCGTGATAGTAACATCATAGGCAAAGCTTATCTCGGCCGTTTCTAATACCGAACAGTATAATGTGAGTTAGTAACCCTTTTAGCTTTCAGTAACTAAAAAGCCCCTAGTCAAACTACTTTGTCTAGGGGCTTTTTGATTTAACTTCTTTGAATTAACTTAGTTATTCAAAGAAGTTTTTCACATTAGATTGTTACTAGTTAACCGCGTGTTCAGTTGAAAGCACAGGTTCTGTAGGCTCCTGTACACGAGACTTACTGCCAATCACACGTTTGATATCCTCAATCGTCACATATAAGCAGGGGATCAGTACCAAGGTGACAATTGTCGCGAATAACACACCAAAGGCTAAAGATACCGCCATTGGAATCACCATTTTCGCCTGCATACTGGTTTCCGTCATGATGGGGACTAAGCCAATGAAAGTCGTTAAGGACGTCAATAAGATGGCTCTAAAGCGTCGACAACCCGCCTCGAGTACCGATTGCTTCATCGCAATACCAGACTCCCTAGACTTATTAATATAATCAACCATCACCAGTGAGTCATTAACCACGACACCTGCGGCAGCAATAATACCGAACACAGAGAGGGCACTTAGGTCGAGTCCCAATAGCATATGACCAAGTACTGAGCCAATCACGCCAAATGGGATCACCGACATAATCATTATCGGTTGCGAATAGGACTTGAGTGGTACGGCCAACAGACTATAGATCACAAGCATAGAGATTAAGAAATCTCGTAATTGAGTATCCGCACTATCAAGCTGCTCTTGAATATTGCCAGACACTTCGCTCTGAACTCTAGGATATTTCTTTAATAGCTCAGGCAGGAAGTTATCACGAATATCCTTAGCAATCTTAAACGGCTCCGCCTGATCTGCGTCAACTGAGCCCCAAACATTGATGGTTCGATTACCATTTTCACGACGAATGCTGTTAACGCCATCGGTGACAACTATCGAAGCCACTTCAGATAACGGGATTTCAGCGCCCAGTGGCGTCTTAATCATCACGTCAGACACTTGAGCGATAGAGTTTCGCTGCTCCTCAGGGTAGCGCAACATCACCTTGATCTCTTCACCATTACGTAAAATACGCTGGGCTTCGAGGCCATAAAAGCTATTACCCACCTGACGTGCAATATCCGCTAGAGATAAACCGAGACTATGAGCCAAAGGCTTAAGCTCAAACTGGATCTCTTTGGCGCTTGACTGGCGGCTATCGTTAACATCGCCAACGCCCTTAAGGGTATTGAGCTTAGCTTTTAACTCTTTTGCAGCGGCGACTAACTGCTCGTCATCCTTACCTTCGAGTCTGAAGCTAATATCACCGTCATCCCGTCCACCACCAAACAGGTTATCTTGGATGGTGAAAGACTTCATGCCTGGGATAAGCGGCATATTCTGGCGCCAAAGCTCAGCTACAGCAAAGGTATCGATAGGACGTAGTTCTGGGTCGACAAGTTTAGTCATGACTTGTGCCGATGTACGGCCACGTAACTCAACTTGCATATCAGAGATCATCTTCTGACCATATTGCGCTTCTAGCTCAGTATCGACACGCTTCAGTGCTTCTTCGATAGACAAGGCAGCCGACAAGGTAGCTTTTTCCGAGGCATCGATATTCATTTCGAATGAGATCCGCGGGAAGTCATGGGGGATTTTAGGCTGGCCGATAAAGCGAACTAAGCCACCTGAATAAAGACCCGCACAAACTAAGATCAAACTGATAAAGATCATGATCACCGTATAACGATACTTAACAGCCACCGCAAGCGTGGGGCGGTAATAGCGACTGATCAAGATCTTCAAGCCAGAGTCGACTTTGCCTTGTAAAAAGTTAACCCCATTGCGTAGCCAGTCTAGTGGATTCTTTGAGCCTGGTTTAACGATGGTTTTTTGTTTCATGCGCGCTAAATGCGCTGGCAAGATAAGCTTAGATTCAACCAAGGAGAAGATAAGACATAAGATCACCACATATCCGATAGCCTGTCCGAAAGCTGACGACGGGCCGTCATCGAGGGTTATGGGCAAAAAGGCGGCGATAGTGGTTAATACACCGAAAGTTGCAGGCATCGCTACGCGTTTAACACCGCGGATCACGTTATCTAGACTTTGACCTTTCTCCTCACACTCAGCATGAGCGCTTTCTCCCATAACAATGGCGTCATCCACCACGATACCCAGTACTAAGATAAAGGCAAAGAGGCTAATGACATTGATGGTGACATCTATCATGCCCATCGGCATAAAGAGTAGGGTACCAAGGAAACAAACAGGTAGCCCCATCATGACCCAAAACGCGAGCCTTACGCGCAAGAAAAGTGCGAGTAAGATAAATACCAGTACGGCGCCACTTTTCATGCTGTCGAGCATCAAGTTTAAGCGCCCTTCAAGGTAATAGGTCATATCGACCCAAGGCTCAAGCTTTACGCCCTCGGGCAATACTTTTTGCTTATCGGCGATATAAGCCTTCACCACATCAGCGACATCGGTGAGACTCTGATCATTTGCCGCACCAATAAAGAAAGTGACCGAATTCTTACCATTAAACTTCGAGTACTGAATGCCTTCTTCGAAGCCATCCACAACAGTAGCCACATCACCCAGTAATAGGGTGGTACCATCCTCCAATGTGATTAGCGGCAGGCTCTCAAATTCATAGCCGACATAGGCCTGATTCTGCACTCGTAGGTTGATATAGCCATTTTCAGCACGAATTTGGCCCGCAGACATATTTCTGGAATAACCGCGTACCGCTTCAGCAACGTCATTAAAACTTAATCCAAATTCACGTAATCTGTCTTTACTAACTTCGATGGCGATTTCATAGCCGAGGCCGCCATAAAAATCGGTGATATTGACAAGAGGTAACTGCAATAGCTCATCATGGATCTTCTCACCAAGATCTTTTAGCTGCCTTTGGGATAGATCGCCATATAGGCTCATATACATCACTTCTTGGCGAAGCTTTATTCGCTCAACCTTAGGTCGCTCCATGCCATCGGGAAAGCTGGAGATAGAGTCAATCTCAGACTTGACCTCTTCCAATACAACCTGCGGATCGTAAGAGTCCTCGACTCGAAAGTAACCAGAAGACGCATTACGGTTGGAGTAGGTGATGACGCGCTTAAGACCTTGAACGCTTTCTAGCGCTTCCTCAATCTTAATGGTGATCCCTTCCTCCACCTCTTGTGGCGCAGCGCCGGGATAAACCGCATTAAATTCGAGCCAGTTGATCTCTACCGCTGGGAAAAACTGCTTACGAATCGTATTAGCCGTAAGTAAGCCGCCAATCAGGATAATGATCATCAGCAGATTTGCCGCCACGCTGTTACGAGCAAACCAAGCGATTATGCCTTTATTGGTATCTATCATGAATTAATCCTTATCTTCCATGGCAATTTGCGTAGGTTGATCAGGACTCTCTTCATCTCGTAATAACTTATCCTCTGGCAGGGCTAACTGCATGCCTTCGATAGGATAATCTAGGGCTGAAGTGATCACATTCATACCAGCTTCAAGCCCGTCGGAGACGATAACCTTAGACCCAATCTGTCGAAGGATAGTGATATTCTTGTATCTTAATTTACCTTCATTATCTAACACGGCCACTTGGTTGTTGATCACAAGATGACGAGGGATCTCAGTAACTTGTCCGGCGTGGCTACCATCAATAGAAGCGGTCACATAGGTGCCATAACGCAGTTCATTGTTTTTTGACTTAAGACCGTAGGGATCTTTTACTTCGGCAACGAGATAGGTCATGCGACTACGGCTATCGATAACGCCTTCACTGCGTACGACTTTCGCTGTCCACTCTTGAGTCTTACCGGCAAAGTCACCGGTTAATATCACTTCCGCACCTTGGCCTTTATCATCTAAAAATTGCAGTTCTTTATCTGCGATAGGTAGACGGATCTCAGCTTCAGCTGTACTCAACACTTTACCTAGTGGAGTACCCATGCTGACATAAGAGCCTAAGCCAATGTTACGAGCTTCAATCAAAGCATCATAAGGTGCCTTAATAATGGTACGTTCAAGATTACGGTTGGCTCGTTTAAGTCCTGCCTCAGAAGAGTTAAGCTTAGCTATCTCTTGGGCGAGCTGAGGTTTACGAAGACTCAACTCAGTCGGTACACCGTTTTCGATGCGCTTCCATTCTTCTTCGGCAACCTTGCCATAGGCTTTTTCTTGTACCAGAGTCGCTCTTGCCGATGCCATGGTTGCTTTGGCATCGATGAGCGCTGCTTCGTAATCGCTTGGATCTATTTTGGCGAGCACATCGCCTTTCTTTACAAAGCCACCACGAACGAACTTATCTGATAAATAGACAATTTCGCCATTTAACTGTGATACCAGCTCAGTTTCATATTTTGCATTAACAACGCCATATGAGCTGACTGCAAAACTCATGGGGTTGATCTCAACCGCTTGAACCGAGACAAGCGGTGTAGTGTCGAGCTGTTCCTTTTCCTCTGGGGGCTTTTTTAAAGCCGACATGCCAATAAACCCTGCCACACCGACAGCGATAACAACCATTGGTAGAATGATCTGTTTTTTCGTAGCCACAAACACGTCCTCTTGTTTAAGCAAACCGACACTTAATAACAGTCATCAATGCTGTTGAAAGTGAAATACTGTGAAAGCTAAGCGCGGTCTATAATTTTGAATGTATGTTAATAGATGTGGAGAGATGTAACAGCTCAATTATGTAAACTTGTGTAACCAAATTTGACATACAAGGTGTATGGAGCAGATTGGATTTAAAAAATAGCGATAAGGCTTTGGCTAATGGATTGATTAACCGATAAAAATCAAGACTTCATTGTTAGGTTAGGGCGTTGGCAATTGGCGGTGAACAGAAAACAGACAAAAGACTCTAGCAGATAAAAATGTAACAAAAGCTGAAAGCGTAATCGCTGTCGACATTAGAGTAAACAAGAAAAGATAACATCTAGCACTCAACCTCAGCGCTAAAGGGCTGGTACTACTGGGATCAAAAATATAAAAAAAGCAGTCCCCAAAGGACTGCTTTATCTTTTTCACGCTATGATTTTAGCCACAACACTTCTTGTATTTCTTGCCGCTACCGCAAACACAAGGATCATTACGGTTTGGCGTCTTTTCAAAACGGGTCGTTTGAGGTTTATTAAGAAGACCAATCAAATCAATGATATTCTCTTCCTGACTTGGGTCGACCGTGATTTCGCCCACCAGCTGGTTATCGATAAGCAGCTGCTTTACTTCAACTTCGCGTTGTTCATTTTGAACCATAAGCTTTAGTGGGCTCTCTTCAGTTCCCACTTTAACTGCACGCTTGGTGTTGTAACCATAGCTTTCGTGCTTAGGCTTTGGGGTTTTACGCCCTTTAAAAAAGAATTTGTCTGACATCGCTATGGCGCTCAATCTAAATAATGAAAATTTACGCAAGCTTATACTACAAAAATGCCCGCAGTGATATCTAAGACTGCGTTTCGATAGCATTTAGGGCTAAATTTAACTATGTTTGGCCGTTAAAGAATTTTTCTTTGAAGTCTAGCTGGAGCCTAGGTACTAGAACTCACCTTAACTTAGCCTGTCTAATTAGTATGAGAGGCGGATAGTCCGGTCAGTTTAAGGCTTTGCTAGCGCGTATCCGTTGTAACTTTAACCATTTCAGTCAAGAGTTTGCTGTCTGAGACCTTTTGCTATTTCCGCATCGCGAAAAACTTTGTTAAAATCGGCGCAAATTAAAGGAGAGCTTTTATATGCCAGTTTATGTTGTGGGCCACAAGATCCCAGACTCAGATTCCATTTGTGGTGCTATTGCACTTGCACACCTAAAGAACCAGATCGGTGAAGCATCTGTTGCAACTCGTTTAGGTGACATTTCACCAGAGACCGCCTTCATTCTAGATAAGTTTGGTTTCGAAGCGCCGGAGCTAAAGCTTAGCTATGCAGGCGAAGAAGTTTATATCGTTGACCACTCAGAACTGACACAGGCTCCAGACGATATCGCCGAAGCGACTATCGTAGGTATCGTTGATCATCACAAACTAGGTGATCTTACGACTTCTACACCGTTAGAGTGCTGGATCCGTCCAGTAGGTTGTAGTAACACAGTTATCAAGATGATGTACGACTTCTATAATGTTGAGATCCCAAAAGAGATCGCTGGCATCATGTTATGTGCAATTCTTAGTGACACGGTTATCTTCAAGTCGCCAACATGCACCACGGCAGACATCAAGTGTGTTGAAGCATTAGCTGAAATCGCTGGTATCGAAGATTATAAAGCACTAGGCATGGATATGTTTAAAGTGAAGTCTGCGGTAGAAGGCACACCAGCTCGCGATCTTGTTATGCGTGACTTTAAAGATTTCAACATGAACGGTAACTTAGTGGGCATTGGTCAGCTAGAAGTGATCGATCTATCTGTATTCGATGACATTAAAGCCGAACTTGAAGCCGATATCGCCGCATTAAAGGCTGAAGGTAACCGTCACAGCGTGCTATTACTGCTAACTGACATCATGAAAGAAGGTTCAGAGATGCTTATCGTCAGTGACGATTTAGCGAAAATTGAATCTGCTTACAACTGCAAGTCAGAGAGCAACAAAGTATGGTTAGATGGCGTACTAAGCCGTAAGAAGCAAGTTGTACCACCACTACAGGACGTGTTCGCTTAATCCCGTAGTTACGAGTGTATTGAAGAAAGGCCGAACATTGAGTTCGGCCTTTTTGTTTTCAATATCTGCGGGTTAGTATTGGTATTACTTAGTGTGATTATCTTTAGCGTGTAGTTTACGTAATTCGTTCAGTCTTACTTGTGCCAAACCTAAGATACTATTTTTCGGGTATTCTCCCTTTGCGTTTAGGGCTCCCACTTTAGCGCCCGTCAGTAACTCAATCGCCTGGTTCACGTGAGAAATGGCCCAAATATTAAACTTACCTTTCTCGACTGCTTCGACGATATCACGACGTAACATCAAATTATGAACATTAGACTGAGGAATGATCACCCCTTGGCTATCTCTACGTCCCTTAATTTTACATACATCAAAGAAGCCTTCGATTTTTTCGTTAACGCCGCCAATAGGCTGCGCCTCACCAAACTGATTCATCGAGCCTGTGATGGCGATATCCTGTCGTATTCCCTTACCAGAAAATGAAGACAGCATAGCGCACAACTCAGCCATGGTGGCACTGTCACCATCGACTCCACCGTAGGATTGCTCAAAGGTCAGGTGGGTCGATAGAGGAATTTTATCCGTCTTACCTAAAATAGAGGCGATATAAGCGGTTAAAATCATCACACCTTTAGAGTGTATGCTGCCGCTAAGTTCGACATTACGTTCGATATCGAATACTCGACCTTCACCGAAGCTTGTCGTTGCGGTGATCCTGCTGGGTGCACCGAACTGGTAGTCGGTAGTAGACATCACCGACAAAGCATTCACTTGGCCAACGGTTTCGCCCTGAGTATCGATTAGGGTGGTGCCATTGGTAAAGCTCTGCATAAAGTCATCTTTTGCTCGGCAGATTCGTTTCTCTTTATTTATCAGTGCTTGCTCAACATGGCTTACTCGGATCATGTTGGCGTTGGCAGCCCGGGCACAATAATTTGCCTCTCGCAATAAATTGGCGATATCGACAGAGTGTAGCGATAGCATGTTCTGATCATCAGCCTGTCTAGAGCTGAACTCGATAACCCGTGCTATGGCTTTTTTATCACAATGTAGGATTTGATTACTGTGTACGATGCTAGAGATAAATTGGGCGTAATGCGCCTCGGAGATGTCCGTACGGGGCATTTTGTCTTCAAAATCAGCTGTAACACGAAACAGTTCGGTAAATTCGGCATCATATTGCTGCAATAGCTTGTAGGTGGCAAAGTCTCCAAACAGGATAATTTTCACATCCAACGGTATGGCCTCGGGATCCAAGGAAATGGTGCCCGATAGAGTCACCTCTCGCTCCAGAGAGGTTAAACTAAGCATACGTGATCTCAGTGCTCGTTTTAGTCCGTCCCAAACATAAGGGTGCTCAAGCACCTTGACAGCATCTATCATCAGTACGCCGCCATTAGCCTTATGTAAACTCCCCGAACGAATAAGAGAGAAGTCGGTGAAAACCGTACCTTTATAGGTAGCATTTTCCACATAACCAAAGATTGTGTGGTAATTGGGAGTTTCCTCAACAATGATCGGTTGCATCTGAGACTCTTGCGAGACCAAGACATTAATCTGATAGCGCCTTGGCAGCTTCTTGCTCATGGAGGCATAGGCGAGGGCGGCTTGCTCCTCACTCTCCTCTAGGAAGATATCTAGATTGTCGAGAATATCTTTGTGCATCGCCTTAATATAGGCTTTTACACTACTGAGCTCATTATATTGCTCTTTTAAACTCTCTAGAGCATGTGTCAGTACCTCTTCAGCAACTTGTTCATCATGTTTTTGTTGCTTTTCAGAGTACTCTTCCTCCCATACCGTTATTTGACGAATGATCCCCCGTAGTTGGGCTTCAAGCGCCGAAATCGCCGTCTGCATGTTGGCTTGTTCAGTAGCTGAAAGAGCAAGGTAACTCTCTTCGGTATGGGGCTCTTCACCATTTAAGGCTACAAGCTCATAATTACCCTGAGGTGAAATAGACAAACCAACACCATGGCGTTTTGCTTCTTCAGTTAAGGCGCGCAGCGCGTCTTCTTGTTTCGATGCCAGTTGGTTTTTAAGCTTGTCTGCGCGGCTGTAATACATCTCGTTGTCAAACGCTAAAGGTAGAGCCTTAAGCAATTTTGACATGAGTTTTTCCATGTCTTTTTTAAATTTAAGACCCATACCAGCAGGTAGTTTCAGGACTTTGGGGCTACGCGTATCATCGAAGTTGACCACATAACACCAATCATAAAGGGTGCGGCCGTTTGAGCTCGGGGCTTGCCGGTTAAGGTGGCGTAGCACCATGGTACGTTTACCAAGGCCATTACGGCCGAGCGCATAAATGTTATAGCCTTTCTCTTTCATCGATAAGGCAAACTCTACCGCTTGTTGCGCACGGGCTTGGCCGACAATCTCTTCTAAAGGCTCTAGGTGTTTGGTCGACTTGCAGTCTGAAGAAAGCTTCTTTAGCGATGATGCACGGTAAAGCTTGGTACTGCTGAGAGGTTTTATTGGCATAATGCGTCCTCTTTATGACGGTCAATAATTCCACTCTATACAGTTAGATAGCATATATCTGCAATTATTTACCAATAGGTTAGATATTAGCCTATTAGGAGGTTCGGTTGGTTGTTTATTGCACAGCCAGGGCTTTTTCTAGCGTAGAATCTTGATATTTCAATAGCGAAATGCTGTTAACTGGTTGATGAAGTGGGGTTTTACCATTTACTCCCGTTAAAGAGTAAATGGAGTCGCTGATTGCATGGCTAAATAGTCTTACAGGCCTTTTTGATATTGCTCGTTAGTGGTATTGCAAAAAAGTACTTGTAAATTTGTCTGTGCTTCTAATGAGCGAGTTGACGGCTTATCTGAAGGCGTAGCACTTATCTTTAGCGATTGCAGATTAGTTAGGAGATCACTAAACAGGCTGACAGTGTCAAACTGGCTAGTTTGTAATTGAGTCTTAGTTGCTACTAACCGCAGATCCAGCAACACAGAGTCAAAATAACCTGCTAGATCGGTCAAAATCTGTGGGTTAAAGAAGTGTTCGCTGCCGTATAACACATTGTGTTCACGGCGCTTCTTGTCAATAACAAAGTCAACGCCTTTCACGTTGGTCAAGCTGCTACTCTTTTTACAAACGGTCAGGCACTCCTTATCCATAACGGTCTTATCACAACCACTAGCTTGTAAGAACAGACACTGACGACTGCTCATCAACATAACGGGATGGTAGATACTGTAGTGAAGGCTAAAATTATCCGGTGCCTTGATAGCCTTGATCTGTTTCTTGTTTAACTCGTTTGACACAAAAGCGCCTATACAGCCCTGTTGCTGCAAACTATGCATGCTAATGGAGTTTGTCGTGTTAAGGTGGGGACCCGCAACCCAGCCTATGCCAAGTTGGTATGCGGCCATGCCGACACCAGAGTTATTTGTGACTATGGTGTTTGGCTTGATCTCTGCGAGTAATTGTTTCGCAGCTATATAGTCTGGCTCCATAACCACGGCGCCAAACCAGGGGGTCAATTCAGGCTCCTGAGTAAACAAAAGAGCAAGTTTTTCCTTTTCAGCTTCGATGGCGTCTGGGATCAGGTAATAAACAGAGATCTTTTTATCCGCCAACTGCTGTTTAATCTGACGATAGAGTGCCAAATCCCGACGATTAGCGATAAGCACAGATAAACCGGTTTGTTTAGGCGATTGTTGGAGATTATCTGCTTTTGAAGACAGGGATACCAACTGCTGACGTACCTGTTTTATCGTAATTGGTTCGACATGCTCTCGGCCGTTGTTTAACCAACAAACAATTTGCCGTTTCATCTCGGTGATCTCTTTAAAGGGAACAAACAAGTCTCCCCCAAGAGCGTCATAGTTAATCGCCCCTAAATCGAACTCTAGATTACCTATACTGGCAAAGCGCTTGGATAACTCCACTTGATCTAAGCCATATTTGTCTGAAGGAAGCAGTAAAGAGTCAGACTGCACCGAAAAGTGTTTTCGATTAGGGTTTGGTGCACTGTGCTGATAGATCAGCTCTACTTCAATAGTCAAAGGCTGATTCTCTTGACCGGCGAAACGTAAACCTACGACAGGTTTATCTAAAGACAGCTTTTCGATTTTTCCTGCAAGGGTTTCGATGATTTCGGTTTTTTCATCATAGAGTGCTTTTTTAATGTTGGGCAAGCTTTGTGTGTTTGCGTCGCCAGTTAGCTTCAAACTCTCAATCTTGGTAAAGTGTTGCACCGCGTTGTCACGTGGATTGTCGATATACATATTTTTACCAACAGCGCCATGCAAATAGCCGTTTGAAAAATCTCGATTAAAGACCGTGTATAGCGGATTTTTATCGTGACTCATGGTTTGCTTTTGCTCTAAGCGAGAGATCTGTTGGCGCCAAGTATCGATGACGCGATAGACATAATGAGATTTTTTAATGCGTCCCTCTACCTTTAATGAATCCGCGCCAGCATCATACAGAGCACCTAAATCCGAGTATGCCGAATTATCTTTGAGGTTAAGTGGATATTGTGCGCCTACATCAGTGGTCTGATATTGATCGCGACAGGGCTGACTACAACGCCCACGGTTACCCGAATTCCCACCATGAGCCGAGCTAAAATAGCAGAGGCCAGAAAACCCGATGCAATTAGACCCGTGAACGAATACCTCGGTGAGCATATCAAGGCTGTGGGCCTTGTCTGACATCAGCTTAATTTCTGACAGGTTTAGCTCTCTAGACAGATTGGCTCTTGAAGCGCCAAGCTTTGACAGAAATTCAAGTTGACCGCTGTTGTGAGTCGTCACTTGCGTTGATGCGTGAATATCCAGAGTAGGGTAGTGCTGTTTTAACAAATAAAATAGCCCAAGATCTTGAACTATGACGCCATCTATAGAAGTATTCACCAACTGATTCAACAGCTTAAGCAGTGCAGGCAGTTCCTGCTCTAACACTATGATATTGAGCGTTAGAAACAATTGGCACTCGTGTTGGTGAGCGACACGCAGTAGTCCCATTAAATCTTCAAAACTTAAATTCTCAGCGCGAGTTCGAGCGTTAAAACTATTTAAGCCGCAGTAAACCGCATCCGCCCCCGCAACAATGGCCGCTTTAATAGACTCAATGTCACCGCCTGGCGCGAGTAGTTCAAGTTTTCTCATGGTATTCCTATTGATGGTGAATTCCTAAAGAATTCGGGGACTGCTAGAGTATGGCGCAGTTTGGATAGAGCAGGGAATTGTAAGACGTGCTAACGCCGAGATCTAGGAGGGATAAGCCTATTTTACTAATTTATGATATTGATCCTGCGCACACCTAAGCGTAAACACTCGCGCTCGTATTAAAAAGAGGCTGAACTGCCTTAACATATGTCACACGCAATTGAGAAAGGACTATCAACTTGTGGTCGGTAACGCTAGCGGTCAAGAATCGGTAATAGGGCAAGGCACCAGCAAAATACATGCTTGTTGATCTTGCCCAAAACAACAGGTTGTTGTGTATGGCTATTTAGCGATGTTTGGGCCTACATAGCTAGACAGTTTGCTATAACCACCTTTTAATACTTTGACATTATCAAAGCCCAATTGGCGCAGAGCCGTACCAGCCGCCATGGCGCGTGCGCCAGATTTACAGACAATTACCACAGGCTTGTCTGTAGGGATTTTATTTAGGTTTTCAGCGGTAAACAGCTCATCTAAGCTGATGTTAAGCTGGTCTTTCATTGCAAGACCAAATACTTGACGCTCTTCTGGGGTACGGATATCAATGGCTGTGACGCTAGCATTATTCTGTAGTTGCTTAACAAACCCTTCTGCGCTAATTAGTCCGATATCTTTGCCTACTGTTTTACCTTTTGCGTGGCTAAATTGTTCGTTAAAGCCCTGTGCTAACTTTGCATCATATGCGATCGCCTGAGAGCTAAGTCCTAATAAGGCACATAATAACGTCATGTTTACCACTTTGTTCATACATCTATTCTCCAGTCTTAAGGTGAGGATTGACTCTTCACTTTGGGTTATTTTTATTTTATTCAATATAAAACAGGGCAAAGTCAGGTGCAGGGGACTGACTTTGCCCTGAATAAACAGGATTATAGAAAGCAAGAAGGGGGGAATTTGTTGCACGGCATCACATTTGAGGCTCCGATAAGATTTCAACAAAACTAAAAGTGGTTATAGCTTTCAATATTTAGCTCTCAATGAAGTTGAACGAATATTTTTAACTATATTAATCAGTACGATAAGCCTATATCGTCCGAAAACCTCTTTTTCACACCTGCCTTGGTGTAAAGAAATCAATTCATATCGTTTTATTTATAAAGCGTTCATTTAGTGCACATTTTTTAAGAAACTTGCCAAATCGACTTATACTTATGCTTAGGGATGGCGTAGCTCGTAATAGGTTGTGATGTTTTAGTGCCGTGACAAGTTAGCTCCCCAGTAACTCTTTGCCTCATACAGCACCATTTAAAATGCCATATGCAAACATGCAAACATGCAATTAGCATAAATGTAATATCCGAGCGAATAATGCGCATAAGATCCTAATCTTTAAGTTATTTGAAGATAAATAGGCTGATTTAGAGTAAGCTAAATATTCAAATTCTCAAGTTATACATACTCAGAGTTATCTTCCTATTCTCATTTAGAAGTCCACTATGCTTTACAATCAAAATCACGCTATTCGTTTTCCAAAGGGCAAGTTTGCCATGTGGAGTGTTTACAGCTTCACCGGCGCATCGATCCTCGCTTCCATTATATTTTCACTACTACTGTTCCTCTCTATCGATGACGACCCGGTTATGCAGTTCCTCTTTGGTGGACTAGCGGTTATTTTTGAGCTTGGAAAATTCTTCGCTTGGTATGAAGTCGGTGAGCGTTACGCTAGAAAAAACTTTATGGGCATGCTGTCAGCATTAGGATTTTATGCCGTGCTTGCCGCTATCTCTATCGGGGGATCTATCGGCGGGATCAACAGCGCGACTAATAAGGCTCAGGAACATGTTCAGGTTCAGCAGAGTAAAGTGAATGCGTTTAACATGCAGATTGAGGCTATTGATAAGCAGATAGCCCTGAATAACATAGCAGCCGAAAAATACATACAGATGGAACGTATCGCCACCGGTGTGACTCGCATTCAGAAAGAGAACAATAAACTGCGAGAACAACAGCAGCAGCTTGCCCTGCAGCGTGATAGCATTCCCGTTGTAAGCCAAGGTTCTATTGTTGGTTTGATTGAAAGTCTTGCGTTATCACTTAACATCAAAGCCGAAACAGCCCAACTTGGTTTAGTCGTCTTCCTATCTATACTACTGGACTTCTTTGCCGCCTTCTTTGTGGGACTGATTGGCGAAGAGAACCGCTTTAGACAGAGGTTCAATCAAATCCATCCTATTACACTTGAAGGCTATTCGCCCCTTGATGCAAAGGACTCGGACTTCTTGCCACACTTCGAACCGAAACAGTTGCCGGAGGCTGAACCTAAGTCCACCTATGATCAAGTTTTAGACGCACTCGGTAGCAATCGAGTCAATTGCAGCAAACGCGCTGTCAGCAATTATCTCAATATTACCACTGAAGAAGTGGACGAGATCTTTAGCCGTATGTTTAGTGAAGGGGTCGTCACCAAAAAGCCAAACAATCACTTTCAGTGGCAAGGCGTTAAAACCGTAGAAGAAGCCGTCTAGCGCCAATACAACGAATATCAAAGAGGGAGCCTAATTCAGAGGCTCCCTTTTTTATCATAAAAGTGCCAACAAGCTTGTGTATAGTGAATTGGTGTTTGAAAATTTTCGACAAAGAACTTAGGATCGCGCTACAGATTATTCTAACAAGATCTTAGTTAATGACTTCTAAGCAGACTCACACGCAAAACGAACCTCTAACACTTTATTTCATTTATGACTCTCATTGCCCTTGGAGTTACGCAACCACACCCGTAGTTGCAGAGCTGATGGATGCTTTCGATTACTCTGACGTTCATTTGCTACACTGTGCACATTTCAACGGTTCTGATGCACCAAAGAAAGCACACATTGACCAAGTTAGCGCATTAACTAAGGTGCCATTTAGTGATGCTTACTTGAAGGGGTTAAACAAAAAAGTGTCTTCGATTAAGACTGCTAACTTCATGTCTTGGGTGCAATCAAAACAGGCCAATAAAGAGTTTGAATTACTAAAAGCACTGCAGCAACAACATTTTGTTGAAGCGAATCCATTAGATTCAAGAGCTGATTTTGACAAGATAATCAATCAATACAAATTATCTCCTTCAAATAAGGTCTTTAAAGATGCTATTAGTCATGAGGCGGAGAGTGTATTAGCAGGTATCGCCGAAATTGGCGAAGCGATCGGTACCAATGCCTTCCCTGTACTTGTGATGACATCAGGCGATCAGGCGATCTTTATTGACCACTCAAAATTCCTATCTGAACCTGCTGCGGTAGTCGAGAGTGTAAAACAAGAGCTAGCCGCGCTAAGTTAATAAGAAGCGAGATTAACTTAGCAAAGCGTTAAGCGATAGTGAGTAGCCTGTCTATGGTGGCTATTCACTATTTATAGCAGATACGGATCAACACGATATAAAATACAACCAATGCAATCCATTTCACCGTTAATGCTGTATCAAACAACATAAAGCCCCCTTATGTGACGAGCTCACTAGGTTGTGAAAAATTCTAGCCGTTCCTTTTATATTGCTGACTATAAATGCCAGCGAAGTGGCTCATATCACAAGCTTTATGTTAACAGACCCCCATTAAACCTATCTTAATTACTTAGCCTAAACTCAACAGCTCATGCTCACTTAAATTGATTTTTGTGCATAGACATGGATGTACCGTCCTAAAGATAAGAACGGCTCCTGCCTACAGAGCTTTTGTTCCATGGCAACAATTTGCTCGAAGCTAAAATCGCCCATGTCATGATCCTGCATATAGTCGTGAAAAGTGCGCACACCTGTCTTACCCAAGATATTAAAACCCGCATGCTCAAGGCACTGATAAACCAGCTCAGGCTTAATGCCTTGCTGGGGTTGCAACTTAAAACGCTTTCTATGGGGCATGCCTTTCTCAATATGATTAAGGTTGCCACAGATAAGATTTTTAAACAGCAATCCGTTGTAGTTGTAGAACATGACCGAGATGATGCCCCCGGGCTTTACCTGCTCACACAAACCTTTTAGCGCTTGTAGCGGTTCGGCCAACCACTCCATAACGGCGTGAAACAACACTAAGTCGACTTTGGTCGGCAGGTGCTCTGCAACGTCTTGCACAGGGCAGTGAATGAAGCGGTAGTGCTCAATTAAGTGATTCTTGATGATATCCTGCTTTGCCAGCGCAAGCATTTCACTGGAGAGATCACAAAGACTGACTCGATGACCTTTGCTGGCAATCTTTTGCGATAGCTGAGCTAGGCCACCACCTGCGTCTAATACATTCAGCTCTTTGTCTTGTGAAAGAGTAAAAAGGATCTGCTCGATATCTTGCCAGACGACTGTCTGCCTGATCTCGCCTTTAGCGGTGCCATAGATGCTGGCAGCAAACTTATGGGCCAAATCATCAAAATTTCTATCTTCTATCACTTGGGGTATACATTTTACGGCTAAAAAAGGAGGGGGATTTTGTCATAAGCAGACGAACAAAAATAGCTTTTCGATCGCAAAGTTAAACAACAACGAATATTGCCAATTTGAAGTAAGATCGAAGGCAAAAAAAAGCCGAGTAAGTGTCAAACACATACTCGGCTAATTCATCTTGCTAAATCTTAACGACGGAAGGTTACATCTTCAGCTTCTGCTAGGTGGATCTGTGTTCTTGCCACCTGAGTTTCAGCCAAAATCTTACCTTGGCGTACAGAGTAACGCACTGGCACTTGGCGACGCAGCGCATCGAAGCCATTATCGGCAGGCAGGACTAACAGGTTGCCCGGTTTACCCAGCTCAATGCCATACTTATCTTGGATGTTCAGTGTGCGCGCCGACTTACTGGTGATCAACTCAAGCGAATTATTGATTTGATCGTAACCCATGATTTGGCAAACATGTAAGCCCATGTGCAACACCTGTAGCATGTTGGCCGTACCTAATGGATACCAAGGATCGAAAATATCGTCATGGCCAAAACAGACGTTGATATTGGCAGCGAGCATCTCTTTAACGCGGGTGATACCACGACGTTTTGGATAATCATCAAAACGACCTTGCAGATGAATATTCACCAACGGATTCGCCACGAAATTAATGCCAGACATTCCAAGTAAACGGAACAAGCGAGAAGCATATGCACCATTGTATGAATGCATTGCCGTAGTGTGGCTGGCGGTTACGCGCTCACCCATATTGTACTTGTGGGCAAGAGCTGCAACCGTTTCAACAAAACGCGACTGCTCATCATCGATTTCATCACAGTGAACATCGATTAAACGATCATACTTGCGTGCTAGTTCAAACACATAGTGTAGCGACTCTACGCCATATTCTCGGGTAAACTCAAAGTGTGGGATAGCACCAATAACGTCGGCGCCAAGCTTCACCGCTTCTTCTAGAAGCTCTTTACCGTTCGGGTAAGATAGAATACCTTCTTGAGGGAAGGCAACAATCTGAATATCAACCCATTGTTTCATCTCTTCTTTAACTTCTAGCATCGCTTTAAGCGCGATAAGAGTCGGGTCAGACACATCTACGTGAGTACGAACATGTTGAATACCGTTAGCAATCTGCCACTTTAGTGTTTGCTTAGCGCGAGACTTAACATCTTCGATAGAGAGCATAGACTTACGCTCAGCCCAACGCTCGATACCCTCAAATAACGTTCCTGAGATGTTCCAGCTTGGCTCACCAGCCGTCTGCGTGGTATCTAGGTGAACATGGGGCTCACAAAAAGGAGCAACCGCCATGCCGCCTTCGCCATCTAGCACTTTTAAAGAATCAGCAGATGGAAGCGTAATGCTTTCACTCATTGGTGCAATGGCACTGAACTGACCATCTTCAATCAGGAGTTGATGAAGGCCTTCTTTGCCGTTAAGCGTGACATTTTTAATCAACATACTTGCTGATGACATGGTGTTTTCCTTATGCATTATTTGCATTTTGACAATCTGATTTAACTAAATTCTGTTTATTAAAGCGCTTTAAAGCTTCATCTAATAATAGGTAGCTGATTGCGCCAGCGAGTACTGCGTTAACGGGGACTATGCCTGGTAAAAGGTGACCTGCAAGCACGCCTATCATCACACCGCTAATTGCCGCCCAATTGACCGTAGTAAACTTGGCGTTGGCGAAGTCTTTGTATTTTTCACGATTTCTAAGGTAATCGGCAATGATAATGCCACCAATGGGTGGGATTGCCGCTGACAGGAAGGTCAGCCAACCGACAAAGTTATTATATAGCCAAAGTGCGCACAGGGTACCGATGACACCATTGAAAAGTGATAGATACTTACTCGGAAGTCCTGTGATATTTGAAAAACCTAAGCCAGAGGCATAAAGGGCATTATCGTTAGTGGTCCAGATATTCAGACCTAAGATGATAATGGCAGGGATCAATAGTCCTTGGGCAATCATCACTTCAGATATGTCCGCCTGACCCGTTGCTGCAGCACCTGCCGCGCCGAAGATAAACATCAAAGAGTTACCAACGAAAAACGCAAACATCGTGATAAACACGGCATTAACCGGCTTCTTACCAAAACGCACGAAATCTGCGGTGAGAGTACCAGCAGAGATAAAAGAGCCCACGACTAAGGCTAGTGCTGTCGAAAACTCAATCGGTGTTTCTGGCGTTAACGCCTTTAACCCATCCATGCCACCTACAGTATCAACCGCTTGAAGTACTGAATAACCACCGAATAGTGCGATTGCAGGCACGGCTATGGCCGATAGGATCATAATCGCGCCGATCCCGAAGTAAACGGTAATGGTCATCAACAGACCAGAAATAATGATAAGCAGGTTTGTATCTATTCCTGTTGCCTTTTGTACTGGAATAGCGAACATCGCCACACCAACACCAAACCAACCAACTTGAGTGCCACCGAGTAGGAGCGACGGTAGCCAAGAACCTTTTAAACCGAATGAGTAACGAGCGAGGAGATGAGTAGAGAGGCCTGATTGAGCGCCGATGTAACCAAGAAATGAAGTGTAAATACCGAGAATTAAATTACCAATTAAAACTGCGAGAACAAAATCATTAAAGGAAAGACCAGTACCGAGTGTCCCTCCTGTCCACATACTCGCTGAAAAAAAGGTCAAACCCAGCATCACCATTGTTAGGGAGAATACGCCTTTACGAGCCGATTTAGGAACCGGGCTCAAACTGTAATTATTATCGCTTGCCATTTATTGTCCTTGGATTAAATAAAGAAAATACACGGCTTACCAGGTGAGCGAGCAATCAACACAAAAGGGTGCTTACGTACTGCATTTCAGGCAAACGGCGCGTATTTTAGTGACAATGAATACAGAGTCAAGCAATTAACCCCAGCTGATTACAAATCAATACAACTGTGCTTTTTATGTAGGTGACAATGGCATTATAAGTTGCACTAGCTTTGCAAGTTTAACCTTGCGGCTTAACTAAATACCCCCATTAACCCTAAACTATGACCAACTCTTGAAGAGGATTCACTAGTATCAAGTATTGCTTTTGTACTTTTTGCTGAGCAAGCAAATGTTTATACCGACGAGTATTAAAGCTGCGTTAATCCAGTAAATGCTGTAATGGCACTTACTTGTACTGTTCAACAAATTTTTCAGCATCAGATGTTTTCTTAAAAAACATCTTTAACCGACTTTCCCCATGATTCATGACAGTAGGGCAATCAGAACTATTAATCATCCACAGCCACCTTTTAACCTGCCTTTTAGTTGGCGTTTGATTTAAGCCAAAAAAATTGTTGTCGATTGCCATAATCCAGCCCTAATTTGTGTGTAATTTCATTATTTATCATCGATATACTCAATAGTGCTTTTTACAGGAGTAAAACGAGCTACGTACTTCGCTTTTGTGATCATCTTTTCTCCCGTTTGTGGGTTACGGCTTTCATAGGGCAAGACTTTGGTGTATTTGACCGAGCCGAAGCGTCTAATCAATATTCGATTTTGAGCGGAAATATTTTCGATAAAAAAATCACGGGTAGCTTTTACAATGAGTACTGCATCATCTGGTGCAATATTAAATTGTAATGCAAGTCGTTTTGCTAGCTCAGCAATAGACACTTTGTTGTTTAACATAACTAAATTTCCTTTTTTCTGAGTTTTCTAACAAAGGAAAACACTATGCGCTTTCTTGCTCGAACTTCATGCAAGTCTCCGGTTTTAGGATTGCGTCCAACTCTTGCTGTTTTCTCTACCTGCTTTAATTGCCCCAAATTAGTTAAGTGAACAGGTCGGCCAGACATAGCGAGAAAAAGCATGTCTTCTAACAAGTGGTCAGTCATTTTGTCTACTTGATCATGAGTATAGCCTTCGAGTTGATTGCAAATATATTCAACTAAATCTTGTCGATTTTTATTAACCATGGTT
>NZ_BPET01000026.1 GCF_019654915.1 Shewanella sp. MBTL60-007 | reverse complement strand
GAGATGTTTTTTTCATCCATAAAACACAACAAATCCAATCTGAAAAACAATGCTTAATATCTAAGCGCCACGAATCAAAATAATACACAAATCACACAGAATAACTATAAACCCATCAAAAACAAGTGGATAGAAAGGCACACCCTTTCTGACCAAACTGTACTATCGTTCCACTTAATAACAAATCATCCTTTCACAAAACTGTGTGACAATATATCTACAGCAAATATCACAAACTGCAATTTGCTAAAATTAAAATGTAAAACACGAGAGCCACATCAAATATACAAAAATAAGCTTATTAAAAATGTGACTTACAACACTGCATATCAAAACTCATATATAGATTATATTAACCAATATATTCCAACCAAAATTCACCATGAATAAAATAGACCAATTAAATTACAATCAATTAAAAGTATTTATTGCTATATATGAACATGGTCAAAGTCATCAGGCTGCAAATGAATTAGGCATGACAGCATCTGGCGTCAGTCGTACATTAAAAATATTAAGAGACACATTTAAAGATTCACTTTTTATAAGACGCTGCTCCGGTTTTATTGCCACAGAAAAAACTCACCAACTCATTCCGATGGCCAAGAGTCTCGTGGAGCAATACCAAAAAATAGAGATGCAACACTCAGTATTCACCCCAGCCGAATCGGGAGGGCAATTTGTTATCCATGCCTACGACGAGTTTGTCTATGCGGTGCAAAAAGTGGTGCGCAACGATATCTTAGCAGAAGCGCCAAATCTCAGGTTCGATGTCCGAGTGCTCACCCATGATTGCACCACAGAGTTGGCCAATGGTGATATGGATTTTATCGTCGTCTATGAGGGATTTAACGGTAAGAACCTCAACTACGAAATGTTTAGTGAAACCGATAGCCTTTATATTCTTGCTAGACGCAATCATCCGGTCTTAAGCCAAGCAATTACTCTCGAAAACCTCTCCCGTTACTCCTGCTTAGAGATCGATAACTACGATGATCTCAGCTGCCCACTGCTGGTCAACCTATGTAGAGAAAAAGATCTGTGTATGGAAGTTGAAGGCTACACCGACAGTTTAGCATCGGCCATGCGGTTATTGAGTGAAACCGATGCCATTACGCTGAGTTGTAATCAGTTCACCCGTCAATTCGTCAACATGCTGCCCGATATCGATTACATCCAATTGCCCGAAGAATTAGCGCAAAAGTGTCGAATTCGTCGCCGAGAAAACCGCGAAATTGGTAACTATGTATTGTTTGGTAATACCAATCATTCGGCGGCATTTAACTGGGTAAAATCCAAGCTTATTTGCGGTCTAGAAAGAGAGTGGCGTCTAGCCAGTGAAGACTAGTGTTTAGTTTCAATCAATAGGGAAAGTCAAACCCAGAATGATGGGAGTTCTGAGTTTGCAGTTAGAGGAGTTTTAAAAATAAAAATTGTGTGTAACCCAGTGAGTACCCGCTACGCCTGAAGCAGGCCCACTCGCTGAGCAATATTAATGTCGTCTTTGCTACAAAAATAAATAGTGAATTAACACTATCAAGATGGGGAAAACTTATGAAAATTAACAGACGCACCTTCCTGCAGGGAGTTGGAGCTAGTTCTGTTGTCGGCTCCTTGTCTGGCTTAATGCCAGGCATTGCCAATGCAACTGAACGCGGTGGTGCACCAGACAAGCTACTAAAGCGAGAAGGAAAAATCGTTTATCACACTTGTCAGCGAAACTGTGCCGACCGTTGCCTGTTGAAGTTTACTGTACAAAATGGCCGTATGACTTATGTCGAAGGCGCATCCGAGATGAAAAAAATGGGGACATCTCCTTGCGTTAAGGGCCATGCCTACGTGCAGTATACCTATGCAGCCGATCGCATTTTGCATCCGATGGAACGCGCGGGTGAAAAAGGCGAAGGTAAATGGCGCCGCATTAGCTGGGATGAAGCCTACGCAAAAATTGCCAGCCGTTTACAACAGATCATTAAAGAGCATGGCGCTGACTCCATTTTGCCATACAGCTACTCGGGCCATGAAGGCGTTATCGGTAAATACGGCGGACCTAGCCGTTTCTTTAACGCAGTCGGTGCTCGTAAGCTCGATCGTAAAGTGTGTGTTTTCGCCGCTTATGAAGGTCTAAAGTCTGTTACAGGTACTTACCAAGGACCCGATCCATACGACAACATTTACACCAATTGCTATATCTCTTGGGGTCAAAACGAAACTGCCACTAACGTTCACGGCATCAAGTTTATTAACCAAGCTCGTGACAAAGGCGCTAAGCTGTTAGTGGTTAACCCAATGCGTACGCCTATCGCGTCACAAGCTGACATCTGGTTACAGCCTAAGCCAAGCACCGACACGCATCTCGCAACCGGTATCATGAAATATCTAGTCGATAACGACTTAGCCGATATGAAGTTTATCGAAGCCAACACCCTTGGCTATGATGAACTACTCAAGCGTCTCGACGAGATGAGCTATGACGAGATCGAGCAAGTCACCGGTGTACCAAGAGAGAAAATGTTCGAGTTTGCCAAAGTCTATGGTGAATCAGAGCTTTCTGTCATTCGTTTAGGTTACGGTATGCAGCGTAACTACAATGGTGCACGTATGTCTCGCGCCATCGCCATGATGCACGCAGTCGCGGGTCAATACGGTAAGATTGGTAACGGCTTTATCTATGATAATACCCAAGCCGATGACAGCCTTAACTACTCTAAAGGCCGTGCAGACCATATTCACCCTAACGGCGATACCGTTGGTCACGTGAACATGACTGAGATCGCCAAGGCGATTCATCCAACCAATCCAACGGCTTACGGCAAACCGATCAAGCCAATTAAAGCCGTGATTAACTATAACGGTAACTTTGTCTCGGTTGCACCTGATTCAAATGCTTGCCGCTTAGGGGCAATGCGTGATGATCTGTTCCTTGTGGTACATGACTTTTTAATGACAGATACCGCTGAACTTGCCGATATTATCGTGCCATCAACGACGCAGTTTGAATTCCCAGACATGGGTACCGACTACAACTGCTATCACATGCAAACTTCTGAGAAAGTGATCGAGCCTTTAGGGGAATCTAAAGATAACTGGATCTTCTTTAAAGAGTTAGCAGCGCATATGGGGTTGGATTATCACCCAGAGATGCGAGTTGATTACGAGCAGATCCTACGCGACTTCCTCGATACTGACGAACCTGCATTTAGACACAACAACATCACTTACGAGAAGATCATCGAAGACAAATTTGTCACTGTTTACGATCAACGCCCTTACTTTGGCGATGGTAAATATAAAACGGACAGCGGCAAGATCGAGTTCTACTCGCAGATGATGAAAGACGCAGGCTATCACCCCGTTATCGACTTCGGCTTGCCTGAAGACGAGATGATCCCTGAAGAGAAGAAGCTACCATTCCGCATGCTATCTCCTGCAATTCCGCAGCGCGCTAACAGCTCCTTCTACAACGTTAAATACATCCGTAACTTCCCTGCATATTTGGCCAAGATCAACACCGAAGATGCGAAAGAGTTAGGCATTAAAAATAACGACAGAGTCAGACTCAGCAACCACCGAGGTGAGGCGTTCTTCACCGCTCAGGTTTCTGGGCAAGTTGGCCGCGGTACCGTTATGGCACCGAAAAACAACTGGCGCCGCATGGATCCATACGGCAAAGCTAGCTGTACCAACAACTTAACCACCGACAAGTTAACCGATATGGGCGGCTGTTCGGCCTACCACTCGACCAATGTCGCGCTAGAAAAAGCCTAAGGAGTAAATGATGACGATGAACAAAAGAGTAGGCTTTGTCTTCAGACAAGAGAACTGTGTCGGCTGTGGCGCCTGTACTGTGGCTTGCCAAATTCACAATGAACTACCAGAGAACCACCGCTTCCGTAAAGTCGACCGCTATGAAGTAAAACGTGATGACGGTGCCATCGATGTGTGGCTATCGCACTCTTGCATGCATTGTGAAAACCCAGCTTGTTTAATGGTTTGCCCTGCAAAAGCCTATCACGTACGTGATGATGGCATTGTGGTGTTAGATCGTGAGAAGTGCACCGGTTGTGGTCTATGCGCCAGCGCTTGCCCTTACTCTGCAGTCAGCATTCGTGAAGACGACGGCAAGGCAGATAAGTGCAACATGTGCGTCGAGTTACTCGATCGCGGTATGCAGCCTGCGTGTGTCCACGGTTGCCCAGTGGAGTGCATCCAAGTTGGCAACATTGACGAAGTGCTTAAGAAGCCATCAGCCAGCAAAGAAGGCATTGGTTACGGCGACTGCATCACGAAACCTAACATGGTGATTATTAAGGAACGCGCATAATGACAAACCAATATGGTCCGATGGCAACGGCTTACTTTGCCTTTAAATCGATGATCTTCTTTCCATCAGAAGTAGAAGCACTGAACGGATTAATCGCTTACCTAGAATCGAGCAATCCACAAAGTCCACTATTAGCTGAGGCTAAGCGGTTTGTCGAAGACCCATCCGAGCTGGAGTTTGACTTCAACCGCATGTGTATCGGCCCATATAAGCTGTTAGTTGCCCCCTATGAGGGCGTATACCGCAGCGGAAACCATGTCATGAACACAGATGAAACTGTCGAGGTGGCTGACTTCTATCAACAGATAGGTTTAGTCATCGACGATAAATTCAATGAACCTGCCGATTTTATCGGTAACGAATTGGAGTTTCTTTACTGTGTGCACGCCCTTGCAAGTGAGCAACGACAAGCAGAGAACCTAGATGCCGCCAACGAACTCGATGCCATGGCAGATGAGTTTGTTAATAAGCACCTAGGGCTATGGATTAATCCCTTCTGCGAAGGCATTAAGCAACATGCCAGCCTCAACTTCTGGCGCGAATTTGCCACCGAGTTGCAACTTTTTATCACTAAACAACTGCATGAATAGACTGACATCAAATCATTCTATTACACATCAGGATCAGGCTCTCTTGCAGCATCTAATGAGCTATGCACAGGAAAGCCAAAAGAGGCGACCCTAAGTCGCCAAAGGAGTTACCTATGAACAGAGCAATAAAATGGCTAAGTTTTATTGTGATCAGCCTGTTTGTTTCAACGGCCGCCATGGCTGATGAAGCAAGCTTGCAGCCACAGCAGTGGCAACCTATTAAGGTCGAAGCTATCGCTGGCGATATTCCAGAGTTACGCGGCATGCCTACTGATCCTCAGTTACAGCTGCCCGCATCACTCCCTGAAGATGCCAACGAAACCGTTTTAGGTTATTTAGCTGCGACTGACACCATCGCATTTTTGGTCTACGCCAGCCTATTTGCCGTTATCGCCTTGTTTATCATTTTCATCGTAATCAATGGTATTTCACGCTTAGATGATGGCTTCTCTGGCAAGTTAATTAAGCGTTGGTCGGGTTTAAGTATCAGTGTGCACTGGTTAGGTGCCATCGCCTGTATCTTCTTAATACTAACAGGCTTAGTACTAGCAGGTGGCCGCCTGTACTTAGAACCAAGCATGAACCAGTCTAGCTGGGCGTCACTGGTGGGGCTGTCGAGCGGACTACACGAACTGATGGCGTTCCCATTCATCTTAGGTTACATACTGATGATCTTCATGTGGGCACCGAAGCAAATTCCAGCTAGCTATGATCTTAAGTGGTTTGCGGTACTTGGTGGTTACCTCAACACGGGTAAGAAACACCACCCAGATGCAGGCTTTGCCAATGCCGGTGAAAAACTATGGTTCTGGGTCTTTGCCCTATTTGGCGGTCTAATGGTGATCTCGGGACTCACTATGATGTTCCCAGAGACTTTCGTGGTCACCAAGAACACAGCCAATACCATGCTGTTAGTACATATCGTATCAACCATTATCATCACCGCATTCTCAGTTGTTCACATCTTTATGGCAACCGTGATGTCAGAAGGTGGCATGTCCAACATGACCTCTGGCTATTGCGATGAAAACTGGGCTAAACAGCACCACAACCTCTGGTTCAAAGAGCTGAAGTAATCCACTGCAGCTAAAACTGTACCACCTGCTCACCAGCATCAACGCTGGTGAGCTCTTATAACACATACATACATTTATTCGTTCTGCACCAACTCTAGCCTTTAGAGAGGGCGACTTTGTTGCAGCCGAAATATAGGGAAATACACTCATGAACACATTTAAATCACTGCTGGCGACAGCCGTTAGCCTCTGCTGCTTCAATGCCTATGCCGCGGACTCTGCCACCAATGCAGAACTTGAGGCGCGTATCGCCAAACTCGAAGACAATGCCGCGCCATCACAATTTAAAAACAGCCAAGTGAGCCTCTATGGCTCTATTCGCCCAACCTTGAGCTACCTCGACGATAGCCAAGATAACACTTGGGATGTGCGTGATGCACTTTCTCGGGTGGGAATTAAGGCCAGCACTGAGTTTGCAGACGGTTGGACAGCGATCGCTCAAGGTGAATGGAGTGTCGATATCGCCAACTCAGGTAACTTTGGTAAAGCACGCCAAGCCTATGCCGCAATCGCCTCACCCTATGGCCAAGTGGGTATAGGTAAGCAACGCCCAGCACAGTACACCTTGGTGGCCGAGTATGTGGATATCTTTAACCATGGCAACAGCCCTTTTGCTTACGATCATGAAAGCCCATTCTTTGTCGATAATTTTGTGACCTACCAACTTGTAACCGGTGACTTCACTTGGATGGCAGGCGCTCAATTTGATGGTGATAACGGTGATGATGCCACCGATATGGTGAACGTCGGTGTCGGCTATGACATCGACCAACTGCATATTGGTTTAGGTTATGTCACTCAAAACACAACCGATCTGCAAGGGGTCGAAGGTGACGATAAGACCGTAGGTGGCGTCGTGGCGTATACCTTTAGTAACGATCTGTACCTTGCCGTGAGCTATCAAGATAAACAATATAACTATGATGCTGGCAGCATGAATAAGGATCGCAGCGGCAGTACCTTAGATACTGCGTTAGCTTATCCAATTTTCGATAACTACAAAATTAAACTCGGCTACTTCCAGTTTAAAGATGGTATCAAAGATAACACCTCGGCTGACTATGACGGCTTCAACACCACACTTGAATGGAATCCATTAGATAACGTTCGTGTGCACCTTGAATACCTAGATAAAAGCTATGATAACCGTGACAACGACCATGCCGTCACCATTGGCTTTAGATACGACTTCAATCTAACTTGGCACGGCTAAGCTAACGTATGATTACCCAAGTCTAGAGGCCATACGGCCTCTTTTACTTCCCCACCAACCAAGACTCGAATAATGTTAGAACCGTGGCAATAGCGTTGCCATCAAGCAACAACAAATATAGACAGCGCCTAATGAGTAAGGATGGCGTATAATCTTGCTATCGTTATTCTAGCTTCAGCAAGACCATTACCGCGTTATGAGTAAGTACACCACTCCCAGATTTTCAATTGCATTGCTTCACCCTAAATACTGGGGCGTGCTAATAATCGTAAGCATCAGTTATCTTTGTAGTTTATTGCCCTACGCGATTCAAATACGCATGGGGAAAGCCCTTGGACGTATAGCCATCGGCCTTATGAAAAAGCGTCGCAACACCATCGAGCGTAATCTAGAGCTCTGCTTTCCAGAGATGAGTGATGCCGAGCGCAAAAAGCTGATTAAGCAAAATATTGAAAATACCGGACTGGCGTTGTTCGAAACGGGGATGGCTTGGTTTTGGCCAGAGGCTCGCGTAGCCAAGCATGTTACCGTTGAAGGCATGGAGCATATCGATAAGCTAAAAGCTGAAGGACGTGGTGCTCTGTTAGTAGCAGTACACTCACTCAACCTTGAACTTGGAGGCCGTGCGTTTGGATTATTTAACTCCGGCATGGGTGTTTACCGCCCCAATAACAATCCTTGTTTTGACTACTTCCAACTAAAGGGGCGTTCCCGTGGTGGCCATACGTTAATTCACCGTAAGAACGTCAAGTTTATGCTGGAGTCACTCAATAATGGCGCATTCATGTGGTACGCCCCCGATCATGATTACGGCCGTCGCCGTTCGACCTTTGCTCCACTGTTTGCCGTTGAAAATGCCTGTACCACGACGGGGACCAGTATTTTAGTAGAGGGTTCTGACTGTGCAGTTGTACCGCTGGTCATGGTACGTAACGATGATAACGGCCACTATACTTTAACGATTAAAGAACCACTAATTGACCAGTTCCCTAAAGGGGATGAACAAGCTGGCGCCCGCTTTATCAATAAGATTGTTGAGGCCTCTATTATGGATGCCCCGAGCCAATATATGTGGCTACATAGACGCTTTAAAAATCGTCCCGATGGTGAGGCCTCTCTTTATTAAATGCCCGTATTAAGCGCTGTGCTCTAACTCAAAGAGCAAACTAATCAAACCAAGTTGCTGTCTTCTCGGCGGCTTGGTTTTCTACGTCATCATCTACATACATAGAGACCATGGCTAATGCCGCTGCCAAGGCACCGAGATCGTCTGAGAACCCCATGATAGGGGTTAAGTCTGGAATGGCGTCAATCGGCGAGATGAAATAGGCTAGCGCACCAAAAATCACAGTCTTAGCCCATTTAGGTGTGTCTGGACGCTTGGCCGCATAATAGAGACACAGCGCGTTCTCTATCACTTCTCGACCCGCTTTCTTGGCAAATAGTTTTACCTTTAGCCAAAAACTCTCATCGCTATATTCGTTAGTGCCATTCGTTTCTTGAGTCATGATCCTGCCCAATAAAAAGGGAATATCATAGATATTCCCTTATTTTAGTTTATTTAGCTACAGCCAGCTTATCGCTACTGCTTTGGACGCTTGTTTGGCTAGCCCAATTTTATCTTTGGTGCTTAGGTGTAGTCCCCCAAGCGTTCTTTTTAGGTGGGCGCTTTCCAGCTGGCTTGGCCGCAGTATTCGCTGCAGAACCCGGCTTGTTCTGACTTGGCTTACCCGCTCTATTCTGCCCAGATTTATTACCACCAGCCTTGTTACCGCTAGGCCTTTTCTGACCTGATTTGCGATCATCAAACTGATCACCAGAGAAACGAGTGAAGGCTTTCTTGCCTTTACCATCATCTTTAGCGTTAGACTTCTTGTTGTTGCGGTTAGCTTCACGCTCTTGACGGGTTTCTACTGGTACCAAACAAGTGGGTCCATTACCGATCAGCTTCTCCTTGCCCATAGCAATCAAAGCCTCACGAATAAGTGGCCAACCAGCCGGATCATGATAACGCAGCAAGGCCTTATGTAGCTTGCGCTGGCGCCCTTTCTTCGGCACAGAAACCTGTTCACTATTATGCTTTACATTTTTAAGTGAGTTTAGCTCAGTGTGATAAATCGTGGTCGCATTTGCCATTGGCGACGGATAGAAATTCTGCACCTGATCTAGCTTGAACTTTTCAGCTTTTAACCATAACGCCAGATTCACCATATCTTCATTGGTGGTTCCTGGGTGCGCCGAGATAAAGTAAGGAATTAGATACTGCTTCTTACCCGCCTCTTGTGAGTACTTATCGAAAAGCGCTTTAAACTTGTCGTAAGTGCCCATGCCCGGCTTCATCATCTTATTAAGCGGGCCCTCTTCGGTATGCTCAGGGGCAATCTTTAAGTAACCGCCAACATGGTGAGTTGCCAGCTCTTTAACGTAACGCGGATCTTCGGTCGCTAAATCGTAACGCACGCCAGAGGCAATCAATACCTTCTTGATCCCCGGAATATCACGAGCGGCGCGATACAGATCAATCGTTGCCTGATGGTCGGTGTCTAAATGACCACAGATCGATGGGAAGATACAGGATAACCGGCGACAGGTACTTTCTGCCTTTACGCTAGTGCAACCCAAGTGATACATGTTAGCAGTTGGGCCACCCAAGTCAGAAATCACCCCAGTAAAACCTGGTACCTTGTCTTGAATATCTTTAATTTCTTTAACGATAGAGTCTTGCGAACGACTCTGAATGATGCGTCCTTCATGCTCGGTGATGGAGCAAAACGAACAACCGCCAAAACAACCACGCATGATATTAATCGACGTCTTAATCATGTCGTAAGCTGGGATCTTCTCTTTGCCGTACGATGGGTGTGGCACACGCTGATAAGGGAGATCGAATACGCCATCCATTTCATCGGTATTCAGTGGCCACGCAGGCGGATTAACCCACACCGCACGTTCGGCGTGTTTTTGAAACAGTGCGCGGGCACAGCCAGGGTTTTGCTCTTGATGCAAAATACGCGAGGCGTGAGCATAGAGATACTTGTCTTCTGAGACCTTCTCATAACTTGGCAACATGACATAGGTCTTCTCCCAAGGCTTCGGTCTAGCTGGCTGTACACTGATCGCCTTTGGCGCATCATTGTCGAAAATCTTTTCATCCGTCGGTCCGGACAGGTTTTTACAACCTACGTCATCGGCGCCATACGGGTTCGGGATCGGGTCAATCTTATGTAGTTGATCGATCTTGCGAGAATCCATGCCCTTCCATTCAGGCAAAGGTTCTTTACGGATAACCGTGGTGCCGCGGATATCGTGCAGCTGTGACACTGGCTCGCCAGCCGCTAAACGATGCGATAGCTCCACCAGTGGTCGCTCGGCGTTACCGTAAATCAAGATGTCAGCTTTAGCGTCTAAAATAACACTGCGGCGCACTTTATCAGACCAGTAATCGTAGTGGGCAATACGGCGCAGACTCGCTTCGATACCACCAATCACCACAGGTACCTGCTTAAAGGCTTCTTTACAGCGCTGGGTATAGACTGTTACGGCACGGTCGGGACGCTTGCCGCCAACATTACCGGCGGTATAGGCATCATCATGACGCATACGACGCTCTGCCGTATAGCGGTTGATCATCGAGTCCATGTTACCTGCGGTAACACCAAAGTAGAGGTTAGGCTTACCTAACTTCATGAAGTCTTCTTTGTTAGACCAGTCTGGTTGGGAAATAATGCCCACTCTAAAACCTTGGGCTTCGAGCATGCGACCAATTACCGCCATACCAAAACTGGGGTGATCCACGTAAGCATCGCCCGTTACGATAATGATATCGCAACTATCCCATCCTAACTTTGCCATCTCTTTACGAGACATAGGCAAAAATGGCGCAGGTTTTGTCAACTCTGGGCGATACTTTGGAAAGGTAAATAAGGTGGATTCTACTTGCATGGATTAGGCAGCCTAACTGAAATACAAAAAATTACGCAGGTTTCGCGCCCCAAGTTGCTCTCACAGTGGGGACGCGGAGTATAACAGGCTACGCCTGCTAGGTGTGACTAAAAAAACATCAAATTAGCGCTTTTTTTAGTATAGACCTTTAACCCATAATTTGGCTGTGGGTATTATGCCGCTGGGATTTAACGCTTAATTGCTACACTCAATCACATCCAGTCAGTCCTGCACTCGCCATTAGAGATGAGTCACGAAAGCGAATAAGTTAGTCGCTACCAGTCCAATGATGACCGCCCATGTCATCAACACGCCCCAAAATCGGCCAAAGTGGTAACCTCCTCTCCCCTGAGTTAACCCTATGGCATGCATCAATCGAGACACTATCCACAGCGTACCAAATAGATGCAGAACTGCTGCACTTATGCCATTGCCCTCGGCGACCACCAGTAGCAACATGGTGATAGGAGCATTCTCCAAAAAATTAGCGTGTACTCTTTGTGCCAGAATCAGTGCACTATTCCCCTCACTACCAATGCCTATTTTATGTATACGCCTAAGCCTTATCACTCTATAGGTCAAAATCACCATAAGCAGCGCACTAAGGCTGAGATACAGTCCTGATATTAATAGCGGCATTCGCCCTCCTATTCTATGGACGGAAAAACCACAGCATTACAATTACGGAACATTATGTAAATAAATGGCAACTTTTTTAGCTCAAATAGGTTAAGATGCGCTCGTCAAAACATGGCAAGCAAGCACCTGCGTCGAACAACCGGTAAAAATAATAATAAGCAGTTGTTTCATCTAGTAAATCATCCTGAAATCACCTATAGCGAAGTAAGATAGTGGATAATCAAGAGTTTTTAGAAAAGCGCCGTTTCATCATCAGGCTCGGTAAGGCACTGCATAAATTTGGTACGCCAGCCTATCGCCTAGAAGCCCATCTGCAAGGTGTCTCCAAGGTACTTGGCATTGAAGGTTACTTCTTGATCTCGCCCACGGCGATGACCTTTGTACTGCAACACGATGAAGATCAAGAGTACAATCACGTTGCCCGAGTGAAACCCGGCGAACTCGATTTAGGCTCACTAGCCAGAACCGATGAACTGGTCGAAGAGTTGATGTCAGGTCAACGTACACTCAGTGAAGCTCTTGAGCGTCTTGAAGAGATAGCCAATAAACCTAACCCTTACGGCACTAAGTTGACGTTACTGGCCTTTGGCGTTTCTGCTGGTGCCTTTGCCATGTTGATGGGCACCAGTTGGAATGATGTATTTTGGTCGGGCATGTTGGGCCTAATGGTTTACGGTTTGGTTTTTAGTGCTGAGCGCTCAAAGCCCATGGCGGAGATGTTAGAACCCTTATCGGCAATCCTTTGCGCCATTGTCGCCTTTGCTATCGCCCGCATCGACCCTTCGGTGAATATTCCGGTGGTGATCCTGTCCGGCATTATTATCTTTATTCCTGGCCTCGCCCTCACCCTAGGGCTGGCGGAGCTCGCCGCCCGCGACCTTATTTCCGGCACAGCAAGGGTCATGGACGCCTTCATGCTGCTATTTAAGCTCTACTTTGGCGTGATATTAGGCATGGCCATTGGTAAAGCACTATTTGGTGAAACAACTTACATTCCGCCTGCTGCATTGCCCAAGTGGGCTGTATTTGTCTCAGTGCCTATACTATCCATGGCATTGGTGATTATATTCAGAGCGCGAATGAAAGACTCACCATGGGGAGTATTGGCGGGCACAGTGGCCTTTTTCTCTGCCATGCTAGGCGGACTCTATTTTGGAGAGTCTATCGGTATCTTCTTTGGCGCACTAGCAGTAGGAATATATTCCAATCTATTTGCTCGCTGGATGAAGGCTCCCGCCTCTATCGCACTCTTGCAAGGTATCGTAATCTTGGTTCCGGGCAGCAAAACCTATATTGGCCTTAATACCCTTATTTTAGGCGAAACCATATTTAATCAATCGCACCTTGGTATACAGATTTTCCTAATCTTTATGTCAATTATTGCGGGGTTAATTTTTGCCAACGTAGCCGTTCCGCCAAGGCGTACACTGTAATAGCTCAGAGCAACCTACATCAGAAGAGCGCATATTGGCGCTCTTTTTATTACAGAAAATCATTTTCTACTTAAGTAAATCAGTCTCTTAATACTTGACTAATCAACACTTAGCATCTGTTATTAATCTATGCCTGTTGTCGATACTAGCCAAGGAGGACTGCTATCAATGGAGCGGGTTTGCGGCCTTGCATTAGCGATCTGTTTTAGCACCCAAGCGGGTGCCGCTTCGGCTGAAAGTAAAACTCCAGATAATCACTCCTCTGGCGAGGATGAACAGAAAAAGCCAACCAAGAATATTGTAATCAAGAGTAACGATATCTTCGATCTATCGGATCCTGAAACCTTCTTCATTCACCGTTGGGCCAACTACCTACATATCAATACGCGAGACTTAGTGATCCGCGATAAGTTGAGCTTCTATGAGGGGGATGACGTCAGCCAGAAAGACCTTGAAGAAGCACAGCGAATTTTACGCTCCCAACCTTATATCCGGGATGCAAGAGTCACATTTTCTCAACCTGCAACCGATGCCGATCTCGCCGATGAAGGTGAAAACATTCTGGTTGAAACTTGGGATAACTGGTCGCTACTGCCCACCTTTAGCGCTAGCCATAGTGGCGGAGAAAGTAAGTTCTCTATTGGCCTAAAAGAGGATAACTTACTCGGCTACGGTATTCGTACTCGGATAAAGTATCAATCAAATGCCGAGAGAACAGGCTATCTATTTGCAGTTGAAACACCAGTAAACGTCATCAAACACGCAACCCTCTCCGCGAGCTTTTACGATAATAGTGATGGCCAAGCTAAACATGTTTATTTTGAAAAACCTTTCTACAGTTTAGGTGGCTCTCACAGCTACTCTGCCGAATATTTAGATGATTTGCGCGTCGACACACTTAAACAAAACGGCATGGATATCAATGAGTTTGAACATAGCGAGAACTATAACAGTGCCCGTTTTGGCTGGCTAGTCGGCCGCGATAGTGAACAAGTATCAAGAATTATCACCGGGATCACCCAAGACCGTCACCAGTTCGCCAATATCGACAGCTACCCAACGACAGAGCTGCCACAGGATAGAGATTTTCTTTACCCTTGGGTTGCCTACCAATATCTACAAGATGACTTTAAGGTGCTCAACAATGTGCACTTGATTAGTAACAACGAGGACTTTAACTTAGGCTGGCAGCACTACTTTAAGCTAGGTATCGAAACCCGCGATCTCAATAACAGCTCACCAGTGGGTTACCACTTAGGCTGGCAGTCGAGCCGCGGCTATCAAGGGAATGAACAACTCGTTTTATTAGAGATGGACGCTAAGGGCATATTCGCCACCAGCCAAAAAGATTTCTATCAAGTCAACCTTGCCGCAGAGTATTTCTATCATATCACCCCAAAATGGACAGCCTACTCCAAGCTCAGGCTCAGTACTTCACACAACAACTACTTAGACGAGCCTTTTGCCCTAGGTGATGAGACGGGCGTTCGAGGTTATCCAAATGACTACCAGTATGGCGATCATCAATGGACCTTTACCGCTGAGCTCCGTAATTATCCTAATATCAATCTGTATCAGTTAGCCGAGCTCGGCTGGGCCGTTTTTACCGATGTAGGCCACGCATTTGGCGGGCCCGATGAAAACAATGCGGTATCATCGGCTATCGGTAGTTTCGGTATTGGCGCTAGAATTTATTCATCGAAATCGAGCTACGGCAATGTCGCCCACATTGATTTGAGTGTTCCCTATACATCAGGGCCTGAAGTGAATAGTTGGGAATGGCGCTTTCAGGTTAAGAATCACTTCTAAAGTCGATGACTATCCTCCAGCGAAATTCGATAAATATCAGCATCATTAATTCCCAGCATACTCACGACCAATGCACCGTCAGCCGCTTTAGCTAATGATCTCCCTCCACGAATACTTACCGCGGGAAGTGAAAAAACAATTTCAGGCTGCCACTGACTATCGAGGCGCACCAATATATCTTGGCTATCACTGCGCTTTAAAAAGTACAGTGCCTGCTCTTGATAAAAGAAACTGCCCCAATCCCCAACCGCTAATTCCTCTGTCACTAATACTTCGTTGCCAACCTTTGGCTGATAGAAAAGGCCCGGAGTATTATCCTTACTGTAATAAAGACCGCCTAAGTTATCTTCGACCGCATACTTACCTCCCTCTTCTACAATACGCTTCACTTTCTGGGTATCCACCTCATATTGATAGATCCCCCATTTACCCTCGACATTGGATGAGTAGTAAATCTTACGTCCATCCAGAGAAAACGATGGGTTCCTTATATCTCCTAGGGCTTGGGGAACGACGTTCAACTGGTTAGCACTTAAACTACCAACATATAGCATGTAATGATCTGCCCCTACAGGCTTTAAGGGGAGGGCGTATCGATCATCCACCGGTGAGGCGGCAGGCACGCCCACCAATCCCTGTTTAGCAGTAAGCTGCTTACTGCCATTCCTCTGCTTTAGCCATAATTCCCAACTACCGCTGCGATTAGATAAAAATAGTAATTCGCCAGTTGAAACAAACTGTTGACCAAACATATCTCGGGATGATGAGGCGAGCTGTCTTAAAATACGGCCGTCAGCTAACGAACGTAGAGTGATGTGTTCCTGTGAAATATGCCTCGAATAATACAAGCTTTGGGTTGTGTCATTGATGACTAAACTGCTGATCGTATCGTCTCGATGAAAATCCTGAACCGACTGGGTCGCAAAACTGTATCGCTCAATGACAAAATTCCCCTCCCGCAATGCATTAAAATATAGCAAGTTGTTTTCGTGTTCCCACTCAAGTGAAATAATCATCGACTCACCAGAGATCACCTCTAAAGCGGTGTCATCAACCAATGAATGGATCAAAACTCGAGCGCTAAGCTCTACGGCACGTACAACGGCTAACTTTTTGCTGTCTGCAGACCAGCTGACTAAGAGATCTTCCTCGCCGATCTGTGGCATCGTTAGCTGGGTAATTTTATTACTGTGTAACTCATAACTAAAAACAGCAACTCTATCGCTTAAAGATTTTGCATACGCTAGACTCTGCCCGTCGGGCGACCAATCTAAGCTGTTCAGGTATCCGCGACTCATACAGCCAGTATCGAGTAAGCGGTCTTGGTTAGTAATCAGCTCACGTACGTGAAGCTCACACTCCCCGGAAGAGTTAAACCTAAAGTATGCCAATGCCTGCCCATCAGGAGACCAAGTTGGTGAAGTTTCTTTATCTTCGCTCATCGATACCTGTCGCAATGGCGCGGTGTCATCACTCAAGTCTTTAATGTAGATCTGCGCCTTCTTCTGATCTCGACGCCATTGAAATGCCATAAAGCGTCCATCTGGCGAGATAGCCGCTTGTTCCTCAACGCCCTCGAAGTTAGTGATACGCTCGGGAGTGACCAATACCTCTTGCTTAACCTCAGATGTAAATGGATAAAATTGATATCCACCTAGCATTAAGATAAGTAGAAACACAGCAAAGACAATGGCTTTAATCAAAGGTTTCTGAGTAGATGAAATTGGCTGGGTCTCTTGGCTGAGAGATTGAGATGGGGCTTCAACCGCTTTTGGCGTTACGAGTAACTGATAACCGACTTTTGTAATGGTCTTAAAGTATGCTTCCGGCTCCTCTCCAAGTTCAGATATCGTCTTTCTCAGCTGCCAAATCGCATTGCCAGTACCTCGCTTTCCCACCTCTATGTTACCAAGCCAAACTTGCTCGATAGCGGTTTCTTTAGTGACGGTTTCACCTGCATGCAATACCAGTAATTTAAGAAACTCAAATACTTTGGCGGGCAAAGTCAGTTTTAGCGCTCCTTTACTTATCGTCATATCGTGGCAATTAACGATACATTGACCAATCTGATATTTTTGATGTGGTAACGAAATCATATTGGCTATCGACACTCCCCAGATACCTATAAAAAACAACGAAACTTAACTTTTGTGCAACATACATCTTATCTAGGTGACTCATTTAATCTAGTGCCAACTTAATTAATTAGATTACAAACCTGTCTATAGTTAACGCTTATCTAATCTAACTGCCAAATGGCTATAGCCATCTCCCCTTAACAATCAGCAGCTTGAAGCAATGTCGGCAATACCTATATTTCGCTGTATCAATTTGTAATCTTATAAATACAAAAAGAGAGCATCTTTGATGCTCTCTTTTTAAAAGGAGGAGATCCCCTATGACATTAATGAGTCTTTAGCGACGCACTTTGCGGCGTAGGCCAAGCAAGGCAAATAGGCCTAATAAACTCAGACCCAAACTTCCGCCATCATTGCTATCTTGAACTGGCTCGGCAGTAACGGGAGCATTCACTGTCATTACAAAACTGGCTTCAGTCTTATGCACCGAATCATCGGCGGTGACCACCACACTATATTCACCTGCACTACCCGCTGAAGCATGACCCGTGATCACGCCACTAACACTGTCGATACTCATACCTTCAGGCATGCCTGTCGCACTATAGGTTAAGGCGTCTCCCTCTGCTTCAATAAAATACTCGGATGCATTAATTTCAACGGCATCGGTTTCAGTAAGTGCCAAAGCAGGCATCTCTCCTACTAGCTCAGGTGCAATGTCGTTAACATTATTAATTGCTACATATACATTAGACACAGCGCTATAGGTGTTACCTTGGCTAGCGATAACTTCAAGGGTATAACCAAGATTACCAACATCGTAGTCCAGCGCATCAGTGTTGTTGACGACTATTTCCCCTTGATCACTGATGATGAATGGATCGCCAGGAATCGCATTTGCAAGACTTAGGCTATAAGGGTAAGACTCATGCTCAAAATTAGCACTGGCAAAAAAGGTTTCAGAATCAAGCTGAATCTTTGCCACAACTGCGCCTATTTCAGCGTCTTCATCTACACTGTGGACTTGCCCATCCAGTGGGTGAGCCATTAATGAATAACTCCCTTGCCCCATAGGGGACAACATACCCCAGTTATTCTCTAAACTCATCAACATCATGCCGTGATTATCACAACCGCCGCCACTGCCAAAACCAAAGCTAAAGTCACATTCACTGGCCATCCCAAGCTCGGCTGTTTCACCCGCAGCAAGGGTTACCATAGGCTGATAATCTTTCGCCTCTCCTTCGGCGACCAAACGTGAGATGAGCGGCAATCCCCCACCGTTAATTTCCACTTCTCCCATCTCGCCAGTAAACCAGTCAAAATACGTTTCGACCTTCACTTTGCCGTATTTAACTGGATTATATTGAATGATAGGCTCACCAAGATTAGCGACCGCATCACGGTCAGTGGCGAAAATCCAACCATGGTTTTGATCTAAATCTTCAACACTGTCCATACTCTCGCTATGGAAAAGCTCTTCCAAACAGTATTGAGCAACGACATTTTGCCCATGACCTGTCATCAATGTTGGCAACTTAGATTGCGTGTAACGCTTTCGAGGCTGGGTCCAGTCATACTCTTGGTTATAGTCGATATACCACGCCGCTGGAGAGCCATTTTCATCGGGCTCAATAAAGCCACCCATAACAACTTGAGAGGACTCATCCCAAGTATAAGGATCGTTTATGACCGCTTTATCTAACTCATTATCGAGAACAAACTGCTCTTGATATACGTTCCACCACATCAATGCCGCACCACCTTTATCGAAGTGGTTCGCCATGCCTGCATCGTTTGGCCTAAAGAAGCGACTCGCAATCACTAACTTCTTACCCGTTGTACACATGGCTTCATCATAGACTCCACCACCAACGGCATTGAGCATATTGCCTTGGGTATTTTCTTTGCCCTCTGGAAGTTGCTTTTGATGATACATGACGGGAAACACCGCAAACGTGTTCTCCGTCGTACCCGTATTAGTGAACTCTTGGGTATAAGCTCCTGCTTCATGGCTAAAAAGTAGACTGAATTCACTGCTAAAGCTTTCGTTAAAAGTACTAAAATCTCGTTGAATATCAGCACTGGGCCTAGGTTTTACCAACCAGCTCATGCTCACCGTTGGCTTTTCCTCTGCTGACAGCTGCAGCTGACCAGAAAGCTCAACTTTAGACCAGTTTTCCGATATAAGATCACTGGCTTGCTTCATCGGCCAGTTATCAAGTTTTGAAAAATCAATCTCCAGTACCACAGGGAAAATAACGGTCTGCCCAGCTGGTACACTCACGCTTGTAGGCACATCCCAACTCAATGCTGAATCACCACTCTTGCCCATAGACGTCATAGTGACTTCATAGGTAACCGTCTCCTCAGCGAGGTTTTTAAGCTGAACCTCTTTCACAAAGCGCTGCAGACCCGCAGCTTCTTCAAAACCAAAACTTAAATTTGGCTGATAGCTATTTTTCTCCCAAGCAACCACCGATGAATTGATAGCGGCATCGATGTTTTCAACACCGTTACCTATCAAGACAAGATCGGCCTGCTCATTAGCGAGATTCATAACATTGTTATCGGCGGTGTTCATCAATAGCGCTTTGATCTCTACCATAGATAACTCTGGACGCTTAGATTTTAGCACTGCGGCTGCGGCAGCCACTCGCGCAGCCGCCATTACGGTATGCGATTCGGTATCTGTTTGATCGCCGCCGCCAACAACTGCAACATCAATATTTTCGGCGTAGCTCACCATATCAGGCTTTGAGAAACCATTGGCTCCACGCACAGGCCCGTGGGGAGTACTTTCGGTCACCTGCATATTGTTATCAGCATCAGTTCTCATGCCGCCAACCGTCAACGCACTAGGTGCGGCGCCGCGCCAAGTCATATTGAAGCGGTTATCAAACCACTCGCCACCCGTACCAGCGTTGACCACGACCAAAGCCCCTAAACCCGATGCCATTTCGATGGCGTGAGCCTCAACAACAGGGCTCGAGATCCCGTTGTCTGACGGCGCATAAAATGCGCTGCCACCGATAGCATCAACGACGATGATATCTGCACGATCATCGAAACTACCATCTTGATTAGGATCTAGCGCGTACTCTAAAGCCAGCATAAAGGTACTGCTACTCTCAGGTGCTAAGCTATAACCATAACCATATGGGTCTGAAACATTTGAGGTTTTAAAAGCGGCAATTTTTGCCCCTGGAGCCAGAGAGTGCACCACACTCGCAAGGCGTGTTCCATGGCCAGTATTATGAGTCGCACCATCGTAATCACGGGTGTAATAGATATTCTGATCAATTGGGTTTGGATCCAGCCCCCAGCCGGCATCACTGCTTAAATCCATCCCTTCAACGACAACATCAGTTGGGAAGCCATCAAAGGTATTCATGGCATTGGCCATCGCCTCTCCGTAAGTTGCAGCCTCGCCATCTCCTCCTAAGCCCACATGAGTATAATCCACCCCTGTGCCAATAATGGCGACCTTAACGCCCTCTCCCGCCGTTACGTCATCGACTAAAGCTGGTGCCTTTGTCATAGTTGAAGCAGTATTGGCGCTTGGCTTACTCATCGCATTGACCGGCGCTACCGCAGTGGTTGTGTCAGCGATAACCGCCTTTACACCTGCGATAGCCTTAATTTTATCGGCATAAGAAGCGTCGGCTTGAACCCGCACAAAATTACCAAAGATTTTCGCCCCCGGTAACACTTCAATATTGCCATCCAGCGCCAGAATATCGTTAAGTACGGTCTTCTGCTTAGCTTCAACCTGCTTAAGACTTTCGGCGAATTTCTTTTTGTTATTTAAAGTGGCCTTAGTCAGTGAGCCGACATCTGCAAGATAGACATTGAAAGTCTGTAGTTGCACTTTCTGAGCCTGTGTACTGAAGGCGGGTAAAGTATCTGAGTTTTGTGCGATGGCAATTGAAGCAGGAACCATCGCAGCCAGTGCAATGCATGTTGCCAGTTTAGATTTTTTAAATGACATATTTTTTCCCTAAGAAGTTGCGACATTATTTTTATTGTTCAAGTCATACATTTAAGGCCGACTAGGAATCTCACCTCGACCGAATAACAACTCATTAACGCTAACCTCTATGGTTTTCTTTTAAATACGGCTAAACAACAAGCATTCGGCCTTTGATTTTGTTTCTTTTCTCTTTCTATTTATCTTCACTCCCTTATAAATCAAAGTGTTAACTTGACAGCATTGACAAAGAAAACTCTGTTAGAAAAGCAAGGTTTCACTCAATGGCTCAGTGATTTTCTATTTGTACTCACCCTAATCTCCACATTTAGCCGCCGACCTTTTCTCTGTTGTGCCTTCCCCCTTTAACCACTTGGATATACGAGAACTATTCAAGAGCTGTTCGAACATAACTCCCTTCATCCGCCTTAGCTGACTCATCTTTAGCAGGGGCAATCCTTACCTAACACTGAAGAAATAAAAGGATACATATAGATACAAACAATCTTTATAACCAATTGTTTTAAAAGAAATTGAAAAAGAAATGAAGCATAAGTGAAGTCGAAATGTAGAGCGCTATTTGCCCTCAATCGTTTTGATGGGGTATCAAGTTGACGTCGAATTAACAACTTCTACCGATTTTGCTCTCACTACCACAGTGCTGCAGCGCAAAAAAATAATTAAAAAAACGAGGAAGACCTGTGAAATCATCTTATAAGAAAAGTCTTATTGCAGCGGCGCTAAGTATGGCGCTTGTCCCTGCATCTCAAGCATCAATGCTAGACAGTCGAGGACTTGACCCCGACAGCGGTCAACGTAGCAATAAACTCCAACCTAGCAAGCGCAATACAGATAATCTCTACATGGTTATGCTTGATGAGCAACCTCTGGCGACCTACAGAGGTGATATTGCCAACTTAAAAGCCACCAGCTTACTAAGCAATAACGCTAACAAACGAGAAAGCACTGGCACTTTAGATGTGCAAAGTGCGGCGAGCCAAAACTATCTCAACTACTTAGCCACGCAAAAACGTAGCACTATTAATCGCGCGCAAAAGAGCCTCAAGCGCCAGCTGACCATTCAGAATGATTACCAAATTGCTCTTAACGGCTTTAGTACTGAATTAACAGAAGAGGAAGCCAAGCTTCTCGGTACTGTTGACGGGGTTAAATTCGTTCAAAAAGTAGAAAGACGTTACCTCACTACCGATTCAGGGCCCAGTTACATTCAAGCGCCTTCAGCTTGGGATGGCACTGCAACGGGAATAGCCAGCAAAGGCGAAGGTGTCATCGTCGGTATTCTCGATACAGGGATCAGCGCCTTCAACCCTTCATTTGCCGATATTGGTGGCGATGGCTACGATCATACCAACCCATTGGGGGAAGGCGTATACCTAGGCCATTGCAGCGACTCTGAACTTGCCCATTACTGCAACGATAAGTTGATTGGGATCTGGGCCCATGACGGAGTTTTGGCTGACTATACTCCCGAAGGCGATGATGTGATTGGAATCGACCATAATGGTCATGGCTCCCATACTGCATCAACCACAGCTGGCAACGTAGTAAAAAACGTGCCTATCTACAATGTGATGGGGGATAAGGCTGAGTTTACTTTCGGTCAAATCAGCGGCGTAGCCCCTCACGCTAACATTGTTTCTTACCAAGTTTGCGCCGCCGACGCGGGTTGCTGGCCCGATGTTAGTGCGCTCGCCGTTGAACATGCTATCGCTAATGGCGTTCAAGTACTCAATTACTCGGTAGGTGGCGGAGCCAGTAACCCTTGGTACGATACCGATGCTCAGGCTTTTTTAGCCGCCCGAGAGGCTGGGATTCATGTGGCCACCTCTGCTGGAAACTCTGGTCCTGAAGCTGGCACTGTTGGCTCTCCCGGTAATGCCCCTTGGTTAACAACCGTTGCCGCCTACACCCATGACCGCGGATTTACCGATAAAGAAGTGAGCTTCAATGGTGGTGACTTTGCCCTAGCGAGTTTATCTGGCAAAGGCGCAACAAATGGGATCACTGCTAAAGTGGTGCATGCCGAGGATTTTGGTGATGCAGACTGTTTAAACCCATTTGCGGAAAACACCTTTAGCGGTGAAATTGTGGTTTGCCAACGTGGCGAAATTGCCCGTGTATCAAAAGGAACGAATGTTTTGGCTGGCGGTGCGGGAGGCATGATATTAGTCAACGTGGATGGCGGTTCTGAAACCATAGATGCCGACTTTCATGTGCTACCTGCAATCCATATCGATGCTTTACAGGGCAGTGAACTCACCGCTTGGCTAACCACAGGCGAAGATCATATGGCGACGATTGGCGCCTCAACCATGGAGAATACTCCCGAGAACGCTGATATAGCAGCAGTGTTTACCTCTCGCGGACCTGAGCCCATCATGAACCGCTGGTTAACCCCTCATGTTGCCGCACCAGGCGTAGCGATTTATGCCGCCAACTCTGAATATCAGCCATGGCGAGAGCAAAAAACCGAGTCTCCTTACACCTTTATGGATGGCACATCTATGTCTAGCCCCCATGTGGCTGGAGCGATGGCGCTGATGACAGCCCTTAAGCCCGAGTGGACACCCGCACAGCTACAGTCGGCCTTGATGCTAAGCGCCGAATTTAATACCCGCAAAGATGACGGGGTGACGCCATCAGACTTTTTTGACTCGGGAGCTGGTAGCATTCGTATTAATAACGCCCTCAATACGGGCCTAATTATGGATGTAACCTATCAAGAGTACGTGGACGCCAACCCCGACATTGGTGGCAAACCTGAAGCAATGAACATGCCGTCGGCCGTACAACAAGATTGCATGATAAGCTGTAGCTGGACACGTACATTCACCGCAACCTCGGCATCGACTTGGACCGTAAGCGGCGATACTAGCGTGAATGGTTTAACCATTAGCGCCTCCCCTAGCAGCTTTAGCCTAGCTGCTGGAGAAAGTATCACCTTGGAAGTGAATGCCACCATATCTAACGGTTTCAATTCAGAATACGGTATGGGTCGACTCCTACTCACCCCTTCCAATGGGAGTTTAACCCCGTCAGCTATGCCAGTAATCGGTACATTTGTCGCAGGCAGTTTCCCTGAAGCCACCTATCTTGAAACCAATAAAAATAAAGACAGTGCGGCCATAGAAGGGGTCACAACCGTTGGTAGTAGTGATCTTCAAGTTGCTGTTTTCGAACTAGCAGAAGTTGAACGTATCGAAGTCTCTATTCCGCGAGATGATAGCGATGATGCTAGTTGGCCGACTAATGTCTGGAATGATAGCCGCTTTTTCCATTCTCAACTCATTAACGTCACACCGAATACCAAGCGTATTGTGGCGCGAATCAAACAGACTACATCACCGGATCTTGACCTCTATATCGGCCGAGATTCCAACTACAACGGCAAGCCTGACGATTACTTTGAAATGGCTGAACTGCTGTGTATGAGCGCCACAGAAACCGCACTAGAGAGCTGCGTAGTCGACAACCCCCAACCTGGCAGTTACTACGTAGCTGTGCACAATTTTGGTGATACTTCAGCACCTTCAGACACGGTAGATGACATCACTATAGAACTTGCCGTTATCGATAAAGATGACTCAAGTATTAGTGTAGATTTCAAAACACAAGTCGATGCTCGAGAAGATATAGGCCTAGTACTCAACTGGGATAAAACACTCAAGTCTGACACCTTATATACCACAGTACTTGAAATTGGCACTGGCCCCGATGCCGCGAGTAATGTCGGCCTAATGCCAATTGAGCTGTATCGCAATGCCACTTACCTCACAAGCACCCTTGATAGTGAATTTGTCAATACAGGCGACAAACTCACCTTATCGCTTGAACTAGCAGCGAACCCCAGTGATAAGGAAATGGTATTCGATGTTGCGGTTAACCTTCCTGAAGGTCTCACCATCGAAAGTGATAGTCACTCAGGTCTGCTAGATCAAGGCAACCTTAGCTGGCAAGTCACCCAAGCAGTAAACAGTGAAGCACAAACGATTGTGCTGGTGCTAGATACTTCTGATCAAGTGATGTCAACGACCTTGAACTTTGAAGTGTCACACACAGTTAATAGCATTAGCCTAAGTGAAACCCTCAATCCAGTGGCATTGGAGGGGATCCCTGTCGCGCGAATTAATGGTGCCAATAGCATAGATATCACTGCCGATGAGCAAACAAGTGTGAATCTCTCGGCAATTGAGAGCACCGCTCCCAATACCGACGATGTGCTCAGTTATCACTGGGTGCAAACTTCAGGACCAGCTATCACCATCGCTGACAATTCTGCTGCAGAAATTAATATCCAGTTACCAGATATTGAAACCGATGCGACCGCTGTGGTGGAGTTGACCGTGAGTAACGGCCTGAAGACAGCAACGGCAGCCACAGCCACGATTAACATTATAGCCAAAGAGGTTAGCCCCGAGCCGACACCAGAAAAGAGCGGGGGCGCTTTAGGGCTAACGGTGTTGCTGCTTGGACTACTCGGCTATCGCCGTCAAACAGCAAAGAAAAAGTAACCAAATGAAAATAAGAAAAAGTGCACAAAAGCACTTATTAGCTATGGGAGCATAGCGCCATTCCTTGTTTGCCGACCACTTAGTGGTCGGCTTTTTTATCAACAAGCAACTCTTACGAGGGGACTGCCAGTCATTAAATCAACAAGCTCAGAACTTGCTACTTCGCATCATCAAAGGCTTCGATTTTAGCCTTAATTGCATTCTTTTGCTGTTTATCTTCCAACTTGTAGATCCGCTTTATTTGCGCCTTTATCATAGGATCTTGCACGGTCGATACCGAATCAAATCCTACTTCAACCTTACCTAGGGTCGATGTCACCAATAAGCCTTGAGCAAAGTTAAGATCATTTAAGCCACCGCTCAAAATCAGGAGGTAACTCTGTCTTGGACGGGAATTCACAATAACAGAGTATTTGTCGACACTTTCCCAACCATCCATTCGAAAATTATCGATTGAATTTACCTGTTCAAGTTCGGGAAAAGTATACATTGCGGCCCGCTCTTTACTCGCTTCACTCGAGGCACAGCCCGCTAAAAGTACAATAAATGATAAAGCTACTAATTTTAGTAAACGCATAAATTTATCTCCTTACGATTCCAGTCTACTGTAGCACCGATTAATTCATGCGCAAAAAATATCCAGCTTAATTCAGAGTAAAACCATTAGCCAAATCATAGGAGGAAAATACTCTCAAAGTTCTAATGAGCGTGGCCTTGGGAGAAGTTAATCATCATCACGCCTACGGCCACCAGCGCCATGCCGACCCAAGCCGTCATATCAAGATGCTGACGGTAAAATAGTGCTGATAACAGGGTCACAGTAACAATGGCCAGTCCAGCCCATAGCGCGTGTACCACACCAACAGGCATGCCTTTCATTGCTTGGCCTAAAAAGATAAAAGCGGTTAAGTGGCCGAGAAGTACTAAGGCAGCAGGTAGCGGCTTACTAAAGCCGTCGGTTGCCTTTAATGCCACATGAGATAAAGCCTCAGCCACCACACCAAGTAAAAGAAAAATCCAGCTCATATTATTATCCTAGAGTTTGCTTGGCAAAGTTCTGTTTGCTAAGGCATTTAAAATCAATAGCGGTATTATATTTATCTAGCGATTAATGATAATCACCCTAAAAGACAAATCACTTTTACGCTGGGGTAATAATATTATGAGAGGCAATAAAAAACCGCCTAATTGGCGGCTCTTTAGCAAAACTCTAGAGAGTCATCGAACTAAGTAATCTAACAAATGACTTCACTCATTTGAAAACTGCTTATTGCTTTATTTGGCCAAGTGTTCTGCATGAAAACGTAGATGGTTTTCGATAAAGCTAGAGATGAAATAATAGCTATGATCGAAGCCTTCTTGCATATTTAGGGTTAGCGGATAGCCACTTACCTTAGCTGCAGCTTCCAACACTTCAGGTTTTAGCTGTTCAGTAAGAAAGTCATCAGCCTCCCCCTGATCCACTAATGCTGGCACAAACTCAGTGGCTTGGCGCATTAATAAGCTCGCATCGTAGTCAGCCCAAGTGGTGGTATCACGGCCTAAATAGGCAGTAAACGCCTTCTTACCCCAAGGGCAGTTAACCGGGTTGGTAATTGGGCTAAATGCCGAAACTGACTGGTAAGCTTGTGGATTACGCATGGCAATCACTAATGCACCATGCCCCCCCATGGAGTGACCCGCAATTGAGCGCTTATCGCTGACAGGGAACATTGATTCAATCAGCTGTGGCAACTCATTTACCACATAGTCGTACATTCTATAATGACGGTTCCAAGGGGCTTGGGTAGCGTTAACATAGAAACCTGCGCCTTTACCTAAGTCGTAACCAGTATCATCGGCAACATCGTCACCACGAGGGCTGGTATCAGGGGCAACAATCGCGATGCCAAGCTCTGCCGCCATGCGTTGTGCACCCGCTTTTTGCATAAAGTTTTCATCGGTGCAGGTTAAACCTGATAGCCAATAAAGTACTGGCACCTTTTTACCATTTGACGCTTGAGGCGGTAAGTAAATGGCAAATCGCATGGCGCAATTAAGTGTCTTTGAATGATGGCTATATTGTTTGTGCCAGCCACCAAAGCTCTTATTTACACTGATATTTTCAACGGTCATTTAATACCGACTCCTATAAATTCTTTAAACTAATTCTTTAAAGCTTAATCTTTAAAAATTAGGCCTCTAAAAACATCAAGCGCCCGAAAGCGCTTGATATTTTAGACAATAATATTACTTGTCGAAGTGGATAACTGTACGAATACTCTTACCTTCGTGCATTAGGTCGAATGCTTCGTTAACTTGCTCAAGACCCATAGTGTGAGTAATGAAGTCATTTAACTTAAACTCACCTGCCATGTAACGCTCAACGTATTCAGGTAGTTCAGAGCGGCCTTTAACACCACCAAATGCGCTACCTTTCCATACACGACCTGTTACTAACTGGAATGGACGAGTTGAGATCTCTTGGCCTGCACCTGCAACACCAATAACAACTGACTCACCCCAACCTTTATGACAGCACTCTAATGCACTACGCATAACGTGTACGTTACCGATACACTCGAATGAGTAATCTACGCCGCCGTCTGTAAGCTCTACAATCACATCTTGGATTGGCTTGTCGTAGTCTTTAGGGTTGATGCAATCAGTAGCACCAAGCTTACGCGCTAGGTCAAACTTGCTTTCGTTGATATCGATAGCAATGATACGTGAGGCTTTTGCCATTGCCGCACCAATAACAGCCGACAGACCAATACCACCCATACCAAAGATAGCAACAGTTGCGCCTTCTTCTACTTTAGCGGTGTTCATTACCGCGCCCATACCAGTAGTTACACCGCAACCTAGTAGACACACTTCTTCAAGTGGTGCTTCTGGGTTCACTTTCGCTAGCGAAATCTCAGGTAATACAGTGTACTCAGAGAATGTTGATGTGCCCATATAGTGGAAGATAGGCTGACCATCTTTAGAGAAACGAGTGGTACCATCAGGCATCAAACCTTTACCTTGAGTTTCACGGATCTTCTGACAAAGGTTTGTCTTACCAGACTTACAGAATTTACACTCACCACACTCAGGTGTATAAAGCGGGATTACATGGTCACCGACTTTAACGCTAGTTACGCCTTCACCGATAGACTCAACGATACCGCCACCTTCATGGCCAAGAATACAAGGGAAGATACCTTCTGGATCGTCGCCTGAAAGAGTAAATGCATCGGTGTGGCATACGCCAGTCGCAATCATCTTAACGCGCACTTCACCCTTTTGCGGTGGCATTACATCTACGATTTCCATTGAGAGTGGTTCGCCAACTGCCCAAGCAACTGCGGCTCTTGATTTGATTGTTTGTGCTGTCATCTTGTATTCCTACTTTTAATAAACTTTAAAGTACGGTGTGTCACCGTAGTGGGTATGGAAAGATTATAACTACCTGTTCAACATTGATAATCCCATCAAACAGTAATTTACCTTTACCATATGGTAATAATCTTTTGGGAAACGGCCTTATTTACGACAAAAGCCTTTCCTTAAATAATGACTAAGCAGTGTTACTGCTTAGTTTCACTTTATTCACAGATAATCTAGCGTAATTGGCTATCTTTGCTGCCTCGGCGATTAAACAAATGTTGCTTTGCCTGGCTGCTATCGATTTCATTTTGACAATGAATACAGAGTCGAACGCCCGGAACTGCTATACGCCTAGCCTCGGGGATCTTCTCATCACACTCTTCGCAATACTTTAAACTGACTCCAGTCACTAGACGGCTCCTCGCCGCTGCGACTGCGTCCTCGACACTGCTGTCGATTTGGTCTTGTACTGCACCATCTCTTGACCATCCACCTGCCATCTTGAAACCTCTACATGACAATTGTGTTGCTCAAAACGATTAGACTCACTAGCGTCAATGAACCAACCATTAATCTATAGTTGAAGCCTTATCGTTAGTCGACACTGAACCATTAACTTTGATTAGCGACTCAAAGAGCTGCCTCTCAATTTCGATGCTGGCTATTATATTTGTTTCTCGATAAATGATAATTGGCGATAATTACAATTATCTTTTACCATATAGTAAATATAAGATTCATTGAAGATGAGGGAACCTGATGTTTAATTGGGAAGGAGTGAGTGAATTTGTTGCCGTCGCAGAAGCGGAAAGCTTTACCAAGGCATCGCAACGATTAGGCATATCGACTGCGCAAGTGAGCCGCCAAATAAGTGCACTCGAGACAAGGCTCGCTTCTAAGCTGTTTCATCGCACTACCCGAAAAGTGTCAGTGACCGAAGTGGGCCGCATCTACTACCAGCACTGCCGACAGGTACTTGATGGCTTAGAAGAAGCCGAACGAGCCATCACCAACTTACAAACAACTCCCAGAGGACTGCTAAAAATCACTGCACCGGTAACCTACGGTGAAAAAACTATTGCTCCACTGATTAACGATTTTGCGGCGCTATATCCTGAGCTTGAAGTTAAGCTAAACCTGAGTAACCAAAAGCTGGACTTAATCGACGAAGGCTATGACTTAGCCATTAGATTGGGTCACTTAGAAGACTCCAGTATGATGGCAAAGAAGCTAAGCAGCCGTACCCAGTATGTTTGCGCTTCTCCAAGCTATATTTCTACTTATGGAATTCCCCATTCGCTATCGGAACTTGATCAACATAACTGTTTAATCGGCACCATGGATTACTGGCGTTTTCAAGAGAATGGCAAAACCCGTAATGTACGTGTGAAAGGCAGCCTTAGCTGTAATAGTGGTCATGCCTTAGTTGATGCGGCAATTAAAGGTATAGGCATAGTGCAATTGCCAGATTATTACGTTCTGCCCTATATTGAAGATGGCCAGCTGACACCGCTACTTGAACAGAACCGTCAACCAGAAGAGGGAATCTGGGCACTCTACCCCCAAAACCGCCACCTCTCCCCTAAGGTACGTATGCTATTAGAACACCTAACGGAAGCCCTGAAGCAGGCCTAACATAGCGGCTATTTTGGCCCATAGCCTAAGCTACGGGTCAAAAGTGATTTTCATTTAAAGTTCATTGTTACAATTACTATGCTAACGATAATGAGCGCCAGCTAAAGCCTCGCGGTTGATCATATCTAGCGTATTCCCATTGCGCCCTAAGACGATTGGCAAATTATGTCTCGTATCGTGATGATTGATCGTGCGCAGCCGGACAGGAGCTTCTAGATCCCGGTGAGAATAACCAAGATGATTTGACTCTAATTAAGCGGAAGGCCACCTGATTGCAAGCCTAGTTTTCACCAGTTTGCTAGTCGCGCTAATTATTCTCAAACGTGTCAAAGCCAGCCAACAATCATACTTTTTGCTTTTAATTCAAAAACCTATCCGCAATCAAGTCTGCGATGATAATGGCAAGCTTCCTCTCTAGCACTAAGCTAAATACTGCTCAATAAGCAGGCTTAAGATTGACTGACTCCATCTTCTAACCAGCACCGGCAATTTACATTTTGTTTACATTAACTGTTTACAGCCGCCAAATTTTGATTATATTGTATACAGAATATTTTATCTGTTAAAGCTCAAGCTGATAAAGCTGTTATTCGATTTATCTTTGTATCTTCACAAGAGTAGAAGCAAAGAAACTAAATTAAAATCAAATAATAAGAGTAACTAAAATGAAAAAACATTTTAAAATATCTATCTGTGCAACCCTTGTCGCCGCTTCATCATTCTCAATGGCAAAACAACCTGAATTTAGTCAGCACCATTGCAAGGCAGCAGAAACCAATGCTCAGCATTATCGTAACTTTCCGAGCGCGCTACTTGAAGCACAGGAACGTCACGCCAACATCGGCAAGGTTCAGCAATCGAGAGCAATGGCAGGAAACGGCAACTCTGATACATCTCAATCCCCCTATTCACTAGCCAACGAAGTTTCACCTGACTATGTCATTCCTGTTGTATTTCATGTTTACGGTACTGTTCATAATGGTGATACCGTCAATGATGCGGTCATCATCGACGCCTTAAATAAAACCAATGCTGACTTCCAAGGGAGAACCGCTGACTTTGCCGATATAGATCCTGAATTCCAATCTATAAAGGACTCTCTAAATATTGAGTTTCGCTTAGCCACTATCGATCCTAATGGTAACCCAACCTCCGGCATTATTTACTACCCTGAATCTTCTGGTGCAGGAAACTATTCCAGCTCTGATGTTAAGCGCGATCACTGGGACAACTATCGCTATATGAACGTTTATATTCAGAACGATCTTTACGCAGATGGAGTAACAAACAACTCTGGCGTAGCTTGGTATCCAGATACTGGAATGTCTGACGATGGCTTGGCTCGAGTTGCATACAACGGCGCCTACCTTGGTACAAACACAGATGAAAACTTCCGTTCAGTGCTGACCCACGAGTTTGGTCACTTCCTCGACCTTATTCACACCTTTGAAGGTGGCTGTAAGCGCGGTGCCGAAAGACGCTGTTCAACAACTGGAGACAACACATGCGACACTCCACAACAGAACAGTTGGCAAATGAACCCCGGAGATGGTGGCATTCTTAACTGTATGGGACAAACCATTAACTGGCAGAACTTTATGGCCTATTCAGATCAATATGCCAACTATACTCAACAACAGGTCGATCGCATGATCAATGGCTTAAGCAGCCCATCAAGGGAAACACTATGGTCAGCGTCTAATTTAGCCGCAACAGGCGTGGCAAACTAATGATAGCCCTCATAAAGTCGCGCTATCGCCAGGCTAAAGATAGAAGAGAGTAACCAACAGCCACTTGCGAGATGTGGGGTTCTATTTGGATAGGTGACATTGATACCCGATAAACCGCTGTTCATCTCGCAGATAGCAAAAAGGCCTCACATTTCTGTGAGGCCTTTTATTATGAATAGGTGAGTTGGCCGATAAGCCGGGTCCTGTCGTGGACAGTTATTCATCTAGGCCTGCAATCGCTCACAGGCTCAAGCGACCTACCCGGTCCCAACGCGAGCAGCGCCATACGGGACCCTATTTGGTCTTGCTTCGGGTAGAGTTTACCTTGCAACGGACTATTACTAGCCGCCCGGTGCGCTCTTACCGCACCCTTTCACCCTTACCAATCCGAAGATTGGCGGTCTCCTCTCTGCTGCACTTGTCGTCGGTTCACACCGCCCAGGCGTTACCTGGTACCCTGCTCTTTGAAGCCCGGACTTTCCTCCCCGCTCTAATGAGCGCGGCAACTGTCTAGCCAACTCGGCGCGGATTATAGCTAAGCTCAGGCAACAAACCAAGGACTTTCACAAATCAGCTTCACTCAAAGCTAATCTATTAGAGACCGATCGCTAATCCGTGCTTATAAAGTGCATTCTTTTTAATGTCGTAAATCTGTCCAGCAACGGCAGCAGCTTTCTTAAGTGGTAGCTCTTCACACAGCAATTTAAGCGTATTTATCACTGTGGGTGAAAACTCTGACTCTTCGTCACTACGGTGGCCGTGACACATCAATACGATCTCACCACGCTGTTGATTCGGATCATCTTTAACTGTCTGTAAAACCTCACCTGCTGCACCCGTTAAGAAGGTCTCGAAAGTCTTAGTGACTTCACGAGCCATAACGATTTCACGATCTTCCCCTAAAGCAGCCACGATAGATTCTAGGCTATGCACGATACGGTGCGGTGACTCATAGAAAATTAGGGTACGAGGATCGTCTTTTAATGCCGCTAACTTATCCAGTCTCGCCTTCTCTTTTGATGGCAAGAAGCCTTCGAACGAGAAGCGGTCAGAGGGTAAACCTGAGGCGCACAAGGCGGTGATCGCCGCGCAGGGACCCGGCAATGGGATCACATTAAAGCCCGCTTCGCGAACTTGCTTAACTAAGTGGTAACCAGGATCAGAGATCAGCGGCGTTCCCGCATCTGAAATTAACGCAACCGCCTCGCCATTGCCCAACTTTTGAATGATCCATTGAGCTCGGTCTCGTTCATTATGATCATGTAAAGCTGTCTTGCGAGTCTCGATACCGAAGTGACTTAACAACTTACCGCTATGACGCGTATCTTCGCAGGCGATAAGTGATACCTGATTCAACACCTCTAGCGCACGGCTACTGATGTCTCCTAAGTTCCCTATTGGTGTGGGAACAATATAAAGCGCGACCGACAGGTCCATATCTACCTCTGTATTGAGTATTGGCAAGAGTTTCTAACAAGACTTTCGCCAAGGGGAAGAGCAGGTTAAACTATTAGCAGCATCTTACCAGAGTGAAGACCCGTGTTAAAAAGACTGAATACAACTAAATTTATCTCTATCGCAATTTTATCTGCGATTTTGTTCGGTTGCGGCACGACGACTGCACCGGTAAAGCCTGAAAAGACTGAAGTTTCTTTAACGACTGTCACCAAGTCGTCATCGCAATATATGGCGCTAGCTGCCAATGAAAAAAATAAAGAAATCCGAGATAAGTATGTTTTACTCGCAGCTCATGCCTTCATCAATGAAGGAAATGGCAATGCTGCAGACAAAACATTGAAGTCAATTGCACAGGATATCACCCAAAAGCCTGAGTTAATGGCTGAACATATCTACCTGTCGGCACGTGCACTTGAGATGATCTCTACCTATGATCACGCCCTTAAGGTACTTGACTACCCAAGCAACTGGAAACTGCCAAACTGGCAATGGGTTAGCTACTACCAATTAAAGGCGCACCTATATCTGTTGCTAAACCAACCGATAGATCAAGTAAGGCAGCTAAGTCTACTCAGTCAGTATCTGCCTACCGCAGAAGCCTATGAAGTGAATGACACCATTTGGCGATCACTACAGCCGATTAATGAGCAAACACTATTAAGCTTTAGCAACGATACTGCCAATCCAATTTTTGCAGGCTGGGTGCAGCTGGCTTATATCGCTAAACACTATGCTATCGATCCTAACGATTTAGTGCGCCACTTGGGTAGCTGGCAGCAGCTAAACCCAAACCATCCCGCAGCGGCAAAGTTACCCACGGATTTAGAAAACGCGCTTAATACTCAGCCTTACCAACCAAAGAACATCGCCGTATTACTGCCACTGACAGGCCCTCGTGCCGTTGTCGCGAATACTGTTAAGCAAGGTATTCTAGCTAACTATATGGCTACGGGTGACGATAGCGTAACACTCAACTTCTTCGATACAGCTACTGGCGCACAGGGCGCCTACCAACAGGCTGTAGCGGCGGGCGCCGAGTTTATCATTGGCCCCTTATTGCAATCAGAGGTTGAGCAGTTACAAAATATGACTCCTGAGAGTCCAGTGGTAACATCTGTCGACACTGTAGCGAGTTCCAACGGCGTGGCTAATACAAGCGCTGTGACTAATACAATGGCTGTGGCACCTACAACATCGGTTGTAAGTAAAACCATTCCTCAGCTTTACTTAAACCATATCGATACCTTTACCGCCGATCCCGATAAGTTCTTTTTTGCACTATCACCGACCGATGAGGCTACAGATGCCGCTCAGCGCCTCTACAATGATGGTATCGAGCAACCGCTATTGCTTGTCAGCAACGATGCCGTTGGCCGCCGCATGGCTGAAAGCTTTAATACCCAGTGGAAGACGCTAACAAATACACCTGTCGAAACTCACTACTATGATCGCGGTGACAAGATGAAGGTCACGGTGCAAAAAGCATTAGGAGTGATCGACAGTAAAGAGCGTATCGCCCGTATTAAAGCGATTCTAACGCCTAAGATTGAAGCTGATTTTCGATCTCGCCGTGATATCGATGCGATTTACATGATCTCTGCCAGTCAAGACTTAGAGCTACTTAAGCCATTTATCGACGTTAACTTCAGTGTGTTTGCCGATCCGGTTCCACTCTATACTACTAGCCGTAGTCGAGTTGAAGGAAACAGCCGTGAAACAGCCGAAGAGCTAAATAATCTCACTATTAGCGATATCCCGTGGCTGCTATCACCCAATAGCGAAACCCAAATGGTCAATGAACTATGGCCAAGCTGGGGCAATAGTCGCAAGAGACTGTTTATCATGGGCTATGACGCACTGGATTTAGTGGGTAAACTGGCGCAGATGCGTGCCCTGCCAGGCTACCAGTTTTCAGGTCGTAGCGGCATGCTGTCGGTATTACCTGACGGCACGATTAATCGACAGCTCAGTTGGGGCCGTTACCAAAGAGGTAATTTACGTCCGCTCTAAATCCGATGAATAAAACTTTACAGTTAAATTAGCCGAGGCAAATAGTCTCGGCAGCCACTTTAAGATATAGTCAAATTGACGCTACAAGGATGAGCGAGTTTGATGTCAGACAACCCAAACCAAGGTCAGATTGCCGAATACACAGCTAGGCAATATTTGGAACAACAAGGACTCTCCTTTGTCGAACAAAACGTTCGCTACCGTTTTGGTGAAATCGACATTGTGATGAAAGATGGCAGCGATTGGGTTTTCGTTGAGGTAAAATACCGCTCTGCGTCTCGATACGGTGGAGCTGTTAATGCGTTAAGCCACGCACAAACTCAGCGAATAAGAAAGGCTGCAAGTCATTACATACAATTAAATCGAATCGATGCCATATGTCGCTTCGATGTTATCGCGGTCGATCTCCAAGGGATACAATGGATCCGCGATGCTTTTTAAATCGTTTAATTTTCATATGCTCCACGCAATTAAAATTGTAAGAGTGGACATACATAAACATAGGGTTTATCCATGTTAGAACGCATAAAAGACAGCTTTACGGAATCAATTCAAACTAAGATTGATGCATCTGAAGCCCTACCTGAGTCAATCGCAAAAGCTGCTGAGATGATGGTTAACTGCCTACTGGGCGGCAACAAGATCCTAGCTTGTGGTAATGGTGGTAGCGCTGGCGATGCACAGCACTTTTCGGCTGAACTATTAAACCGCTATGAAATTGAGCGTCCACCACTTCCGGCTATCGCCCTTAGTTGCGATACCTCGACTATCACTGCGATTGCTAACGATTACAGCTATGATGAGATCTTCTCTAAACAGATCATGGCACTAGGCCAACCAGGCGATATTCTGTTAGCGATTTCAACCAGTGGTAACTCTGGTAACGTCATCAAGGCGATGGAAGCGGCATTGAGCCGTGACATGACGATTGTGTCACTAACCGGTAAAGATGGCGGCGCGATGGCAGGCCTACTGAGCGTCAATGATGTTGAAATTCGTGTACCTTCTAACGTAACGGCACGCATTCAGGAAGTTCACCTGCTAGCGATTCACTGCCTATGTGACAACATCGACCGCACACTCTTCCCACAGGACGAGCAGGCATGAGAGCACTGCTCCCATTAATCGCTATTATGTTAATGCTGCAAGGCTGCGCTGGAGCCATTATGGTCGGCGCGGTCGGCGGTGCAATGATGGTTAATGACGAGCGTAGCTTTAAGACCCAGATTGATGACACCAATGCCGACTTTAACGTCTCTAGCGCATTGGCTTCTCATGACGATTTAAAAAACCAAGCCAATATTAGCGGCATAGTCATGAACTCCAACGTATTGATGATTGGTCAGGCGCCAAATTCGATGCTAAGAGATAAAGCCATTCGTGTAGTAAAAGAGCTGAAAATTGGCGGAAAAATCCATAATCAGATCCGTATCGGTAATCCGACCTCATTTACCACCCGCAGTAACGACACTTGGATCACTACCAAGGTAAAGGGTCGCATGCTCAATGAGAAGGGTTTGGATGTCACCAATATCAAGGTCGTTACCGAAAACGGTGAGGTGTTTTTGATTGGCTATGTTGAGCGAGCACAGGCAGATTTAGCTGTTGAGGTCGCTCGAAATACTGCTGGCGTACGTAAAGTCATTAAGGTGTTCGAATACACAGACTCTTAGCCTGTAAACGATATGCCACCAGCAGTGAGAAGAATCATCCAGCCTTTTGCTCGATGATTTTTTTTGGTCTTAAATAAGCAATTCGAGCCGTTATCCATGGGATAATCAAAGATGGCAACACAATAAAGCCTGCACCTATCCAGCTTAATCCATCTAACCACTCATCAAACAGCAACCAGCCAAACAACACGCAAAATAGTAGTCCGGTATACTCAGCAATCGCGATTTGGCTCGCCTCGGCCTTACGATAAGCCAGCACACATAGCCAGTGATAGGCCAACAGGAAGCTATTACTCAGTGCCGCTATGCCGATTAAGCCCCAACTTATGCCCTCAAAACCCTGAACCAACACCATAACCAAGGTGAGTGGAATGCTGAGCAGGTTATACAGCATAAGCGTCACACTGGGGTTCTCTGTATCAGGTAGCTTGCGCAGTGCCAGCTGATTCAGGGCAAAGGTAAATGCCGAGATTAGCACAGCAATACCGAACCAGTTAATTTCGCTGGGGCGCAGCAGAATCAAAATACCGATAAAGCCCAAAATAGTCGCAAGCCATTGAGTCGGAGTGACTTTTTCTTTCAAAAAGATTGAGCCCATCAGGACTATCATCAGTGGTGCCGAGAAAAATAACGAACTAACGGTAGCCATCGGCAGTGACATCAAGCCCATGATCAAGCACACCGCTCCCAACGCACCGGTATTAGAGCGAAAGAAATGCACCTTCAGATATTTAGTCGTAGGTCGCTTTGCGTAAAACCATAGCGGCATTAACATCAATACCGACAATATCTGCCTAATTAATAGGAAAGTCGCGGCGTTACTATCTTCTGGCATCCACTTAATAGAGACATCATAAAGCGCACTAAAAAGGTTGCCAAAAATTAGGATTGCCATGGCGATCATGACATTAGATTTCATCTGCTATTCCACAGTACAACTGAATTTGAGCGCATGATATCGCCCGCAAAACCTAAACTAAAATGATGTTTTTTCGCCAATCATGAATTAAATTAATACTATGATTGAGATCACCTATTAAATTCATACTTAAGGCTGCGGACATGCGCAAACTACCACCACTTAGGGCTTTACAGGTTTTTGAGGCTGCTGCCAGACAGTCACATTTCTCCCGTGCGGCCACCGAGCTTTGCATTACCCAAAGTGCGGTATCTCATCAGGTAAAGCAGCTTGAAGAGCACTATGGTGAGCGCCTGTTTAAACGAGAAGGACGACAGCTTCGACTCACAGTTAAAGGGGAGTTGTTATATCGGGAACTGGAACGGATCTTCAACGAACTTAGCGATTTAAGTATGCAGATCAGTGGCGACAGTAATGATCAACTGCGGCTAGCGGTTTATAGCTCATTTGCAATCAAATGGCTGATCCCACGGCTCAGCGACTTTCGGCGCCAACATCCACAAATAAAAATTCGCCTCGATATGATAGCCGATGATCCCGAGCTAAGTGATAGCGTTGCAGATATGTTTATCACAGGACAAAGTGGTCAGCTGGGTTATTACCATCAGTCTTTGCATAAGGAGCGCCTAATTCCGGTCATCAGCCCAAGTCTGCTAACAGCAGAAAGCCCACCTCTTAACGAATTAATGGCTCATCCACTGCTTACCGTCGACGAAGGGCCATTAGGCTTAGACTGGGACAGATGGTTTGTCGCGAACAACTTAACTCTTGCTCCGGAGCAACAACAGCATGTTTTTAGCCATGTATTAATGGCTATTGAAGCCGCTATTGCTGGGCAAGGAATTGCACTAGCATCGGACTTTATGGTGCAAGCTGATATTGAAAGGGGGCTGTTGGTGGAGCTAGATCTACCGGATATTTTAACGGGCTTTGAGTTCTACTTCAGCTGCAAGCAGCGACGCCTAAAAGAGCCTGCTATCGCCGCATTTGTAGCTTGGTTAAGCCAACAAAACTAAGCCCATAAAACTAAGCCAATAAAAAAGCCAGCAAACAATGCTGGCTTTCTTGTTAAGCATATAGAGTTAAACGATAAGACCGATCTTCTCGTATACGCTCTTAAGTGTGACTTCGGCACGCGCCTGTGCTTTCTCAGCACCATCTTTCATCACTTGATTCAAGAAGGCTTGGTCTGCACGGTACTCTTTAAAGCGCTGCTGTAGCGGCTCAAGCATACCAACAACCGCCTCACCCGTTGCCACTTTCAAGTGACCATACATCTTACCTTCAAACTCGGCTTCGATGCTGGCAATCGACTGACCAGTACAACCAGACATCAAGCTTAGTAAGTTTGATACACCTGGTTTTTCAGCAACGTCAAAACGCACTACTGGCGGCTCTTCACTGTCGGTCATCGCCTTCTTAATCTTCTTCATGATCGCCTTTGGATCTTCTAGTAGGCCGATAACGTTATTACGGTTATCGTCAGACTTAGACATCTTCTTCAGCGGATCTTGTAGTGACATAACCTTAGCGCCGTGCTCAGGGATGAATGGCTCAGGGATCACGAAAGTCTCACCATAGGCGTTGTTGAAGCGAGTCGCGATATCACGAGTAAGCTCTAGGTGCTGCTTCTGATCTTGACCCACTGGGATCTCGTTCGCTTGATAAAGCAGAATGTCAGCTGCCATCAGCACTGGGTAGCCAAATAGGCCAACGTTGATGTTGTTAGCGTGCTTTTGCGACTTATCCTTAAACTGCGTCATGCGGTTTAGTTCACCCATCTGGGTGTAACAGTTTAATGCCCAACCAAGTTGTGTGTGCTGTGGCACCTGTGACTGGATAAATACCGTGCTCTTCTTTGGATCAACACCACAAGCCAAGTACAGCGCTAGAGTATCAAGACAGGCTTCACGTAATTTAACTGGATCTTGTCTGACAGTGATCGCATGCAGGTCAACGACGCAATAAAGGCAATCATGACTATCTTGCATCGCAACCCACTGACGTAACGCGCCCATATAGTTGCCGATGGTTAGCTCGCCTGATGGCTGAGCACCGCTTAGAACTACTGGTTTCGTTAGGGGTGTCGTCATTTTGTTTATTGCTCCGTTGCTTTATCGCACTGACTGAGTAGCGCGGTTATTTCACTAAATTGTTCACATACGGCATCTGGGCCGCTTAGCCCAATATCTTCACCGTAGTTATAGCCGTAGGTCAAGCCCACAGAGGCTACCTTAGCCGCTTTTGCCGCTAATATATCGTTCTTTGAGTCACCCACCATCAGCAACTGCTCAGTTTCTAGCTGCCACTCATGCAAAATATGCTGCAGCGGTAGCGGATCAGGCTTCATCTTAGACAATGAGTCCCCACCAAGCACTAGACTAAAATAACCGTCAATATTGAATGCTTTCAATAATGGGACGGTAAATTCATAAGGCTTGTTGGTCACGATTGCTAGGGGGTAGCCCGCTTGCTTAAGCTGTGATAATACCGTTTCAACTCCAGCGTAAAGAACGCTGTGTTTCTCTAGGTTCAGCTTATAAAAATGCATAAAGCGTGGCATGCAAGCTTCTAACTGCTCTTCGCTCACCTGAGCGTTGAGTGCAAAAGAGAGTGCTCTTCGCATTAGCATCTGCGCACCATTACCAACCCAGCTACGCACCTGCTCATCACTACATTGTGGCAGCTCAAGCTCTGCTAGAGTTGCGCGTGTGGCTGCAGCAAGATCGGGCACGCTGTCGATAAGCGTGCCGTCTAAGTCAAATGCTACCGCTTTAATTTGACTAAACTTGTTCATCGGCTACGCCTCGACGCTTGCAAGCTCTGCACGCATCTCATCGATCACTGCTTTATAGTCAGGGCAATTGAAAATAGCAGAACCCGCAACAAACATATCAGCACCGGCCGCAGCAATCTCAGCAATGTTATCGACCTTAACGCCACCATCGACTTGCAGGCGAATGTCATAGCCACTGTCATCGATAAGCTTACGCACCTGACGTAACTTATCTAAAGTAGACGGGATAAATGACTGCCCACCAAAACCTGGGTTGACCGACATCAACAAAATAACGTCTAGCTTGTCCATCACGTGGTCAAGATAATGCAGCGGCGTTGCAGGGTTTAGCACGAGTCCCGCTTTACAACCCGACTCTTTAATCAACTGTAGAGTGCGATCCACATGTTCGGAGGCTTCAGGGTGGAAAGTAATAATCGATGCGCCAGCTTTGGCAAAATCAGGAATGATACGATCGACAGGCTTAACCATCAAATGTACATCGATATCTGCGGTCACACCATAGTTACGCAGTGCCTGACAGACCATAGGGCCAATCGTTAGATTTGGTACATAATGATTATCCATCACATCAAAATGAACCACATCAGCCCCTGCGTTTAATACCGCATCGACATCTTCACCTAAACGAGCAAAATCAGCAGATAAAATAGAAGGAGCAATCAAAAATGGACGCATATCGAACTCACCTGAATGTTTAAGAAGTACGCTATTCTACCTGTTGCAGCCATAGCCCTCTACACCCTTGAGCGCATTTCAGGTAATTAGCTGGGGTAAAATATTTCATTCGGTTAGCAAAATAGGATTAAAATGTAAAAAATGTTTAAAATATAGACGGCTTTGCTATACTAGTTCGACTAGGCGAAAAAGGAGGGGCGATGAAAGGATTAACTCAGAACAGAGCAGTGATAAAATCAACTGCTATTCTTGCGCTTGCTACTTCTGCAATTGTAACGCTTGCCTTGTCATCTGCGCCTACTGAAACAACAGCAAACGCGGCTTGTGCTTGTGACAGTGCTAATAGTCAATATAACCCGAGTCTCCCCGCAAGCCACCCGAGCAACCGCTGCGCAAATCAGTCTCACGATCTGAGCTGGAAAAGCTGGTTAACCGGTAAGAGCCACACTAATCAGCTACACTTTATCGATCTATTTGAGCTGCTATATGGTCACGAAAGTGCACCTATCAGTAAAAATACTCCACTAAACGGCAAGTAATAGGTTAGATGCTACGGCGTTTCTGGCAAATACTCTCGAGCACTTTATCTGCATTCTTTGGTGTGCAAACAGAACAAAATCGTATTAGAGATTTTCAAACCTCATCACCCCTTGCCTTTATCATTATGGGCATAATACTGGCGATGGTGTTCGTGGTTATGCTTCTGCTTATTGTTAATCAAGTACTAGCTTGATTAACGAGAATAAACACGAGCTAAGTTAGTCATTTTCGCTGTGATAGGAATCATCATACAAGGCCATCAACTCATCGACCTTCTTGCGGCCGCTTCCCTTCTGACTAATATTACGTTGCACTTGTATCGTACCAAAACGCGCACCATGATATAGCTCTCGCGTTAAAGGAATATCATGATTACTGATCAACACAGGAATACCCCGCTCAATCGCGGTATGACGTGCGTGTCTGGCTAGTAGAGCCTGATCGTCTAGCGAGAAGCCACTGCCCACATATGTGGTAAAGCTAGCGGTTGTCGATAATGGCGCATAAGGCGGATCGCAATACACCACATCTCCAGATTGAGTCATATCTATCGCTTGCTCATAACCGATACAATGAAACTCGGCATTTTGCGCCTTAAGCGAGAATGCTCGGATCTCTTTCTCTGGGAAATAAGGTTTTTTATATGAACCAAATGGCACGTTAAAGCCACCTTTACGGTTATAACGGCACAGGCCGTTAAAACCATGACGATTCATATAAAGAAAATATACTGAGCGCGTAAAGGGATCTTTGGTCGCATTAAAAGCCGCACGGATCTTATAGTAAGCTTCCTTGTCGTTCATTTCAGGAACGAAAAGCGCCTTTGCAGCTTCGATATATCTATCGGGCTCTTTTTGCACTATCTTGTATAGGTTAATCAAATCTTGATTAATATCGCATAGCAGATAGCGGCTGTAATTAGTATTGAGGAACACCGAGCCTGCGCCCACAAAGGGTTCAACCAGACGTTCGCCTTCAGGCAGGTACTCAGCTAAGGCTTCAATCAGTTTAAATTTTCCGCCAGCCCACTTCAAAAAGGCCCTTTGTTTTTTAATCATTTAAATTGATTGAACACTGTGAAAAAAAGAGAGCTGATGATTGTACTCTGTTTATTATTGAATTTCACGACTTGGTAGTACATCTTGTAGCTCATATTCATTAAGATTTTGCCAAGCGCGGATCCAAGGGTCTGAAATTCCGGTTTTTGTCGTTAACAACGCCGCTTGCTGTTTAGCAACTTGAGCGCTGTTAAATTCACCAAATAGCACGACCCAACGCTGCTTATAGCGTGCAACCCTCACCTCAGGTATATCCTTAAGGGTCGCTAACATTTTATAAAGCGAATCTAGCTGCTTAACACTCGCAAGTTGCAGTGTGTAACCTTGGGTTGGCCTGCTCAACGAACTCGCTTGTACAGCTTTTGTCTTTGTGACTACAGCTTGTTTACTGTCGCTACGGGACTGTGACTCCTGAGGCTTTTGCTCCTCAGTTTCAGAGGTAAAAGTCGCAATGGGCTTAACTTTATATGTCGCAACAGGCTCAATACCGTTAACGACAATCTCTTCATCTTCTACCCGCTCAGATTCTTGCAGCTTAGTGCCTTGCATTGATTGTGAATCAGTGCCCCTTGAGTAACCTGCTAATAACTGCTCGCCATACTCAACAAGAAAACGGCTATCTGAATCGGAACTCGCTTTAGCATCGATAGCAAACTTAACTTCACTCGAAACTGAGGTTTTCTTATCGACTTCACCATCTAGCAGTAACCAACTAATTAGTAAAACAGTGACAATAAGAAATGAGGCTGACACTATAGTTCTGAGTCGAGAGTTTTTCGGCTCTTGTTGCTCATCACCATTAAGCGCTAGTTCAAGCAGATCAACCACCTCTTTCGGCGTCCCGCGCTGTACTTCCAAACGATTTTTAACTATGTCTCTAGGAGTAAAAGGTTGCTGCTCACTGCGGCTTAGCAGTGTGTAATACAAACCTTCTCGTTCCACTTGCTCTAAGGGCTCAATATGAATTGGGAGAACTTGCTCTAATAGTGACTCGGGGAGCTGGGCGGCCACGTCATCAAAAAATGCCATGGGTGAGGTCATAACAACCTTGACTGACTTATTCCCCAAATTCATCTGACTGAGTACGATGCACTCAGCCCAGATCTCAAGAGGTAAAAGATGGGCGTCATCGAGCACAATGCAGCTAGCCGCGGGTAGGGAATCCACCACACGAAGCAGACTCTCTGGTAACGGGATCTCGTCGTCAAAAACAGGATCGCTGAGTAACTGAACCAACACCTTACGCCGGATCTCGGCACTATCACAATGTTTTGGACAGATAACAAAAGCCGAGCTATGCCGCTCGAGCTCATTGAGTAAAGCCGTAACGAGCGTGGTTTTGCCTGCGCCATCTTCTCCTGTGAGCACCATTAGCTGTTCGCCATACAGGCTGATATGTAACAAGCGATGCAACAGAGATTCTTGGCTGGGTAATAGGGTTGAATCTGAAAACGACATCTAAAAGTTGCTCCCATCAGATAGAAGCTCTAATACCTTAATTTTAAGGCACAAAAATTCTCGGCTATGCAACACATTGATAGCCTGAAAAGGAGAAGTAAGGTTTTGATTCTCTATAATGAGTTTAGCGTTCACCAATCACCTGCAACATAACTATGCGCAGTTGATAACCTCTTCCAGTAACTCATCGGATACATCGCTGTAGATCCCTGCAAGGCCAATGCCTTTGGGTAACACCAATCGTAACTGCCCTTTGAGTACCTTCTTGTCTCGGCGCATATGCTTAATGAATTGTTCAAAATTCATTGTTTCAGGAGCTATTGTGGGTAGGTCGAATGCCGCTAACAGTGCTGTAATACGACAAACAATTGACTCATCCACTAGCCCAAGCTTATTTGAGGTTATTGCAGCAAGGACTGTGCCAGCAGAAACGGCTTCACCGTGTAGCCAAACTCCATAGCCCATTTCGGCTTCTATAGCGTGACCAAAGGTATGACCAAGATTTAGCAATGCCCGCACGGCCTGCTCGGTTTCATCTTTCTCGACTACTTCCGCCTTGATTTCACAGCAGCGACTAATCGCATACTCAAGCGCATCTTTATCCAGTACCTTCAATGCTTCAACATTGTTCTCAAGCCATTGGAAAAAGTCTGCATCCCAAATAATGCCGTACTTAATCACCTCGGCCATACCCGCTGCAAATTCACGCTTAGGCAATGTACTCAAGCAGTTAGTATCAATTAACACGCACTTAGGTTGATAGAAGGCACCTATCATGTTTTTACCTAGCGGGTGATTAACTGCTGTTTTGCCACCAACAGATGAATCAACCTGAGACAAAAGCGTTGTAGGGATCTGGATAAAATCGATACCGCGCTGATAACTGGCCGCAGCAAAACCTGTCATATCACCAATAACACCACCGCCAAGAGCGATCAAAACCGTATCTCGACCAAGATTTTGCTCTAGCAATGAGGTGAAAATCGCATTCATCTGCTCGAGGGTTTTATACTGCTCACCATCTGGCAAAATGACAGGTTTGACGCACGCGAAATCCGACAGCATAGCTTCTACCTGTTCTAGATAGAGAGGCGCTATCGTTTCGTTGGTGACAATAAGGATATTTTTAGCTTGAAGATAGCGAGCCAATAGCTCGCTACTTCTAAACAAGTTCTGGCCAATTTCGATGGGATAACTACGTTCTCCGAGTTCAACCAGAACTTGCTTTGTCATATCTTAAAAACCTAACTGTTCAATAATTTGGTTTGCAACCACTTTGGCGCTCTGCTCGTCAGTCTTAACGATGACGTCAGCAATCTCTTCGTAAAGAGGATTACGCACCTCGGCTAGACTCTCTAGCACTTCTCTTGGGTCATCGACCTGTAGCAATGGACGACGCTTATCTCTTTGCGTACGTGCAACCTGCTTATCGATAGTCGTTTCAAGGTAAACAACGATGCCGCGTGCAGAAAGATTGTTACGGATCTCTTTGCTCTGAATCGAACCGCCGCCAGTTGCTAATACAATACCTTGCTTTTCGGTTAAGTCTGCAACAACCTGCGTTTCGCGATTGCGGAAGCCCTCTTCACCCTCAACATCAAAAACCCATGCGATATCAGCACCTGTGCGGTTTTCAATTTCTTGATCTGAATCGTGGAACTCTAAGTGCAGCATCTGCGCCAGATGACGGCCTATAGTGCTTTTACCAGCCCCCATAGGGCCTACTAGGAAAATATTACGTTTTTCGGCCATTGATTTATACGTCTGAATCTTATTGAAGTTTGCCTACGCCAACCCAAATAACGTGAGTTGACCTTTAATGTTACCTTGCTCTATTGAGACTTGACCGCTGATTATCTCAGCTAAATGCCATCTATGGCAAGCGAGTAATGCATTTCTATCAAAAATGTATCGACCAAAATGACAAAGCCAGCGTCAATTACGCCGGCTTTAAAAATATCTTTTCGCTTACAGCGCTTCAGAGACGATCTTTGGCGTTACGAAAATTAACAACTCCTGACGCTCATTCTTATCGGAGGTGTTTCTGAACATAAATCCAAGATAAGGAATGTCACCTAAGATCGGAACCTTACTGACTCGGCTAATAAGCTGCTGCTGGTAGATCCCGCCCAGCACAATCGTTTCACCATGGTCCACCAGCACTTGGGTACCGATGCGCTGGGTATCGATTGATACCGCCTGCCCCGTTGGTGTATCGACAGTTTTACCCTGAGAGTCTTGAGTGATTTCAAGATCCAGAATCACTCGATTATCAGGGGTGATCTGCGGAGTCACACGCAGTGATAGCACCGCCTTCTTAAAGGTGACAGTTGTTGCACCACTAGAGCTCGCCTCAACATAAGGGATCTCAACACCTTGCTCAATGAATGCAGCCTTCTGATTAGAGGTAGTAATACGCGGGCTCGCAATAATCTCACCCTTATTTTCCTGCTCCAATGCGCTTAACTCAAGATCTAGCACGGTACCATCGGCAAGTTTAGCTACATGAAACGCAATACTTGTCGGGTTTGCCACTGCTGCTGGCAAGTTAACGTTTAAACGATCATCCAAACCCGGAATAATACCGTTGGCAATATCCCCCGCCCCTTCTAGGCTACCCGAGGTCCCTTTATTGCCTTGTTGATCGGTTATCCCCCAACGCACACCAAGATCTTCTGAGACATCATCTTTTACCGTTACCATGCGGGCCTCAATCAAGACTTGCTTAATTGGGATATCCAGCACTTCAATTAACCGATGAACATTCTCTAGCGTCTCCTCAGTATCTTTAACTAATAGAGTGTTGGTACGCTCGTCGACTGCGACGCTGCCACGGCTGGTTAGCAAACTAGAGCCTTCCCCTTTTAGCAGAACCGCAATATCCTTCGCCTTCGCGTAGTTAATTTGCAGGTATTCAGAATAAAGCGGTGCAAGCTGTTCCACTTCCTGCTTATTCTTAAGCTCTTGGCTCTCACGAATGGCGATCTCTTCGCTTGGCGCAATCATCAAGATATTACCTTCGATACGCTTATCTAAGCCTTTAGCCTGAAGAATAAGGTCAAGCGCTTGATCCCAGGGCACATCATCGAGCCTTAGCGTAATATCGCCTTCAACTGTATCACTGGTAACCAAGTTGAAGTTATTATAATCAGCAATGATCTGCAGCACCGTTCTCACTGAAATATTCTGGAAGTTTAGTGATAGCGAGCGACCATCATACTTCTTCTCCTCCTTAACGATATTCATGCGCTCTGCTTTCTTCATCGTTAATTTAAATAAATCACCATCTTGCTGATAGTTATAGTCATAGTTACCGTCGATATCGATAAGGAAGCGGGCCGTTAAATCCTCTTTAAAGGTTTCAAAACTCTTTACTGGCGTGGCAAAGTCGTAAACATCCATCACGTATAAAAAGTCGCTATTAATCTCAGTGTTATATAACTTAAGCTCGAGCTTAGCGCCGACCTGCTCTACGTTAGCAGCAACAGAGCTATTATTTAACTTAACAAGTAGCTCGCCACCGCCGTCTTGAGTTCGGCGAAAATCAATATTTTCAATACTGTTAACGAAGGCGTTATCGATGCCTGAGTTTTGATCCACGATTTCATCATTAATCGTTAAACGATAAGTATTACCAACAACCTTGCCCTGATACGGTTTAACATCATCAAGACCGACAAAAACTTGTAAATTACTACCATTGGGTACAGTGCTTACTGTTTCTACACCAACGGTTTTTATCGGCAATGTCTGCTTCTCTAATGCAGAAATCGTGTCATTAAAGCCTAGAATAATCTGCGCAGGTGAAGCTTTAAGATCGATATCTGGTTCTTGGATATCATTCTCAAATACCAACTGTAGCTCTAGCTGGTGATCAACTACCGCATGGTACTTAACATCGACTAATCGGTTTGCAGCTAATGAATGCGGACTCATACCAAGGATTAATGCAAAACCAATAACTGTCTTACAGAAAGACATTACCTTGTAGCTGGCCTTTGGCGTAATTGAAGATCTCATTGTTCCCTCAGTCATCTCTTATTATTCTCCAGTCAATTCCATACTGCTATTACGTTCCGTCCAGCAGCCAGATCCATCTGGGATTAATTCTATTATCTCGACAGTTTGCGGCGTTACTTTGGCGATCTTGCCATGGTAGAGACCTAAATATTGGCCTACTCCTAAACGATAAACACTGCCATCGGTTGTCTCTAATAAAGCCCAAATCTCTTCTTGCTCGCTTAGGGTTCCACGCATCTTCAAATTATCTAATGCATAGGTTTCTAATCGTCCTTTACGGCGTTTAAGATCGGGTTGTAAACAGTCCTTAGTTGTATCGATAACCTCTTCAGTTAATTCTCTTGAAGGTGGCACATAAGGACTTCTCATTAAGTCTGCTTGATAAGCAAAATGTTCAAACTTAGGTGTTTCTTTCAACGGAGGGATATGCGCAACGTGCTGTGCTTTCGTTGTGGTAACAAATAACTCAAGATCACTCTTATCACCAATGCAGCCCGTTAATAAAACGCTGCTCATTAAAAGTGGTAGCAGTTTCATCATTTCGCTGCCCCCTTTTTCTCTTTCGCGGGCAATTCCGCTCCCTCTTTAAAACGGTAGGTTTTGGCGAGAATATCCATTCCCAGTTCGCCAGTGTCATTCCGCTTAATAACAAAATCATGCAGACTTACTATTCGTGGCAATTTCGCGACACCACCAACCAGATGGCCTAGTTCATGGTAATCACCACTGACGACTATTTTGATAGGGAACTCGATATAAAAATCACGTGTGATTTCGGACTCCCAATCTAGGCTATTAATGTTCAGCCCCGAGTCTGTCGCGACAAAGGTAATATCATCGAGCAAACCTGGCATCTCATTTTTTGAAGGCAGCATCTTTAACAACTCTGCAAATTGCACCTCCATCATCGCGAGCTGTTCACGATACAATTTTAGGTTCGCAGCCAGTTGATACTTAGCCTTGAAGTCATCCTTTAACTGTTGCTCTTTTTGCTGCTCTGCATTAAGTACATCTATCGCATCAGAGATAAATAGGAAGTAACCGCCTACAAATACACAGACTGCCAATAACACTGCAAAAACAACTTTCACTAACTGCGGCCAAGCGCCGATGTTTTCAAAATCAATATCGTTAAATTGGCTTAGATCGAGGTTCATATGTTTGCCCCCTCAGTCTTTGCTATTTCATCGCCGTTGACAATCGTCACTCGTAAAGTAAAACGCTGTAGCTGCCTTAACTCTTCATTTTGTGCCTTAATCGACTGCATATTAGGGTCTTGTAACCAAGATGAAGCTGCCACTTTTCTCATCATATTGGCGACATTATTGTTAGACTCACTGCGACCCTCAATCCACAAGATACTCCCTTTCTTTTCTATACTCGACAGGTAGATCCCTGGGGGCACAACACGAACTAGCTCATCTAGAACATGGGTCGGCAAGTTTCTAGATTGCTGTAAACCTAAGATAATCTCGGTTCGTCTCTCGATATCTTTCTTACGCTCACGGATCTTAGTAATCTCGGCGATTTGCGAATCGAGCAACTGAATTTCTGCCTGCAGGTAAGCGTTACGACTTTTCTGTTCGTCCACAAACATATCGATCGTCATCAGTGACAGATAAACCACTAATCCAGAAACCAAAAACACCAGCGCCAGTATGCCGGTATAATCTCGCTTCTGTTTTTCCCTCGCCTCTTCACGCCATGGTAATAAGTTTATGTTCGCCATTCTGAATAGCTCCTTAGCGCCAGTCCGCAGGCCAACATATATTTACTAATTTGAGGTTGTAAATGCGCTTTTATCGCGTCATCTGCATGCAGGCAGCCTTGGAAGGGATCGGCAATGATCGTGTGGACACCTAACTCATTAGTCATGAGGCTAGCCATACCCTCAAGCTTCGATGTGCCTCCGCACAACACGATATGATCGACTTTATCTCGCCCGCTAGAAGTGCAGTATATTTGCAGTGTTCTTTTAATTTGCTGTAGCAACTGAGTTTGGAATGGCGATAAGACTTCAAAAACATAGTTGCGTGGCAGATCACCGTCTAGCTTAGCTTTTTCAGCTTGCTCATAGGTCATGCCATAAAAGGATAGAATTGACTGGGTAAACTGCTCCCCACCAAAAGCTTGTTCGCGAACAAATGTGGTTTCACCGTTTTCTACAACCGAAAATGTTGTAATGTTGGCACCAATATCCACTAACGCGACCACTTTATCGCTGACATCTTCGGAGAATTGTCCCGCGATCATGTCAAAAGAGCGCCCCAAGGCATAACCCTCAACATCGACCACTTTAGCCTCTAGATTTACCGCATCAAGAGAATCACTTAAGCTATCAATATTTTCTGTTCGACATGCACTCAACAACACATCCACTTTTGTTGGGTCGGTGCGATTTGTACTTAGAGTTTCAAAATCGATATTCACTTCATCGAGGGAGTAAGGAATAAGGTTATCGGCTTCAACCTCAATCTGTGCCTCCATCTCCTCTTCACTTAAGGCCGAATCCATATAAATAACTTTGGTCATTACAGCTGAACCGGAAACTGCAACGGCGGCATATTTGGTCGACTTAGGTAATACTCGCTTTATTTGCTTTAACGCATCAACAACAGCTTCACTATCACGAATTTCATGATCATTGATGGCTCCCTTTTTCAAAGGAACCGCTGCATGGCTTAATATTTTATATCCATCAGCTGTCTTGCTCAGCAGTATTGCTTTTACCTCATGGGAGCCAACATCAATCCCAACCATCTGCGGAGCCTGACGCTTCCAAAAATTAGAAAGCATAGTCCAAAGTCACTTTTATAGTTATTGTATCCAAAGTAGATTAGCACAAAATCAACTCGTTATAACTATTTGTACAAAATGTTTCCGCATTTTACAATCGCCATTTTTTTGACTTCAAAGCCACACTAGTTCGCAACCATGACGCGATCCAACGTTAAATTGGGTTACATTTACGACACAACTACTATATCTGCCACTATGTTCTCGATATAAACTAAAAAACAGTATTAATAGCTCATAAAATGTGAGTTTAAATAATTTAAAAATTTAAAAATTAATTTCACTCTTCAACGAAATAGCGCTCAAAATATAGACAAATCTCACTTTTACAGAAATACCTAAAGTTTTATCTAGTCACAAGACTTCACCATTTCCGGCGTGGCTTATATACTATTGTTCTTATTTTTAGTTCTTGGAATATTGCGGTGAAGTGGTTTAAACGACTTTTGATAGCTTTCTTTAGCCTAGGTTTACTTGGCATCGGAGCGATCATTGCAGCTTACTTTTATGTGCTGCCAGATCTACCAGATGTCACAACGTTAAAGACGGTAAAATTACAAACACCACTTCGTATTTATAGTAGTGATGGAAAGCTGATCTCTCAATTTGGTGAGAAGCGCCGTATTCCACTAAAACTGGAAGAGGTCCCTAAGCCTCTTCTACAAGCATTTATCGCGACCGAAGACGCCCGTTTCTATGAACATAGAGGTATCGATCCAATCGGTATTTTACGTGCGGCATCAGTCATGCTAACCACAGGCCAAAAGAAGCAGGGTGCGAGTACCATCACCATGCAGGTTGCGCGTAACTTCTTTTTGACTCGTGACAAAACCATTATACGTAAAGTAAAAGAGATCTTTATCTCGATCCATATCGAGCAACTACTCACCAAAGATGAAATCCTAGAGCTATACGTTAACCGCATCTACCTAGGCCAACGCGCCTATGGTGTTGGTGCGGCCGCCCAAGTTTATTACGGTAAAGAGGTCAGCGAGCTGACTCTACCAGAGATGGCGGTCATCGCAGGCTTACCTAAAGCACCATCGACACTGAACCCCATTACTTCAAAAACACGTGCTATGGCTCGTCGCAATGTAGTTTTGATGCGGATGAATGAAGTCGGCTATATCAATAATGCAGAGTATCAAGCTGCTGTTGCCAGCCCAATTACCGCTAAATACCACGGTGCAGTGATCGATCTGTATGCCCCCTATATTTCTGAGATGGCGCGTGATTACCTAGTTGCCAAACTCGGAGAAGAGGAAGCCTATACCGGTGGTTACGACATCTATACCACCGTAGACTCTAAGCTACAGCTCGATGCCCAAAAAGCATTGCGTAATAACGTTTACTCATATGACGAGCGCCACGGCTATCGCGGCCGAGTTAAAGAACTTTGGACAAAAACCGCCCTAGAACCTGAAGAGATCACTGCAAAACTAAAACAAACAGGAGCATTCCAAGGTATGTTCCCTGCGGCTGTTTTGTCTGTAAATGAACAAACAGCCACTGTAATGAACGCAAAAGGTGAAACCATCGAGCTCCCTTGGGATGGCATTAAATGGGCACGTAAATTTATCACCAACAAGCGCCAGGGTAAGGCACCGAAGCTGGCGTCCGACGTATTAAAGCCTGGTGAACAGGTTTGGATCCGCAACAATGGTAGCTTCTGGCAATTAAGCCAAGTGCCATTGGTCGCTAGCGCCCTCGTCTCGCTCGATCCACATGATGGCGCGATTCGTAACTTAGTTGGCGGCTTCAGCTTCTACACTAGCCAATATAACCGTGTGACTCAGGCTAAGCGTCAGTTAGGCTCGAACATTAAGCCTTTCATCTATAGCGCAGCGCTAGAGAAAGGCTACACTCTAGCCACCCTAATTAATAACGCACCAATTAATAAGCCAGATACAAGACAAGGCACAGCTTGGCGCCCTAAAAACTCACCGGATGTTTATGGCGGCCCAACTCGTCTGCGTGTGGGCTTAGCGCAGTCGATCAACGTGATGTCTGTCAGAGCCATGCGCTATGCTGGCCTAGATGCCACTATTGCGGAGCTAGTAAAGTTCGGTTTCGATCCTGCCGACTTACCGCGCAATGAATCGATTGCCTTAGGTTCGCCATCGGTAACACCACTGCAAGTAGTCACCGCGTTTTCTGTTTTTGCTAACGGTGGCTACCTAGTCGAGCCATACTTTATCGAGCGTGTAGAAACCGCAAATGGCGATATTGTAGAACAGGCGAACCCTACTTTAGCTTGTAAGCCAGTGGTGACTGAGCAACCAGTAACTAACGATGATCCTTTTGCCGCTATGGCGAATGAACTTCAAGCCAGTACTACACCTGTAGAAAGTTTACCAGTTATCAACGAAGCTCATCAGTGTGGCGATGAGAACTCTCGCTATGCTCCACAGATTATTTCTGAGCAAACTGCCTTCTTAATCACCGAAGCGCTAAAGAGTGTTATCTGGGGTGGTGGAGACTGGAGCAAAGGAACTGGCTGGAACGGTACAGCATGGCGCGCAGCTCGAGTAGTAAAACGTCGTGATATTGCAGGTAAGACGGGGACGACCAACGAATCACGCGATACCTGGTTTAGTGGCTTCAATCCGAAATTAGCGACTACCGTATGGGTTGGTTTCGATGATCATAGCCAAGAGCTTGGCCGTACAAGCTGGAATGCAAACGGTGCTAAGGATCAGATCTCTTTAGCGGAAGCCGGTGCTAAAACTGCAGGCCCAGGTTGGAATGAGTTTATGAAGGATGCATTGGCGGGCACGCCAGAGGTACCAACATCTGTTCCAGAGGGTATTGTATCTGCACGAATCGATCTGGCCACTGGTAAGCTGACGCGTAAGACCGATTACACCAGTAAGTTTGAGTACTTTATTGCCGGAACTGAACCAACTGAATACGTGACAGAGCAAGAAGACAATAGTGATATCTTCATCGACGAACCTGAAGATGACCTATTCCAGTAATCCTTATTCGTAAAAATAAAAACGCGATCACTCAAAAAGTGACCGCGTTTTTTTATACTTACGAACTCAACTCGCTTGGCCTATCAGCCCTCTTTCTTTACAGCCAATGCACTACGTACCTGCACTAAAGATGTACCACCTAGAGCTTCACGTTTGGCCAAGCAAGACTCAATGGTCAAGCAATCATATACATCGGCCTGTATTACCTCACTAAAGGCTTGCAGCTCTGTTAAGGTCAAATCTTCTAGAGGTGTTTGCTTGGCAATAGCACTCACTACGGCTTCACCAACCACGTGGTGCGCCTCTCTAAACGGCATGCCTTTTGCCACTAAGTAATCAGCCAGTTCTGTCGAATTAGCATAACCTTGCTTTGCCGCATTAAGGGTTTGCTCACGATTCACCTGCAAGCCACTTAATACCAAGGCAGCCATCTCTAAACAGATAGACCAGCTATCCATCACATCGAACAAGCCTTCTTTGTCTTCCTGCATATCTTTGTTGTATGCAAGTGGCAATGCCTTCATGGTGGTTAAGATCCCCATTAAAGCGCCGTAAACACGACCCGTCTTACCTCTGATCAGCTCCAATGCGTCAGGGTTTTTCTTCTGCGGCATCAATGAAGAACCCGATGTTACTTCATCGTCCAGTTCAATAAAGCCCGCTTCACCACTGTTAAAGAAAATTAAGTCTTCTGCCATCCGGCTTAGATGCATCATGCTAATGGAGGCATCGCTACAGATCTCAATCACATGATCTCTGTCTGAAACCGTATCTAAACTATTGAGCGTAGGAGAGGCAAACCCTAAAGATTGAGCCAGTTTCACTCGATCCATCGGATAGGCTGTCCCCGCCAAGGCTCCCGTACCTAACGGACAAGTATCGGCACGCTTAAGCGCATCTTGAAGACGACTGATATCGCGCTCAAACATCTCAACATAAGCTAGACACCAGTGACCAAACAATACTGGCTGAGCCCTTTGCAGATGGGTATAGCCCGGCATGACGGCATCGATTTCACGCTCGGCGAGCTCAATGAGTGCAGCTCTTAGGTTACCTAACAAAGTCAGTAACTGCTCACCCTCTTTTTTACACCAAAGCTTAAGGTCGGTTGCCACCTGATCGTTACGCGAACGGCCAGTATGTAGCTTCTTACCTAGATCGCCAACCTTAGCAATCAATGACTGCTCGACAAAACTATGGATATCCTCAGCACCCGAGGCGATGATGAGTTCAGGGCTGTCTTGGGTTTCTACAAGTAATTCATTTAACGCCTGATGTAGCTCAGTGCACTCTTGCTCGGTCAGAATACCGACCTGTGTAATGGCACTTGCCCAAGCAATTGAACCTACAATATCTTGCTCAATGAGTCGAAAGTCCACAGGCAATGAGTCGTTGAAAAGTTTAAACAGTGCACTGCTTTCTTGGCTAAATCTGCCGCCCCATAATGCCATTTTGACTTCCTCTTTAATCTGAGGCGAAGTCGTACTTCGCCCTTTAACTCTTTCTTTATAAGGCGCTAACCCAATGATGTTAGCGCTTACTTACTCTTATTAACCTAAAGCTTACTTCTGGTTATGCAGTGCTCTAATCCGGCTCGAAAGTGAATACAGACGAATAAAGCCTTCCGCGTCTTTTTGGTTATAGACATCATCGGCACCAAAGGTAGCAAACTCCTCTGAGTACAAGCTGTTAGGCGAGCGTTTCTTCACTACGCTAGCTTGGCCCTTATAAAGTTTAACCACCACTTCACCACTAACAAGATCGGCTAGGGGCTTTGATGCACCAAGTAGCGACTCACACAAAGGGGTAAACCAGCGGCCGTCATAGACTAGATGTGCCATCTGCGCACCAACTTGTTCACGCCACTCACGACTGGTTTTATCCAACACCAACTCTTCAATCGCACGCAGTGCAGCAAACATCACTGTGCCACCTGGCGTTTCATAGCAACCACGAGACTTCATTCCTACGAGTCTATTTTCGGTAATATCGATTCTGCCGACACCATGGGCACCCGCAACTTCATTCAGTACCATCAGCGCTTTGTAAGGCGACAATGCTTCACCGTTCACCTTAGTGATCTTGCCCTGCTCAAGTTCTAAAGAGACATATTCAGGCTGGTCAGGCGCATCTTCAGGCGCCACAGTCATGGTCCAAACTCCTTTAGATGGCTCGTTCCATGGATCTTCAAGCTCACCACCTTCATGGGAAATATGCCAAGCGTTTGCATCACGGCTGTAGATCTTGGTCGCAGATGCAGAGGTGGCAATATTACGCTCGGCGAGATAGTCCAGCAGATCTTCACGGCTCACCATCTCCCACTCACGCCATGGGGCAATTACTTTTAGATCTGGTGCCAGTGCTGCAAAACAACCTTCAAAACGCACCTGATCGTTACCCTTACCCGTGCAACCATGGCAAACGGCATCAGCACCGACCTTACGCGCAACTTCAACCTGTGCCTTGGCGATAATCGGTCTCGCCATCGATGTACCGAGCAGATATGTCCCTTCATAGATGGCTCCAGTGGCAATTGTTGGATAGATATAATCGGCCACCAGCTCTTCTTTTAAGTCAACGATATAACATTCCGATGCACCTGAGGCGATGGCTTTCTCATATAAACCTTCTAGCTCTGCATCACCCTGACCAACATCGGCGCAAAAGGCTACGATCTCACAGTTATCATAGGTCTCTTTTAACCATGGGATAATTGCAGAGGTGTCTAAGCCACCTGAATAAGCCAGAACAACCTTGTTAACCCCTGAGTGATTACTAACTGTTGAATTTTCAATAGACATCTTAATTTCCTACTCACTGTTTGTTATGTCGATCCGCTGGTGCAGATTGATAGTTGTTTTTTGATAGAATTAGCTTAAAAGAGTTACCAGCACCGCGTTCTGTGCGTGCATTCTGTTTTCGGCCTGATGCAAGATAAGCGAGCCCTCGCCATCGACAACCTCGGCAGTCACTTCAACCTCTCGATAAGCGGGTAAGCAGTGCATGAAGTGTTTCGCCCCCGCTTTTTGCATCAACTGAGCATTAACCTGATAGGGCTTAAACTTGGCCTCGATCTCAGCCATCGGCGTTGAGTCTCCCATGGAGATCCAGGTGTCGGTGTAAATTGCATGGTGATCGCTAATCGCTTCAATGTCTGAGCTCAGGGTTAATTTGCCACCATGTTTTGCCGCTAACTCCTGCGCTTCACAAACAACCTTACCGTCTGGAAAATGACCCGGAGGACAGATCACAGTTAACTGCGCCCCAAGAATCGCCGCTCCAAACATCAAGGAGTGAGTCACATTATTACCATCTCCCACATAGGCCAGTTTCACCTTACTCACATCGCCATACTGCTCGGTTAAGGTCAGAAAATCCGCTAAGCCTTGGCAGGGGTGGTAGAGATCGGACAAGGCATTAATCACTGGTACCGTGCCATGTTCAGCTAACTCTTCTATGGTTGAGTGTAAAAATGTACGGGCAACAATCGCATCCGCCCAACAGGAGATATTGGCAGCAAAGTCAGATACAGGCTCACGCTTACCCAGTGCGCCATTTTGCTGATCCAAATATAAGCAGTGGCCACCAAGCTTATTGATGCCGATATCAAAACTCACCCGAGTTCTCAAAGATGGCTTTTCAAATAGCATCACCACACTCTTGCCCTCTAAGGCATACTTATATTCGGCTGGATTAGTCTTAATATTTTGCGCCAATGCCAATAAGTCGAGTAACTGCTGCTGGCTTAGATCTTTGATAGATAGTAGATGTTGCATAAGACTTGTCTCCTAAGGTTGGATCTGTGTGCCAACGGTTTCACCTTGGCATAATGCGATTAACTGCTGTGCATGACGCCAAGAGGCTATCTGTACGGCTTGCCCCATGGACTCTGCAACATCTAATGCAGCTTCCACTTTGACCTTCATTCCTTTCTCAATAACGCCAATCTTGGTTAACTCATTAACCTGCTCTCTATTTAAACTATTAATTAACTGCCCTTTTCCATCGAGAACCCCAGAAACGTCCGACAACAAGACCAAAGAGCCTGAGACCAACTTAGCTAATGCCGTCGCCGCTTGGTCGGCATTGACGTTAAGCATCTGCCCTTCATCGCTAATGGCTATAGAGCTCACTATCGGCATCCAGCCTTGTGCCAACACAAACTCCAAATAACTCGCATCGTTTGGCTCAACTTCCCCTACCAATCCCAATAACGGATCTTTAATCTTGGCCTTCATCATGCCAGCATCGGCTAGGCTCATACCTAAACTGGTTACACCCGCCTTCATCGCGGCGGCTTGAAGGATCTTATTGGAGGTACCCGCTAATGCTCCAACGACAACAGGGATCTGCTCTTCGGGGGTGATCCTTAAGCCATCCAGTTTTTCAGTTGTCATGCCGTTCGCTTTTAACTGCTCATCAACCAGACAGCCCCCGCCATGTACCATAATCAGTGGCTGACCATTTGCGATAATCTTGGCCGCCGCTTCCATTAACCGCGCCATGCCCATTTCACACTGCAGTAAAGCACCACCGACCTTGAGCACCATCACCGGCTTACTTGCCACACTCTTTAGTTCTGCTTGAGTCATCATAAATCCCCTTCAGGCTGCTTTAACGACTCATTAAAATGAATCTTTATGCATTGCAAAGCTTGACTGGCAGCCCCCTTCATTAAGTTATCAATGGCGCTCGCGACCACTAAGTATCCCGTCTGTGCATCGTATTTCCATCCTAGGTGGCAATAGGGAGTCAGCACTACATCATCTACCTTAGGAAATTGATTTTTCTTTACTGTGACAAGCTCTGCTGCCTCGTAGCACTGATAGGCTGTCTCGATATCTTGCTCTGTGGTTTCTGGCTTTAATTTGACCGTAATCGTAGCCAAGATCCCGCGCTTAAAATTACCTAGATGAGGAGTGAAGATAACTTCTTGCCCTAGCTGAGTCGCAATCTCAGGCTGGTGCCTATGGCCTAGTACGCCATAGGGCGTTAAGCTCACTTCACAGAAGCTAGTGTGAAGCTGAGCTTTTCTACCAGCCCCTGTTACGCCGCTTACCGCATTAATCACTGGCAGCACATCGGTTAATAGATGAGAGAGTGGTTTTAGTGCTGTCAGTGATGCCGTTGGATAGCATCCCGGCACCGCTATCATCTTACTTGCCACAATTTGCTCGGTATTCCATTCCGCCAAGCCATATACTGCATCGGCGAGAACTTGCGGATATTCATGAGTAAAACCATACCACTTAGGATATTGGGCCACATCCGCAAACCGATAAGCACCACTTAAATCAAATACGGCTAAGCCCCGCTGATAGAACCAAGCAGCCAGATGTAGGCTCACACCATGATCAGTCGCCAGCACCACTGCATCGGCAGTTTTAACGATAGCCTCTTTTGCCTCATCTGTTAGAGGAGTTAGGCTCAAGGATATATGGCTATATGCAGGATAGAGTTCGGCAAGGGCTTTCCCCTTATCTAGACTATTTTCAGATACATATAGACCTTGAATCGACAGGTTAAGGTCGGCATGAATAAGAGAGGTGAGCTGTGCGCCTGTGTATCCACTGGCACCAATAATGGCTATATTTTTCATAGTCTATGACTTTAAAACCTTAATCTTGAATTTAGATGACGATGCGAAAAAGAGTGGGCACAACTTAAGCCCTGGCTGAACACCATTAATTGACAAGATTATCGTCGCAGGAAGTGGGTACAAATAACCTTAATGACTATAGTTTGAACAAGACTAAACATATTGACTCTCATTAATCAGACCAACGAAATGTGGTAGTTACCTTAGCTGTTTGATAGACTAACACGCAAAATTAATTATGCAATATATTTGAATATATATTTAGGTATTTTTTAATGAAAACACTTCCAGATATAAAAAGCAGTTTTAGTCGGCTTATCGCCACGCCTTCAATTAGCGCCCTTGAAGCCGAACTGGATACCAGCAATCTCGCTGTGATAGAGCTATTGCATAATTGGTTTTCCGACTTAGGCATGCAGTGTCAATCCTTGCCCGTTGCTAATACACGCAATAAACACAATTTAGTGGCTTCTTTTGGTCAAGGACAAGGTGGATTACTACTAGCAGGCCACACAGATACCGTCCCTTTCGACGAAGGGCGCTGGAGCCAAGACCCTTTTTCGCTAGTTGAAAAGAACAACCGCTGGTACGGTCTAGGCAGCTGTGACATGAAAGGCTTCTTTGCGCTCACTCTCGAAGCATTAAAAGAACTGCCTTTGGATAAGTTTAAACGTCCACTGCACATACTCGCCAGCGCCGATGAAGAGACTACTATGAATGGGGCTAAAGCCTTTGCGGCGGCTAAGTCCATTGCACCAGACTATGCCATCATAGGTGAGCCTACGAGCTTAAAGCCGGTTTATATGCATAAAGGGCATTTCACCCAAGGAATTAGGGTAACGGGTCGCAGTGGCCACTCATCAGATCCGGCAAAAGGACTCAACGCCATAGAGGTCATGCACTTAGTGACAGGCCAGCTGCTTAAACTTAAGCAGCACTTAGCCAATAACTATCGAGAAGATGCCTTCAGTGTACCCTACCCAACCATGAACTTCGGTCATATCCACGGTGGTGATGCAGCAAACAGGATCTGCGGTTGCTGCGACCTGCATATCGATCTTCGTCCAATTCCCGGCCTGGCACTGGATGATTTGGAGTTGATGGTTGCCAACTACCTTGAGCCAATATGCAGTCAATACCCCGGTTGCATCCACGTTGCCCCCTTATACCCAGGCTCTGAACCTTTTGCCGATAAAAAAGAGGGCAGCTGGACACAGCTTGTTGCCAAACTTAGTGATAGTCAGCCTGAAGTGGTTAACTATGCCACCGAAGCCCCCTACATCAGCCAATTAGGTTGCCAAACATTAGTCCTCGGCCCCGGAAGTATCGAGCAGGCGCATCAACCGGATGAATTCTTAGATATTAGCTATATTAACCAAACAAAAGATCTATTAAAAAAACTGATTTATCATGCATGTATAAAGTAAGTTGTTATTTTTTATCCAGCTTGCAGATTAGAGCTAGCCGGGCCTTGCTAGGCTGCCAGCAAAAAGTGATGCAGAGCACAATCATGGTCAATATTTCAAACTCGAACATTGCCTAGCACAGCACTGCTAGGTATTGTGAACTATTAGCTTACCAATATGGAGCACGTATGGTAGACATGTATGCCTCGCTAAGGTCCAATGTTGGAACCTTAGGGCAGATTTTAGGTGACACAATCCGCACCGACCTTGATGGCACTTTCCTAGATAAAATTGAACAGATCCGTCATCTTGCAAAAAGCTCACGCCAGGGGGATGATGCCGCCCGTGAGGAGATGCTTACTCTCCTATCTTCTTTAAGCGATGACGAGCTCGTTCCTTTTGCTAAAGCTTTTAACCAATTCTTGAATCTGGCGAATATCGCCGAGCAGTTCCATACTATTAGCCGTAACTGCGATGAATTAGTCTGCGTTCCCGATCCAGTAGAACAGCTATTAGGCCGTATGTTGGGTGGCAATATTGATAAAACCAAGGTGTTAGAATGTTTGAAAACACTCGACATCGACTTGGTACTCACTGCTCACCCAACGGAGATCTCTCGACGCACGCTGATCCAAAAGTACTCGGCGGTTATTGATGCGCTCGCCGCACTCGAAAACCCGCAACTTACCGAGCTAGAAAAAAAGCAGCATCACCTGCGTCTACGCCAACTTATTGCACAGATCTGGCATACCAATGAGATCCGCCACGAGCGCCCTACTCCAGTTGATGAAGCACGTTGGGGGTTAAGCACCATAGAAGCCTCTCTATGGCATGCAATACCAGATTTCCTTAGACAGCTTAATCAACAAGTCGAAGAGCGCACCAATACCCAGCTACCTATCGATATCGCCCCAGTAAAATTCTCAAGCTGGATGGGAGGAGACCGTGATGGTAACCCATTTGTTACCTCAACAGTGACCCAAGAGGTCCTCGACCGTAACCGCCATACTGCCGCACGCCTTTACCTAAAAGATGTTGTACTACTGGTAAACGAGTTGTCGATGGAAGGCGCAAACGAAACACTGCTTGCCTATACCGACGATAGTAAAGAACCATACCGAGTAGTATTAAGAGTTCTACGCCAAAAGCTTAGAAACACCATCGATTACCTCAATGCAAGACTCGAAGGGCATCAACCAGAAGTCGATCCAAGTGAAATCATCTGGCATGAGAGCGATCTAAAAGAGCCTTTGATGATGCTATATCAAAGCTTGTGTGATTCAGGCATGAGCTTAATCGCCAACGGCCTATTACTCGATATGCTGCGCCGCATAGCTTGTTTTGGTATTCATATGCTAAGGCTAGATGTTCGCCAAGATGCTCAGCGCCATGCCGATGTCATTGCCGAACTAACTCGCTATCTTGGCATGGGTGATTACGCTCATTGGGATGAAACAGAAAAGCAAGCATTCCTGCTACGCGAATTAACAGGTAAACGTCCTCTAATTCCAGCTAACTGGCAAGCGTCTGCAGAAGTTGAAGAGGTGGTAAAAACTTGTAGGCTTATTGCAACCCAGCCGGCTCAAGCCATGGGTTCTTATGTCATCTCTATGGCAAGCCAACCCTCAGATGTCTTGGCGGTACTCCTACTACTAAAAGAGACTGGCTGCCCACATCCTATGCGTGTAGTACCACTATTTGAGACCTTAGATGACTTAAACAATGCCTCTGATTGTATGTCAGCCTTATTTGCCATCGATTGGTATCGCGGCTACACCAAAGGCATTCAGGAAGTGATGATCGGCTATTCTGACTCAGCTAAGGATGCCGGTGTGATGGCAGCCGCTTGGGCGCAATACACAGCACAGGAAAAGCTAGTTGCGATTAGCCAAGAAGCCAATATTAAGCTCACTCTGTTCCATGGCCGTGGTGGTACGATCGGCCGTGGCGGCGGACCAGCTCACCAAGCGATCTTGTCTCAGCCACCAGGCTCTGTAGATGGACGCATTCGAGTCACTGAACAAGGTGAGATGATCCGCTTTAAGTTTGGCCTGCCTAAACTCGCAGTGCAAAGTCTGGCGCTTTATACCTCTGCAGTCATGGAAGCGACACTATTGCCACCACCAGAGCCTAAGCCTGAGTGGCGCCAATGTATGCAGCAACTTGCCGACGAATCGGTTTTAGCTTATCGCGCTATCGTTCGTGAAGAGCCTGATTTCGTGTCTTACTTCCGCGCCGCAACGCCAGAAATTGAACTGGGTAAACTGCCATTGGGTAGCCGCCCAGCGAAACGTCGGGTTGATGGTGGTATCGAAAGCTTACGTGCAATTCCGTGGATCTTCGCTTGGTCACAAAACCGCTTAATGCTGCCAGCATGGTTAGGTGCAGGTGAAGCACTAAAAGCGGCTTCTGAGAGAGGTGATTTACCACTACTACAGGAGATGGAAAAGCACTGGCCATTTTTCAAGACTCGAATTTCAATGCTAGAAATGGTTTACGCAAAAGCTGAACCTAATCTGTCGAAGTTCTACGAGACGAGCCTAGTCCCCACTGAACTACATCACCTTGGTGTACAACTCAGAGACCGATTGGCAACAGGTATTGAAGCCGTGCTTGAGCTAACCCAAGCCGAAAGCTTAATGGCCCACACGCCGTGGAATCGTGAGTCGGTAGAGCTTAGAAACCCCTATATCGATCCACTAAACTTCCTACAGGCAGAATTGCTAGCGAGAACCCGTAGAGAGCAGGAGTCCTCTCAAAATGTCGAGCTAGCATTGATGTTAACCATAGCTGGCGTTGCAGCCGGAATGAGAAATACAGGTTAATGAAATTACTAAAAGTGGCGCTTGCTAGCGCCTTGATGTTATTGACTGGCTGTGTCAGTCAATACAGCATCACAGAAGAAGAGCTAGAAACTTACCTTAACGATGAGATGCACTTTGAAGTAAAGCAGGGCAACCAAATCTTCGGAATTGATCTGCGTGTTAATGACATTGAAGTCACCTTAGGTGAAAAGCCAGATACCATGGCTGTATCTGCTGTCACCATCGTTAATGTGCGCAACCCTATGATGCCCATAAGCGCAAATCTTGTTGCTGAGTTTGAGGCTGAGCCGTGGTATGACGCAACGGACCACAGCGTTCACCTGCGTAATCTGCAATTAGTTAAAGTGGAATCTAATCCTCAGGACATAGAGAAAGCCATTGGCTCTATCGCCCCTGAATTAATGCGTTTCTTGACCCAGTTTCTAGAAACAAAACCTGTATATGTATTAGATACCAAAGAGTCGAATCAGGCGCTTATTGCCAATATAACCAAGCGAATCGAGGTTAAACCCGGCAAGCTCGTACTTGTTTTCGAAGACTAACCTTAAGCAGTTAGCTCGCCACTGAAACTAAAAGCAGGCTCCTTTGAGCCTGCTTTTTTATTATTTAGAGAGAGGGACTTTTAAGAAAATTACTTAGCAAAACGACCTATAGTTCCATAATCGACAATAACCGCTTCGCCTAATAACTCTCTTCTTAGCATATCCAGTGCTACCGCCGTACTTAAGCTACGCACTAAATCCCTAGAACGTCTTGGAAGCTTGATCATCTGGCTATAAACGCCTCCTTTAGTCGCTAGTGCTATGGCAACCGTCCCGACAGGCTTGTCTTCTGTGCCACCAGTTGGACCTGCGATGCCACTAGTCGCCAACGCAAAATCACTATCGAGTATGCCCCTTGCTCCTTTTGCCATCTCCTCTACCGTAGCAATTGAAACCGCGCCATGATCGTCTAAGGTTTCAGGCTTAACCCCCAACACTCGAACCTTAGACTCGTTACTATAAGTCACTAACCCTTGATCTAAATAGGATGAGCTTCCAGAGAAGTCGATCAGTTGACTTGCAATCATGCCGCCAGTACACGACTCGGCAACACTAAGACTTAACCCTGAATCGACCATAAGAGAGTGGATAACCTCAGCCAAGCTCGTCTTTTCATCAGCAACGATGGCGTTTCCCAATAAGAAGCGGATCTGGCTTTCTGTCCGATCAAGTTGCCCGATTGCTTCTGGACCTCGAGCGAAGAGTTTAATTTCGATGTGTGGCATAAAAGAACGATAGCCGATAGTCATTCCATCAGGCAGCGCAATATTCTCAAGCACGTCGGCAAGCGATGACTCTCCTTGCCCAAGAGTGAGATACTTTCTTAGAGCAACGTCTGCCGCAATTTCGAATCTCTGCTTAACAAAGGGAATAAACTGCTCTTTAACCATCTGCTTAAATTCAAATGGTACGCCCGGAGTGAAGAATAGCCAAGCACGGTTCAGCTTTACAGCGAAACCACAGGCTGTACCAACAGGATTGTCTATCATAATCGCAGACTCGGGGAGCAAAGCTTGCTTAAGATTACTCAGTGCCATTACTCGGCCACTACGGGTAAACCAATCTTCCAACCTCTCACGCCAAACCTCGTTTTCAACTAAGACCTCTCCCTTCGCCAGCGCCATTGCTTCTGCAGAGAGATCATCACTTGTCGGCCCTAGACCGCCATTTACTAGAATCACATCAGCCTCGCGACTTCGCTCTATAAATACTGATATAAGATCTTCTAAACGATCGCCCACGGTCACACGCCTTTGGCACTCGATACCATGCTCCATCATGGTATTACCGAACCATGCGGCATTTGTATCGACTATCTGACCAGCCAATACCTCTTCGCCTGTACAAATCATTTCCAGTTTCATTCGACAATCCTTAGCGTCCTCATTGCAGCTAAACTATGAAAGCTAAGCCGTAATAGCAATACACAATTGCAATTAAATCACTACAAGCTACTCACCGCCCCCATGTTCGTTCGGTCAATTCTCGTAATAAGGAGTCCAGACAATAACGAAAAAAGCCCGCTACATCGTAGCGGGCTTTCTCGCCAATCTTTAGAGAAAAGTTTAGCGACTGGAAATGAGCTACTCGGTTCGCGCAGCGAACACATGGGGGCGGAGAAGCCCTGCTTTGGATGCAACGCATTCAAGGGCTTTGAAGCGCGAGTAACTTGTTACGAAGCTGGAGGCAAGGCACATGGATGTGCCGAATGCCTGAAACGCATGGATGCAGTTTCTGGCCCCGCTCAGCGGCGGGGTGACGTAGGGAGTAGGCATTTATGCCTACCTTAAGTGAAGCAGTCACCTTTACGGGTAGCTGTATTCTAGATAAGTTGGCGTTCAATATTTCACAAACGCCCAAACGCAACTCCTCTCCTATGCCATCCATGGCATTCGAGGATAAGTACTTTCTCACTTAATTTAAAGCCTGGAAATGACCTACTCGGTTCGCGCAGCGAACACATGGGGGTGAAAGTCTGGCGCTTTGAATACGCAGTATTCGGCCTGACTTGAACGCGGAGAAGCTTGTCTTCGTAGCTGGGGACCCCGCTCAGCGGCGGGGTGACGTAGGGGGTAGGCATTTATGCCTACCTTAAGTGAAGTAGTCACCTTTACGGGTGGCTGTATTCTAGATAAGTTGGCGTTCAATATTTTACAAACGCCCAAACGCAAAAAAGCCACCTTAATAAGGTGGCTTCTTCACTTAATTTAAAGCCTGGAAATGACCTACTCTCACATGGGGAGACCCCACACTACCATCGGCGATACTGTGTTTCACTTCTGAGTTCGGAATGGATTCAGGTGGGACCACAGCTCTATGGTTTCCAGACAAATTTGGTAAATTTGAAAAGCTGGACTCGCTATGCAAGTCTTAAAAATTGGGTTCACACTACATTAAGTGCTTCATTCTAATTCTGATTAGAAACATTAGTCTCTCATACAAAACCCATCAGGGTTGTATGGTTAAGCCTCACGAGTCATTAGTATCAGTTAGCTCAACGCCTCACAACGCTTACACACCTGACCTATCAACGTCCTAGTCTCGAACGGCTCTTTAGAGGAATTAAATTCCTAG
>NZ_BPET01000025.1 GCF_019654915.1 Shewanella sp. MBTL60-007 | reverse complement strand
ATTTAAGGGGAAAAATAAAAGCCTCTCCCCCCTGCTATTGATGAATTTAAATGCTTACAATTCAGGTAAAAATGCAAAGAATTTATTTTGCTTTAATTCAGTTAGGCTAACGCCGTTAAATCTGCCTTTTATCAATAACGCGAGACTCTCATGCCAAGCTGCGCCTAAGTTGGCGATAGGGAAATAACCATTGAAAAATTGAATTGTGTGCTAGCATAACGACAAATAACCAGATTGAAATCAGATACTATGAGCGCACAAAGCAACCCTCATTACGATACCTTAGTGAAGCATTTTCAAAGCATTAGCCACTTCGAGCACCTAAGCGCACTGGGTGATTGGGATCAGGCCACCATGATGCCTATGGGAGGCGGTGAAGCACGCGGCGCAGCAATGGCTGAGCTAGCCAAACATATTCACTCCCTAAAGACTGCCCCCATGCTGGCGCAGACCATTAATGACGCCGAAGAGTTACCGCTGACAAAACAGCAGCAAGCTAACCTCGTTGAAATGCGCTACCAATATCTTCAGGCCAATGTTGTACCAGGTGAGCTTGTAGAGGCTAAGACAAAGGCTGCCTATCGCTGCGAACAAGCTTGGCGTGAGCAGCGCAGAAATAACGACTGGCAAGGTTTTAAGCCTAATCTCGAACACCTAATGCAACTCGTCAAAGAGGAAGCGACTATTCGCGCCGAGGCGCAAAATGTCTCCCCTTACGATGCATTGCTAGATAAATTTGAGCCTGGCATGACAACAGCGAGTCTTGAGCAGATTTTTGGCAATTTAAAGAGCTGGTTGCCGCAGTTGATTCAGCAGGTTCAAGACAAGCAGAAATCTGAACCTAAGTTCACCATTCCAACAGCCAGCGCAGAGAGTCAGGCCAAGCTAGGGCGTGAGATCATGAACATCTTAGGCTTTGATTTTAACCACGGCCGACTCGATATCAGTAGTCACCCCTTCTGTGGCGGTGTTGCCAGTGACGTACGTCTAACGACACGTTACGATGAAGCCGACTTTACCAGTGGCTTGATGGGCATAGTCCATGAAACCGGTCATGCGAAGTATGAGCAGGGTCTACCTAAGGCATGGCATGGGCAACCTGCAGGAGTAGCGCGCTCGATGGCACTGCACGAAAGTCAGAGCCTATTTTGTGAGATGCAAATTGGCCGCGGCCCTGCTTTCCTCAAGCTGATTGAGCCCCATTTAAGCTCTACATTGGGCTGTCAGTTGACCCATAGTCAGTTGGCCAACATCTACACTAGAGTCAACCCCGGGCTTATTCGAGTCGATGCCGATGAGGTCACCTACCCTTGCCATATTTTACTGCGTTTTGAGGCTGAAAAGGCACTGGTTAGTGGCGAGCTGGCCGTTGCCGATCTACCCGATTTTTGGTCGGCGCAGATGCAATCACTATTAGGGATCAATACCGATGGTGATTATAAGAATGGTTGCATGCAAGATATCCACTGGGCGGTTGGCGAGCTAGGCTACTTCCCTAGTTACACCTTAGGTGCCATGTATGCAGCGCAATTTAAAGCCGCGATGGAAACAGAGCTCGACTGCGTAGAACACCTGATAGACTCAGGTAATCTCACCAGTGTCATGGGCTGGTTAAACGATAAAGTCTGGTCCCAGGGCAGCCTACTCAGTATCGATGAGCTAATGCGTCAATCTACAGGTGAGACGCTCAATCCTGAACACTTCAAAAAACATCTAGAAACCCGTTACTTGTCGCGCTAGAGTGACAATATTCCCATTAGCCCTTACCTGCTGATGGGAATAATAGACGCCCATATTTAGGATCTTTTTATGCAATTACGCAGTATCGAGCCATCCGATTGGCCACACATTTTGCAAATCCAACTAGAGTGCTACCCACAGATAGAACCTGAATCTCTTGAGGTGCTACAGAGCAAGTGGCTGGCTTCACCTGAAAGCTGTTTTGTGCTGGAATCACAAGGTGAGGTGATAGGTTATTGCCTTGCCCATCCTTGGCTTCAAGATAGCCCGCCCTCGCTCGAGCAGGTGCTGGCTAAGGTAGACAAGCCAAATACTCTCTACTTACATGATATTGCCCTGTCTTCGAAGGCACAGGGCAAAGGAGCGGGGCGAACCGCATTAACGAATCTGATAGCGTTTGCCCGCAGTCACCACTACCCAAATGTCTCTCTAGTCGCGGTGCAGGGGGCGCACCATTACTGGGCTAAACAGGGCTTTAAAGCTAGAGCCATAAACAAAGACCTTTCATGTTACCCAGAGGACGCCTGCTATATGGTTTATACCTTATAGCCAAGATTTGCTATCATAGAGGTAATTTCATTAGAGAAGCTAAACATGGCAACCAGAATTACCTATAAATTTAAGAATCAAGCGAAAGAGATTAACTTTGCTTACGACAAATATCATGACATCTATGAGGCCGTAGCCGCAGCAGAAGGCGTTGATTTAACGCAATACCTCATGATGGAGCAACAGATCGCTATGACCTCAAAGGGATCATCAGCAGTGAAAGACTTCCGTGCTAAAGAGTTCGCACGATTTGGTTTTAGTGACATCTACTACATCAAAGATGAACCGAAAAAGTCATAACCCTTGAGCCAGTATTCGCCATCATCATCCAATAAACCTAATAATAAGTGATATCAATGACGACTCATTACATGCCCAATAACGAACACGCCAACTTTCCACGTGCAGGCTTTTTTAAGCGCTGCGGTGCTATCGTTTATGATCTATTACTTGCCGTTGCCGTATATATGGTGGCTGGAGCCATAGGTTTTGGTATTTTTATCGGTTTAACCAGCAGTGGCTTGATCGATATGGCTGGCTTTGAGCATGTATCAGACTTGCTCAATGGCACGCCGCTGTATAAAGGTATCTACCAGTGCTGGATTATGGCCTGTGTGGGTCTGTTTTATATCAGTTTTTGGAGCAAAGGCGGTCAAACATTAGGTATGCGTGCATGGCGTCTCAAGATCCAACATCCAAATGGGCAAAACCTGAGTATGGTGACAGCAGCGGCAAGACTGGTTTGGTCGCTACTTGGCATTGGTAACTTATGGATCTTGATTAACCGCGATAAACTGGCACTGCAAGATATGATGACTCGCTCAGAAGTGGTTGTACTGTCAAAAGAAGCCAATCAGATGCGTAACTGGCACGGTGTTTAAGCAGCCTAAGCCATAGCAAGACAGACAAGATTGTAACGCTTAATCCTCATTAGAGAAGCGAGTAATAGCATAACAAAAAAGCCAATCAACAGAACTTAACCTGTTGATTGGCTTTTTTAATGATTGCAGCTAATTATCCCAAGCCTTTAAGCTAGGCTACTTCCTAATAAAGTACAGCGCTCCAATACTAAACAGCAGTGCGGGCATTCCGGCACTGATAAATGCTGGTAAGCCATAAACGATACTCAGTGGACCGAAGATTTCACTACAGATATAAAAGCTAAAACCAGCCACAACCCCTAGCAACACTCGCGCGCCCATAGTAACGGTTCTTAGCGGCCCAAATACAAACGATAGAGCCACCAACATCATCACCGCAACGGTTACTGGTTGCAGTAGCTTACGCCACAGCGCTAATTCATAGCGCTCAGATGCCTGATTGTTATTTTTCAAATAATCGAGATAATCGATCAAACCCGCTATCGACAGCGACTCAGGCTTAACCGACACCACACTCAGCTTTTCAGGAGTCAACGAAGAGATCCACTTATCTTCTTCAAGATTTGTCAGCACGACCTGCTCATTCTTAAGCGTGGTTCTTCTCACATCGGTTAGCTGCCAATACTTGTCCTTATACTCGGCAGAGTCTGCATGTACTGTGCTGGTTAAGTTAGTCGTATCACTAAACTCGTACAGGGTAATATCTCGCAGGTTATGGCTATCGACCACACCACCAATATTAACAAATAACGGCCCATCTTTTGCCCAAATGCCACGGTTAGACTCAATCAAGCTACCACCAGAAACATTGGTGCGCTTGATCTCCCTAGCTCTTAGCTCAGCGACTGGCGCAACCCACTCGGTTAGCATCATAACGATGATCATCAGTGGAATTGCCGTCTTCATCGCCGACATGGTAATTTGTAGACGAGACAAGCCCGATGACTGCATCACCACTAACTCAGAGTTAGAAGCAAGCATTCCCATACCGATCAAGGCACCGAGTAACACGGCCATAGGAAAGAACAGCTCGATATCTCGTGGGATCAAAAACAGTACATAGACACCGGCATCCATCATGGTATACGTACCACGCCCAACAAGGCGCAGTTGGTCGACCCACTTAATAATCCCCGATAATCCGGTTAACACCAGCAGTGCTAAAGATGAGGTACTAATCAGAACTCTAGCAATATATAGATCTAATATTCTCATGCCTTGGCCGCCTTTTTGCGCTTAAACAAGCCAGTCACTTTCGCTCCTAACGGCCGCTCTTTGCCTAGCAGCAATATGCCTATGAACAACGCGGAGGCATGGATCCACCACATACCTAGATACTGTGGGATCACTCCATCTTCTAGCGATTTACGTCCAGCCACCATCAAACCAAAGTAGCCTAAATAGAGTAGAATCGCAGGGAACATCTTGGCGAACTTACCTTGGCGATTGTTCACTCGTGCCATAGGCACAGCAATCAAGGTCATCAGCGGGATAGCCAAAGGAATCGCTAAGCGCCAATGAAATTCAGCGGTAGCTTCTGGGCTATCAATATTCATTAGCTCACCGATAGGCATAGCAGACAGCTTACGGCGGCGCTCATCGACCTCCTGCTCTTTAATCTGCATCTGATAGCCCCCAAACTCGACAATTTGATAATCAACGCGTTTAGGGTTGCCTTGGTACTGTACACCATCTTCAAGCTGCAGACGCTGGCCACCAGTTTCATCTTCGACCACTTTACCTGTACGCGCCACTACCACATTGGCCACGCCAGTTTCATCATCGGGTTCTGGCAACTGAGCCACAAATACTTTATCTAATTGGTTATCACGACCAATACGCTCAACAAACAGTACCGCACGACCATTAGGGCTCGTCTGGAAGCGGCCCTGAGTTAATGCCGCAAGACCCGCCTCAGACTGGGCATGTTCTAACACTTGATTCTGCTGCTCCTCTGCCCAAGGCGCTACATAAATAGACAGGAACGCGGTAAATACCATGTTGCTCACCGCAAGCAAAAGCGTGACTCGAGTGATATACCATTCACTGACACCTACGCCATGAAAAATAACCATCTCATTCTCAGCATACATGCGCCCATGGGCGAGCAAAATCCCCAAGAATAGACTCAGCGGTAACACTAAAACTGTGAGAAATGGCATGTTAAGACCCAGTAAGGTCATAACAAGAGATGCAGGAAACTCGCCATCGGAGGCATCAGCAAGCACGCGCACAAAATGTTGGCTAATAAAAATAGCTAACAGTACTAAAAGTACTGCCATTTGCGCTTTTAAAACTTCTCGAATCAGGTATCTAAATACAATCACAGTGAGGATCCGGTCTCCAAACTTTCATTTATGCTGGTATCAATACAACTTTCATGTAGACTGTCTACTTTTAGTAGTTTTGTAACCAACAATTACATAACATGGCCAGGGAAAACACTCGAAAAGAAAGATCTTGAGTGCGCCATATTTCGGCCCTTTTTGGGCATAAGCAGACATTATCTAATAAATAATAAAATTTGTCTTTAAGAATCTAGGAGAGCTCATGGAGTTTAGCGTAAAGAGCGGCAGTCCAGAGAAACAACGCTCAGCTTGTATCGTTGTAGGTGTATACGAACCAAGACGCTTGTCCGGTATCGCCGAACAGTTAGATAAAATAAGTGAAGGGTATATCAGCAATTTACTTCGTCGTGGCGACTTGGAAGGTAAGCCAGGACAGATGTTATTACTTCATCATGTGCCAAACGTACTTAGCGAGCGTGTTTTACTCGTTGGCTGCGGTAAAGAGCGTGAGCTTGATGAACGTCAATATAAGCAGATCATCACCAAAACCATCAATACCTTAAATGAAACGGGTTCTATGGAGGCTGTTTGCTTCCTTACCGAGTTACATGTCAAAGGACGCGATACATACTGGAAAGTACGTGAAGCCGTTGAAACGACACAAAACAGTCTTTATAGCTTCGATGCACTAAAAACACGCAAAGGCGAAACCCGTCGTCCGCTGCGTAAATTAGTATTTAATGTACCGACTCGTCGTGAATTGACCGTAGGCGAACGCGCCATCGAGCACGGTATGGCAGTTTCTGCTGGTATGCACCTTTGCCGCGATGTGGCAAATATGCCGCCAAACATCTGTAATCCAGCTTATCTAGCCTCGCAGGCCCGTCAAATAGCCGAAAATACCGAGAACCTAACGGTAACCACTATCGGTGAAGAACAGATGGAAGCCCTAGGCATGAACTCATACCTAGCTGTAGGCCGTGGCAGCCATAATGAGTCAGTGATGACCATCATGGAGTACAAGGGCGCAGTCGATAATACCGAAAAGCCGATTGTGCTAGTGGGTAAAGGCCTAACTTTCGACTCAGGCGGTATTTCACTTAAGCCTGGCGAAGCCATGGATGAGATGAAGTATGACATGGGCGGTGCCGCGGGTGTAATTGGTACCATGAAAGCACTATGTCAGATGCAACTGCCGATCAACGTTATCGGGATCTTGGCTGGCTGTGAAAACATGCCATCAAGCAATGCCTATCGCCCTGGGGATATCTTAACTACTATGTCTGGCCAAACCGTAGAGGTGTTAAACACCGATGCAGAGGGCCGCTTGGTATTGTGTGATGTGCTGACTTATGTTGAGCGTTTCGACCCAGAGCTGGTTGTCGATACCGCAACCCTAACAGGTGCCTGTGTCATCGCTTTAGGTAAACATGCATCTGGCTTGTTCTCAGGTCATAACCCACTTGCTCACGAGCTACTCAATGCAGGTGAACAAAGTGGTGACCGCGCATGGCGCATGCCTTTATGGGATGAGTATCAAGAGCACTTGGAAAGCCCATTTGCCGATATGACCAACCTAGGTGGCCGTGCAGCAGGTTCAATTACCGCTGCCTGCTTCTTGTCTCGCTTTACTAAAAAGTACAACTGGGCTCATCTCGATGTAGCTGGTACAGCTTGGAACAGTGGTGCCAATAAAGGTTCGACTGGACGACCAGTGCCATTATTGACTCAGTTCCTAATCAACAAGGCTGGCGTCGAACAGGGCGAATAGCTAAGATTAGTACCACAAGTTAAAGGCTAAACCGCAAGTTATAGAGAGTGGTTTAGCCTTTTTTATACCCTTTAATTCAAAGCCACACACAACTCCCCCATAACTCCAGTCTGTAAACATGCCTTATTGAAAATAACTTTGAAAATGAGAACTAACAGGCATTATATTGCTGGCAAAATATCGACAGAAAATAATTTACGTTTACAATACGCGAAAATTTCACAGCTTCAGTTTTCAGCCTCCCTTATTTAGAGCCAAACACTGACACCAGCCACACAAGAACCGAAACTTAACGAGGTTCCACTGCGAGTTCTAATCGCGAGTGTCCGCTGCCTGTGCATAAAGATTACTAAACAGTTTCTCGTTATTATCCAATTTAAGGCCGTGTATGCGTCAGGCACTAATCATACTTATCCTATTTTTTATCTCTGCACCATTGATTGCAGATGACGCTCAAAGCGCTAGCAACAAGAATGTCATCAGAGTCGGTTATCCCGCATCTGATTGGCAACCTTTTACTTATGTCAGTAAAGATCAAAAAGTGATTGGATTATTACCTTCACTACTGCAAGAAGTCACCAAGAGCCGCGGATACCGCACAGAGAACGTTATCTACTCAAACTATGAAGAAGTGACTCAGGCACTACGTCAAGGCGAAATCGACCTCATCATGGGAGTATCGAAAACGCCTGAGAGAGTAGCTTGGCTAAGCTTTAGCTCTCCACTAATGCTAGTCCCCATTGCAAGCCTCACCAAGCAAGAAAATACTAATAACCTTTTAGAGTTAAACGGTAAGCGTATTGCTGCAGAAAGAGGTTTTGCAGTTAATGAGCTGCTTAGAGATTCGACTGACCAAGTCAAAATTTATAATACCACCGACAGCCTAACTGCCTATAATTCGGTTCTTTCAGGGAATGCCGATGCGTACATTGGTAATGCGATAACCCTAGATTACCTGCATACCCACCAAGATGTGCCTAATGACTTAAGCATTCGTCTACTTAACGATGTGCCCTTTGAAAGTTTACACTTTGCAACCCGACTTAAAGATATCGAACTTATTGAGCACCTTAATGAGGGTTTAAAGCAGATCCCAAGTGAGACTTTTGACAAACTCTACGACGCTTGGCTGACGACCTCTCAGGTTAAATATGTTTATCAACAACATAGCCTTAACCTCACGGAAGAGGAAATTGTAATGATTAGCAAAAGGAAAGCAATCAAAGTACTCTACTCTGCCGATAATTCCCCCTATGTCTTCACCAATAAAAATGGTGAGATGGATGGCATGAGCGCAGAAATTTTAAAGGTTGTAGCCAAGAAACTTAACTTAACGATTCAAGCGACTCCCTATCATGGCGATGATATAGAGAAACATCTGGTAGAAAACAATTATGAAATGCTACCTGCCTATACTTGTGACCATGATATTTTACAATTAGTCCACTGCACCTCACCTTACATGCAAGACAAATGGATAGCCGTAACAGCTACCAACTTAGTTGCCGAACAACTTGCCAATGTGAAGACATTAGGCTTACTAGACAACCACCAACAACAGATGAATACGGCTAATAAATTCCCCCATGCCGATATCACGATATTTAATTCCAGTAAGCACCTGCTCAATTCGGTCATCCAGGGAAAAATCGAAGTCGGAATAATGCCTTTATCAAAAGCTAACTCTTTAGTCAGCTCAAAGTATTTAGGTCGAATTAATATTATCCCAAACCCTTTAGGCAACCATAGTCACTCTGTCAGTTTTGGCGTAAATAGCAGTAACCCCATTTTGCTGTCTATCTTAAATAAAGCCAAAAATTCGATTCATGACGATGAGTTACGCGAAATTACCAATAAATGGAATGACATTAACATTAATAGTGATTTCACCTTTGCCAAAGTACCAAACTGGGTTCTTCTGATTTTATGCGGCGTGTTTTCAACCTTTTTAGCAATCGTTTATTCCAATAGAAAACTAAAGCATGAAATAGCACAGAGACAGAGCGTCGAGAAAGAGCTAAGACTAGTCAATAGCAACTTTGGAGGCGTTGTTGCCCAGTTAGTTCGATATGGCGATGATATTGATGATATTTCTTGGAGTTATATTAGTTGTAATATTGAAAAATACCTCGGATTAACCCCAGAGCAACTCTATCAAGCTCCTCATCTATTGATGGAGTTTTTAGCAAACCATGCAGACGAGCACGAATTCTTAAGGGATATTGAACAATCTCGCTTCTGTGATTCGCTGTACACAACACTCAAGCTCAACATTGACGGTAAAACCTTATGGTTCCAGCTTACTGGGATCTGCACCAAAGTCGATAAGAATAGGCATTGGACCTACACCATGGTCGATATTTCTCTTATAAAAGAGAAACAAGCTGAGCTGGATGAGGCACGCTTAATAGCAGAGTCGGCAACTGAAGCTAAATCGCGTTTCTTAGCCATGATGAGCCATGAGATCCGTACCCCAATCAGTGGTATTTTGAGTCTGTTAGAGTTAATGACGCCACACCTAAGTAGCAACGAACTTCATGGGCTCCATAAGAACCTAACACACTCAGGTAATAATCTGCTCAATATCGTTAATGATGTACTCGATTTCTCTAAAATAGAAGCTGGGAAACTCGGGTTAAGCCCTGCTGTATGTCAGTTAAGCAGCTTTATCAGTGAATTAGTTCAACCCCATATTGTCCATGTCGAACGCAAAGGCATTAAGTTTAAGTTATGGTTAGATCCTAAGCTTGCTTATTCATTTTCTCTGGATAACTTACGTCTAAAGCAAGTACTAAACAACCTACTGAATAACGCCTCAAAGTTTACCACTGAAGGCGAGATCTGGTTATCGGTGGACCTGCTCTCTTCTACAGAGAAAGAGCAAACTATTAGCTTTGCCGTTTCTGACACTGGAATAGGAATTAGTGAAGAGGATATCGCCAAGCTATTTATTCCATTTGAACAAGTGGATCTCAGTAGCGAGCGCCGTTTCAGCGGCACTGGCTTAGGGCTGTCTATCTGTGAGCAACTAGTCAAACTCATGGGCGGAAAGATCACGGTTACCAGTATACAAGGACAAGGGAGTACTTTCCGCTTCAGTCTGACCTTCCCTATTGCAGCTGTTGAAGTACCTGCGGTAGTCAATAAGCGCTGCGGCGTAATGATGCTTGATGAGAGTGACTATGATGTGGTTTGTGAATACCTTCGAGTCTGGCATTGCACCCCGTATAGCCTGCAATGTATCGAGAATAAAGCCACCCTCGCGGCATACGTTGCCAAGGCGCAACTGCAGGTCCTAATACTGCCAGAAAGCTGGTGTGAACAGCAGGCACTGACGTCAAGCTGGGCCAAACGTAATCTCGCTAATGTGCAAATTATTCAGCTCAAAACCCAGAGCATGCTATCGCCAGCTCCAAATAAGCTCGGCTGGGCGCTATCAATCAACCCTCTGTTCCCAGAGCACTTATTGCATCTACTCACTAAGCCTGAGTTTTTTGAGAACAAGTATGCAGTAATAGAAAATAAACCAATTCAGGCATTAACTCGCGAGGAGGCCATTGCACAAAACAAACTCATTCTGGTTGCAGAAGATCACCCAATTAACCAAGATGTGATCCGTATGCAGCTTAGCAAGTTAGGCTACTTTGGTGATATTTTTGATAACGGTCAGCAGGCGCTTACTGCCTATAAACAGAATCGATACGACCTAGTTCTGACCGACTGCCATATGCCTGAACTCGATGGTTACGGCCTAGTGAGTGCTATTAGAGAACATGAACAACAAGAAAAACTGAACCGTCTCGGTGTTATCGCCCTCACGGCTAATGCCATATCGAGTGAAAAATCTCGTTGCCACCAGTATGGATTCGATGATTATTTAATAAAACCTGTGAGCTTAGAGCAGCTGCAAAACGTACTCAATAATTACTTAGTTGAAGCTCAGCAAGCTCCCGCCGCAGATAATGTTCAACAACACGAGCCATCGATGCAAGATAGGACTTTTATTGCAACAAACTCCAGCGAAACGCTCAAGTGTGACCTCAATGATCTCGCCGTTATTGATATCAAAGCGCTTGAGACTAACTTCGGCGATCTGCAGCTTTGCATCAACTTACTGACTAAGTTCATTGCAACCTGTGACAATGATATGCAAATACTCAATCAAGCAGTCGCAGAACACGACTTTGACGCCACCGCCCATAGCGCTCATAAACTCAAAGGCGCTGCGGGTGTTATTGAATGTGAGCTCCTCGTTATCACTTGCGCCGAGATAGAAACTGCGGCTTCGGCGCAAGATATTGATGCAATAAAAGACTTGCTGGTACAGCTAGAAAAATTAATCGCGCAGATCTCTAACCAGGTAAACCAGTTAAAATGAAAATCTTACTGATTGAAGATCATCAATTTCAGCGCGAAGCGATGCAAATGCAACTCGAACTGATCACAACACCTAAGATTTCGCAGATTAGAACTGCAACCTCTGGTGTTGAAGCGCTACAGATAATGGCAGACTTCAAGCCTGACATACTGCTATGCGATCTAAAAATGCCTGAGATGGATGGAATCACCTTCTTGAGTCATATCAGTGAACTCATGTTTACCGGCTCCATCATTATCACCAGTGCCAGCAATCAGATCGTACTCGATACCGTACAGAAGATGTGTATGAGCTATCACTTAAAAGTGATTGGTGCCATTAGCAAACCCGTAAAGATAAATATCCTCAAAGAGCTATTACACTTGGCCTATGTCGAGAATCTGACAAATTCAACATTTGCCAGTCATGGCTCAATAAAGAGTAAAGCCTTCACCGAGAAAGAACTTGAGCACGCCCTTGAACAAGGCTGGATAAAGCCCTACTTCCAACCTTTGGTCGCATTCGATAACGCCGAGTGGCAATCTTGTGAAGCGCTAATTCGCTTTGTCCACCCGATCTTGGGAGTATTACCGCCAACCAGTTTTCTGCCTCAATTGAGTAAGATGCAAAAAGACGCCGAGTTAGCACTCTTGAGTGTCAATTACATCTTGCAACACCAAGCGCATCTTGCTGGTCGTTCGGTGGCGATCAACATCACCCCTATGACCTTAATGCATAGCCACTTCGTCGACCGATTACTGGATATTGCCAAACAACAGCCCAACCTATGTAAGCAGGTCTATTTTGAAATCACCGAATCAGATGCGTTGGAAAATACCGGCAGAGCACTGGAGTCGGCTTCACGTCTAGCGATGCACGGCTTTAATCTCTCTATCGATGATTTTGGTACAGGCTACTCATCCTTGACCCTGCTAGATACCCTGCCTTTTGATTCACTAAAGGTAGACATGAGCTTTATTAAAGCCATGGAAAACAGCAAAACGGCAGCAGCCATTGTTGAGGCTTGCTTACTGTTAAGCACTCGACTCGAGCTTAAGTCGGTAGCCGAAGGTGTTGAGACCCAAGCATTATGGCAGCGATTGCAATTATTAGGCTGCACCTTAGCACAAGGCTATTACATCGCTGCACCAATGCCGGTTGAACGCCTAACTGATTGGCATAAATCATGGCTGAGTAAAGTTAATAAACACCCGTGACTTCAACAGATCTAGCTAGCACAGTAAAATGGGAGTGTTGGCAGGCAAATAACTTGAGAAATGCAAAGGAAAGCAAGTAAAGCTGGCTGTAGCTAGGTTTAGCAGAAAGGTGAGTAGACACTTACTCACCTTAGTTTAGCCATAAGATTTAAGCTTTATCCTTAAGATTTAAACTCTGTCTCTTCAACCTTACTCGACTCTTCGATACGCGTAACCAATAGCTGGTCCACCTTGTAACTGTCCACATCCACGACTTCAAATTTAAAGCCAGCATGGGTCACTGAATCGGTGCACTTTGGAATTTTACGCAGCATAAACATCATAAATCCGGCGATGGTTTCGTAGTTATGGTTTTGCGGAAACTCTTCAATATCTAACGCTCGCATAACATCAATAATCGGTGTCACGCCATCCATCAGCCAAGAACGTTCATCGCGGGCAATGATCTGCTCTTCACTCTCGGGTAAAGACCAAGCGCCCATCACCGCATCTTGCAGATCTTTAGCCGTCACTACGCCCACAACCAAAGAGTACTCGTTCATGACTACTGCAAAATCCGCTCGACAATTCTTAAAGTAATCCATCGACTCCGACAGACTTAATGTGTCAGGAATAATAAAGCAGTTGCTCACCAAGTTCTTATCTTTAAGGCTTATTTTCTCACCGTTAATTAGGCAGATAAGTAACTTCTTCGCGTTAACAATACCGACTACCGTGTCTAGCTGTTCATCACAGACTAAGAAGTTAGAGTGAGGTTGCTGGGCAATCTTGGCCTTAATTTCCTCTTCGCTATCTTGTAGCAAGAAATAGGCTAAGCTCTCACGAGCCGTCATGGCTGCAGTCACTGGAATGGTTTGCATCTCAAACACTTTTTCCATCATCAGCTGATCGCCTTTATCGAGTACGCCCGCTTCTGCACCTGCGTCCATCACTGCATAGATATCATCGGAAGTCACCGCGTCATTTCGTGCGGTTTGAATTTGCAGAACACGGAACACAAAATTAGCTAAACCGTTAAAGAACCATACTAAAGGCTTGAGTACCACGATGCAGACCATCATAGGGCCAACAAAGGTCATAGCTACTTTTTCAGGAAACGCCATGGCTAGACGTTTAGGCATCAAATCAGCGATTAAGATAAACAGGCTAGTCACGAAGACAAAAGAGAGTAAGAAACTCATCTTATCTAGCCAAGGGCCACTCAACCAACTGGATAGGAACGAGTGAAAATAAGGCGTAAAGGCTGACTCACCCACAATACCGCCCATGATGGCTACCGCGTTGAGGCCAATCTGCACCACGGTAAAAAAGTTACCTGGCTGAGATTGCAGCAGCAACACCTTGTCTGCCCGTGCATCTCCTTCAGATGCAAGCTGACGCAGACGAATTTTTCGCCCAGCCGCAAGGGCAATTTCAGACATAGAAAAAAAACAACTGACTCCAATCAGGAGCAATATAATCACAGCATTATCAAAGAAGCTCATCTAGCACCTTACCAAAACAAAAAACACACTATCCCTTTACTGCATATCATTATTTGTTCTTAGTGGTACTGACTTCCCTAATAGTAGAACAACGAATAATGACCAATCACTATTGGCGCGATCGCGGAGTATATCCCCAATACAGAGAACTCACCAGCTAATAAATTGACCAATGTGATCGATTAAATTTTTATCATATCGGCAGATATTAAGAGCCTCACCTAAGCCCTTATTTGTATAGAAAATAGTCACAGATTGCTTTCATACCAATCAAACTCCACAACTTTCAAGACCACAAACTACCACATCTATTCCATAAAGGAATAACTGCTATAGGTGTAACGCTAGTTATCAAAACAAAAGAGAATAGCTAATATCTTGCCATCGCTTTAATAGCCCACAGACTCCTTCGGCAACTTGAGTTTCGGCGGCTAATTAAACCAAATGAAAATGACACGAGGATCCCACCATGGATATGCAGCAAAAACTTCAGCAATTACTAGACAAACAAGAGATGACCGAGCTTATGTACAAATTCGCTCGTGCGCTAGATAGAGTCGATGGCGACTTAATGAAATCAACCTACTGGGAAGATGCCATTGAGGAACATCAAGACCCTATTTTCCCAGAGCTATTCTTTTACAATGATAACGCGCATCAATTTGTTGAGCCTGCAATGGAAGGCTTCAGAGCCTTAAAAGCCACACAGCACAGAATTAGTAACCCTCTTATCGAAATTAACGGTGATACAGCCACCGCAGAGGCTTATGTCTGGGCCTACCATGTACATGAACAGGACGGTGTCGATAAAGAGGGCATCTTAGGTGGCCGACACCATTTCCGCTTCGAGCGTCGCGATGGAGTATGGAAGATTAAACATCGCTCTACCGTATTCGACTGGAACCAAAACCAGAATGCCACAGCAATTTGGGCCGATAATTTCAGCGATAAATACCGCGGTAAACGCAACCGCCAAGATGACAGCTACAATTACATCTCAATCTAACCTTTTTGACTGAAGTAAGTGATGAAGGTCGCCATAGGCCTTCATTGCTAGAAATACACATTAGTGGCTATCCACCAGATGAGGGGAATAATATGTCGTCAATCAAATTTACTGCTGGAGCGGCCTTTCCAAGCATTCAACTGCCCGCTTTAACGGGCGAGTCAATATCTCTTGGCACGCCTGCTTTAGGTTATGACTGGCGCTTACTGGTTATTTATCGTGGCAAGCACTGCCCACTGTGTACGCGCTATCTTAATGAGCTGGAAAAGTTAGCAGCTGATTTTATGAAGTTAGGCATCGACATCGTTGCCGCATCGGCCGACTCTCTCGAGCAGGCACAGTTTCACAAGACTCAATTAACGGTTAGCTTCCCTATTGCTTACAATCTCACTATTGAGAATATGCAGCAGCTTGGGCTTTATATCTCTCACCCACGCTCAGAAAAAGAGACCGATCATCCCTTTGCTGAGCCAGGCTTGTTTGTGATTAACGACAAAGGCACAGTGCAACTTATTGATATTTCCAATGGTCCCTTTGCCCGTCCAGAGCTAGCCACGTTATTATCAGGACTCACCTTTATCCGCGACCCTGAAAATAATTACCCTATCCGTGGTACTTATCGTTAATCCTTACGCTCATTACACTACTTAGCGATAGCTTGAGTCTTCGGCTAAACGTTGCTTTAGATAATCAATAAAGCAGCGAACTTTTAACGGCACATAACGACTCTGGGGGTAGATAGCATTGAAAGGTAAGGGGTGAGAAAAATAATTAGGCATAATTCTTTTTAGCTTACCCTGTTCAATATGTTCATCCACCATCCAGATCGGTAGCTGAACAATACCAACACCATCTAGTGCCAACTGTAATATCGCCTCTCCATTGTCACAGCGACAATTACCACTCACTGGCACCGCAATATCACCACTCCCACCAGAGTGTTCAAAGTGCCAGATATTGACCGACTTCAACATCGAATAGACGATACAGTTATGGGATTTGAGATCCAAAGGCGCCTTAGGCTCGCCAAAACGATTAAGGTATTGTGGCGAGGCTACCGCAACTAAAGGATTATCGAATAGATGCCTTGCCACCAAGGAGGAATCCTCAAGTTGCTTAGCACGGATAGCGACATCGACTCCCTCGGCGACGAGATCCACATGCTTATCGCTTAGCATCAGATCGACTTTTATCTCAGGGTAACTTTTGAGGAAGTCACCCAAGATAGGCGCAATAAACTGACAGCCAAAAACGACAGGTGCCGCAACGCGCAAAATACCTTTCGGTGACGCTTGCTGAGATCGCACCTGAGCCTGTGCTTCATCGAGCTCAGCGATAATAGCCACGCAGTTTTCATAATAAACTGCACCGACCTCAGTCATCGAAAGCTCACGACTGCTCCGAGTGAGTAACTTTGCCCCAAGCAGACTCTCTAAGGCAGCGACTTTCTTACTAATTGTCGCCTGCGTAGTATTCTGCTCTCTGGCTGCTGCAGAAAAGCTACCGGTTTGTACCACACGCACAAAGGCTTTCATTGCACCTAATTGATCCATTTACTTTCCCTATCCCCTTGCCAGCTTATAGCACTCGCCAAACACCACTATTTAGTCGGCTTTGGCTTTTTAGTGGCTATTTTTTGGGCTGTGGCTTTTTTAGCGACAAAGTCTTTGGCGCTACGCTTACTCAAGCTGCGACGATTAGCCTTTTTATCCCTTGGCGCCCTTTTACTTTCCCCCGTTGATGGCTTATCCGTCACTTCGAATCCCTCAAGACTCTCGAGTGCTAACTCTCTATGAGTTAACTGCCCAATCGCCTTTAGGCTATCGGCCTCACTGTGACACACCAATGAGATAGCTAAGCCCTTATCTCCTGCTCGCGCGGTACGGCCAATACGGTGAACGTATACGGGGGCGCTCGTTGGTAAGTCCAGATTAATAACGACGGGTAAGGCATCGACATGAATGCCCCGAGACAAGAGATCTGTGGTGACCAAAACCGATAACTTAAGCGACTTAAAATCGGCTAATATTTGCTGCCTATCTAGCTGCGCTTTATCACCATGCAAAGCGCTCGCGTTGATGCCAGCTTTAACCAGTCGTTTAACAAGTTTATCAGCATCATCCTTTGCATTGATAAATACCAATACCTGCGGCCATTGCTGTCTTTGAATCAGCGCGATTAATGCCCTCGCCTTATCGCCTTTATTAATCAAATAAAACGACTCATTAATATTTTCAGCCACACTATTAGCAGCCTGCGCTGCGACCTTAACTGGCTTATGCAGCAAATCGAGCGCCTTTGTATTTAGCTCTGGTGCAAGGGTCGCCGAAAATAGTAATGTCTGTCGCTTGCTGGGGATATACTCGAGTATGCGCTCTAGATCTGGCCAAAACCCCATATCCATCAGTCTATCGGCTTCATCGAATACCAAGTGGGTTACCGACGCCAGTGAAAGATGCTGCTCACGTAACAGATCTAATAGCCTGCCAGGTGTTGCCACCACAAGTTGTGGTTTTTTATGTAACTGCTCCTGCTGCAACGCCTTTAGCTGATCGGCTCTATCCACACCACCACACAATACCGTTATCTTAGTGGTAGCAGAGACTAATTTAAGCGCATCACCCACTTGCAACGCCAACTCACGAGTGGGCACTAACACCAGCGCCTTTATCTCGCCGCCGTGGCAATTATCTTTGATAAGAGCTTGCAGCAGTGGCAAACCAAAAGCATAGGTTTTACCGCTGCCAGTTTGTGCCAGTGCTAACAGATCTTTCCCAGCGAGTACTTCAGGGATAGCAAGTCGTTGTATTTCGGTGGCGACCACCAGCTTGCTTGGTAATTTAGATAGGATTTCGGCGCTAAGATTAAGGTCGGAAAATTTCATAGTATGGGCTAGTAACGACAATTGCATGGAGTGTAACCACAGCCGCTCTATTAGTAAAATGTACTGTTTGCGCTTGTTGCCACACAGACCCAAAGCCTAGAGCATGATAAGCGATAGAGAACGGCTGAATTTTTCGATAAATAAATCCACGATTAGAGGCTGATCTCTGAGCGACTTTTAGTGTAAAATCCTCTCTTTCGTCAGCCAAAAAGCAGAAGCAATAGCAAGCTATCTCTTCGAGCAGGTCTTCAAGCATGTCGCCAAGTCAGAATCAGGCCCAGTTTTATCTGATGCCAAAGGATGCACAGCAAGTATCAAACTCGCCCAAATCGGCGCTTGAGCAAGTGTATCTGCTTGCCTGCCAACTAGCGCAGCGAGCCTTTGCCACTCAGCAGTTGGTCTACATTCATTGCCAAGACCAACAGCAGGCCTATGCTATTGATGAATTACTATGGCAATTTGAGCCGCAGTCTTTCGTGCCCCACAACCTTAAAGGTGAAGGTCCGTTAGGCGGCGCGCCAGTAGAAATTGGCTTTGATAGACTTGGTGCCAACAAAAAACGTCATCTTCTGATTAATCTTGCAGACCAAGTGCCGCAATTTGCGGTAAACTTTGGACAGATTATCGATTTCGTTGCCAACGACGACAGCCATAAAGCGATTGCTCGCGATCGTTATCGGCAGTATCGCGCACTTGGAATTGCATTAAGCACCCAAGATATAGCAACACAACCTATTAATTTTTAGTTTGAGATAAACACGCCCCATGGAAAAAACATATAATCCGCAGTCTATCGAACAATCTCTCTACCAAAACTGGGAAGAGCAAGGTTACTTCAAGCCACATGGCGATGAGTCTCAAGGCAACTATTGCATCATGATCCCGCCACCAAACGTGACGGGTAGCTTGCACATGGGTCATGCCTTCCAAGATACCATCATGGATACCCTAATCCGTTATCAGCGTATGAAGGGTAAAAACACCCTTTGGCAGGTCGGTACTGACCACGCAGGTATCGCCACACAGATGCTGGTTGAGCGTAAAGTCGCTGCTGAAGAAGGTTTAAGCCGTCACGATCTTGGTCGTGAAAACTTTATCGACCGTATCTGGGATTGGAAAAACCACTCGGGTGGCACTATCACTAAGCAGCTACGCCGCCTTGGTGCATCTGTCGATTGGGATCGTGAACGTTTCACCATGGATGACGGCATATCGAACGCTGTACAAGAAGTATTCGTACGCCTTTATGAAGACGACCTAATCTACCGCGGTAAGCGTCTTGTGAACTGGGATCCAACCCTGCACACGGCTATCTCAGACCTCGAAGTAGAAAACAAAGAAAAACAGGGCAGCATGTGGCACTTCCGCTACCCGCTAGCCGATGGCGCTTTGACAGCCGATGGTAAAGATTACCTAGAAGTGGCAACAACTCGTCCTGAAACCATGCTTGGTGACAGCGCCGTAGCGGTTCACCCAGACGATGAGCGTTATCAATCACTCATTGGTAAGTTTATTCTGCTGCCAATCGTAAACCGTCTTATCCCTATCGTTGCTGACGATTATGTGGATATGGAATTCGGTACAGGTTGTGTGAAGATCACTCCTGCTCACGACTTTAACGACTATGAGGTCGGTAAGCGTCACGCACTGCCAATGTACAACATCTTAACTATCGACGCTGCGATCCGCTCAAGCGCCGAAGTGGTTAACACCGATGGTAGTGCAAACAACGACTTAGATAACAGCCTACCAGAGCGTTATGCCGGTCTAGATCGTTTCAAGGCACGTACCGCTATCGTTGAAGAATTTGAACAACTTGGTCTACTTGGCAAAATCGATCCACACGCATTGAAGGTGCCTTATGGCGACCGCTCTGGCGTAGTGATTGAACCATTGCTAACCGACCAATGGTATGTTTCGGTTGCGCCTATGGCTAAGACCGCAATGGAAGCCGTTGAAAACGGTGATATCAAGTTTGTACCGCAGCAGTATGAAAACATGTACAACTCTTGGATGCGTGATATTCAAGATTGGTGTATTTCTCGTCAGCTTTGGTGGGGTCACCGTATTCCAGCTTGGTACGATGAAGCCGGTAAAGTTTATGTTGGCCGTGATGAAGCTGAAGTGCGTGCTAAGCACAAGCTTGACGATTCAGTGGTACTTCGCCAAGACGCAGACGTACTAGACACTTGGTTCAGCTCTGCATTGTGGACCTTCGCAACTTTAGGCTGGCCTGAAGATACTGCCGAACTTAAAGCCTTCCATCCAACGGATGTGTTGGTTACCGGTTTTGACATCATCTTCTTCTGGGTTGCCCGTATGATCATGATGACCATGCACTTCATCAAAGATGAAAACGGCAAGCCACAGGTTCCGTTCAAGACCGTATACGTGACAGGTCTTATCCGTGATGAAGCCGGTAACAAGATGTCTAAGTCTAAGGGTAACGTACTCGATCCACTAGACATGATTGACGGTATCGATCTTGAGTCGCTTGTTGAAAAGCGTACTGGCAACATGATGCAGCCACAACTTGCAGCTAAGATTGAAAAGAGCACCCGTAAAGAGTTTGCCGATGGCATCGAAGCTCACGGTACTGACGCTCTGCGCTTTACCCTAGCGTCTATGGCATCTACAGGTCGTGACATTAACTGGGACATGAAGCGTCTTGATGGTTACCGCAGCTTCTGTAACAAGATCTGGAACGCATCTCGTTACGTGCTGATGAACACTGAAGTACAAGCAGAAGGTGCTAGCGATGATGCAATCGGTGAAGCACTAGATTGTGGCCAGAACGGCGGCGAAATGGAGCTGTCGATTGCAGATCGCTGGATTATCGGTCTGTTCAATGAAACCGTTAAAGCCTTTGATGAGCATATGGCAAACTACCGTTTCGACCTAGCTGCTAACACCATTTACGAGTTCACTTGGAACCAATTCTGTGACTGGTACTTAGAGCTAACTAAGCCTGTAATGCAAAGTGGTACCGAGGCTCAGCTTCGTGGTACTCGCCATACTTTGGTTACTGTACTTGAGCAGATGCAGCGACTAATGCACCCAATCATGCCGTACCTAACTGAGACTATCTGGCAGCGCGTTAAGCCGCTTGCAGGTGTTGAAGGCGACAGCCTGATGCTAGTCCAGTTTCCAGAGTATCAAGCCGATAAGGTTGATGCTGCAGCGATGGAAGATCTTGAATGGGTTAAGCAGGTGATTGTTGCGGTACGTAACATCCGTGCAGAACTAAACATTGCTCCATCTAAGCCGCTAAACGCACTACTACGTGGCGTGAGCGAGCAAGATAAGGCACGTTTAGAGGCTAACCAAACCTTCTTCAAGACCCTAGCTAAGCTTGAGTCTATGACGATTCTAGCCGATGGTGAAGCAGCGCCTATGTCTACGACACAGCTTGTAGGCAACATGGAGCTGTTGATCCCAATGGCAGGCCTAATCGATGTGGCTAAAGAAGTGGCACGTATCGATAAGCTACTTGAGAAAGCACAAGCTGAATTTGCGCGTATCGAAGGCAAGCTATCAAATCAAGGTTTCGTTGCTAAGGCTCCAGCTGCCGTAATTGAAAAAGAGCGTGCTAAGCAAGCTGAATACCAACGCGATATGGATAAGCTAACCGAGCAGAAAGCCGAGCTTGCAAAACTCGAAGGCTAATTCTACAAGCTAACTGTAGAAGCTAAGCTTTATAAAGCATAAAAAAGGGCTGTCATCGACAGCCCTTTTTGTTATCTACAATCTAAACCAATACGTTGAGTCTGTTATACGCGATAGTACGCTATCTCTTGCTGCATAGATTCTGCGAGCTGGGCCAACTCATGGGTGGCAGCTTGCGTTTGCTCAGCGCCCGCTGCGGTTTGATCTGAAATATCGCTAATATTGATAATATTACGGTTGATCTCTTCCGTTACTAAGCTCTGCTCTTCTGACGCGGTTGCTATCTGTGTATTCAAGCCATTAATCTGTTCGATACTGGTCATGATTTGCAATAAAGCACCACCTGCTTGTACCGATTTCTCCACACTTAACTTAGCCTGTTCACTACCACGCTCCATCATAAGCATCGAGTCACGTGCACCTTGCTGTAGACGCTGGATCATCTTTTGAATCTCCTCCGTTGAGTCTTGGGTACGCTTAGCAAGAGAGCGCACCTCATCGGCGACTACGGCAAAGCCTCTTCCCTGCTCACCAGCTCGGGCAGCCTCAATCGCGGCGTTCAGTGCTAGCAGGTTGGTTTGCTCTGAAATCCCTTGGATCACATCCACTACACTACCAATTTCATCGGAAGACTTAGACAACAACTTCATTGCTTCCGTTGCCCCATCCATCTCAGTAGATAGGGTTTCAATCACCGAGATACTCTCATCAACAACAGCCTGACCGTGATGCGCCGCATCGCTAGCCTCTAACGATGAACTCGCAGCAGCTTCGGCGCTTTGAGCGACCTCCCTCACCGTCGCAGCAAACTGATGAATCGCCGCAGCTATCTGCTGCGTCTGTTGTTGCTGCTCCACCACATTACGTTGAGTCTGAGTTGATACCACAGAGTTCTCTTCGGCCGCGCTGGCTAAGCGAGAAGTCGACTCATGGGTATTTTGTACCGCATGCTGAAATCTTGCCGCTATGCGGTTAACGTAGCCAGCGATATGAGAAAACTCATCATCACCACCAATCACGATACGTTTTGTCAGATCGCCATTAGCAATATCGTTAGCCGTCATTTCAAGCTGTGTCATCGCTTTACCCATACGGCGAACAATTAAGGTTGAGCTAATCGAAATAACTAACATGCTAACGACAGAAAAAAGCGCAACTAAAACGATGTAGATCTGCATACTTTCATTAAACTGGGTGAAAGTCTCTTCCCCCTTAACAACCTGCAGATCTAAGAATGATTGCGCTTCAGCGGTAATATTCTTAAACATCGGGTTAATCGTTGTCAGCAGCACTCTGTTTGCCGCTTCATACTCACCTTGCTTTAGTGCATCTATCGTAGGATTAAAGCCCTGCGTTACGACACTATCCAGCTGTGCCTTTAACCTATTGACTTGTAGACGCTCTTGGTTATCTAACCTTGCCCCTAAGATCTCTTTCTCAATAATGCTGTATAACAGTGTAATAGCCGATTGCGATTGGCTTATGTGCTGCGTAAGAGGATGGTTATGCATTTCTGAAAATTGACTACTTGGGTCATGCTGAAATGCTAATAACAATTCACTACGTGCTGTCGCTAATTCATTAAGAACTTTACCTGCGCGAATACTATGCTGCATACCTTCGGCATGCAGCTCGCCTATCGACTCTCCGGCATCTTGCATACCGGTAATGCCTTTATAGCCTAAGAATAAAAATGATATTACGGTCAAAAATACGATGAGTTTAAGTTGAAATCGTACCGATTTAAAAAGCGAGATAAAGCCGGACTGTGATTGATGAGATTGGCGAACCTCATCATGTCCTAACTGTTCGATTAATACAGACATATTAATTCCTGTTCCCCACCAGTATTGATGGAATCATGAAAACAAAGCTCTCTAATTACACTCGTCTTACCCTAAGTAAAACGCAGCTGAAGCAGCATAGTGAAATTGCCCAAATTTGGTATACAAATATAACATCTGTTTAAATTATTGATATTGCTCACAAGAGTAAGATTATTTCCCCGCTGAGTCGCTATTTGGGTCGCTTTACTCTGCAGCAATTCAAACACTCTACAGCCTTACGCTCAGCTCAAATCCCCGGTAATTGCTACCTTCGTCAATTTGATGACAACGTCAAGAAATCGACTTACCCATTGTTTTATAAGGTTTATTTTTTATCTTTTATTGATTTAAATATCAAAAACACTCAAGATGTGAGCAAATTTCAATGGGTGTTAATAAAATGAAACATTGGTTGCTATCGAGTTGCGTATTGCTAGGCTTATCGGCGTGTGGAGGATCTGATGATTCAAGCTCCCAAGATAATGGCGGCGAAATACCGCCCTTAGCTCAAGCGCCTAGTGTTGAACTTGGCGAAGGGATAACCGCATGGAACGATAAACTAATCACCCTCGCGGCCAAAGTGAATATCTATGCCTCTGGCAGCTCTACATTCAAGTGGCGACAAGTCTCTGGGCCAGAGGTGTTACTATCAAGCGCAAGCCTTGACGGTGTGACTATCGATGCCAGAACGCTCGAACAAGATAGCAATATTACACTCAGCTTAACGGTCACCGATAGCAGTAATCAGACCGCTAGCGATCAAGTTAGTATCCAGCTCAACGATAGAATTAGCGCAGCGATGGCAAACGGCGATGCCAGTATTGCCGCCGATCTCTCTGCGCAGATAACCAAACGGGCACTACAGCATATTGAGCAATATCGCTCAGATGGCGCGGCACTCATTAACAAGGTCTACCAAGCTGACATCGTGGAGTATGACCAAGGTCGCCACTCACAGATGATCCAGCTTGCCGGTGCAGAACATGCCTATCCACAAAATAAAGCTTACGCCATCGTCATAGGCAACAAAGGCCTGACCTTTGCAGCCGCCAACGATAAGGCGGGCCAGCGGAATGCCGCTTTTGGTACCGATATCATTTCCAGCATGCAGCAAGGCAATAACGCCAGTTTTGAGCCAAGCTTTAAGCGTTTACTCGGTTGGATGTTAGAACAAGATCAAGAAGCCCTTGCACAACCTAAGCAGATAAGGCTGTTTTTGATGGCCGGTAGTACAGTGACTCGCATCAATAGCTGGATTGGCGAGCATTTCCCTAATTGGCAGATTGAAACCTGTAGTGATGAAGCAACACTCTCAAGCTGTTTAAGCCAAGCGCAATTAGTGATCACAGGTTCATCCGAGCTATTTTCAATCGAAATTGTTGAGCCACTGATTGCCCAAATACAGAGCGAAAAACAGCCTCTACTTTATATGCATCTGCACAGCTGGAATAGCGTACCTTTGACTCAAACGGTACTTAATCCTATGGGTTTTAGTATGCAGGGACCAGGCGGCCCAGGTAACTACTTCGCTCAAGATAAAGCAGACTGGAGCTCTGCAAATGCCATGTTAGGTAGTTACAGCGCTCTGGAAAAAGAAAAGCTATGGCTAACTTTGTTTGATAATGAGCGAATAGAATTCAATCTCGCCAACTGTGCCAGCAGTTGCGATGCCACGTTTAACGATGACTATCGCCCAGCACTAGCGAGTATTCGCAGTAATATTCAAGGGATAGAAACCAATAGGATCGATATCTTTAAGCAACCAAACTACTCCCTATATAAGCTGCTCATTCTTTTAGGTGACAACTATCGTCAAGCTATCCAGTACCCGATGGACGTAGCCACCAGCGATAGCCTAAATTTTCTCAAAGCCTATTATGCCGATCACAGCGTATATAACTTCCGCGATATCAATGCCGTGCAACAGGATCTTGGTAACTTTAGCCGCACTGACTTTAGCCACATCAATGCCGTTGACCAAGATGTGAATTTGATGAGTAAGAAAGGCTTCCGCTCTGCAGGTATATACGCCCTCCCAGGCCAAACGGTGAGTGTGACGCGAAAAGACAACAGCGAGGTACGCAGCTGGGTCTTTATCAACACGCTTCGCTCAGGCTCTACCCATGAGTTTGCTAGCAATGGCTATAACCGCCCTAAACTACTGCAATCGACCCATATCGAAGTCAAAGCCGGTGAAACCATTAAGTTTACCAGCCCCTACGGCGGGCCGATGCAGATTCGTTTCGATCAAACAGATCTGCCAACGCAATTTAGCTTCGAGCAGGTTGGACTACACCCATACTGGCGCAAAGGGATGGACGGTGAGCAGTTTTTACAAGACTTAGCGGCAAACCAATATGATTGGGCCGAACTTGCAACCGATCACTTTGAAGTACACTCAAAGCTCGATAAGATGCAAAATACCATGGAGCATGAGCCGCTTTGGAACACCCCAGAAAAGATGGCCACTGCCATCATGACTCAGGTACATAATTACCCGCATCTGTTAGCAGGATTTAAGGGGCCCTTTATCGATGAGGTCGCCGAGATCACTGAATTTGCCGCCAGCCAAGGCTGGGAGACCGATAGCATAGATACGGTTAAGCATATGAATGCCGACCAAGCCACCTGTGGTTATGGCTGCTCGGGCAACCCTTACGATGCGTACTGGTCATTTAGTCCCACTGGGCACGGCGATATTCACGAGTTAGGTCACGGGCTTGAAAAGGGACGCCTGCGTTTCGACGGTCATGAGGGTCACGCATCGACCAACCCATACTCTTACTATACCAAGTCTCGTGCTTACACTGAGCTTGGTAAGCTACCTTCTTGCCAAGGACTAGATATTGATGATGAGTTTGCCGTGCTGCAAGCGAGTATGAATCAAGCGGATCCGTTCGCTTATATGCAAGAGGCTAAGCTAACCAGCTGGTCAAACGGTATGGCGACCATGCTACAGATGATGGTCGCGGCGCAGAAACAGGGAGCGCTTGAAAATGGCTGGCACCTTCTCGCGAGATTACACATTTTGCTACGTGAATTTGAGCGCGCAAAAGCCTCTGAAGAGCTATGGCTAGAAAAGCGAGCTCAGCTAGGCTTCAGCCAGTTTACCCTCGATAGCGTCAAGAACATCTCCAATAATGACTTCTTAATGGTGGCGATGAGCTACTCGACTAAACTGGATTATCGTGAGCTTTATCAGATGTGGGGCTTAGCAACAACCCAAGCGGCCGAAGATCAAGTGGCAGCCTTCAACTTCGCGGTTGTCGACAGAAAAGTATATGTCTACAACCCTGGAGATTACTGCCTAAGCTTAGATCTACAGGCGGTTGATGTGGATGGACAGCAGCCATGGCCACTTTAGTCAGTAGAGCGGATTGAGTCGGTTAGCCACCACGTAAGCACCAGCAGTATAAAGCCAGCTAATAGCAATCAGTATAATATTAGTTGGCTTTTTCTTTCCCCCCTAAGTCAGTGACTTTAATAGGTGATTACCACCAATTAAGCGATTGAAATAGGGATCCTACGTCGACCAAAATGCTCCGGCGGACCATCGAATCGCCCTGGCAGTTGGCAGCCACAATAATCACATCGACCGCTATTATCTAAGTGATACTCGCCAAGCTCATACCAATCTCTGCCTATCAGCAACTTTTTACAGTGAGCACAGTAACTACTGCCGCCACTCGGATCATGAATGTTACCGGTATAGACAAAGTTTAACCCTTGGTCGAGGGCTATCTCCCTTGCCCGTATCAAGGTTGAGACTGGAGTCGCAGGAGTGTCCATCATATGAAAATCTGGATGAAAAGCACTGAAATGCAGCGGTATATCTGAGCCTAGATTATCCCTTATCCAGCGACACTGCCCCTTAAGCTCTTGGCTAGAATCATTTTCTCCGGGGATTAATAAAGTTGTTAACTCAAACCAGACCTGAGTCTCATGGCGCAGATAGAGCAAGGTGTCCAGCACATCACTTAAATGCCCTCCGCAGATCTTACGGTAAAAACCTTCGGTGAAGCCTTTGAGGTCGACATTGGCGGCATCCATAAATTTAAAGAACTCGACCCTAGGTTCAGGGCAAATATAACCTGCGGTCACTGCTACCGCCTTGATCCCGAGTTCATGGCAAGCCTTCGCCACATCTATAGCGTATTCATGAAAGATAACTGGGTCGTTATAGGTAAAGGCCACACTCTTGCAGCCCATGCGTTTTGCTGTTGCGGCCAAATCATCGGGCATAGCTTTGGCGCCTAAGGTATCGAACTCTCTCGATTTACTGATATCCCAGTTTTGGCAAAACTTACAACTCAGGTTGCAGCCAGCGGTGCCAAATGAGAGTACCGAGCTGCCGGGATAGAAGTGATTTAACGGCTTCTTCTCTATCGGGTCGATACAGAATCCACTAGAGCGGCCATAGCTAGTCAGCTTTATTTGATTATCTATATTTTGCCTAATAAAACAGACCCCACGCTTTCCCTCTCTGAGCTGGCAATGCCTTGGACAAAGGTCACACTGCACTCGACCGTCATCGAGTCTATGCCAATACTGAGTCTTTACCGTAAAAATATCACTATGACCGGTTGCATTCACTGTGTGGTTTGTAGACATAAATACGTCCCTAGGGCGCAACTTTCGTGAGCTATACTTAAAGCCTAGTTGATAACCTTGAGCTCATCAGTCTATGTTTGCTTCAGTTCGACCTGCTGCGGTAGCGGGTCTATTCTACCCAGCCGCGGCCGATGAGCTGAGGGCAATGCTCGACAGCTATTTGACTCAGGCTAGAGTGAACCTTATTGGCCAAGTAAGCGCTCAGCAGTCCCAAGCCGAAAGCTTAGACTCTCCTCGCTCACCTAAAGTCATTATTGTCCCCCACGCAGGCTACATCTATTCAGGTCTTGTCGCTGCCCATGCTTACGCCCTGATTGAGTCGATGGCTGCTAGCGTCAGCAAGGTGCTACTCATTGGCCCTGCCCATCGGGTTTACCTACAGGGCGGCGCGCTGCCACAGAGCCAATATTTTGAAACCCCCTTAGGTCAGGTAAGAATCGATCGGCGTAGCGTGGAGATGCTAGAGGGCAAGCCGTATATTACTGTCTCAAACTTGCCCCACCAGCAAGAACATTCCCTCGAGGTGCAGCTGCCTTTCCTACAACGCTGCCTCAATCAATTTGAGCTAATTCCACTATTAATTGGCGAAAGTGATCCCCATGAGATGGCTGAGCTACTAGAGCAACTATGGGGAGGAGAGGAAACTTTAGTCGTAATAAGTACTGACTTAAGTCATTTTCATCGATATGTCGAAGCGACGAACCTTGACAGGATAACTTGCCAAAAAATTGTAGAGGGGCAAGAAACCATCTTCCCCGAGCAAGCCTGTGGTAGTTCAAGCCTCAACGCTCTAATGCCGCAACTTAAACGCCACCAGCTGCGCCTTGCACAATTGAGTTACCAAAACTCAGGCGACACAGCTGGGGACAAAGATCGAGTAGTCGGCTATGCCAGCTTTGCCAGCCGTTAAACTTAGCCAGTCAGAGAAGCTGCAACTACTAGCTTTAGCCCGTGACGCGCTTGTTGCAGCATTCAATCCTAACTATCTTGCTGCAAAAATACCGCTCATCACAGGGAGGCTTGAGCAACTTAAACTTGGCTGTTTCGTCACCCTCACCTTAGATGGGGCTCTCAAAGGTTGCATGGGCCATATCGAGGCTGACCGTCCCATCGGTGAGCTGGTGCCGGCACTCGCTCACAGCAGCGCTTTCAACGATCTTCGCTTTCAGCCCTTAGTCGAATCTCAGCTAAGCTCACTTCGCATAGAGATCTCACTCCTATCAGAAATGCAAAAGCTTGAGTTCAGTGCTCAGTCACAGCTGCAGACCTACCTTGAAGCCACTAAGCTGGGCTTAGTACTGAGTGAAGGGAATAAAAGAGCCGTATTCCTGCCACAAGTATGGCAACAATTACCTGAGCCTAAGGAGTTTATCGAGGCACTCAAAGTTAAGGGAGGCTGGGACAGAGACTATTGGTCTTCTAATATGGAAGTCGAAGTCTTTAGCGTGACTCATTTTTGCGAAGGGTAGAAGAGCAACTGTAAGACGCTTAAGGCTCCAGCTTAAGCCTAAAGGATTAACCTTTCGTGCAAGCCCTGCACATTTACATAAGAGTTAAACTGCATTAGGGTTAACGTAACACCTTACAGGGAGCCCCTTGTATGGTCACACAGTAAGTTTCAGGAAATAATCTACTGAAGGGAATGACGACATGGATACCAACAAGCTATTACTCATCATCATCGCAATTCTACTGCCACCTGTAGCGGTATTTCTAAAAAGTGGTGTAGGTAAAGACCTATTGATCAACATCATCCTGTGCCTGCTTTTTTTTGTTCCAGGCCTATTACACGCGCTCTGGGTCGTCACTAAGTAAAGCTTTGCCCAACTGAAAAGCCTAGCTCGGTTACGGCATATAACCTTCTTGCTAGGCGGTTCAATTTCCGAATAAGATGGCTCGTATTTTTAAGGTGCGGCAGTCTGTTCAAGTTGCTGCTTAATCAGCTCAATCATCGCCTTAGCCGCAAAAGATAGGTTCTGCTGCTTACGCCAAAACAGCGATAGCTCCCACCTGAGATCATTAGCGGCAAGCGGCACATTGACTACTGCATCGACGCGGTAACGCTCGGCAATGATTTGCGGTAACACCATAATACCTGTTCCTGCCGCGACCAGCGCGATACCAAAATCGGCATGGCTGACTCGTGTTATTTCTGCGGGAATGAATCCGGCGTTATCGCAAGCATCCAAAATCAGCTCATAGAGGGCATATTCGGGCTCAAACATCACTTGGGAAAGAGACTGTAAATCTTTAAGCTGTAGCTCCATACACCCAGCTAGGGCATGGGTTTTAGGCACGACCACGACCATAGGGTCGTTACGGATCCTAAGCCCGTCGAACTCACCACCAAACTCGATGATCCCGGTCGCCAACTCAATCTCGCCTTTCTGCAAGGCTAAGGTTTGCTCTATACCACCGCGCACCAATAGCTGCATCTCCACCTTAGGGTATTGCTGTCGAAACTTGGCGATCACAGGAGCAAATAACTCAGCGCTGCCAAGGGGCGCTAAGCCTAGTTTTAACGTACCGCCAGTTAGGTTTCGCAGTGCATCCAGTTCAGATAGCATAGATTGGCGCTGGGACATAAGCTGCTCTGCGTGACGATATACCAGCTCTCCAGCAGCAGTAAGCTTAATCTGGGTGCCTCGCTTTCCTCGCTCCAGCAACACCATATCCAGCTCCTCTTCTAAGGCTTTTATCGCCTTAGAAAGTGCAGGTTGAGTGAGAAAGACATTGCGACTCGCCTTGGCAAAACCACCGGCATCAACAACCTGAGTAAAATAGTGCAGCGCTTTAAGATCCATTTAGATAACCAAATTTTATAGATTACATTCTTAATATTCATTTTTTTTATTTATTAAGCAAGCGTAAAATCACGCTAAATCATCATACTTTGCTCACTTGGAACTCATCATGGCAAGCCTTGCCAAACGTGCTCAAATTAGCCTCAAACACCAGGCCCTTACTGGCACCCAGATAGCCCTTCTTTGTTTATTTGCTTGGGGCTGCCAAATCTTAGCAGATCAGATTAACTCCCCTATTCCCGGTAGCGTTATCGGCCTTGGGATCCTGCTGCTATTATTGGCCAGCAAATTACTGCCTGAGAGCAGTATCAACTTAGGCTCCAGTTGGCTGATTGGTGATCTGCTGCTGTTTTTTATCCCTCCTGTGGTTGCCGTGATTAAATACCAAGATCTGCTTGAACATTATGGTGTGGTGCTTATTGGCTCTATGCTCGTCGCAAGCAGTTGCGTACTGTTAGGCACGGCGTTTACCGTTGATAGATTATTTAAGTTTGAACATAAACAACGCTTAAAGAAGCATAGAGCAGACACTAATTCCGAAGTGATAAACCAAGGTATGCCGCTATGAGCCATACAAGTATCGGATTATTTTGCTTAGGCCTTACCCTAGTCGGCTACTACACCAGCAAAGCCCTCTATCGCCGTCAGCGTAAGATATGGTTTGCTCCGATTATTATTGCCCCAGTGATCATAGTCACTGTGGTCGTCAATCTAAACATCAGTGTGAGCGATTACTTTAGTTATACCCATTGGCTAGCCGCCCTATTAGCCCCTGCTACCATCGCCTTTGCGGTGCCTATTTACCGCGAGAGGCAGTTAATAAAACAGTATCCACTCACACTAAGCCTTGGGGTATTAACCGGTTTGATGTTAGGGGTTGGATCATCTTGGTTATTAACCTTAGTAACCAATATGCCAACACAGCTCTCCCACAGCTTGATGGTGCGGACGGTCTCAACCCCGTTCGCGATGGAAGCAACGGGGGCCTTTGGCGGCATCCCTGAGTTAACTGCAATGCTAGTGCTGCTCACAGGCATTATGGGCATGTTAATTTGTGAGCCATTGTTTAAAATGGCTAGAATTCGCAGCTCCGTTGCGAAGGGAGTCGCATTAGGCGCTTCGGCTCATGGTGCGGGCGCAGCCAAGGCGAGTGAAATAGGCAGGCAAGAGGGAGTTATCGCCAGCTTAACCATGATTTTCACAGGGATCGCCATGGTCTTAAGTGCACCACTATTTGCCGTAATAATAAAATAACCCAAACATTGTGGCTGTCAGATAAGCAATATCGGCGGCCAACTCTTACCGAGCGTATAACCAACTTAAAGATTTTTCACGTCATCTCATTAAGGTATTAACACTCGTAAATTCAAGAGTAAAACCATTCAAGGAATTTCCTTGTAATCGGTTGCCTAGCCTATGCTTTCCTGCACAAACTCGCCCTAAGATAAGGAGATTTCTTTATCACTACTCTGCTCATTTTCCCCCCTGCTTAAAACATGCTACTGCAATAGTTCTAATTAACGCTTTGGTGTTTGCACCCAAATTAGGTAAAGTGTCGACTGCAATTACAAGCTTGCAGCGTTTTGGTAAAGAGTGACACGTCAATCACACCCCAAAGCAACACAATAAGCAATATAGATAATAAATATAAATAATTAGAACATTTGAAGGAAAGTTATGAGCGATTCGAACGATGCTTACGCAGATAACGACCTAAGGGAAGTTAAGCAGCTGGGGATGTGGGCCTCTATCGCCAGCTTAAGTTATATATTCTGGATTGTTGGTGGCATGGAGCTGGTTGAGCGAATTGCCTACTATGGCGTGAAAGCCAGTGCTGGCCTCTATGCAAAAGCACCGACATCAGAAGGTGGATTAGGGATTAGCCTTAGCGATTACGGTGTAATTATCGCTATCTGGGCATTTATGCAGACCTTTATTCCGGTTTTTACTGGCGGGATCTCTGACCGCGTAGGCTACAAAGAAACCATTTTTGTCTCCACCGTCATCAAAATTGCTGGCTACTTAGTGATGGCTTTCTTCCCCAACTTTTATGGCTTCCTGTTCGGTGCCATACTGCTTGCCGGTGGTACAGGGGTATTTAAACCGGGGATCCAAGGCACCTTAGTACTTTCCACGGGTAGACAAAATACCTCGATGGCATGGGGAATATTCTACCAAGTAGTGAATATTGGTGGTTTCTTAGGGCCACTCGTTGCTGTACATATGCGCCAGCTATCTTGGGACAACGTATTCTATGCCTGCGCCGCAATTATCTCGCTGAACTTCCTATTCCTACTTGCCTATAAAGAGCCTGGCAAAGAGGAGCGTATGGAGCGTAACCGTAAGATTAAAGCTGGTGAGATCCACCAAGAGGCACTATGGCGTGATGCTTGGCATGAGCTGAAAAAGCCTGTTGTTATCTACTACATGTTGGTATTTGCAGGTTTCTGGTTCCTGTTCAACTCGCTATTTGACGTACTACCAATCCATATCGCCGAGTGGGTCGACACCAGCGTTATTGTCACCTCGCTATTTGGTGCAGAAGGCACCTCGAATGGAATGGCGCAGTTCTGGCTAGGCTTAGATAACACTGGTACTAAGGTCATGCCAGAAGGCATGCTTAACCTTAACGCGGGTATGATCATGACCAGCTGTTTCTTAGTGGCAGCCTTAACCGCGAAGTACCGTATTACCACAGCCATGTTAGGTGGCTGTCTACTGAGTATTTTGGCCTTCGTGCTGATTGGTGCAACCAATGCCGCTTGGATGATCGTTTTGGCAATCGCGATGTTCTCTTTCGGCGAGATGATGATTAGCCCAAAGAAAAACGAGTTTATGGGTAACATTGCACCTGAGGGCAAAAAAGCCATGTACTTAGGTTTCGTTATGCTACCCCAAGGGATCGGTTGGACATTAGAAGGTTACTTCGGTCCTAAGCTTTATGAGATGTTTGCCTCTAAAGAGATCTTCTCTCGTGAGCTTTTGGCTGAGCGTGGTATGAATCCAACTGAGATAAGTGCCATTCCACAGGGTGAAGCTTTTACAACGCTAGTGAGCTATACCGGAGAGTCTGAAAAAGCACTAACTACATTGCTTTATAACACCCACAATATTGGCATGGCTTGGTACATTATCGCTGCAATTGGCACCATTTCAGCCGTGGGGATCTACCTGTACGGCAAGTGGTTGTTCAAACTACAGCAGCAACGCTAAATGAGTCATTAACACTTAGCCTATTGCTGGCCTAGATACAAAAAAAGCTGACCTTAGGTCAGCTTTTTTTTCGCTTTAATCATACATAATCACAGCAAGATGGTGATTATCACGACTAACTTAAGCAGCTTTAGCTTCTGCAGTAGGTTCATATGCTGCAACAGCTACTGGACCAACTGGTAAAATAACGCGACCAAACTCAGCGTTCAGTACTTGTGCCACAGCAAAGTAAATCGCGCTTAAACCACAGAAGATACCTTCGTAGCCAGCGATAGTGCCGATTAACTCACTACCAGTGAAGTCACGTGCAGCAAGTAACAAGAACAGAATAGTTAACGAAGCAAATACAACTTGCTTAGCACGTGGGTAGCGCAATGAACCGATAAATAGTGCACCAGTAAATAGGCCCCATAGTAACAAGTACCAACCCATGAAAGCAGCAGGGCTTGCAGCAAAGCCCATCTTAGGCATAACCAATAGGCCTACTAGGGTTAGCCAGAATAAACCATAAGAAGTAAATGCTGTGGTACCAAAAGTATCACCACGCTTAAAGCACATAATACCTACGATAACCTGAGCGATACCGCCGTAGAAGATCCCCATTGCTAAGATCATTGAATCTATTGGGAAGAATCCAGCGTTATGGATATTTAATAGGACGGTAGTCATACCGAATCCCATAAGACCAAGTGGAGCTGGGTTAGCTAATTGTGTCGACATTGAGTTCCCCTACAGGAAGTATTCAATAAAAAACGCACCTCAATTAAGGCGCATTATTAAATTAAGTTAATTTGAGCGCGCGCATTCTAGTTGAAGCCATGACGCCGAGCAAATCTGGGAACTTACAAAGAGGAAACCATAAAGAAGGATTGAAAAACCACATATCCCCATATAATCAATGCGTTAGCATCAGCCAACAACCAAGGTAGCTAACCAGCGAATTCGACGTGACACAAGTCACGTTTAGATGGCATTTTGACGCATTGAACACGCTTTGTTTGATTTAGCACATTAGCAGCTAATGAAATTAACTCTGTAAAAGTGTCGAAAAATTGCACCAGCTCACAAACTAATAAAATGGATCTTTTTCTATCAAATTTACATTTTATTGGCAAAACTTGCAGTACTACATACTGCCAACAGCAGGTTTGCATGACAAAACGCTAACACTGTAGATGTTAATTCACCGGGCTTACTCCTATAAAAAGCAGCAATGACTACACATTTTGCACTTCACTCGCTAACAAATCTCGACTCTCCCCTACCGCGAGCTGCGAGCCCAGCTCAATGCCCCCTACCGATAATCGGTGCAAACCAATAACAGGGTTACGAAAACGACCAAACATCCGCTTAATCTGATGATAACGCCCCTCAACCAAGGTCACCAAGGCTGTATGCTCATCGACAATTTCAAGTTTAGCGGGTTGAGTAGTGATATCCTCAAACGCAAAGTACATCCCACCAGCAAAGGCTGCAATATAGGACTCATCGATAGGATTTTTAAGCGTCACTCGGTACACCTTATCTACCTTATGCTCCGGCGACATTAACTTCTTCGACCAGCGACCATCGTTAGTCAACAACAGCAAACCCGATGTATTCAAGTCCAGTCGCCCAACTATGTGTAAGCTGTGTTTGTCTTCTCTGTCTAATAGATCGATAACTGTCTTATGCTTGTCATCCACTGTGGCACTCACCACACCAACGGGCTTATGCAGCATCACGTAACTCGGCGCATTCGCTTGTAACACCTTACCGTCTAAACAAACATGGGAGAATTGATCGATGATCTGGTCGATATCTCTTGCCACTTCACCGTCCACTAGCACTTGACCTTTGGCGAGGAGCAATCTCACGTTTTTCTTATTGATGCCGATTTTGGCACTGATAAACCTGTCTAAACGCGCGCGTTTTGATTCCATGACTTATTGACCATTCTCTTTCTTGTGAGGCACCACTTTATAGGCGCAGCGACGTGCGCCTTCAATAATGTGCTCCTCGCGGCTCACGATAGCGTCATTCTCAAACAGAGTTTGAAATAACTCTAGCTCTGAGCGACAGAAATTAAGACAGGCCGCTGCGGCAGCGCAAATAGGACAGTGGTTTTCAAGTAGCCAGTAATGGCCATCAGCTTGCTCAACCTTAGCCATATACCCCTCAAGTGTTCTTAATTTTGCTAAGACATGTAGCTTTTCGGCTAAACCTGAAGTGCCTACTAACTCATCTCGGTAAAGCTTCAAGGACTCCTGTTCACGGTGGTTGATTAACTGCTCTAGGCCGCCATTGCCAAATACCGATTTAACCGAATCGATCAACTGCACCGTTAATTCTTCATGTCTATCGGAAAAGTGGCTATTACTTTTAGGAGTCAGTGACCAGTAACGGGTAGGTCTTCCTCGAGTCGCCTTTCTATCTTCAAAAATCACATCTTGGCTATCTTCAAGGCTCTGTAGATGCTGGCGGACCCCCATAGTCGTTAACCCAAGCTCACTAGCTATCACCTTCGCAGTGAGCTCCCCTTGGATTTTTAGCATCTGCAAAATTTTGTCGCTGGTTTTCATTTAACTTCCTACTGCTGATACCTATTGGCTACAAACCATTATTACTGAATCCAAAGTTAAGTAAACTTTTTTATTTACTTTCTCTTTACTTTATTTGGTAAAGCGATTACTTTACTTAAAACTTAAATAAACAAAAAGGTTTACTTAAATGGAATTACTCATCATTAGTGCCAGCCAGAGAACCGGCTCTCAGAGTGCAAAAGTTGCTCGCTATCTGAGTAAAAAAGCCGATAACTTCAGTAAGATCAATCATGTTGAGCTATGCCAGTATCAACTGCCTTTTTGGGATGGCTCTGCCGATTCTAAGTCAGCCGATGATAGTTCCTGGCCCTTGATCGCTCAGCAGGTCAAAAACGCAGATGCACTCGTATTAATTACTCCTGAGTGGGGGGGCATGGCTTCGCCATTAATGAAGAACTTCTTGTTGATGTGTGACAGCCAAGATAGTGCCCATAAGCCAGCACTTCTAGTGGCGGTTGTCAGCGGGATCAGCGGCGCCTACCCCATCGCAGAATTGAGAATGAATGCCTTAAAAAACAATAAGCTGGTAGCAACACCCGATCACTTAATCATTCGCAACGTAGAGCAGGTGCTTAATAATGACGAACCCGAGGACGAGCGAGAGTTACATATACGGGAGCGCATAGACTACAGTTTGCATATGTTGATGCAATACGCTCAGGCACTAAAAACTATCCGACTCAACCACCACCAACAACCGTACCCAAAGCAACAGGAGTACTGTTACGGTATGTAGACAATCAAGTAAACATGATTAAACCAAGGAGCAAATTATGATGCGTTTAGAGCACTTAAATTTAGTGGTAAGGGATATTTCAAAAGCACTGGAGTTTTATCAGGCAGTGTTTCCTCACTGGCAGATAAGAGGAGGAGGGAAATCGGTTTGGCATGGTGTGGAGCGTAACTGGGTTCATTTTGGCGATGACTTTCAATACCTGACATTTAACGATGATGGTAATGAAGACAATCGTGACTTAAGCGGTCATCAGGTGGGGTTAGCGCACTTTGCCTATGTCACCGATGATCTCGATGGTGTGATAGAACGCTTAGCTAAAATAGGGCGAGACATAGACAAGCCTGGCGCCGATGATCCCTACAGACGTAACGTCTATTTCATCGATCCTGATGGCTATGAGGTGGAGTTTGTCGAATACTTGTCAGACATTCCAACCCTGCGCAATCGTTACGACTAAAAACGTTATCACTAAAACAGTAAAGACTGAGGCAGTTAAGAATTAGCCTAGTAGTATATGTCTAAGTAAAATGAGCCTGATCAACTCATTTGTCTTATCCAACGGCTGGGGATAATTCGTAATAACCAGTTTAATGCTGCCCAAGGCCAGCGCGGGACGAAGCAACTCGCTCTCTCCGTTTCGATGGCAGCAACCATGGCTCTGCAGCCTACATCGGTATCGACGATAAACGGCACCTTTTCAACCTGTTCGTTTAGCTCGCTGCGAATAAACCCTGGGTGAATACAGCTAACCTTTATCGGCGTGTGCATCACATCAATTCGAATCCCTTCTGTTAACGATGTAACTGCCGCTTTAGTCGCCGCATACACTGTCATTGCTCGTCTAAAGCCTCTAACCGCACTCACAGAAGAGATAGTCACTAAATGACCAGCATTTTGTTTACGAAAAATGGCCATTGCGGCTTCGGCTTGTGCCAAAAGAGCAACAAAGTTAGTTTCAGCGGTTTGCTTGTTAGCTTCGAATTGCCCGGTGCCGATAGAGGCTCCCTTGCCCATCCCCGCATTAAGAATAATTCTATCTAGCTGACCAAACTCTAGCTTAAACTCATCAAATACCTCAAAGACAGCCTGATGCTGATTAACATCAAGTGCTTTTATCGAAACCTTAATATTAGGATTTAACAGTAGCAACTCTTGTTTAAGGGTTTCTAAACGATCGACTCGCCGTGCACATAGAGCGAGGTTTCTCCCTATCTTGGCAAATTCCAGCGCCATGCCTTTACCTAGGCCTGAGCTAGCCCCTGTTATCAAAATTGTTTTACGTTTAGCTGCCATCTCTTTCGCTCATTACATATCTCTCTAGTGCTTCCCAAGCTACTAATGAGAGTCATAAATGTAAACCTAGGCATTAAATAATTACTTCAGCAACGGCTTAAGAAACTCTTTATTCGCAGTCTAAACTATTCAATACATCCAGACTGCGAGCGCAAACAAGCCTATGTAAAAGGCAAAACCCAACAAAAAAGGTTTATCACTGCCCCTTCTACCTTTTATTTTTGATCTAGCTAGAAACCGTGTTGGAGACAGAGGGTAGTTAACGCTTCCAAGACTAAATAGGTAGAGCAGCAGTGCTCCGGTAAAGTAAAACAGATAAGAGAGAACAAACTCCCAGATAACCCAAAACAGTAATTCAGCAGCCAACGCAAACATCATGCCCTCCTTAGCAGTTAACTCTTACTCACGACGCCATTTTTAGTAGAAATAGAATAAACCCGCCATATCCCAACACACCAAGACAGACCATGATGGTTAATGTCTTCGAACGTGCCATTGACTGGCATAACGCAAACTCAGTTTGCATTTCAAATAGCTCGTACAGACCCCAACTAGAATTTTCGGTAGCCTCTCTCTGATCCGTTTTTTTGGCTACGTCCTCTTTTAGGGGGATTTTCCCACTTTTACTGCATTCTTGCTTACATTGAGAACTTGAGTTCACAGTCCTATTTTGTGGTTTATTCCCGCTTGATAGCATCTTGCACCTCCTTATAGCGCCCTTCCCTATAGCGTAATACCAATCAGTATAAGAAGTTGATCTACTCAGAGCGCTTTTTGGCAAACTAATTCAAGGTGAATAACTGAAAGAATGGTTGTTCACTTGTGAAGTTATTCAGCGCAGAAGTAGGCAGCCAAAAACGCTCCAGAATGGCGACTAAATCTTTATACTGATTGGTATAAAACCATACCGACACCCAAGGTTAATGTCAGGTTAACAATTGTTAACAACTGTGAGATGGCTTTCAATTAAAGAAATTCATTGAAATAACTTGAATTAGAGATTCACGGATATGGGCTAAATCAATTACTTATACTGCAGTAGACCAGAATGCACTTACAAAGCTTGCTTTAAGTGTGATTTAGTATTAGTAAACCTGTGCCTTTACTGGGTAATGGGCTAAGTTTACTTAAGTTAAGGACAAGCGTTAATCGCAAGGGAGTGTAAGGCTAACGGAGCACCTCCCCATGATAGCGTACCATCATACATTAACGGTCATAGATAATGACTCACCGGCACAATTTGCGCTAAACAAGGCATTACAGCTCGCAAAGAAAACCCACTCTAAAGTCACGGCATTGAAAATCGATCGCCCCTACAGCAACCTATTAAGCAAAATAGGGCTCATTCCAAATAATGCTCTCGACCCTATGCTCTATGTCAAAAAACTCTTAGCCAAATACCAACGTCAGGGCGTAGAGGTTGAGATAAAAAGTATCAATAACCTTAAGGATCATGTCGCGCTCCTCAATGAAACACATAGCGGCGATTACGACTTAGTCATCATCAACAATAAACATCACAATGCAATCTTAAGTGAGTTTCTCCCTCGTAGTGAAGCGCATCTTCTGCGTGACTGTGAGCACCCCATTATGATTGTGGGCAATAAAAGCTGGCGTGCTCAAGGACATATCCTCACAGCCTTAGAAACTGCCGATTCCAATACCGAACACAAAGAGTTAAACCAGTGCCTAATCGATGATAGCCAACAACTCGCATCACTATTGGACAATGACATCCACCTACTTAACTGCTACCAGTTGGAAAACTGGAGTATGTCGGTCAATAAAGTGAGTAACCAAAGCTCTGATAAAGAGCAAAAACAGCAACACTGGGACCGTTTAGTCAACAGCGCCAAAAGCTACCATCTAACAAATGACCAGCTACACCTTGAACTAGGATTACCTGATCATGTGATCCCCACCGTCGCAAACCAATGTGATGCCAATCTTTTGGTTATTGGCGCCGGAGAGCACCATGGTTTAATCAGTGAGTTAAAGGGTCACACATCATCTGTACTCGTTGATGAACTTAAATGCGATATATTAGCCATCAAACCCCATCTACACTAACCCACTAACATTGGCAGTTTTAATCACGCTCTGATAAATTTTGAACGACTATGTCTGAGTCTTTTTGTGCCCAGAAGTCGACCCTAAACTGAGTATCATCACTGAGAAATTCCACCTTATGCCAATACTGAGGAGGTGATACACCAGTATCGCCCGCCTTGATGACAAGTTCTTGCTCCACCTCTCCACGCCTGTCTTTAAATCCGTAAAACTTAAGCGCTCCACTCAAAACCTGAATTTGACCGTAAACACCCGCTTTAGTGTTATGCAGATGAAGAAACATCTTAGGTACATTATGTTTTTCAAATACTGGAGTGGATTTGTAGTTCACGTAATCAGCAGGGATCTTAGCCATACTCCATCCTTATTTATAAAATCTAATTAATGCTATTTAAGCTCAAGTTAAGCGACTATCAGCAAACTAAGCACTATAATCAACCGCAATTATTCCGATATTCATTCGCAAGCCCTTGCAGTAATAATGAGAAACAATGAACGAACAATATAGCTACACCACACAATACACATTAGATAAAAGCCATTTTAGTGAATGCTACGATGAATCTGTTGTGGTCGACACCTCTATACGCGCGTATCGCAAGGCCATTATCTTCACGGTAGTGGGTACCGCCTTAATGCTAACCAATATCAACGGTTATGCCTCTTGGTTCATCATCGCATTAGGCGCACTCGAAGCTGTCAGTGTTTACTTTAGAAAGCCATGGTGGCTGATGCGCCAGATGATGAGTAAAGCCGCCAATAACGAAGTAACCCTTACCATAGATGAGTCAGGCATAACTAATGACTCATTCTATGTGCAAGGTACTATCCTGTGGCAGGATGTCACTAGCATCACGCCAACAGAACAAGGTTTCTTAATCAAACACAGCAAAGGAACCAGTTACCTATCGAAGCGCAGTTTAGATGAGACCGCCACTCAATTTGTGCTCGACAAGACACCAGAGAAAAACAGCTAATCTCTGACGTTCGCCATCAGAAATGCGTCGATATATTCGCCATCACGAAAAGCATATTCACGCATTTCTCCCTCTATCACAAAGCCATGCTTTTTATAGAGACTGATCGCTAAGTGATTATCCGTGTAGACCTCAAGTTCAATACGCCTCACAGCAAGCCAGTTTTGCGCCAAGGACACCATAGTATCGAGTAGAGCCGAAGCAATACCTATTCCTCGGTAAGCCTCATGCACCGCCATACCAATATTGGCCACATGTTTTCGACGCGGATTGCTAAACACCTCCATCCCGATTTGCCCCACAACCTCGCCATCTCTGATGGCCACTAGGCTATAGAAGTTAACTGGCAAGTCCTGCAACCGTTTTTGCCATAACTGCAAAGATGGAAAAGGCTGCTGCAGTGTTTCTCTATAACAGCTAGGTTGGCTATAGAGCTGACAGATCCCCTCGATATCGCCATCTAGACTGTGACGAATATCAATATCTACCAAATTAGTTCTCACCGTATCCAATGGTATATGCGAATCAGTCACCGGTCTCTCCTATTACTCTATGCTATTCCTATTGGTTAACTTTCAAGAAAACGCCTTGAGTGTCAATACCTAAGGTCTTTCTTAACCTTACTTACTTCCTCTTCATGGATAAATAGACATTAAAAATTGTTCAATTTACAACCTGTATCAGTTTGCAACAAATTTATTATCTAACATGCTGCTTTTTCTAATAGATGATACTCTATGGGTTCATTTGTTAATTTTGTAATCATGAGTCGACTTTTTCAATGCCATACTTATTAGCGCTTTTGTTGGCTATTAGCCTATATTCTGGGGCTAGCTCTGCGAGCGTTCCAACAAGCTGTGACAACAACACCGATTGTATTGAAGTCGGTCGTTGGGATCTTGGCTTTACTCTTGGCTATGGTAATAAATCTAACCCCCTCAAAGATTACAAAGATATTCCGCTTTATGTGGTACCGACCATCGCATACTACGGCGAGCGTTGGTTTTTTGATAACGGGAATATTGGCTACACCTTGGCAGAGGGAGAAAACTACACCCTTAACCTCGTCACCACCTTCAGTAATGACAGCGCATTCTTCTATCGTTGGGATCCTTCGAATATTTTTCTACTAAGTGGTAGCGGTAATCAACGTGCCATTTCACCTATGGTCTCCACCTTAGGTACCAGAGTGGCACCGGAACCCGTTATTGGCGAACTGGAAAATCGAAACTTTACATATCTTGGCGGAGCCGAGGCTTTTATTTACACCCGATTTGGTATAGTGCATGCCAGCGTCGCTCATGATATTTTAAATGTTCATGACGGCCTTGAGTCTAAGTTAAAGTGGTTCTACAACATTCCTCTAGATAAATGGAATTTTGAGTTTGCAGCCGTATTAGACTGGAAGAGTGAAGAGGTGGTCGATTACTATTATGGTGTAAGGCCGAGTGAGAGCCTCTTCTGGAACCAAGAATATCAAGCGGAGTCTGCATTGAATCAGAGCATTGAGTTTACGGGTCAGTATGTACTCACTAAAAACTGGAATTTACTCTTAGTTGCTCGTTACACCGACATCGCCGATGAAATCGTTGACAGCCCTCTTGTCGATAAAGATTATACGACCACCTATTTTGTTGGCGCAGCGTATAGGTTTTAACTCGAGTGTTTTCAAAATTAAAACTCATATTGCTGTGGATACTGTTGGGCTCACTTCTGAGTTCCTCTGCTGTCGCAGTAGGTAGTACTGAAGAATCGATACCTAATTTCAGTCTATCTCCAGAGATCTGCATCACATCCGAGAATGCGCAGTCCTGCGATATTGAAGTCACTTTAGAATGGAATCAGTTAACAAACAAAACAATCTGCATCATATCTGACTACAAAGATTTAAAGAAATGGTGTTCTCCGTCACCAAGCATTCACTCTTTAACCGTCAATATCAGTTCTGATCGTGATATTCAGTTTGTGATGATAGACAAAGATACCCACGAGACATTAGCGGGTGTAAAATTAAAAGTAACACCAGCTTCTTCGCCTCAAGTTAGGCGACGATATCGCAACCCATGGAGCTTATTCTAATGACCAACTCTCAATCTACGCATAGAGTTTTGTTAGTCGAAGATGATATTCGTTTGGCCAATTTGATCGTCGATTTCTTAAAATCGCATGGCATGCACGTCGAGGTAGAGCGTAGAGGCGATACAGTACTGACTCGCCTAATAAACTATAAGCCTGATATTATTTTGCTAGATATTATGCTTCCAGGCATGGACGGTTTAACCCTGTGCGAAAAGCTACCTGACTACTTTGCAGGTCCAATCTTATTGATGAGCGCTCTAGGTTCAAATGAAGATCAGATCAAAGGCTTGGAGCTAGGTGCAGATGACTATGTGGTTAAGCCTGTCGATCCAGCACTATTAGTCGCCCGCATCAATAACTTACTACGTCGTCAGGCAAAACCAGCACAAGTTGAGTCGCACTGCCTTAGCTTTGGTAAGCTCAGTATAGATCCGCATACTCAGGCTATTCGTTTAGGTGATACTGAAGTCGACCTAACCAGCCACGAATTTGAGCTGCTTTGGCTGCTTGCATCACAGGCTGGCCAAGTGATGAGTCGTCAGTACATTTATCAGTACCTGCTAAATATCGACTTTGACGGTAAAGATAGAAAGATCGATGTGCGGATTTCGCGCTTGAGAAAGAAATTAGGCGACAATATTGAAACTCCCTTCAGGATCAAAACCGTGTGGGGTCAAGGTTACCTATTCGCACCTGAAGCGTGGAATAATTAGGCCAGCGCATCAATAAAAGATGAAACGTCTTTTTCTTAGCCTCTATCTTCTGCTCAGCATTGGCTTTTTAGGCATTGGCTGGACACTCGATAACTTATGGCAAAACAATGTTGACGAAAAAGGTGCACTCGATGCACCTTTAGTCGCTTTGGCGCAAGTATTATCGACCCTGCCAGCTGCAGAGCGCCAAGAGATGCTCGACACCATCAAAGCCGACCCCGATTTCCCCCTGACTCTACTCGACTCAGACCAAGTGGCATTTTCTAACGAACAGCTTTTGGGCTCAGATAAAGTGATTGCCACCCCCTATGATATTAATCACGAGCTGCAATTTGTGGCAGTGGGTGAACAAGTGTTAATGGCTGGACCTATCGCAATCGACCCGGCTGCCAGCTTGAGAAGTATCTACAATATTTTCTTCTATCTGTTATTGGCCTTTATTGCGCTTATTTGGGTGTGGCCGCTATCGAAAGATCTCAAGATCTTACGCAAGGCGACCAAAGAGTTTGGCCAAGCCAAGTGGAACACTCGGATCCAGCTAACCAAGCGTTCCCAAGTATTGCCACTAGCGAACACCTTCAATGATATGGCCGCTCATATTAGTGCGCTTATCGAAAACCAGAAGCACCTTTCTAATGCCGTTTCTCATGAGATCCGCACTCCGCTGGCCCGACTAAAGTTTGCCTTAGCCTTACTACCTCAATACTGCAAACCAGAGTCTGATATCGCTAAGCGTCAGCGCTTTCTCGATGAGATGCAACTTGATATTAAAGAGATGGAAGATCTTATCCAAGAGCTGCTCACCTACGCCAGCCTTGAGACTCAGCGAGAATCGCTCAACTTTGAACGCTGTGATTTAAACGGCTTAGTGGCACAGACCATCAGACGCTTACAGAGCCATCATCCAACGCCGATCATTCTCGATGCGCCTGCGCACACAATCTACTTAGTCGCCGAACCCTCATTAGTTGAGCGTGCACTGCAAAACCTCATCACCAACGCACAAAGGTTTTCTACTGGTGATATTATCGTTAAGATCGCCCAAGACAGTGATGGCGTACATCTCTCAGTTACCGATAATGGCGAGGGGATTTTAGCGGAAGATCAGAGTAAGATCTTTGAGCCTTTCTATCGCAGCGCAAGCAGCAAAAATGGCAATAAGGGTCATGGTCTAGGTTTAGCAATAATCAAGCGGATCATGGATAGGCATCATGCTGAGGTGAGACTAACAAGCCGTCCAGGCTTTACCCAATTTACCCTATTCTGGCCTGCAGCTAATCAAGCTTAAAATCATCGATATTATCGCTTGGTTCTGCCGCTGGCTGCTTGCCAAAATCTAGGCTGCTATTCACTTTGGCCCTTTCGTCTAATAACTGGGCCTTCTTTGCTTTTAATAGGGCAAGCTGACGCCTCCGCTTACGTTGCTTACATAAGCGAATCACATCGTATTTTTGTGCATCTGAAAACTCTAGCCAATTAAAGCGCTCGTTTCGGTTGCGAAAACACCCTCTACAGTAGCCTCTTGCATCACTTTGGCACACGCCGATACAGGGGCTAGGGATCTCAAAAAATTCTAACTGCTCCATTCCTTAAACATATACTATCTTGACAATGAATGGTTAAAATAAATACGGTTATTTAAAACCTAACTTTAGCGATAACAAGATCGATTAACAGCTTCCCAAATCATAAGAGGTCACTCAATGATGCAAAGACAAAGAGCAAGTTATCTATTCTCACTATTAATTATTCCCTTATTTATGCTCGCAGCATGTAGCTCTACCCCAAAAAATGATTATGACCTAAATTACGACTTTTCTCGTTTAAAGAGCTTTTCACAGCTAGCGCCCAACAAGAATAGCGACCCGCTCAGCGCCAATAGAATTCAGCAAGCGATAGCCACTTCACTTGTCAGCCAAGGCTTTGTCGTCCAAGCCGAAGACCCAGACTTTTATGTGGCCTATGGTTTTAAGGTTGAAAATAAGCCCAAAGATTCAGGTTTTTCTATTGGGCTCGGCACTGGGACCTGGGGGAGTTCAGGTGGGGCAAGTATAGGTACCAGTGTAGATGTTCCAGTTGGTAGCGATACCGCAAAAATACAAACCATACAGATTGATATTATCGATCCTAAAACCAACCAGCTTGTCTGGCGTGGAACAGATAAATTCAACTTCGATGATGGGGGTGAAGCCAAGGCGGAAGATACTAAGGCCACAGTCGCCAAAATTCTCGCACAGTTCCCACCTAAATCAGAGAAGTAAGATTCGCCATAATGAACCGAACCCCATATGTTCGGTTCATCACCATACTCTAGTTGAAAATAGCGTTACTCAAGCCTGCCAGCTATCGATGAGCATTAACCGTACGGCCTTCTGCCCAGTGTCTTAAGGCTTGCAACTTCTCCCGCATTACCACAGAAAGGGGACGGGTCTTCATCAGCTCGTCAACCAAAGCACTCTGCTCCACCTCTCGCTCCAATGCCCTCGCCGTATAGATGGCGGAGATCACAGCCTGCTCAATCTCGGCACCAGAAAAGCCCTGACTCACCTTAGCAAGCAGGGCTAAATCAAACTGCCTAGGGTCGAGCTGGCGACGCTGTAGATGAATAAGGAAGATAGCCTGTCGGATCTCGGCATCGGGTAGGTCCACAAAGAAGATTTCATCCATGCGCCCTTTACGCATCAACTCGGGTGGGAGTGCACTGATATCATTGGCTGTAGCCACGAGAAAGACATCGGACTTACGCTCCGCCATCCAAGTTAAAATGGTGCCTAAAATACGCTTAGAGGTGCCATCATCACTGCTACCACAACTTAACCCTTTTTCAATTTCATCTATCCAGAGCACACAAGGCGACATGAGATCGGCAAGCTCTAGCGCCTTACGCAGATTCTTCTCCGTTTCGCCTATGTACTTATTATAGAGCGCCGACATATCCATCTTAAGCAGTGGCCTCTGCCACATCCCAGCAACGGCCTTGGCTGCTAAACTCTTACCGCTGCCCTGCACGCCTAACAGCAAGATCCCCTTAGGTTTGTCTGCAAGCATCTGTGTCTGTGATGAAGGCGTTCTATGACTCAGCCACTGTTTAAGATTATGTAGCCCAGCCACTTGAGAGAAGTCACTGGTGTCATACTCAAAGTGCAACACACCTTGCATATCCAGTAGGTCAAACTTACCACGATTAATACTGTCTACATCCGAATGAGTAACCGCGCCATCATCGACTATCGCCTTATGGGCAAGACGCCTAGCATCGTCGAAAGTGACGCCTCGTAGATTATCAGCAAGCTTCGCCACTGCAGTGTCGTCGACATTAAGCATTACGCCTTGGCTGCGCACCTTTTCGATCTGTTCATAGACAAGATTCATCAGCTGAGCAGTATCGGGTAGAGACAGCCTAAAGTGAGCACAGTAACGTTTAATCTCTGGCGGGATTACAAACTCATGACTCACAAGCACGACTGTGTGTTGCAGGGCTTCATATTCAAGGGCGATCTCTTTCAGTAGGCGTACATTTTTCGGCGCGCCCTCGACGAAAGGATGAAAATCGCACAATACATAGATCCCCTGCTGCTTTGTAGACTTGATCTGCCCGAGGATATCTCCAGGTTCGCAATTGAACTTTTGCCTCCCCATGCCGCCATCGACCCGCATCAAGCCCTGAGTAATGCTCCAGCTAAACAGAGGCTGGTAGAGTATATTAGAGACTTTTCTTAGGAGCTCAATCACTCGGTATTCCTCATAGGTCTCTATGACGACAATCGGAGTATTTGAGCGCAATACGGCGGTGAGATCTTGAATATCTTGCATGTAAGTCCTTGAGCAAAGCTCGATTAGCCTGAGAGGGGCAAATTTCCCAAAAAGAAAAGGGACACTTAGGTCCCTTTATATCAAGTCTGGTTTAATTTGTACCAGCATAGGGCACAATTAAGCCTATTATTGCAACAGATTAATGAAATAGGTAGTTGAGCCAGCCCTGCATCCTCAAGAGCACTTTACGCATAATCGATACGTGGGCAAAGTGCTCGGTATAGATCGCGGCGTGGCCGGAAACACCTGCAGGGAAGCGGGTTCTCACCTCATCGTCCTCAAGTTTTATCAATACCAAGGCTCTGCCTCGAACCATTAAACGGCTAGAAGAAACCAAAGAACCGGATGATTGGATCTCACCTTCGGCCATTGCAGGTAAAACCTTAGCGACTTTACCTTTAAACACTTGACCTGGCGCGCCATCTAAAATCACTTCAGCTTCATCACCCTCTTCTAATCTGAGTAGAGAGTTTTGCCAAAACGCACCAACAAAAACCCGCTCTTCATCGGGAATAAAGCTCAGTAATGGTCTGAGTGGCATAGGTACGGCAACGATACCGGGCCTAAGTGCCATCTGTGTCACCATACCATCGGCAGGCGCCTTAACCACTGTTTGCTCTAAATCGAACAACGCCTTTTCAAGCTCACCTTGAATACCTGCAACCTTGGTATTTACCCCATCAACATTGGACTCATAGGCTAAGCGCACTCTTAACTCTTCAGCATTGGCCGCTGTCAGTTGTGCTTCTGACGCAAAGTAGAGTTGACGTTTATTATCAAGCTCAAGTTCCGTAAAGGGTGAGTTAACACCGCCACGTTTACGTCCCTTCTCATAACGCTCAAATGCCGACTTGGTTCTATCCCTATCGGCAGTGGCGCGAGTCACTGCAGCTTTTGCCGTTTCCCACGCAGCCTCCAGCTGGGGCACTTCAAGCTCTGCAGCTACGAGCGCCGCACGTTTTTGTTTCACTATTGCTTGAAAGGGGGTCGGATCAATTCTAAACAGTACATCGCCTTTCTTAATAGGGGTGTTTGGCTCAACCTCCACCGATACCACCACACCTCTCACAGCTGGGTTAATCGGCGTAGTCACGAAATACTCTTTCGCAAACGGCGTATAAGGGTGGTTATAGTTCATCAATAAGATAAGCGCACCGACGATAAAAATCCCGCCCAGTATTGCGGTCGGCACTGTCCACTTGGTCAGTGGGATCTTAAAGATTTTAAAGATTGCGATACAAACAGCGGTATAGGTTAATATAAGTAGTAAATCCATGTTACACCTCCTCGCTGCTGGTTTGAGAAGAAGTTGTCTGAGGATTCACGGTTTGAGAAGCCTCCATCTGCGCCAACCTTTGCTCCAGTTTTCTAACGCTTTCAGTCAATCCTTTTACCTCACTTTCCAGCACTTGCTCTTTCTCTACCACCTCTTGGAAGCCCCACCCACGGTCCTCGCGGTAAAGGGTTGCCCAGATCCACAAAAATGGCCAAATAGCATGCAGAGTGAACAGGCTCACCCAACCAGCAATATGCAGGGCGTCCTGCTGGGGATGGTTTCGTTTCTTGGCAATCTCATAGGGGATATCATGGATTGCGATCACTCCATAGAAGATAAAAATCGCAACGAAAAAAATAATTCCTAACGCAAAATAATCTAAAAACACGGTGCACTCCTTATCAAACCGTCATTACGGCAATCGAGCCTTGAAAACATTCTAGCAGCATCTTGGCAACATTAATTCGATAGTTCCATTTTTTTTGATTAAAAACCGCATATTAGCGATCATCAATTTGGCTAAGCTAAGTGATCTTGTGCACACTTGCCATTAAATCTAACCTAGAGAAATAGGCTGCACGTTACACTAAGCCAAAATAAAAATTGAAAGCCTAAAAGTCGCTTTCAAACTGTTGCAAGCTTGAAAGCCTTATCAGCCCTGCAACTAATAACAATTCCCTACAATCTAAAAAGGTAAACATAATGATAGGTACAGCTCTATCTGCAAATGCTAAGCGCGCCATGTTGCTTGGCTGTGGAGAACTGGGTAAAGAGGTAGCAATCGAGCTCCAGCGCTATGGTATCGAAGTCATCGGAGTCGACCGCTATCCGAATGCCCCCGCGATGCAAATCGCCCACCGCTCTCACGTTATTAACATGCTTGATGCCGATGCACTTAAGTCACTCATTGAGCTCGAAAAGCCCGACTTAGTAATTCCTGAACTCGAAGCCATTGCCACGCAAACTCTCGTTGAGATGGAGGCCAAAGGCGTTAATGTAGTGCCAACCGCTAAAGCCACGCAATTAACCATGGATCGTGAAGGCATACGCCGCTTAGCAGCAGAAACCTTAGCTATTCCTACGTCGCCCTACTTTTTCTGTGATACCCAGCAGGAGTTCCACGATGCCGTCGCCACTATAGGGCTACCTTGCGTCGTTAAGCCTGTAATGAGCTCTTCGGGTAAAGGGCAGAGTGTTATTCGCAGCCAAGAACAAATTGAATCTGCTTGGCTGTATGCCCAAGAAGGGGGCCGTGCGGGTAAAGGGCGCGTCATCGTCGAAGGTTTCATCGCCTTCGACTATGAGATCACCTTACTGACCATCAGTGCGGTAAACGGCGTACACTTTTGTGACGCCATCGGCCATCGGCAGGAAGATGGCGACTACCGCGAATCTTGGCAGCCACAGGCGATGTCAGATATCGTATTAGCAAAATCACAAGCTATAGGTAAGAAAGTCGTTGAAGCACTTGGTGGTTACGGCCTATTTGGCGTAGAGCTATTCATTAAAGGTGATGAAGTCTACTTCTCTGAGGTCTCACCTCGCCCCCATGACACTGGTATGGTGACCCTCATTAGCCAAGATCTTTCCGAGTTTGCTCTACATGTGCGTGCGATCTTGGGGCTGCCTATTAGTAATATCGCTCAGCACGGGCCGAGTGCATCTGCGGTGATCTTAGCCGAAGGTTGCTCGAACAATATTCAGTTCTCAGGAGTTGCTGAAGCATTAGTTGAAGCAAATACTCAACTGCGGCTATTTGCCAAGCCTGAAATCGATGGCAAGAGGCGTCTAGGTGTGGCACTAGCAAGAGATACAAATATCGACAAAGCGGTAGCGAAAGCCTTAAACGCCGCTAACAAGGTTAACGTCATCTTATAAATCAACTTACCAATTAAAAGCCTCAAACTTTTGCTAAACAGATTTAGCCTTGATTGAGGCTTTTTTTCCAACCTAATTTGGTATAAAAGCTAATTAACTCGATTACTCACTTTTCCTTGGGTAAAGCGCAACAGATTATCGACTGCGATATTGAGTAGATTCTGTCTTGCTTCAATTGTCGCCCAAGCATTATGGGGGGAAATGCTGATATTGCTGACCTTAAGTAAAGGGTTATCCGTTGCTGGCGGCTCTGTTGATAACACATCGACACCGGCAAAAGCCAACTGCCCACTTTCAAGTGCCTTTGCTAAGGCTTGCTCATCTATAAGCCCTCCACGGGCGGTGTTTATCAAGATTGCTGAGGGTTTCATCTTCTCAAGCACAACCCCATCGATCAATTTATCGGTATCTGGGGTTAATGGGCAGTGCAGCGAAATAATATCTGCTTGAGCAAATAACAACTCTCGCTCTACCCAACAGCAGCCTTGAGGTAGATCTATTTTAGGGTTACGGGTATTTACCAGTACGTTCATTCCAAAAGCTTGACCAATTTGTGCGACCACTTTACCGATATCGCCAAAACCAATTAAGCCTAAGTACTTACCTTTTAGTGATTGCAAAGGCGCAAGGGTAAAACAGAAATCCTGCGACTCGCTCCAGACTCCGCGCTTCACCGCCTCGGAATGTATGGCTACCTGCTGCGTGGCATGAAGGATATGGGCAAAGACCATTTGTGCAACCGCATCGGGACCATAACCCGGTACATTAGTTACCACGACATCTAACTCTTTCGCGGCATTAAGGTCCACGACGTTGATTCCTGTGGCGAGGATACCGATATATTTAAGCTGAGGCAGTTGCTTTAATATCCCTGCATCTAGCAAAGTCTTATTGGTAAAAATAATCTCTGCATCCTGACTGCGAGCTAATATCTCTTCCGGAGCGCTGCGCTCATAAACGTTTAACTCTCCAAATGCCTCTAACGCTTGCCAATCTAGATCGCCAGGATTTAGCGTATATCCATCGAGTACCACAATTTTCATAAAACGGCCTTTTAAAACTTCAAGCTGGCACCAATATTGGCTTGCCCCTGCCACATAATGTCTGACTGAATATTCCACAGGCAGCCATCATTACCACAGAACAAGGAATTATCAGCATTGATAAAGGTGGCATAGCCCTTCACTTCGGCAAACAGTGAAAATGTCTCGGTGGCCTGATACTCAATACCACCACCAATTGCCACAGAGAAGCGCGTCTCATTAGAGTATGCTCCGCCTGGGCGCATATTGGTTAAACCTAGGCTAGTGGTAACATAAGGCTTCACACCTTGCATTGGGAAGTAGAGACTCCCCCCCACGTGAAAGTAATCCACATCCATCGAGGTGATGACTTTAGGGCTGAAATTATCGCCCGTTTTTAAATCCGTCCCCTGATGGCTATAAAGTAGATAAACATTACCGGGATCTTTTGTGGTAAATCCAAGCATTACGCCATAATTTTGCGATTCGGCTACTTTGACCTGTCCTTTATCTTCAGTCTCAGTACTCGAGATATCAAACTCGCTCGCACCGAAGCTATACCCCCCGAACGGCGCAACATAAACTTCTGCCATCGCTGGTAAAGTACAAAATGAACCCAGTAATACTGCTAAGCACCTTTTCATAGTATGTCCCTATAGCCTTATCGTTGATATGTTATTAACGCATGCCTCTATCACTCTTTACCCTATCATAAGCGGCTTGAATATCTTGCGCTTTTGATTTGGCGATTTCCATCATTTCAGCAGGCAAGCCCTTAGCAACTAACTTATCGGGGTGATGTTCATTCATCAGCTTTCGATAAGCTCGCTTGATATCCTGATCAGACATCGACTCAGACACGCCTAGCAGCTTATAGGCGTCTTCAACCGAGGTCTGCTGATCCTTGCCGCCATTGCGGTGAAAATTAAATTCAGCCTGCCAACGTGCAAGTAAGTCATCTAGCTGCTTTTGGCTAAAGCCAAGTTCTTTGGCGATGATAGCCAGAATTGAAAGTTCTTTTTGATCTAACTCAGCATCGACAAGCGCCGTTTGAATTTGGATCTCCAAAAACATCTGCAGCAGCTCTTTACGGCCCATGGAGATCAGCCTAAAGGTTTTTAAGCAGGCATAGATATCAAAGTCAGCCTCTTTACCCTCTCTAAACGCTGCCTGCGCATCGGCTCTTGCCTGTCCACTTAACTTAAGCTGATCCATCAGCGAAGTCGCCATACGAATATCGTTTTGGGTCACTTGCCCCGATGCTTTAGCCACATGGCCCATCACCGCAAAGGTGGTATTAAAAAATAGCGCTTGGCGCTTACCAATTCCACTAAAGCCAGCCTTCTTACTCTGCTTTCGGTCATACATATGACCCAGCCAAAGCCCTAGTATTGCGCCGGCTAAACGACCAAACATAAACCCAATGATGAAGCCGAAAACCTTACCCCAAATACGCATTATCTAACCTTTTTTGTTTCACGTTTTTCAATGTGTGCTAGTCGCTCAATCGTGCCGACATCGCACCAATAGTGATTATAATGACAGCCCGACACCAAACCATCAGCCATAGCCTGACGAAGTAGTGGAGCCAAGGCAAATGCCCCTTCGGGCGTATCTTTAAATAATTGAGGGTGATAAACCCCCATGCCCGAAAATGTCAGCTTCTCACTGCCAACATCGGACACTTGACTACCTTGTAACGAAAAGTCTCCGTTTGGATGCTGCACTGGATTATCCACTAGCCAAAGATGGGCCAGTTTATCCGATTCCAGTGCCGCAATAGCTGGCAGTTCATCAATAAAAATATCACCATTAATCACCAAAAATGGTTCATCACCTAACAGACTTAACGCCTGCTTTATGCCGCCCCCGGTTTCTAAGGCCGATGTTTCTTCACTGTATAGGATACTGACCTGCCACTGGCTGCCATCGCCTAACCTCTCAACCAACTTGTGGCCTAACCAAGCGTGATTAATCACTATCTCATTGAAGCCTGCTGCGGCGAGCTTTTCAATGTGATAAACAATCAAAGGCTTTCCAGCCACCTCAACCAAAGGCTTTGGCAGAGAATCAGTTAATGGTCGCAGGCGTTCACCCCGCCCCGCCGCTAGAATCATAACCTTCATTTATAACCCTTCACTGTTAAGATCACCTTTAACCTTCACCGCCGGAATAATCACCTCTGCTATCCACTGACTCAAGGGCTGCAGCTCGCTATAACGGCCAGCAATATCACGGATATACTCGAGCGTCAGCGGAATGTCTGCCATATAGGCTGGTTTACCATCACGATAATTAAGCCGAGCAAATATACCCGCCGCTTTTATATGTCTCTGAATACCCATCAAGTCGAACCAGCGCTGATATTGCTCAAAGCTCACACTTGAGTCTATCTGTTTAGCCTCTAAGCACTGGTTATAGTGCTGATGCATTAAGACCTCTACCTCATCATCAGGCCAACGAATGTAGCAGTCTCGCAAAAGTGAAACCGCATCATAGGTCACAGGACCTATCACAGCATCTTGAAAATCGATCACCTTAAGCTGCTCATTTTGTAGCATGATATTGCGGCTATGGTAATCACGATGCATACCAACTTGTGGCTGCGCTAAGGCATTATCAACTAATACTTTAAACGGTGCTTCCGTATGGCTTAGCACTAACTCTGGCGCTAACTCAAGATGATGCACTGCTAACCACTCGGTAAAGATGTTGAGTTCCCGTATCACAAACTCAGCGTCATACTGAGGTAATTCTCCAGCTTGAGTGTGAGTCACTTTTGCAATGTCTTTGAGTAACAGCAATGCTTGAGAATAATACCGCTGTAAAGTCGCTTTATTGAGTACAGATAGCAGCTGTACATCACCGAGGTCGCTCAGTAGCATAAGGCCTTGGTTTTTATCACTGGCGATCACTTGCGGAACGGCTATCCCCTGCTTCGAATAACTATCAGCTAATTGAATAAAGGGGCTAATATCGATAAGGTTAGGCGGAGAGTCGACTACAATATAAGACAGATTATTCACCGTAACTCTAAAGTAGCGTCTGAAACTTGCATCGCCAGATATTAGCTGTGGAGATACATTTCCATTAAAATACTGGTTTAGCCATGCATTTAACTGAAGAAATCTAGGATCTGACAAGGGCACCTCATGGCTCTTAAGAAGAAATTGCTTTATTATAACGACAAAATGGAAACAGCTAAGCACTTGAAAAAAATTATTTGGCTGAGTTGCCCAGGAAAGGGTCAACTTCCTCCTCTTCACCGTCCAGACTAAGAAATCATAATTAATTGACCTAAGATGCAGATCCGTTATTTTTTGGCCTTGTGCCTGCTTCCCCAATTAGTCTTAGCAGACGAAACCGAAACTGTTGCCGAAACAAGCTCACAGTGTATTGTTGAGCCTCCAGTAAAGCCCTATGTACCACTCTACGAAGGTAATAGTGCAGAGGATTTAGCACGGATCTATATTAGCTCCGATCGTTCTTCGGCGCAGATGGGCAAACAAGCAACCTTCAGTGGCGAAGTTAACTTCAGTCAAGGTGGGCGTAACATCGCCGCCGATGAGGCAATTCTCAACCAGGAAGCGGAAGAGCTTCAAGCCAATGGTAACTTAGTCTTCCAAGACGAGATATTCACGGTTACCGCCGACTCCTTAGTTGCTAAGATGCGTAGTAACAGTGCTGTCTTAAGTGGCGCTCAGTACTGGCTCACTGGACAACAGATCCATGGTGATGCAGACAGACTCGAAATCACCAAAGAGAATAACCTGCTGCTATCGGGCACTAACTTCACCACCTGTCCAGGTAAAGATCCAGATTGGTTGCTTGAAGCTGACCGCATCAAGATTGATAGTACCGAAGAGTGGGGAGAGATTTGGGACGCTAAGATTAAAATAGCGGGCGTGCCTGTGATGTATGTGCCCTATATGACCATCCCTGTCTCGGATAAGCGTAAATCTGGCTTCCTTTTTCCAACATTTAGTACCAGTACCACCAATGGCGTGGAGGTTGCGACCCCTTATTATTGGAATATCGCACCAGAATATGACTTAACCTTCACCCCCAACTATATGTCGGCGCGAGGTCTATACACCAAAACCGAATTCCGATACTTGGCCGGAGAGAAGCAACAGGGGCAGCTGAACTTTGAGTACCTTGCCGACGATGACAAGCTGGTCAATAGCCCAGACAGATACCTGTATCACTGGGAGCACAGTGGTGCCATCAATAAAAACTGGCGCGTACTGGCGAACTATACCGATGTATCGGATAACAACTACTTTAACGACTTGAACTCCGATGTGCAGAGAGCGACTGACAACCAATTAACTCGTATTGGTGAGATCGCCTACTTTGAAGAAAATTGGGATTTCAGTGCTCGTGCGCAAGATATTAAGGTGCTTGGTGAAGAGGAAAAACCTTATCAGGTCATGCCGCAGTTTACCTTTAACTACCGCGCTCCAAGTTATTGGCACGGTTTAGACTTCAATCTATACAGTGAAGCGACAAACTTCGAGCATCAAGATAGTGAGTACTCTACGGCGACTCGTGTGCATCTTGAGCCAAGCATCTCTTATCCAATACATGGCCCAGCGGGTTCTTTCACCAGTGAAGTCAAGCTTCTCCAAACTAACTATTGGCAAGATGACAACTCTAACCTAGCGGAAACAGATCTTGCCGAACGCGTCAATCGTACCCTGCCTCAGGTACGACTCCATGGTCAGATTAACTTCGAGCGCTTCACAGACTATTTCGATACCAACTATCGTCAAACACTTGAGCCTCAATTCCAATACCTGTATGTAGGTTATGAGGATCAATCTGATATCGGCATCTACGATACCGCTCTATTGCAAGAGGATTATAATGGTCTATTTAGAGATCGTCGCTTCTCGGGTCTAGATCGTATTGCCGATGCCAATCAGTTTACCTTAGGTTTGACCACCAGACTCTTTAACGAACAAAACCGTGAAGTATTTAAGTTCAGTCTTGGTCAAATTATCTATATAGAGGATAGCCGTGTCGGTATCCATGATGTTAATGGCACCAGCGACACCTTTGTGCAGGAGAACACCTCCAACTCTGCCATCGCAGCGGAATTAACAACTCAACTGTATTCAGACTGGTTCTTAAGCGGCTCGATTCAATATGACGCTAAAGAGAGCGAAAATAAGAAGAGTGAGGTAACTGTCGACTATCGTCCAGGTACCAATAAGCTGCTACAGGCGAGCTATCGCTATGTACCCGATCTGCTCAACACTAACACCAATGAGTCGGTGGACATTAAGCAGTTAGGTTTTCGTGGTGCTTGGCCAATTAATGACAACTTATATTTAGTGGGTAACTGGTATTACGACCTCAATGAAAGCCGAGCGGTAGAGACCTATACAGGTTTTCAATATGAATCGTGTTGTTGGGCGGTGCGTTTGAGTTATCATTACCGCATTAAGACCAATTATATTGACGAAGATAATCCAGTACAGGATACTCGAGAGCTATTTGAAAGCGGGATCTACCTAAACTTTATCATCAAAGGACTCGGTGGTTCAGGCCCATTAGGGGTGTCAGATATGCTCAATGACGGTCTATTTAACTACCGTAAGCCGCTTTATTTGAAGAATTAGCAAACAAATAACGTAAAGAAATGCTGAACCTAGCTGACGACATGCAGTCAAAGCAGGACTATAGAATCATTAATGCGGTATGCAAGTGCCGCAGATGACACTCAATAAATGCCAAGGACTTTAGTGGATGAAACGCTGTAACCAATTGATTTTTGCTCTTTTTACATTGGCAATGAGCCAGACAATTCAAGCTGCGCCAGTACCACTCGATCGCGTAACCGTGCAGATAAACGAAGGGATCATTTTAGAAAGCGAAGTTGCGGGAATGGTTAAGACCATTAAGGCTAACGCAGCCAATGCGGGGCAAAAGTTGCCCTCAGATACTGCGCTGCGCACTCAGGTGATTGAGCGTTTGATCTTAACCCGCCTACAGCTACAGATGGCAGATAGAATCGGTCTACATATTGGTGACTTACAACTAGACCAAACTATCGAAAACATCGCTAAAGAGCAGAAGATGACTGTCGAGCAAATGAAGACGGAAATCGAGAAAGATGGCACCACCTTTGCTCAATACCGTGAACAGCTTCGCGAAGAGATCACCCTAGGTGAAATCCAACGTATTCAGGTTCAGCGTCGTATTCAAGTGTCGACACAAGAGATCAATAACCTCGTTAAGCTTATTAATGAACAAGGGCTTAAGGATGTTGAGTTCCAGATTGGTCACATCCTAATTGACGTACCAAGCGAGGCCAATAGCCAACAGCTTGATGCTGCAAGCAAAAGAGCTTCGGCGGTAATGAAACGACTAAAAGACGGAGATGACTTCAGAAGCATCGCAATTGCAGCATCTTCTGGCCCTAAAGCACTTGAAGGTGGTATTTGGGACTATATGAACATCAACGAAATGCCCACTTTATTCGCAGAAGTAGTCGGCGATGCTAAAACTGGTGATATCATAGGACCAATTAAGAGCGCGTCAGGCTTCCATATCATCAAGATTATGGATGCCCGTGGACTACAGACGAAAGAAGTGGAAGAGGTTAAATCCCGTCACATTCTGCTTAAGCCATCGCCAATTCTTTCTGAAGAGCGTGCTAAGAGCATGATGGACAGATTCCTTGCTCAAGTTAAATCTGGAGAAGCTAAGTTTGAAGACTTAGCCCGTCAATACTCTGAAGATCCAGGTTCAGCAGCTAAAGGCGGCGAGCTCGGTTGGGCAGATCCAAATATTTATGTTCCTGCTTTTGCGCAAGAGCTCAATAGCCTTAAAGTCGGTGAGTATAGTGAGCCTTTCCGTTCAACTCACGGCTGGCATATCGTTCAATTAGAAGAGAAACGCACAACAGACGCGACCGATAAGTTTAATACCAATCGAGCTCACCAGCTGATCTATCGTCGTAAGTTTAATGAAGAGTTACAAAACTGGTTAGATGAGATGCGCGCTGAAGCATTTATCGATATTTTCGAGCCAGAAACGAACCGAGGTTAATACTATTGTGACTAAACGCATTGCCATCACGCCGGGCGAGCCGGCGGGTGTCGGCCCAGATTTAGTGATACAACTAGCTCAGCAGGCTTGGCCTGCTGAGCTAGTTGTTTGTGCTGATCCAGAACTGTTACTGTCTCGCGCCAAAAAGCTGGGCCTCACTATTCAGCTGCGTCCGTATCAACCAAACCAGCCACCTAAGGCTCAAGAAGCAGGCACACTCACGATTGTGCCGTTTACTCTGGAAGCTGAAGCGGTTTGTGGACAGTTAAATGAAACCAACAGTGCCTATGTCGTTGACACATTAAGATTTGCCGGCGAGAAAAACATGATTGGCGAATTTGATGCTGTGGTAACAGGCCCGGTTCATAAAGGCATTATCAACCAAGCTGGTATTCCTTTTAGCGGTCACACCGAGTTTTTCGCCAATCAGGCTAATTGCCAAGATGTGGTGATGATGCTTGCAGCCCCTGGTTTACAAGTGGCGCTTGTTACGACACATATCCCATTAGCTTACGTATCAAAAGCCATTACCCGTGATCGCCTGCATCAAATCGTCAAAATCTTACACAAGGATTTAGTCGAAAAGTTTGCTATCGAGTCACCACGGATCTATGTGTGCGGTCTAAACCCTCACGCAGGGGAAGATGGCCATTTAGGCACAGAGGAGATCGATACCATCATCCCAGCACTCAATGAGCTGAGAGAACTCGATATGGATATCATCGGCCCACTACCAGCCGATACTCTGTTCCAACCTAAATACCTAGAAGATGCTGACGTCGTACTCGCCATGTACCACGATCAAGGACTTCCAGTACTAAAATCTAGAGGGTTTGGCAGTTCAGTCAACATCACTCTAGGATTACCCTATATAAGAACCTCGGTCGACCATGGTACGGCCTTAGAGCTTGCAGGCACAGGCACTGCCGATATCGGCAGTTTCGTCTGCGCATTAAATAAAGCCATTGATTTGGCAGCAAAGAATTAGTGATAAAAATTACCTCATGAGCAATAAAGTACATTTAGGCCATACGGCCAGAAAACGTTTTGGACAGAACTTCTTAACCGACGAGAATGTGATTAACCGCATCGTTGGTGCTATCTCACCTGATAACGATCATGTCATGGTAGAAATTGGTCCTGGTCTGGCTGCATTAACAGAGCCTGTGGCTACTAGCATCGATAAGCTTATCGTTGTCGAGTTAGATAAAGATCTTGTTGAGCGTTTACAAGAGCACCCAGTGCTCAAAGATAAGCTTGAGATCCATCAAGGTGATGCGCTCAAGTTTGACTTCAAGCAACTAGTGCGTGAAGACAAGCAGATGAAGGTGTTTGGTAACCTACCATACAACATCTCAACTCCGCTGATGTTCCACCTATTTGAATTTGCTCAGCATATTGAAAACATGCACTTTATGCTGCAAAAAGAGGTCGTTCTACGTCTATCAGCAGCGCCAGGCACCAAAGCCTATGGGCGCCTAACCGTGATGGCACAATATCACTGCCAAGTAATGCCTGTGCTTGAAGTGCCACCGGGGTGTTTCACCCCGCCACCAAAAGTAGACTCAGCAGTTGTGCGCCTAGTACCGTATAAAGATAAGCCTTGGCCATGTAAAGATGTTGAGCTGCTTAGAAACTTAACGACGACTGCATTTAACATGCGCCGTAAAACGCTGAGAAATAACCTTAAACAGTTATTATCAGATGAAGACTTTGCCGAACTAGGCATCGATGCGACACTTAGACCTGAGCAGATCCGCGTTGACCAATATGTGGCGATGGCTAACCATGTTTTCGATAAGAAAGCATCGAGTTAATCAAATAGGTTTCTCTCTAAAGGGCAGTTAACTGCCCTTTTTTTATACCTTTTTAATAGATTATTACCTGTTAATTCAGCAACAGTCCATTTAAGATGAAAGTATGATCTACGCACAATCAAATTAACTGCATCTTTTAGGGGGCGATATGAGTCAAATAGCATCATCTGTATGTGTCGATGTCAAAACATCATATATTGAAACCCAGTCCGCACCGGACGAAGATAAGTACCTGTTTAGTTACACCGTAACCATCTCCAATTTAAGCAATGAAGAGATCACTCTCAAGAGCCGCCATTGGTGTATTACGGACGCTAATGGCCGAAAAAGCCAAGTGCATGGTGCAGGTGTTGTAGGAGAGACTCCGACGATAAAACCCAATAGTAGCTACGAATATACCAGTGGCACCGTACTCGAGACGCCACTGGGCGTAATGGAGGGCAGTTACACTATGGTCGATAGCCGCGGTAATGAGTTTAAAGCGCCAATATCACCCTTTCGTTTATCCACCCCCGGTTTACTTCACTAAAGCAAAAATCATATCTAGGTAAAAATGGCTAACTATTTTGTAGGCGATATACAGGGCTGTTTCGAGGAGTTAACCCTGCTTCTCAATAGAGTCGACTTTAACCCCTCAAAAGACTGCTTATGGGCAGTGGGTGATCTTGTCGCACGGGGCACAGGCTCTCTGGAGACCCTGCGCTTTTTTAAATCACTATCGGGTTCGGCAAAGGTAGTCCTTGGTAACCACGACCTACACTTACTGGCAATTCATGGCAAGTTAAAGCGCGCTAACCCTAAAGATAACTTAAGCGCCTTACTCGCCGCCGACGACATCAATAGCATTATCGATTGGCTAAGACTTCAACCCCTCTATCAGGAGTGGCCCGAGCAGCGACTCCTGATGAGCCATGCAGGCGTACCTCCACAATGGGATTTGACAGCCCTGCGCAGCGAAGCGGATAGAGTATCTCAGACGCTAAAGTCAAAGGATTATCTAGAGGAGTTAATCAGTGAAATGTACACCAACGATGTTGATGACTATCACTCAGATTTAACTCAGCTTGAGAAGCAGATCTATTGCATTAATGCCTTAACCCGCATGCGCTATCTTAAGGATGATGGGCGCTTAGATTTTGACTGTAAGTCACCAATTCAAAACTGCAATCACGCCAACTTGACGCCTTGGTTTAATGTTAAATCTAACATTCCACCTGACTACACATTAGTCTTTGGCCACTGGGCCGCGATTATGGGACAAACAAACCATGTGAATCGATTAGGTTTAGATACAGGCTGTTGCTGGGGAGAATATATGACCCTATGGCATTTTGAATCGAACCAAAAAATCACTCAAGAAAAATTAAAAGACGTTAAAAGAAGTTAAAAAAGAGTTAAACTATCGCTGAATTTGGCCGATAAAATATTCGATTGGCATGTCAGGCGGATGCTGTGACTTGGATAAAAATAATAAAAATGGAGCTCCTATGAAGTTAAATGTAGCCACCAGGGTGATCGCAGGATTTACGGTAGTCACATTACTACTGATCGTCCTAGGCGCAGCATCTTGGTTAACTAACAACCAGCTAAAGAGCAGCACACAAGTTCTACAAGAGCTCAGCTTACCAGCGCTCGAGTCGAGCAGTTTACTGTCACAAACTATCTCCGAGCAGGAAAAGCTGATCTTAACTGCCTATCACAGCGCTAATGCAGGTGAGATCCCTCAAATCAACGCTCAATATTCTGCCGCGAGCCAGACCTTTGAGTCAGAGATTACCAAACTGGCCAGCTTAGTCAGTAATAACTCCGAATTAAACTCCGTCATTCGGACTCTTGAGGGGCAATACTCTCAATTCAATGCCGCCAGTAAAGAGATGATAGCTATTCATGAAGCTGCGCTAACCACAGCCAAGCAGATTAGCAGTCAATATGACGATGTGGAAATTGCCGTCGATGACAGTGCGTCTTTATTACTAGATTTAATCGATCTAGAGATGAGTGAAGATCTGGTTGAACAGGAGATTGCAGCGACTGCAAGTACGCTAGAGCTGAGTTTTAGTAACATCGCGAGCACCAGTTTCGACCTTGTTCGCAGTACAGACAAGGCCAAGTTCGATATCATCTCAAAAGAGCTGGACTATATTGTTAGTGACACTAAGAGCAAAGTAGATTACGTCACTAACCATTGGGATGGTGTTGTCGAGAGCGATCTTATTGAAGAGCTCAACAGTGAAGCGACTAACGTATTTACCATGGTTCAAGGTAAGAATTCGTTAATTGCACTAAAACGCAAAGAGATAGAGCATAATATTCGCGCAAAGACTTTACTTCACGATGTGGAACTTGCTGCGGGCAATGTAAATCAACAAATGAAGGCGCTAACAACGAACATCGAGTCGATCTCTCGTGACATTAGCAGCAGCGCCATCGCGAATATCGACAACGCAAGTATGCGTACGATTCTATTAATGACGGTTGCAATTCTTGTCGCCATTATCGTCAGCATCGCAGTTGTGCGCCCACTAACCCGCTCTCTCGATAAAATCAACCACGCGCTAAACGTGTTGGCCTCAGGAGATCTAACCCATAAATTAGACGATTCGGGCCACGATGAGTTTGCTAAACTATCGGCCAACTGCAATAAACTAGTTGATAGCCTACGTAGCCTTATTCAAGGCATTTTAGAGCGCTCCGATCAACTCGCGGCCGCAGCCGAAGAGACTTCGGCAATCACGGCTCAAACGACTGTAGGCATTCAAGAACAGAAGAGTCAGGTCGATCAAGTGGCCACTGCAACGACCCAGCTCAGCTCGAGTGCCCAGCAAGTCACCGTTAGCGCCGACGAAGCGCTAAGTCAGATAAAAGCCGCCGATGATGAAAGCCAACATATGCGACTCATGGCTGATGAAAACAAGCGCACCATTCTAGCGCTCGCCGATGAAGTGGCTAAAGCCAGTGTGGTGATTAATAAAGTCCACGCAGATAGCGCCTCTATCGGCTCAATTCTCGATGTGATCCGCGGTATTGCTGAACAGACAAACCTACTTGCTCTTAACGCCGCAATCGAAGCGGCCCGCGCCGGCGAGCAAGGCCGTGGCTTTGCAGTGGTAGCCGATGAGGTTCGCAGTCTCGCATCGAGAACCCAAGACTCAACCCAAGAGATCCAGCAGATGATCGAGGTGCTACAGAAGGGCACGCAAGAAGCGGTTGCAGTAATGGACCTAGGAAGCTCTCAGGCGAGTTCTTGCGTTGAAAAAACAGAGCAGGCTAACATTGCCCTAGAGAGTATTAGCGAAGCTGTACATCGCGCTCATGACTCAGGAACCCATATTGCTCATGCAGCACAAGAGCAGAACCTAGTTAGCCAGCAGGTCTCAGAAAAGCTTGAGCATATCGCCGCTATTTCGGAGGAAACCTCTACCGGAGCCGACCAAACGGCGCAGTCGAGTCATCAGGTCGCTCAATTAGCCGAAGAGCTACAAGCCTCGGTTAAAGAGTTTAGAGTTTAACTTACCCGATTGAGACGCTTAACCCGTTAAGCAGAAGTTTAATATAAAAAAGAGGCGCTATAGTTAGCGCCTCTTTTCTTTGGCTATTAAAAGCCGTAAATCAGCTAAAAAAATACTGGGACTCGCCCAGTAATTTTAAATTCGCTTTGTAAGAGCTTAACTGCCTGCAATACGCTCTTTAATGGCCGCTGTGATTTCACTGCTACCATGGCCGTTGCTTTCAGCCCAGGCAACGATGCTCTGCCCATCAGCTTCCGCTTGGTTTAAATCTGAAGCAGGAAGACGCTTAGCGACAAAGGTGCCAACCTTATTAGAACCACTCTTTAAAGCCGTTCTCAATAAACTATCGCCACCGCAGGAAACACCGCTATAAATGTTACGTAACTTTACTCTGCTCTCTTTTAACTTCTTACGAAGACGGTTTTTGTCATCGGCCTGCACATAGTTACAGATGTTTGCAGCCAACTGGTCTTGATTAGCTAGCGCAGTTGATGGAACAGAAATTGAAGATGCCACTATCAGTGTAGCGATGCTCAGGGGTAACAGACGCATCAGACACTCCTTATTTTTTAGTTTTTATTTAGAAAAGTAGCGCTATTTAGTAGCTTGCTTTCTCTTTATCTAGGGTACTAAACAACCCTCTGAATTTAACACTTTTTTACCAATTTGATAAAGCTATATTCAACACCTTTATCATTTTTTGCAACATCTCGAGAAACTTCTTGCCAGCTACCATCGTCCCACTTCGGAAAATAGGTGTCCCCATCGACTGTTAGGGCTATCTCGGTGAGATAGAGAATATCAGCCTGAGGCAACAACATTTCATACAGTTGCCCACCTCCCATCACGACCAACTCTTCGCAGTCTCCGGCAGCGATTTTCGCTTCATCAAAACTGCTTACACGAGTAACACCTTCAATCACTAAATCTTCCTGACGGCTTATCACGATATTATGGCGCCCAGGTAGCGGCCGCCCTATCGACTCATAGGTCTTTCGGCCCATCACCACAGGCTTGCCTAAAGTCATGGCTTTAAAGTGGCGTAGATCTTCAGGAAGATGCCATGGCATTTGGTTGTCTTTACCAATAACACGGTTATTTGCCATCGCGGCAATCATAGCTATTTTCATGATACTTCCCTTTATTTCTGTGATGTTAGCGTGCAATCTAGCAGCCCACTAACATGCTGTAGGCTTAATAAAATTTAGTTATTTAATGACAGGGCGAGAGCGGAAATAGAGTAAGCTTGGCATTGCTAACCCGACCGAAAGTGCACCTAAAATAAATACAGTCTTAAGACCGTTACTCACCACTTGATAGATAAGCTCTGGACTCATATCTGCTTGTGCGGTCAGCTGCACTAGGCCGATGACGGTATTAAATGCGTAGGTGCCCGGGATCATCGGAATTATTGCAGCAACAGCATACATTAATGGCGGGGCTAAATGCTTCTTCGCAAATGCTATCGTGACTATGCCCACCAAGGCTGCCGCTAAAAAAGTGGCCCACTCAATTGGTAAACCAAAGCTTAGCCACATAGTTCGGCTACCATGACCCATAGCTGCCGCGATTGCACAGTAGGGCAGGAATCGGCGCGGCACATTAAACACCATGGCAAAGCCTATTGCTGGAATAGCAGAGAAAATCGCATCGTTGAGCATAGTTAAGATCAGCGACATCATCAGAACAAGCCGCCTATCTGCATGGCAATGGTGATACCTATCACCGATGCGACTGTTAGCAAGGTCGCATGCCCCCAGCGGGAGATCCCCACATTTAAGTGCCCTTTGACCATATCTGAAATAGAGTTAATCATCGGAAAGCCTGGTACCAGCATCAACACGCTCGCTGCCATTGGCAGTTTAGGGGTGTCTGTCAAATCAAACTGATAACCCATTTGTGCAATAAGGGTCGTCACAAAGGCGGTGACGCTAAAATTAAGTAGAAGATTAAAGTGACGCTTGGCAATAGACAAACGCACGAACATGCCGATGGCCGAAGCGAGGAAAGTAATAAAACAAGCTGCTAAATCACCACCAAACAAGTGGCAAAAACTGGCACATGATAAACCTATCATAGGCACAACAAACTTGGCAGGATAAGTCTTGGGCTCAATACGGCCGACGCGTTTACGCACTTCGGTCAATCCATAGATCCCTTTTTCGGTCAGCAAGCAGATCCGCTGCAATTCGCAAACCACGGTCATATTGATACCATGTTCACGAATTCGTCGAGTCGTTGTGATACATCGACCGACTGAAAGACTGGTTAAAACGAGGGAGTTGGAGGAGATGGAGATCTCCACACTTTCTAAACCTAAGGCGTGGCCTAGACGCTGAGTGATCTCTTCAACGAGTTCTGATTCAGCGCCATAGGCAAGCAGAAGTTGAGCAACTCTAACGACTTGACGAGTAATGTCATTTTGCGTTGTAGCGTACACCTTGTCTCAACTTCCTCTTATCGTATCAATTATCTTTGATAGATAATTTCAACATCGTAATCATCATCATCGAAGTCATCGTCAAAATCATCGTCATAATCTTCATTGATCGATTCATTTGCTTTCTGATGATAATTATCCCACTTAAATTCAACTTCTGCGTCGGCATCCGCTTCCTCTTCAGGAGGTAGAGAGTCGATAAAGTCGAGTAATTTAAGGGCTAGTTCGGCAGTACCTTCACGGTTATAAGCTGAAATGGTATAGACATCGCCATCCCACTCTAGCTCTTTAACGATATGATCGATTCGCTCCTGAAGCTCTTCTTCAAGCATCAAGTCCGCTTTGTTAATCACCAACCAGCGTGGCTTAGATGCAAGCTTAGGTGAATGCTTCTCTAGCTCACCTACGATTGCACGAGCAGACTCCACTGGATCGCTACCATCGATAGGCTCAACATCTAAGATGTGTAGCAATACACGACAACGCTCTAAGTGCTTTAGAAACTGAACACCTAGGCCTGCACCATCGGCAGCCCCTTCGATCAGACCTGGAATATCCGCAATAACAAAGCTCTGACCCGGTCTTGGGTTAACAACACCTAGGTTAGGAACTAGAGTTGTAAATGGATAATCAGCTACCTTTGGCTTAGCCTTGGAAACCGAACGAATAAAGGTCGATTTACCCGCATTTGGCATGCCTAGCAAGCCCACATCGGCGAGTAGAAGCAGCTCAAGCTTAAGGCTACGAACTTCACCGTCTGTACCTAAGGTTTTTTGTCTTGGCGCACGGTTAGTACTGCTCTTAAAGCGAGTATTACCTAAACCATGGAAACCACCTTTAGCCACAAGCAATTTCTGCCCATGAGTGGTTAAATCACCTAGTGCCTCTTCGGTATCGTTGTCGATAGCGCGCGTACCAACTGGTACTTTAAGGATCAAGTCTGCACCACCGTGACCAGTACAGTCACGACCACGACCATTCTTACCGCGCTCGGCGATATGAAAACGTTCAAACTGATAGGTGATCAAGGTATTGAGGTTTTCATCGGCTTGTAGATATACACTACCACCGTCACCGCCATCACCACCGTCAGGACCACCATCTGGAACATATTTTTCGCGTCTAAAGCTAACGCAACCACTGCCACCATTACCGGCTTCTACACGGATAATAGCTTCATCGACAAACTTCATACCAACTCCTGGCACCATAGAATGAAAGAATTATACTCTTAACGATTCTAGTCGCCAAAACACAATTTACTTAATTTAAAAAAAACAAAGCCCCACCAATGGCGGGGCTTAGTATCAATCTTTGCGAAGCGAAAGATTAATCTTCGATGCTAATGAACTTACGGTTCTTAGGACCTTTAACTTCAAACTTCACTTTACCATCGGTAAGAGCGAATAAAGTGTGGTCACGGCCAACACCTACGTTTACACCAGCGTGGAATTTAGTACCACGTTGACGAACGATGATGTTACCAGCAAGAACTGATTCACCGCCAAAGCGCTTTACACCAAGACGTTTACTTTCTGAATCGCGGCCGTTACGAGTAGAACCGCCAGCTTTTTTATGTGCCATGAGTTAGACTCCTAATTAAGCGTTGATAGCTGTAATTTTAACTTCGGTGAACCACTGACGGTGGCCCATCTTCTTATCGTGGTGCTTACGACGACGGAACTTAACAATAGTTACCTTCTCCGCACGGCCGTGGCTGATAACTTCAGCAACAACCTTACCACCTTCAACTAAAGGTGCACCAACGTGTACAGTTTCACCATCAGCAACCAAAAGAACTTGGTCGAATTCGATAGTTTCGCCTGTAGCGACTTCTAATTTCTCTAAACGAACTGTATGGCCGGCTTCAACGCGATGTTGCTTGCCGCCACTTTGAAAAACAGCGTACATAGCTATTTTACTCCGATATTTCTAACACGCCGCTCAAAACATATTTGTTTGATGCAGGGGTGCTATAAAAGCTTTAATGACAATGGTCGCGGAGTTTACGCTAAGAAGTAGCCGCTGACAAGTCTTAATTAACTAAGAATAAAAAAAGACCCAAATAACTCTCACAATCTTCTACAACTACTGTCTTGTGCCGCAAATTTAGGTAGAATCCAATTATTATAACATTTAAGCCTTAATTGAGCTGCTTATGTTAATCGGCAGCCAACAAAACCAGAGCCTACTTATGGATTTAAACGCCATTCGTCAATTGGCTGATAGCGACATGCAAGCTGTCAATCAACTGATCTATAAACAACTAGAGTCAGACGTTGCCCTCATTAATCAACTTGGGTTCTACATTATTAACGGCGGTGGTAAACGCTTACGACCTCTGCTCTCTATTCTAGCAGCTCGCGCCATCGACTATAAAGGTGATTCTCACCTTAAATTGGCCGCAATCATTGAATTTATCCATACAGCATCACTTTTACATGATGATGTTGTTGATGAATCGACCCTACGTCGTGGTAGAAAGACAGCCAATGCACTATTTGGTAATAGTGCTAGTGTGCTAGTGGGGGACTTCCTCTACACCCGCTCTTTCCAAATGATGACTGAGCTGAAGTGTCTAGACGTACTTGAGATCCTTGCCGATGCGACCAACGTACTCGCTGAAGGTGAAGTGCTACAGTTAATGAACTGTAATGATCCAGACACCACTGAAGACAGCTATATGCGCGTCATATACTGCAAAACAGCAAAACTATTCGAAGCCGCCACTCGTCTTGCTGGTTTACTGGCAGACAGCCCAATTGAAGTACAAGATGCACTAGCCGACTACGGTAAGTATTTAGGCACAGCATTCCAGTTGACCGATGATCTACTCGACTACACAGCTGAAACTGAAGAGTTAGGCAAAAATATCGGTGATGACTTAGCCGAAGGCAAGCCCACTTTGCCGCTTATCTTTGCTATGGCAAATGGCAGTGACACAGAAAAGGCCTTGATCCGTGAGGCTATTGAGAAAGGTGACGGTACCGAGCACATCGAGATTATTCTAAGTGCACTTAAGAGCTGTGGTGCTTTAGAATACACTGAAAAGCGGGCCATAGAAGAGTCTGACAAGGCGATTGCAGCCCTTGATATCATTCCTGATTCTGACTATAAAACTGCATTGATCTCACTGGCTAAAATCGCCACACAGCGCAGTCACTAATCACATGAGATCGCAATATAAGCGATAAAACAAAAAAGGGAGCCTAAGGCTCCCTTTTCAATTGCTGCCTGCGTGGGCAGCTCATATAGACTACTTAACGAAGTCTATACCTAACTGAATGTCTGCTTTTAGTGTATCTAGCATAGCGTCACGTGCATTAGCTTCAAATGCACTCACTTCGCCATAAGCCAATACTTCTTCAACACCATTTTTGCCTAGTACAACAGGTTGTGCGAAGAATTCAGCGTGCTCACTGCCGCCATCAACGTACGCGCACTCTACAACGTTTGCTTCACCCTGTAAGCCACGCACAAGTGATAGACCAAAGCGACATGCCGCCTGCCCCATTGATAGTGTCGCACTGCCGCCGCCAGCTTTAGCTTCAACCACTTCAGTACCCGCATTCTGAATACGTGTCGTCAGCGCAGCAATTTCTTCATCGCTAAAGCTCACACCTTCTACCTGTGAAAGTAGCGGCAGGATAGTCACACCGCTGTGACCACCAATAACCGGAACCTTAACGTCTGCTACGTTCAGGCCTTTTGCTTCTGCAACGAAGGTTTCTGAACGAATGACATCAAGTGTCGTCACACCAAATAGGCGGTTTTTATCATAGACACCCGCTTTTTTAAGCACTTCAGCTGCAATCGCTACAGTAGTGTTAACCGGGTTAGTGATGATACCGATCAAGGCTTTTGGGCAAGAGGTTGCGCACTTTTCAACTAAGTTACGTACGATGCCAGCATTGATATTAAATAGATCTGAACGATCCATTCCAGGCTTACGAGCAACACCCGCCGAGATAAGTACTACGTCAGCACCTTCTAAAGCAGGAGTTGGATCTTCACCAGCAAAACCTTTTACTTCTACCGCAGTTGGAATATGGCTTAAGTCAACCGCAACGCCAGGGGTAACTGGAGCGATATCATACAGCGACAATTTAGAACCCGCAGGTAATTGAGTTTTTAATAGTAGGGCGAGAGCCTGGCCAATACCACCAGCAGCACCAAGTACAGCAACTTTCATAATGTTCTCCGTTAATCCTCGGATTTTTGTGATTTAGATCCATTTTTATTTTCCCGCAACAGTACTGGATTCACAACAAAAATACAATTATCCCTTAGTCGTGTTCCATATAATCTAGAACGCTAATATAGGTAGCAACATTCGGAAACCGAGTAAGAGTCAGGCCTGCAGAAGGAATGCAAGAATACATTAGCAG
>NZ_BPET01000024.1 GCF_019654915.1 Shewanella sp. MBTL60-007 | reverse complement strand
TGGAGTGAGGCTATTTTAGCCTTTAAAAGCGATCATTTCTTGTAGAAGATCGGATCTTCTATATAACTGGATCAGAGTTTCTATTTTCTCGGCATATCGCAGCACACCTCTTTCTTAAGCCAAAATCAATGGCGTCATTTTTACCTTGCAGATCAAAACTGTATTTTTATAGACCAAAATATCTATAAGTCAGCCTTTTCTAGATCAGGATTTCTATAACTGAGCACTATCGGGTGTTGTTAGCGGCGTACAGTGGCGAACTGAGGACATTTCTATTCCAAATTATGCCTTACACCCTAATTTTTGTAATTTTCTGGTTTTGAAAATGTACTTTTTTTTGAAAAATAGTTGCTGGTGGGTATCAGTTTGCATTCCAAATCGAAATTTCTATAAGTTAGTGACCGTTTTGACTTTGTTCGGATCAATAATTCTATAAGTGACAATCGGTTAGGTAAAACCAAATGTAAGTGTATTGTTTTGTATCACTGGGGTAATTATAACATTTGTTTTAAATGGCTTAAGTGAAATCGAATCTCGTTATCGTATGCGTTTGTTTGCTTAAATGTTCAATTTGCCTCTATTTGAGATCAATATTTCTATAAGTTGGGGCATACCCAAACGGTATTGGTTTGGCTGCAGAATGAGCATTTTTTTAATGGAGACTCACCTTTGTAAAAGCACTTGGGTATTTTTTACCTTAATTATCAGGTTCTTGAAAAACGGTGCAACCTTTCTATAAGTAAACACTGATTCGCATTTAAGTAAAAATCTAAGTAAATCAAAGTCATTGCTGCTTCAATTGTGACCAGATATACGGATCATAAGCCTCGTTCGTGGCGTTTCAGATCACTATTTCTATAAGTGGGAACTGCCAATCAGGTTGCTTTTCAGCCTCGCAGATCAACTTTTCTATAAGTAGAGCAGTAAAAAGGGGTTTTGTTAGGATAAGACAGATCGGGTTTTCTATAAGTGAGCCTCATTTGTGCTTACTCATTGACCATGCAGATCGATTTTTCTATAAGTGCGCCAATTTTGTGATTATTCGTTAATCAGCGCAGATCTTTTTTTCTATAAGTGAGCCATCATTACGATTATTTGGTAATCAGCACAGATCGGTTTTTCTATAAGTGAGCCATCATTACGATTATTTGGTAATCAACACAGATCGATTTTTCTATAAGTAAAAAAAGACCGCTTTACTGGTTGGAGAGTAAAGCGGTCAAGGGAGATAACTGGTTTAGGCGTAGCCGAGTGCTGCCCATTGGTCGGGATGAACTGGAACGCTTGAGATATTGCCTGTTTTTACATCGATATATAAACCGTGGAAATCAATGCTGCCTGTTCGAAAAAGCGGGAATAACAACATTGATGCTGCGCTGGTGGCGGTAAGGTTATTGATCCCAAATGTTTGCTTTGAAATGGCCTCCTCTGTTGAGCAGCTTGGCGTATCATCTTCTGTTGGGGTTAATGATTGCCACTGAGTACCAAATAACTCAAACGGACTTGGTACATGAAATGACTCTGTTTTGCTGAGAGCTTGTGAGCCAATGAAGACATTGGCATTGAAATCATTATTGCCTAAGTCCAGCCACAGACCTTGTGATTGCAGTTTGTTTAGGTGGACACCAATGTCATAACGAACTGAGGCTTTATCAACTGCTGTGATCAATAAATCACAGCGAAGTAAATGCAGGTTTGAACCTGTGATAAATTCTGGCACTGCTTTCCAGTTAATTTCACCAAACATATTAAAACGAGAAATGAGGACTTCTGCTTTATTTTTACCAATATCATGTGACCAGAAATTCTGACGGTAAACATTGGAGTGGGAAACCTCGTCACCATCAATAGCAGTCACTCTTAGCCCTTTACCGCCAAGTCGCTTTAATATGCCATGCAGTTGAAATAACTGAGTCAGCATTGCCGAACCTGTACCACCAAGGCCTACCAGTGTTACGTCAACGACATCGGTTAGCCAGTGGTCGGGGATAGTTAATTTATTCATTATTTGGCACTCTTTTCGTTAAGACTCGTAAATAGGGAGTTAAGGCTAGTGATAGCTTCACCATTCGATACCGCTTTAACTATTTCACTTAAGCTACACAAAGGTTTGATACTGGCTGGAATATCTACTGGCTTTGATTGGTGATCTTCCCAAAAATGCCAGCCATTCTTAGGCGTATTGATAAACGACTGCAGGGTATGAAAGTGGGTAAAAGCCGACTCGTAAATGGTGGCTGCAGCTTCATCGATGCTCTCTGCCGTTTTATTGATTGGCAAAGTCGCTGAACCTTGGCAAAAGTTGTGGCTTTGATACAAGTTTGCGAGTGGCGCGATGTAAACCGTATCACTCAGGTTTGGGCGCATATCCGATGCCAAAGAGAAAACATAAAGCGAATCACCATGCTTAGGCATGATAAAGAGAAGTGCTGGCCAGATAGCGTTGTACTGAACTAGTTTCGACTCTCTACGCCACATGGGAGCTTTTCGGCTTGGCTCAAACCACATCACGACTTCTGAGTTATCGACTAGCAAGTTTGAGCGGATAAAGTCATTCTTATTTGAAGCTGTTTGATTTGGCTTTACTGCGTCTTGAATGACTTGTGCCACGGTTGACGACTCAACAATATAGCCATCACCTAAAATGCCTTGGCTATCAATGTTGTGTTTGGTTACACAAGCGCCATTGGTCGCACTCTTATAAAAAACGAGTGCGAACTCGGCAGTTGGGGCGGAGTATTTAGTGGTATCAAAATTGGGAGTAGCTTGTACATTCATAGCTGTGACTCAGTTGCTTTGCGATAGAGTCATTATGCAAAACTTCTTAAATCACGCTTGCGAGTTAAAATCTTGGTTTAGTAGTAATAAGCAGCGTTCGGCTAATGCCATATTGGATACTTCCGCAATACCTGCAGTTTCAGCCGTTAAATCAAGTCTCAAGGTATTAGATAAGCCGACTTGTTGCATTGAGTTGTTTTCTACATCATGTACTTGCTGCTCAAGCGTTGTGCCAAAGCAAATCCTAGTTGGCGCACCAATTTGATAATCACTGTTATGCTCCCAAGGGCTTGCATCTGTGGGTTGATAAAGTGAGCTAAAGATTTGCACAATGGTTTTAAGCACGTTAGCTGCAAAGCTTGCATCGAATGGTAGTAGTGGATTTGCGCGGAGCGTAGCAAGGCTATCAATGCTGTTTAAGATAAGTGATAGCTCGGTCTGTAAGTCTGGACGTTCCCCAAAGTCATAATCGTCTGTCCACCAGCTAGAAGATGTGGCCTGTACGTATTGGGCTGCATCTGCGATGTAGTCAACATCATCGCAATTAACTATCGCGCTATATAGTTCCGCATCTATTTCATCTTCTAAGGTGTCAATGTCACCATCTTCCGCAAGCTGGGATAAGTGTTCAAATGATAGCTGTGCTAGTAGCGGCCTAACCGTTTGAGTTTCATCTACGGTAATCTGGCAATCATCAAGCGTGACGACTTTACAAGCAATGGCTGACAATACTCTAATAGTTCTTAAGAATAACTTGGCAAGAGTGGGCGGCAGAAGATCTAAGTCGAACTCCAATGCTGATAAACAGCTTTCAGTGATTAGCTGCACACCAATATCATTGGTATCAACATCATCTTGAGTCGCATCAACGTCAGTAATCGCTAGCGTCATAGTCCAATCGCCTTGTGCAAATGATTCAAAAGATGACTTAACAGAAATGTCCTGCTGTGCTGCGAGTGCGTTGGCTTGAAACACAATGCTATTTGCGGCTTGAGCGTAATGCCCGATAAACTCTCTGCTCAATTCATAGCAAGCCATCAACTGTTTAGCGCTGCCCATTCGCGCAGCTAAGAAGTTAATAATCGATTGCTCTTTAACTAAATTATGCTCACAGCTAAAAGAGACTAGAGCTGACCAAAAATCGGCATCTTTAGCAATCTGTGGCTGGTGGTCATCAAAAAGCTGTTTTGTTTGCTCAAACGGAGAAGATAGCCATTGATTTGCCGAGTTAGACAGTGCGATTTGTTGCTTTGGCACTGTCAGATACCAAGGGGTAAAGATACGGCCTACATTATTGACGGCATCTGCGAACTGTCCATGTTCGATGGTATTTGCTGGCGCAATGGCTTGATTGAACGGTACATTGAAAACGCTTGAGACTGGCTGTGTGTTTGGCATGATTGGTTTCCTGTGATTGTACCGATGTTGCTGGTGTAGGAGGCTGCTTTCGCCTCCCATTGCTTAAGTTTTTCTTTGATTGATGGCTTCATAATTACCCATTAACCTTAATAGGTGGTGTCACCACGTTGTAGGTCATCATGCCATTCTCAATAACCGCATCTTCTTCAAAAACTCGCGTCCCTCTTAACATTGGGTAGTGCAGTGATAGCTCACGCACATTGGTATCCAAATCCATATCAGGCAGAGGGAAGTCCACTTTTAAAGCGCCAATTTTGATTTGTCTCGTTGCTGTAGTCATGCTGCCTCCTGTTAAAGTGAGTCTTGAGAAAATACATCGAACTCTGATGTATCGCTGTTTACTTGGATTGGTGCTGGCTTAGGTTTGGCAGGTGCAGCAGGTTTCAAATCAACACGGTTTGATGCGCTCTTAGCTGGTTTGGATTTCGCCTTTTTCTCGACCTCTGTGTTCAGTGCTGCAATGTTGGTTTCAACATTGGCCTGACTTGCTGCGATGGCTTGTGTTAACGCTGCGTCAATCTCGTCAATGTTTGCCGTGGCACGAATAGGGATAACTAATGACTTACGTAGTTGCTCAATCTCTTTGCTGCTTGAGGGGATATGCTGAGTCGGAAAACTGAGAATGAGGTTAGCTTTATCATCAGACTCAAGGTTGATGGTCATAACGGCTTTATTAAGGCCAGCGTTTTGAATGAGTTGGGCAATAGAAGAAATAGACATAGCTGAAATACTCTTAGTGGTTGTTGAGTGTATTAACTCATATTTGGGAATTTACGCTTGATAGATAGGCGCGGCCTGAGTTAAACAGGCCGCTAGTTTGGGTTAAGCGAGATTGAGGTAGTCAGTCGGGGCGTAGTGAGTCCAGTCAAAATCAAAAGCAAGAATCGCTTTGATCACATCTGGCTTTTTTTGCTTAAAGAGTTGGTCAAATGATACTTCCTTTGATGTCCCGTTAAAGGCATCAATAAAGCCTGAGTCCTTACAGATAACCTCAATAGCCCCAAGGTTGTAACCTGCTAGAATTTGCTCTGTCGGTTGCCAAGCTTGGGTAACGGCCTCCAAACGGTCTTCTTGCTGCTTGAGTAATTCAATCATTAGGGCTGTACCCGACTCACCACCACAACCACCTGATTGAGCCATGTGAACTACAGCGTTCAGCATCTCAGCTTGTACCTGCTTTAAATCAAGCGTGTAATAGTGAAGCACCATTTCATTAAAGCCATAGCGCGTACTTGAGCCATCTGTACCTGCAATGCGGTAGCCAGTTGAGTTACATAGTGAGGCTAAAGTCACTGCCAAGCGAAACTTGGGTTGATCAACAATTAGCTCTGCGCTGGTGGCGCGGTGAATTTGCTCATAAAGCTCAGTAATCGCTTTAGATGATTTCGATACGATAGGTGCATCTTCAACTTCTTTCTCTACTGCCGTTTCGTTTACATCAGTTGGGTTAGTGCTGGCTGTGTTCGACTCAACGGTTTGCTGTTGTGACTGTTCAATCGTTTTTGGTTTTGCATTGGCTTTGGCCTTTGCCTTGGCTTTTTTCTTATCGTTTTCTGCTTTAGTCAGTGTTGAGTAGCAATCAGTATCGATACACTGGTCTGTTTCAAAATCGCCCCACTTGAACGGGCGGTCATCGACTACGGTGCAGCGCTTTTCACAGTTCATACAGCCTGTTTTGTATTGGTTAACACCAACTTGTTTTGCATCAATGGTTCTGCGGTCAGACTCAGGCTTTGTTTCCCATAAAATCACATTACCAAAGCGTTCCTCAAGCTCGACCATGCGAACTTCTTTAAGCCAAGCATTCGTCTTTTCTGCATAACATGAACTCTTGCTGCACTTGGCATCTGACTCGTCTTCTTCCTCGCAAATATTAAATGCCAGTTGGCGACACGTATTGAAGCTACAGGCATCGCAATCTGAGGTATCGAACTTGGCCTTACCTAAATCGAGCTGGCGTTGCCCAGCACTTTTCTTGAGGTATTTAACGGTATAGGTCTGTGGGTCTTTTAAAATGGCGGCAAGGGTTTTGGCTTGCATTTCTTCATCAAAAATTGATAGCACCAGACCGTGACCAGCAATCACAGGTGAGTCGGGGTCGGCAATGTGGTCTTGCACTGACTCAATACAGCGCTTTAATTGCAGTCTATCTCTGAACTTGGCTTCACTATAACCAAGTTCTTTGGCTGCATCGGCATAATTGCCATCGTGAAGTGAGATATAGGTTTCAGCTAAATCTGCTTCATCCATAATCGAGACATTCTCACGCTCTTTATTCTCAGCCGCCATGACAGCAAGTGCCTCTTTATCGCTGTAGTGCGTCACCATAACGGGGACTGATGCAATATCGACTTCTAAAGCGGTGTCTCTGCGCCCATAACCTGCACAAAGTTCTAAACGGTGAGGATTTGATGGGCTTGGACGAACTGAGAGTGATTGCAATACGCCTCTTGTGCGAATACTTTCAACGAAACCAGCACTACGAGTTTTCTTACGTCTTTTATTACCACCTACGCTTAAATCATCAATCAAAGCTGGGTCAACGCGCAATACTGTGCCGTCTGTTAGTGAGTCGAAATCCATATTGCTTGCTGCTGTGATAGTCATCGCTGCTGCTGATAATGTTGCTGCTTGTGCTGATTCAATGTTTTGCATGACATTCTCCAAAGTGGAAGTAATTTTGTTTTGCTCTGTTGGTTACTATTCTCCACATTTTGAAAATCACGCTTGATGCCGATTCTTTGGCTTGGCATCGCGATAAACACTGGCTAGATAGGGATCAGCACTAAAACATCGGGTAAATCGAGCCTCTATCGGGGCTGTTTGAATTTCTTTGGCATTTGCAATATATTGAACATTCAGTGACCAACTGAATCCAACCACTGCTCTTAATAGAGCAATTCACCATTAAGTTATCCCAAGCAACTCACCTACCATTTTTCATTTGTAATTCTCATTACACATGGGATTTGTCACACCAATTTTCTGCCTCGGCAGCAAAGCCTAGCTGGTGGCCTACTAGCGGAGCGATGCTCGACATATCAATTTGATATTCACCAATAGAAATGCGCCTTAGGCTATTTCTACTCAACCAAACAGAGCCTCATTCCTGACGGGAGAAGGCTTTTAAACAGAGAGGTTTATATGACTTTAACTGCACACCAACAGCGAGAGCATGACCGTTACTTAGCGTTCAAAGAGTCTCTACCTAAGACAGCACCCATTGCGTGTGAGTTTACGGTAGGGGATTGGGTAACTTTTACCAATGAAGCTGGGGTTTTCTTTCGCAAACCAATACAAGTGATTGGGTTCGATAATGATCTAGAGCTAAACGACAGGTTTATCTATACCGAGTCTGATGCGTGGTGGTTTCCGTCAAAAGCTTGTGAGCTTAACGCTGTAGAGAAATCTGCTACAGGTTGCTTGATAGTGAGAGAACTGACCATGTTGACCACAAGCCATGAGATTGAAATTAGCCTTAAAGACGTAGACGAGCACTGGGAGCGGTTACTAAGCGAACATGAGCTACACACTGTCTTCGTTAACCGTCAATCCAAAGAGTTAGTCACCTTTTGTGAGGGAGACTTGATTTGGGCTACTGCGTTAGACCAAGCAATGTTTGATGCTGAAATAGCAAGAAATGTTGATTACTTTGAAAACCATTTATGAAGTCTTGTCATAAATCACTAAGCAATAACCCGATTGGCTTTATTTGAGAATCGATTGGGTCTGCTTTAATTCAACCAATTTTCTGCCTCGGCAGCAAAGCCTAGCTGGTGGCCTACTAGCGGAGCAATGCTCGACATATCACCTTGATATTCACCCTTAGAAACGAGTCTATGGCTATTTCTATCAACCAAATCGAGCCTTATTCCATACGGAAGCTGGCTCTTAAACACAGAGGTTTACCATGATTGATCAACTTTTAACGACAGCGGTTTTAAAAAATGTGATCGGCTGCGCTGGCAACATTAATGCAGTTAGGTACACGAATGACAATACGCTTTCAAAAATTAGTCAGGAATTAACAACACTGAAGTTGAAAGCCAATGATGTTAATGACGAGATCAGAATAAAGTCGGCTGAGCGCGCTATTGTCGTTTCTCTGCTAGTAGAGCGAATGACAAAAGATGGTCTCGACTTTTTAATGGTCGTGCCGGTTGTCTCTGGACTGTACAACAATGCAAATGAGCGAGTCTCTGAGCAAATCGTGTTGAATTTTGAGTCAGAACTGTCTCGGCAGGTTAACGAGTTTAGTTACGTTGATCTGGTGAAGCCTGGCACAAAAGAAAAAGCGATTATTTCGGACGTACTGAGAAGTGCAGCGAACAAGGTTAGAGAGCTGATGGTTCAGTCTCACACTGAGCATCAATACCTGATCGTGATGAACCACCATCAGCGTTCAGGGCTATCTGTCGAGGGCGCATACGTTGTTTCAAAATGCACGATTGAAGACTATCGAAAGCTACTTGGGGATGTACTCCTGAGCTCTGAAACCACGGCAAGTTACTCTTTTCATTTACGACAGTTGGTGCAAATGAGCACTGCTACAGGTCAATTTACTCCGACCGGAGTGGCCTTTGCAGAGCGAGCCTTAATAGGCGCTTTTGATGACGACGATTTTGTCGTTAAGTGTCCTAAACCGATACAAGACTCAATAGCTGAGTTGGGGGTGATAGGTAGCTTTATTCATTACAGCGTCAACTACACAGACTATTACAAATATGGTCTACAACAACATTTACAGTATTTTGTTAAACAGTCCATGAACTCGTTAACTGAGGTTGAGGACGTATGGCTTTCGGGCCTAGATAAAACTAACTGTATTTAACCACCAGCAGTCGGCAGCTAAACCTTTTGGGTTTAGCTGTCACATTAAATTATCGAGGGAGCAAATATGAAAACGATTATCGTAACAGGGCATATAGCAGGTGATAGTCCGATCACTAAGTCTGTACTAGCAGACGATTCAACAGAGGCGGAACAGGTGTTTGAACACTGGCTAATGACTGAAACTGGTGCGAGTGAGGTTTTTATTGACCACTGGATTGAGCTAGATGATTTGATGCCATCAACTCTTACACCATCAAAGAAAGAGATCGCTTTTACGGTTTCTGCACCACAAGCTGAAGCTAAGCGGCTGTATATATCATCGATAAAAGATGTCGATATGACAGACTTGTTTGACTACGACACACCAGATGATTTGCCGGAGTGGGAATGGGTTGAGGCTAATTCTTCTTACTCATGCAAACACAACAATTCAAGCGGGGTATGGGACTTTATTGTGAATTTGAGTCGCGAATTAACCGATATACCGACAAGTTTAGTTGAGACTATTGAGTCAGCAAAAGCTAACAACTGTAGTTATATTCTATTTAACCAAGGCACTTAAATTACGTGCCTACACCCTCTAAAGCCGTGTCTCGATTGAGATGCGGCTTTTTTTAAATTTTTTGGCAGATCTTTTTTAAATTGGGTTAGGATAATTATTGTGACGACATGGAGTGGTCATTATGTTCAACTACAGGGAATTTGATTATGAACATCTACTACAAAGAAAAATCGTTTTTGATAGGGCTATTGATACTGGCGATCCTCAGTTTAGAGATCTATAAATGGAATCAAAAAATTGCAGATCCCCGAGATGGACCTGGGTTCATGGATGACGATAGCGTTGCAATTAGGGCTGAACGTCTAGCTGAACCTATCTCTAGGACAGCTAGGAACAAAAATTTAGCTACCGGGTTGCAGAGACTATTGACCATTGCTGTGACTACAGTACATTTCTGGTAGAAATCAGTTTGGCCGCAAACAGTCAGTTATGTGGCCATTTAAAAGGGATGGCTCCACCAATAAATGCCCCGTTACCAGTTAGAGTTAATACTCATTCACACTTTGTTAATACGATTTTGCCTTACTAAAAGTAATATTTTTCTGTATAGAGAATTACTTTTATTAGATGATCAATAGAGCCAATGGTTTGTGATTAATGATGATTCTTTAAATGGTTATCGAAACTTTTTAGCCGATCGCGCTTTCTCTTGAACGGAGTTCACCATCTTCGTAAACGCACGATCTTTCGCTCTTCTCTCCGCCAATGTCGCACTGTTGTGGGCTTCTTCGCGCAGTAGCTTTTTGTAGTTATCTAATCGCCTAGAGGATAGCTCTCCGCTTTCTACTGCCTTTCTAACCGCACAACTTGGTTCATTCTCATGCAGGCAGTCACTAAAACGACATTGAGATGCGAGGGATTCAATATCGGCAAAGGTGAGTTGAATCCCTTCTTTGACATCGCTCAGTTGTAACTCTCGCATTCCTGGCGTGTCCATCAACAAACCACCTCTGAGTAACCATCTAATAGCACGATGGGTAGTGGTATGGCGACCTTTGCTGTCTTGTTCACGAATATGGCCAGTTTCCATTTCATGGCGACCAAGTAAGCAATTGACCAGTGTTGATTTTCCTACACCCGAGGAGCCGAGAAACCCAATGGTCTTGCCTTTCTGACAGTAATTTCCCAATATAGAAACATCTTGGCTATCCAGTGCGTTAACACAGTGAACGCTCAATAGCGGGTCAAGCTGTTGTACTTGCGCACGAATATTATCAGGATCAGGGCATAAATCGGTTTTTGTCAGCACAATCACGGGCTGAGCGCCTGCTTCATTGGCTAAAGCCAAATAGCGCTCAATCCGATTTAAGCTGAAATCTTCATTGAGTGAACTGACGATAAAAACACAATCAATGTTGGCCGCGATGAGTTGTCGTTTGAGAGTGCTGCCAGCCGCTTTACGTTGGAATAAGGATTGTCTTTCGAGCACACGAAGTATTCGCTGGTGATCGAACACAACCCAATCGCCCACGCATACCGCTTCGAGTTTCGGCGGGAGATTGAATCGTGAAGTGCCTTTTTCACTCATTAAAACAACGTCAGATTTATGATGTTCGATGATTCGACCGAGCGAGCCGTTCTCTAACTCTTCTAAAGACAGTTGCTGCTGGAAAAAAGGTCGCATACCTAACTCTAGTAATGAAGGAGCGTTCATGTTCACCACCTACCAATAATAGGGATTGTCGATGGCGGGTAAACATGTTGATTTGCCCACAATGTGAGGGATCACCTCACCGACTAAAGATTGTGCAATCCAACCTTCAGGGTAGGACAAATCTAGCGGAGCTTGAATCACATCCTGACTGATTGGTTCGAATCCTGTTTTTGAGTAAAAGTTGATATCCCCGTAAGTAATGGCAACTGTGACGCCTTTTTCTCTCAGCGTCGCTAAGCCAAATTTGATTAACCCTTGGCCTACACCTTGCCCCTGACAATCTGTTGCAACGGCCACGGGGGCTAAAAGGAAGATGTTTTCACCATTTGGAAACGATAGGCGAGAGAAAAGGATACTACCGACAATGCGTTTATTGTCATCTTGCGCAATAAACACATAAAGATCCTCATCTTTGGTCGGTTGCGTGAGAAAGTCTTCTACCAGCTTCGCAATCAATCCACCTTCTTCTTTACCTTCTGAATCGGAAAATGTGTCATTGAACAGTGTAATAATTTTTTGAGTTTGTTCTTGTTTGTATAAAGAGTATTTCATGCGTCTATCTCTTAGCTAGCTTTAAAATAAAGTACTGATAAGTGAAGTCTTTTGCAGCACTGCGCTCGTAAACTGAAATCTCTTTCTTAATGTCCAGTAACGCTTGGGACGAGGGCATAACAGCTTGCAATTCCTCAACTCGGTCTTGTAGCGGTTGCCAGTAGTTTTGCCATGCATCGACGCTTAATGAGAAGTGTTCGATCACGTCGTAGCCATGCTTTTTGAACAGAGCGAGTCGTTTAGGTATCGATTGAATGTCTGGGTAGTCTGCCAGCCAAAACTGTTTTGTCTCTTCGTCGGGAGAGTCAGTCAGCCAAACCAAATCACTCACCATCAGTACACCATTATCTTTTAACAAAGGCTTCCATTGTTTTAGCGCGTTCTCCATCCCCATAATGTAGACGCAGCCTTCCGCCCAAATGGCATCAAAACTCTTTGCCTGAAATGGCAGTTCCGTCATGGAGGCACAAACAGGAGAAATCCGCTCATGTAACTGTGCGTTTTGGATTTTTTTATTGAGCTGTTCGATAGCTATAGGCTCATTATCAACGGCGGTAATGTGCGCGGTACAGTTATCGGCTAGCATTAATGTTGAGGTGCCAGTGCCACAACCAATGTCTAAAATATCGGTCATTGTCTGAGACGATATCAACGAAATCGCTTTTAACGAGTCTTTGTGACTCCCTGGCCCCCATCTTTCTAATGTTGCAAAGACCGTCATAAAGTCTTTCATGTAACTCTCGTGTTCGTTCATATCTTTTGATAACCACTTTAATCTGAGCGCTTCTTTTTCACTGTAACCCTGTGTACTTAACCAGTTTAAGTAAGCGCTAGGTGCACTTTGACTCAGAGAATGGTGTAACTCTCTTTGTGGACGTTCCCCAAGTAATGCCAGTAGCAATTCACGAGCGTGGATTTTTTTATCAATCTCATGGTTGAGTTGCGTTAGCCGATTTTCCAATAAGCTTCGGCTTAATTTGGCGTCCAAGCATTGTTCGCACTCTTTCAATGATAGACCTGCGCTTTGAAGTTGTTGAATCAACATCAGTCGATGCAAATCGTTTTCGCTGTAATAGCGGTATCCATTGTCAAGGCGCTGACCGTTAATCAGCCCTAACTTCTCGTAATAGAGTAAGGTGGTGCGAGATATACCCGCCTTTGCTGCCAGTTCCGAAATCAAATACATGTGAGATTTGACCTAGATGTTGTTCGTATGTGGAGAGTATGAACTATGGAGTAGTAGACAGGTCAAGCGCCGTGTTCGAATTTTTCGCCAACAGTTGCAGAAGTGAGATGATAGTAGTGAGGACTGCGGATGATTTTGAGTTTTTAGTCGGTAGCTAGTAGCCAATTTTCAATACCAGAACTTATTTGTGAAAAGCTAAATTAGCAAGCTTCCTAAAACAGTTTTGTCCAACTTCGAGTCAGCGAGCTCTTCACTGACTCACTTTTGCCCCAAAATCATTTTCACTGATAAAAATGGTAAGTAGCACAATTAAAGCTTTGTCTATAGAAAAGCTAATGCGAAAGATTTTGGTTTAGTCGAAACGTTATGTCTGCCCCACCTTTTACTTTTAGATATCATTCCAAGCTAGCTACTCTAATATATTGTTATTATGTAGACTACTGTGGTGTTAAAGTTTTCAAAGTTGGTATCTGCACAACGCATATATCGTATACATCCAAAGAGTATAAATAGCATGGTAGAGAAAGAAATAAGCATTACTACAGACGGTGTTGTCTTTAAGGGAGATATAGTTGATGCTATTACTGCACCAATAGCTACGGTATCTCGAACGGCGGATAGCTTTTTGCGAGTAGTTGAACATTTGGTCGGTTTGCAAGCTGATTTTTTTGAACGTCGATTAGTTACTTTTCGAACTACTTACACTGAAGGTTATAAAAACATACCCACAAAGCAGCGTATTGAGCCGACTCTAAAACTTGGTTGTAATGTCTTAAGAAATGTTTCCTACGCTGCTGAAGAGCAAGAGATTCAAAAGCTATTTGCCCAACTTCTCCTTTCTGCATCTGATACAGATTATGCAGACTTTGTCCATCCTAGCTATGCATCTGTAATCAATGATATGTCAGCAACAGATGCTCATGTTCTTTCTTGTGTATTTGGTAGTAAAGTCGAGGAAAAGCCCGAAGCCAGTGAAGCTAATATTTTGAAATCACTTTCTAACTTAACTCGTCTAGGGCTTATTGAATTGCAAGACAAAAACACACCCAATAATCCATTGAATTATTGGGTAAGATCCTTAACATTATACGGTGAGGATTTCATAAAGGTAGTTCTTCGGCCAGAAAACTAACTAGGGGCTTAAGACGGATTTTCAAACGATTGGCGTTTAGGTTGTAGATCTGGAGAGATAATGAATAAAATATTAATTCAGCGTTTTAATGAATTGCAAGATCAACTAGATACGATTAAAAGCACTAAGACTACAGTACAAGGAACATATGGTCCTTCTGAAACAATTGATAATGAGCTATTTATTGGTTGGAAAGTTAAGGTAAGACATTTATTGAGTACCGTATGTGGTGAAAACTCACAACACTTTTTAGCTTTTGACGCAAATGAAAAGCTTAAAACAATAGGGTCTTTATATGGTGACCTAAGACGTCTAGGTGCTATATTCTCAGCGGCAAAAGAAGACTTCGAAGGTGGCTATCTTATCTCGCTAAAGCAACTAGTTCAGGCTGAAGTGTTCGAAAGTGAATTGATGCAAGCTGAAGAGCTTCTTAAAAATGGTTATAAGCTAGCTTCTGCTGTAATTGCGGGGGTTGTTTTAGAAACAGCATTGCGTGATTTATGTTCTGATAATGCTATTCCCCATGGCAAACTCGACACAATGAATTCTCAACTTGCTAAGCTAGGGCTGTACAATAAATTACAGCAGAAGCAAATTACAGCTATCGCAGATATCCGTAACAATGCGGCACATGGAAAACCTGAATTGTTTTCTGAGAAAGATGTTCAAAATATGATTAGAGATATAGAGTCGTTTCTATTGAGCTATATGTCATAGGAAGCCCTAAAGTTTCAAGGTACTTTTTCTAACTTGAACTCTGCGCATTAGTGCAAAAAATCTAGCTCATTTCTGTCCAAAAATTGGTTAGAAGCCAGTTCATAAACGCTGTGTTCATAAACGCTTGTTAGTGTCGCAAGGTAATCGAAACAACTTGTTTATTTGCCAGCAAAGCCATCTTGGAATAGTATAAATATTACTCGGGTAGCCGAGCCACCATTAAGAAATCCAATCTCAATCAGAACTAACCTCTGATCACCAATTAATTTGCCTCCCTCATAAGACATCTGAAGCGACTGCTTCACATGGCCTATGCCATACCATTTTTACTGCTGTGCAGTGAAGATCTAGCTTGTGATCGACAAGCGGGGCGTTGCCCGACATACCTCTGGTATTAACCATTCTTGGCATTCTGCCATTCACCACTGAGCTTCATCCCGTTAGGGACGAATTTCACTCCATCTCGGAGGCAATATGTTCAATTCAAACCAAGTGATCCAAACCTTTAACCCTCATTATGATTATGATGTGCTAGAACATGATCACCCTAAGTACGAAACCACTGTAGCAAGGGCTGAAAAGCTGTTTCTTGATAATTATGTGGTTTGTCTTGGTCTCAGCGGAAAGGACTCAGGCGCAGCTTTAGTGTGCGTCATTGAAGGACTTCGCAGAGCAATAGCAATTAATCCTGATGTGGGACCATTGTATATTGCGACAACAAACACGGGCTTGGACAACATGGTGCTGCATGATTACATGTTAACGCTCCATGAAGATGCCGAAATTTATGCTAAAACGCATGGGCTTCCGATCTTCACTCGTGAACTCAATCCATCACTCGCTGCTAATCCCCTAGTTGAATATCTAGGGCGCGGGAAGCTCTTACGCAGTGCAAAAACAACAAGTAAGGCAAGAGATTGCGCTTATAGTTGGAAAATCTTACCCATGAAAGCGTTTTTAGCAGAAGTGGGGGCTAAACACCAAACTAATAAAGTCTGTTCCGTCAGTGGCTCAAGAGATGATGAATCAGCGATTCGAGCTGCCAACTTAAAAAAGCGTAATGAAAGTGCTGAACGAATAGTTGCGACTGATTTAGGTCTAAGTCAATCATTGATAAAAGATTGGACGCTGGATGATGTCTGGTCACTATTTCGCATCATTGATGACGGTGACATTGAGGCGTTTTCGGACAACCTTAATCTAATGAAAAAGCACTACTCTGCAGGCAATGGCGGCACATGTGATTTGTTCGCAAAAGGCGCAAGTTCCAAATTTTGTGGGGCCAGATTTGGTTGTGTTCTGTGCTGTATGTCCAAAAATGATGACTCGTTAGAGGCACAAATATCAATTGATCCAGAAACTTATGGATTTATGAAACCACTTAATCAGCTGAGGCGATATATGCTAAACACGCTGTTCGGTTATAACCATCGAGCACTTGTTGGTCGTCAGATGAAAGAGGGGTGGGTCAAGGTTGGTATAAACCAATACAACCTCGAATATCGAGCAAATCTGTTGAGAATGGTATTGTCGTTGCAATACGATTGCTATCAGAAAACAGGCAACTTTGATATTTCACTGGTTGATTATAAGGAGCTGGTGGCTATTCAGTATCACTGGGCAAGAGAGGGCGGTGAAAGCGAGCCTGGGTTAGCGTTTAAAATTTGGCATGAAGTGTATAACGAAGGCAAATTTTATCCGATCCCCGAGACCGTTGAAGTTGAACAAGCCTTTACACCTGAGTACCTTTATTTTCCTCTTGGCGATTATGTTGATTATACCGATTCGCAAGGATTGGATGACGATATGTTGTATGGAGAACATAAAGATGCAGCGATGGTTTATTATCGAGATGGTGTAAGCAATCAAGTGATTCGTTTTACTGAGTCTAAGCAGTTAAAAGTCGTTACTGAGGGCGCGAAAGCGATGATGTTTGTCGAAGAGTATTATCTGCGTTTACGGGATAGTGGTCATCTAACAGACAAATGCCCGACTGTAATGCTCAAAGCTCTGCTTGAGTCTGGCGTTATTGAGATCCCAAAGGGGTCAATATCTCGCTTGAATGATGATGCAAAACGAGCTCAAACGCTTAATTCGTTGAGAAACCCTGACGGTATACCGGTTGATCAACTCATTATGGCGCGAGCTGTACCAAAAAAAATCATGGAGCAAATAGTTCAAAATGAGAATGCAGCTAAGGCAGAAGCCTTGCAACCATCTTTATTTGGCTAAGACCTCCCTTTGAAGCCCGCATTATGCGGGCTTTTTTTATTTTCGATGGAGTTGATATGAAAATATTTAGACTGTTAAGTTTTGGCTTAATGCTAGTGGTTACTCAAGCAAGCGCTACTTCACAAGCGATACTGGTAGACGAGGAACTAAGGGGCGTTGCTGCGGCTAAACTCCAAAGTTACTTCGGGCAAAAGCCAAAATGTATGGGTAAATTGAGCGAAATGGAGCAGATTAAGCAAAAGTCGCTCATAAATGAGTTACTGTCATTTTGCCAAGTCGGGGCGCTGAATGATAAAGACTGTGAATTGCTTGCAAGAGAGCTCAAGGCGTTGAAGATTTAATCAGTAACAAAAGCTATTGGTATATTTTCACAGCCAGAAAGTTTAGTTAAATTGGGGCAATAATTTGGTTTTAAAGTTTGAGCCTATTCAAGCTGACAAATGATAGAGAATTTTAGAATGTCGTTAAGAGATAGTGAACCTGAATGTATTAACAGCTTCCCTGGAGAACCAGATTATTCTGGTAGTTGGAAAGGAAGAAAAATTGAAGGATATTCTTCAGAAGCTTACGGTCTAGTTGTTTTTTATTCGGATACTGACGAAGAAGTTGAGTGTGAAATTGAACTAATAAGCGAGTTAGTTGACTGCTTAAGCCCTATTGAAACTAGCAAAAAATTCTAAAATAATTCATTTCTAATCAATACTCAGGATAAAACGATGTTCATTTTATGTAAGTCCATGGACGAAAAGGGCAAAGCGAATATTCTCAATGACGTACTGGCTGTTGATCTTTCTACGTCCAACCTCTTTGACTTTGCCGCTGCACTAGTTGGGTCAGATCAGCCTATACATTTTGGTGATTTAGATGGTGTTTATTGCTCAGGTTCGTTTGAGTCCTCAAAGGGAGACAAGTTTTGCTTTAAAGTTATACCAATTGGGAATCTGGCTACAAAAAATGGATATGCTTATGCTGCGGCATTAAAGCAGTGTTTTAAGCAAGTAGATAACAATGTGATTCGGGAAGTATCAAAGTATAAGCTGATTAATAATTATACTTACAAAAAAAAGTGAGAGAGAATCAAGTATGGAGCTGGAAAACGGCGAGCAGGTTGATACTTTTTTCCAGCTCAAAGCATTTGTAAACCCGCGATTTAAGATTTTTGCACCTAATAGACAATTAGAGTGCATCGTGAAAACCGTTACGATTGATGTTCCTCATGGATATGTACACTGGATATAGGCTGGTTATGATGAAGATAACCTTGAAATGCATGTGTTTTACCCTAAGCAAGCGAGGGGGAGAATTAATGTTAAAGTATTTACCATGAGTCAAATATATAGTGTTTCATGTGTTCAAGGACACAAAGGCTTGTTCAAGGAGAAGACAAGCCCGTTAATCAAATTGGATCGTGATGCAGAGCAGGTTCGTTTTAACAACGCTTTGAGCTAATAAATTGGAAGTAGTATGTCTAGAGCCTTACTTGATGATGTAGTAAAAAAACTGATAGATGCAAAGCTTGTGCTGAACGGGAGTGTAACTTCAGTTGATATATACCGGCATACGGGACTTGGGCGCCAGAAAGTTAGTAAGTTATTTCAAGAATATTTATCGGCTAATCCGAATGCAATGACTTATATGCCTGGGCAAAGAAAATACATTGCTAACGACTCTTTTGAGCCATGCTTTCTTGGTGATACCAAAGCTGGTGAATTTATCGATGCTCTGATAGTTGTTTTCGGAACGTTTGACTCATAACTATAAAGTAGCAAAAAGGCTTCTGGCCGTAAGTGGGGTAGCAATGGCTAAATATTGTGAGGAGGTAGTAACGACTTATGTTATTGCAACTGCATTAGGTTTTAGGCACGAACAACATGTCGATGACTTTGCTTGGTCTGTTGGGTCAGTGATTGGAAAGGAGTATTGTCTTGGCATTTATTAAACTTAAGTTGATTCGTGAAATTACTGGTTGTGAAATAGGTGATATGCTTGTTCAAACTGAATGCATTGAATCTGTTGTTTCATATAACAGTCCACTGAACTTAGAACCAGGTTCGCAGATTACCATGAAAGCAGTTGTCGATGGTTCTGATGACGGTGAAACTTATAAAATGCAAAGCATATATCAGGTTGCACACTCAGTAGATGAAATTGAAGCGTTAATTAAAAAAGCTCAATAAAGGAAAAGAAATGACAGTTGTAGAAGCAAATAATTCTGAATCTATGGTTATAGTAACTCCTGTTTCAATGGGTAAAACTAAGCAAGCTGAATTGCGAGAGCAAGCGGCTTTAATTGAGTCAGCAAGAACATCTTCATTTATTGACCGAAGATAGGGTTTAGGTCATGCAAGTAACAGACGAATTTGAACGGAAAATGTGGGTATTTAGGACAAGTAAAGGAGGGGTTGTCACTATCACTAAAAGAGAAACTGACTTTTTTATAAAGCATGGCGATATGACTTCCCAATGCCCTCATGAGTGGTTCGGAGTTGTCGGCAATGTTGATAAGTGGAACGATCTATCATCGGAGAACAATCAAAGCTGCATTGCGCTAGAAATGGCAAACCCTGAAACTGAATTATCTTTAATGTCTATTTGGTTAGACGTTAATGAACTTGCGAATATCGAAACTGATGATGTTTTAAGGCAATTTTTGAACATCGGTAAACTTGATAAAGAAGATTGTGTTTTCTAACCGTTGGCCGTAAAGCAAATCTTTGCCTAAGGCCAATGGTTCGCAGACCGAGATTTTAAGATTAGATAGGAATGCTTAAATCCAAGCATTTCTTGATAGATGGCTAGTTGTTTGTTAATTTAATTTACAGGTTTAGCTTGATTTAAACCGGTATCCTTTATTGATACACAACCAACACCACACTCGCCTTTCACGATTAACCATTTCACTCATTCCGCATCTGTAGCCCACAGCTACAAATTCGATATGTCATACCGATTTTCTGCCTACGGCAGCAAAACCTAGCTGGTGGTCTACTAGCGGAGCTATGCTCGTCTCATCATTTTGATGTTTACCACTTACCACAACCCATAGGGGATCATCCCTATTGGGACTGATCCCTTTACCACTAAGAGGGATTACATGAACACTCCAACCATTAGTAAAAAAGATCACACCAAACTGATTAATGCTGCTAATCACTTACTGAGTGATTATCACGCGAGAATCGCTTTGTATAAGGCGCCTGAGTCTATTTTACAGTTCTACGAACGTCATCAAAATGAAGTAAAAGGTGATGTCGTAGTAGTTAGAAATAGCGATGACGTCAGCAATGCTGCGAAGATGCGTAATCATGGAGAAAAGGTATTTTTTATTTTTTCTGAATTGTTTCGCGTTGATTCTTACTTCAGTGGTGTATGCCACAAGGTCAATCTGCCTCAAGCATTGAACAATAGAGTTTCAGCTATCCACCAGCAAACTAACTAACCATTAACCCAACGGGGGCGAACCGTTAGGGGAGCTCTCATTAAACGAGAGAAAAAATATGAAAACTGCATTTAAAACTCAGTCTTATGCGAACCCTGACTTACCTACTCGCGAAGAATTGGAGCATGACTTTAAAGTTAGTGCCAGGACTTCAATCAGTCGGAGATCAGCAAGCGCGCCATTGAAGCATTTAATTGCCAAAGGCTATTTAGGTACTGAGGGCTCAGTTTTAAATTATGGCAAGGGCCGATGTTCGATGGACACGGACGCATTGAATAATCGTGGCTTACAGTGCACAGACTATGATTTTTCTTATGCGAACGTGCCGGAAGTGCTTGGATATTGCTTCAGCTATATCTGGGCAGCCTTTGTTGTTAACACATTACCTTTGCATAGTCGAAACCATGTATGGCAAGAAATTGCTAATTCAACTGGGCTTCACGGAGAGGCCTTTGTTGCTGCTCGTTCTGATGCCGATAAGGGAATTAAAGGTACACCTTATTCTGACGGATTGATCAGTAGTATTGGCACCTTTCAAAAGGCCTATTCTAAAGGTGAGCTACTAGAAGAAGCGTTAAGAGTGTTTGACCACGCAGAAGAAATCAAATGCCCGAGTGGGTATCGGATTGTTCGCTGTAGTCATTCACCTCTAGCTCTTATCTAGTCACCAACTTACCAACTCTAAAGCAGTACCTTTGGGTACTGCTTTACATCAAAAGGAAAATATCATGATGACAAGTAATCGTATTCGATCAATTGGTTGGTTGAACTGCGAAGACGGCAGTATCAAGTTAACACCATGTATCGATAGCTCGGCTATGGCCACACCTCTTATTATTTCGAAAGAGATATTTGAGATGATCCGGGATGACGAATCACAAATGATAAACACAGCAGTTGATATGTTGAATAAAGGCTTAGATTGCGTAAGTCATCTATCTGAACTTAAAAATTGCTACGTTTTAAGGTTGGTGATTCAATCCGGTGGCTACGAACATCGGACACATCGCTTGATCTACGCTACTTCAAAAGAGCAAGCAATTGATGTTGGCTTGGTTGCTGAATGTTTTGGTGAGCTTGGACATAACGCTGAGTGGACTAACAATGGAATTTCTGACTTGGGTGATGAATTTCATTACTCAGTTGAAGATTGCAAGTTGGTTCAACCTGAGCACATTAAGACTGTCGAGCAGTACTTGAACTAAACCACAACCATTAACCCAAGGGGGCAATCCCCTTTGGGGGCCTCCTTAGTAAATTTAAGGAGCAACTATGAGTAATGTCGATACCATCGAAACTGGTTACGAAGATATTTATTCAGCAGTGCCATATCTCGATCACGAACACGAAGAAGAGCGTTGTCTAATCCACATGCTCTACGTGCCACCAGCTCAGCGGCATCAAGGAGTTGGAAAGTCGTTGTTTAAAGACTTTCTAAAGAACTTGCCGCCTCACATCAAATACTTGCGGTTGAAAAGTGCAAACTTGGGCTCGGGAGATACTTTGGCCTTTTGGCAGTCTCTCGGTTTTACGGCAGCTTACAGCGGAAACTATGATGCTAGTCAGATTTTGCATTTAGCTGTAAATAGTCATGCATTGCCGGCTGTTGAGGTTGTTTCTCAAACAGAAGAGCGACATTACATTTTTGATTAACCACGCTAAAAAGCGCCAGTAATGGCGCTTTTATCGTAATTGTTCGCAATGTTGGTTGATCACGATGTAATCGGATTTTGACAAAAACCAAACTTATCATTTATGATAAGTTTAAATAAAAGGATTAATACAGTGAAATGGACTGTTAATCTTTATGACGGTGTAGAGGAAGCCATTCTAGATATGCCGACTAGCCTTAGAGCTAGAATGATTCATCTTCTTGAGCTCGTTCAAGAACATGGCGCCAATCTTGGTGAGCCTCACTCCAAATCGTTAGGTGGAGGGTTATTTGAGTTACGCGCTAAAGCAAAGGACGGTATTTGCAGAGGCTTATTCTGTTATCTAAATGGGCCTAATATTATCGTTCTCAATGCGTTTGTGAAGAAAAGCCAGAAGACACCAAAAAAGGAGTTATCCTTAGCACTAAAGCGTATGAATGAGGTGAAAAATGACCACTTTATCTAAAACCACTAGCCTTGATTCTCTTAGTAGCAAAGTGTTAGCTGATCCAGAAGCTAGGAAGGAGTATGAAGCTCTCAAACCTGAGTTCGAGTTGATTAGTACTTTGCTTAAAATGCGTAATTCTGCGGGATTAACTCAGCAACAAGTTGCTGAACGCATGGGGACTAAAGAAGCTAATATATCTAGGCTTGAAAAAGGTAAAGGCAATCCGACTATTAAGACTTTGCTTAACTATGCAAAGGCTTGTAGCTGTGAACTGCACTTCAACTTTAATGCTGTTTGATATATCCAAGTTTTAACTACGAAAGCCTCGCTATTGCGGGGCTTTTCTTGCTTGTAAATACCAAATATCTAATAAAAATCTAGTCTAGAGTGTTGCAGTTGGTTGTTAAAAGTGATTTGAATGCTCTACATAGCTAGCTGTGATAAGTTTACTAGTACTATCAGTCCAGTTGTAACTAAAGCAAATTGAATGAATTAGATAGGTAACAATAATGGCTAGGATCCCAGACAATAGAAAAATTTACACATTTCCCTTAAATAAACAAAAATTCACTCTATTTTTAGATAGTTATTGGGGGTTGATATTAAGAACAGAGACTTCAATAAATGCAGAGATATTGCATAGTCAGATCTGGCATACGGACGAGAATAAACATCTTGGTTTAACTGCTACTGGTTGGCATCTTACGCGATGGGGAAATGAGGCCGTAGAAGAACTCAATGGATTAACTGACAATGAAAGGCTATTGCTTTCAACTGAATTTGGGCTTCCGATTTGCACTCATTATCTTGAACTTCCATATAGGAATAATGATTCATTTTTAACATCACCGAGTGCTAACAAGCTTAGGGATTGGATCAAAATGCACCCGATAATCTCTAAACGCCTATCAAGTAGAAGTGAGAAGATCTTATATATTTTTAAAATACTGGGTGTACCGGCAATATAAATAGAAGTTGATCATGATAACAATGGGTTGTAAACCAATTAGTGACGTCTTATGTGGCTTAATGCTTTTTTCTAAATAATGGCTAATATTTAATTGCTGTTATCAAAGGCAACGTTTATTGATTGATACTTACTAGTTTGCTAACTTAAAGACAAAGGCTTTGGCCTTTATTTCATCCGTATCTCATATAGATACCCAACCAACACCACATTCGTATTTCACGAGTAATCAACTCCCTCATTATGTATCTGTAGCGTCATGCTACAAATGCGATATGTCATACCATTTTTCTGCCAACGGCAGCGAAACCTAGCTGGTGGTCTACTAGCGGAGCAATGCTCGTCACATCATTTTTGATGTTAACCAATAACTGCAACATAAACTCATACCAACTTAAATGGAGGCTACATGAGTTCACACCAATTAACTGAGAATGAGATTTTTGCCCTTGTGCGCGAGATTGAAACTCTAGGTTTATCGCAATCTCAAAAGTCAGCTGTTGAAGCGCTGATGGCTCATATTTGCGAAAGCCATACTGCTGCGACTATTGCTCATGCAAATTCTGTAGAGCGTTACCAATTGCTATCTGAAAAGGTTTCTTCTTTATCAGATAGCGCAGTGGAGACCATTGATTACTTATGTTCAAAAATAGAGATGCTCAAAATAGAGCTATCTAAATATGAACACGATGATAATCAAACAATTCACTAGTACCGGCAACCAATTTTAATTGGTGGTATTCAACTAAATGCGGATACGCCCCTTGGGGATAACGCATTATCGAGAGGAAATAACCATGTTTGAACTACAAGAGACGAATGGCGAGTATTCCGTTAAAGGGACTGGTTCATTTGATGAATTGGTGAATGTAATGGCAACCAGGCTAAGCGTTTTCTGGTTGATAAAGTCGCTTTCACTAATCCAGACGAAGTTAGAAACTATATTCTGCCATTGATGATGGGACTTGAGCGAGAAGAGTTCTGGATGATTTTGTTAGATACGAAACATCATGTCATCGAAATTGAGGTGTTGTTTTATGGGTCTATTAATTCGGCTAGTGTTTATCCTCGTGAGGTAGTCAAAACAGCGCTTAAGCATAATGCTGCAGCGGTTGTTTTATGCCATAACCACCCGTCGGGAGATGCTGTGGCCTCTCGCGCAGATAAAAATATGACCACCAGAATTAAAAACGCACTTAGCACTGTGGAAATCGACACTCTAGACCATTTGGTATATGGAACAGGATCTTTCTACAGTTTTGCGGAGCATAATTTAATTTAACACCATAACTATCTAACCCTAAAGGGCTCGCCCTTTGGGGGGAGTTCCTTTTCAAAATATGATTAAGGAACAACATGAAAACTACAAATGCATTATTGCAAACAATCAAAGCTGAGAACTGCGACTACAACTGGTATCCAACAACCGATGACATTTTAGCTAGTGTAAAAAGTCACTTGAAAGGAAACGAGTCGTTACTCGATGTCGGAGCTGGTGACGGTCGTTCATTGAAGTATTTAACCAATGGCACTAGGTACGCGATTGAAAAATCTAAACCACTAATCAAGAGTTTGGACGCTGATATTTTTATCATTGGCACAGATTTTCACGAGCAGACGTTGTTAGACAAGCGATGTGATGTGATTTTCAGTAACCCTCCATTTTCTGAGTTTGAAATGTGGGCACAAAAAATAATTTTGGAAGCTCAAGCCACTTTTGTATTTTTAGTACTGCCGGAAAGGTGGGCTAAATCAGATGCAATTGCAGACGCTATCAAACAACGAAAAGCTAAGGTAGAGGTTATACACCAAACGGATTTCACTGTTGCAGATAGGCCTGCAAGAGCGAAAGTTGATGTATTGAAAATTGAATTGGCTGCTAAGGTATATGGTTATAGAAGCCCGGACCTAAATGTTGATCCGTTTACTTTATGGTTTGATACTAATTTTCCACTTAATACAAACGATGACAATGCAAATGACATTGGGGATGCTGTTAAAGATGAAATACAAACTCAGTTGGTTGCTGGACAAGATTTAGTAAGCATTCTTGAACAGTTATACCAAAGAGACTTTAACAAGCTACTTAATGCCTATAGTGCTATATGTGATGTTGACGGTTCGATTTTAAGTGAATTAGACATTGATAAAAAAGTGTTAGCTGGTGGGCTAAAACAAAAAGCAGCTAGCTTAAAGGATAAATATTGGCGTCTACTATTTGAGAACTTAGAAAAAGTGACGGATAGACTTACGGCCACGAGTCGAAGTGAGATGTTCAGTGTTTTGACTAAGAACACGCATGTTGACTTTACCTCTGGAAATGCTTTCGGCATTTTGGAGTGGGTGATAAAAAATGCTAACCAGTATTTCGATCAGCAGTTGATAGATTGCTATTCGACGATGTTGGAAAAAGCAAATGTGATCCTCTATAAGTCAAATAGTCGTGTTTTCACCGATGAAGATTGGAAATATTGCAGAAAACCTGACGACCTAAGTCACTACAAATTTGACTATCGGATTGTATTATCGAGAGTTGGTGGATTAGACACTTACTGGTCTCATAGACGAGGTGAACTGGCCGAAAGGGCTGCGAGCTTTGTTAATGATCTATGTACAGTCGCTCATAACTTGGGTTATGACACACATGGCTGTGAAAGAGCAGGTGATTTTGATTGGGAATCTGGTAAAAAATGTATTTTTCATTTTTACCATCATACCAACGAAACCAAAGAGCAATTATTTCAGATAAAAGCGTTCAAAAACGGGAACTTGCATCTAAGTTTCTCAAAGTCATTTATTTGTAAGCTTAATGTCGAGTTTGGTCGTTTAGTCGGCTGGCTAAAATCCAAACATGAGGCCGCTGAAGAATTAGACCTTCCACTTGAAGAAGTTGAAGATTGTTTTGATAGCAATTTGCAGTTATCTAACGATTACCAATTACTTCTTGGAGTTGTTAAGGCAGCGTAACCACAAAGTTAGTCACAAATTTAGTGGCTCACTACCCATTAGGCCTCCCATTTGGGAGGCCTTTCTATTTTGAGCCGTTTGGATATTGGGTTTTGCTGAGGGCGAATTTATCAAGCGTAATATATGAGTCGTTGTATATTTATACCTCAACGTAAGCAGCCGTTAAGGGGACAGCTGCAATAGTAATGGGTGATACCGGATGAATGAAATAAGAAAGTCATTAATTGCGTTTGCATTTGGATTGTTTGCAGCCACTAGCACTGTTGCTCAAGACTATATTGTCGTTACTTCAATAAAGTCTGTCTATGATGGTGACACATTTAGAGCGTATTTGCCCGGCTATGCAAAAGATCAGCGTGTTCGACTAAGGGGGATCGATACCCCCGAAATCAAAGGTCAGTGTGATTCCGAAATTCGTGGCGCAATTGAAGCAAGAGACTATGCTCGGCAAGTACTAGAGAGCGCGAGTGAAGTTAGGTTATATAACGTAGGACAAGATAGATATAAGAGGGTTCTTGCAGATGTAGTGGTAGATGGTGAAAGCTTGTCTCGTCTACTTATTAATAAAAACCTTGGGCGTAAGTGGAAAGGACGCAGGGAAAATTGGTGTTCATAAGTCTCTTACAATTCTTGTCGCTCACAGATAGAGGAATAAGCAGAGATGCATAACGCACATCAAATATTGGTACGAGATAATGCTGTAACAGAGGTGGTAGAGTTGAGTATCAGTGAGTTTCTATCCGAACTCACTATGGATAACTGGTCGCATATTCCCAAACTAGGGCGTCACGAGATAGTTGGCAACCTTTCTAAGAACAGGCAAAATCATGAACGATTTCGTGCCATCGCAAAATTAAATTCAGAGTTTCAAGCAATATACGATAGCTATGAGTCATCATTAAGAACTGGCAGTGTGTTTGATATAAAGCGCTTTGATCTGTCTGCTGTGGTTTGTTACCCGCAGCCAATTCAGCAAGGAGAAGCATATCTTTTGCACCGTGACAAAGGTGGTTGTATGGTGTGGGACCAAACTAAGCATTCACAAGGATGCTTTGCCGTTAGGTGTAGTGATCAGTCATCGAGTCGAGTGGTTGCATTGTCTCATAAGCACGAAACGGCTTTATCAATAGGTATTTTGTGCAGCCATGCGACTTGTGGGTTTCACTCTGTGATCATTGAAAGCGCGACAATGTATGAGACCTTAGATGATTTTCTTAAAAGTTAATTCATGCTCTTGCTTGTCTAAAACTTGTACATTTCCTTTTGTTGTCATACTATAAATTTGAGTAAAACGAACCAACACGGCACATACAGAAACTAAATTCTATATGTACTGTATCAACGATTTTCTCTGCTTTTTAGCAGAAAAAGCTAGCTGGTAGCATACTAGCGGGGTTATACCCGACACACTATATAGTGTTCAACACTTGCCAAAGTTCGATTAACCTGGAGATCCTTATCTCTAGGGGTAGTTTCTCCATCTACTTGGAGAAGCTATGAAATCAGACAATTACATTCTGTATTATTCAATTAATAACTCAAATAAATCACGTATTTATAAAGGCTTGCCTTATGAAAACGTGAAACGAGTCGGGAATAGTTTTCCTGCGGAAGTGAGTTGGCATATCAAAACATTGAATTAGTAATAATTCATGCACCCGATGGGAGAATATCCCTTAGGGGTTTCTCCTATCTAAATTAAGGAGAAACATCATGGAAACAGCTATTCAACTTGTAATACTTGGTTTACTTACGCCTGTTGCTTTAGGCATTCACTACTCACTGGTTTATCCGGTGCTACGTAAATTAGGTTACGCATAAAACCACGCTTCATTAGAAGCAAACACCCAAGGGGGGAATACCCTTTGGGGTTATTCCTCTCTTATATTTGGAGGAATAACAATGTTAAGCAAACTCTTGATCAGCATAAACGGTAGCTTGTCTACTGTTGCTGTCTTCACCATCTTTCTTGGTGCTCAAGCTTTAATAACCGATAACGATTCCATTTCGTTGATCCCTGCTACATTAATTGTGGTTGGATTCAGCGTGTTGCTAATACATTGGATCATCGTAGTTTATAACTCGGTTCAATCTAGAATTTCGACTAGACGTTTTTTCTTCAACGTCTTTTTGACTACTAGCTTGGATTTGGGAACTGCGACCATTGGTTTAGCAAGTGCGGTTTCGGGAGACGTGTCTGTCTATATGATTTTAATTGGCGTAAATCTAATTGAAATTCATTTTGGGTTACATGTTTTAAAAATTGTGTACTTAGAAGGGCAGTCGAAAGGATGAATGGTCACAAATTGACCTGTGTATAAGCTCGATGCTATTCTCTAATTAAGAGACTTTAATATGAGTACTTATATGGAGACTCAAACATTTGTCGGTTTAGTTCTACTAGGTTACATCGTAATTGGTACGGTTGTAACTGTAGTTGGATACCGCTTACTTAATCGTAAAAACCACAGCTAAGACGTCCGTCTAGCTATTAACAAAACGTAGCCTTATAGCTGCGTTTTTTTATGCCTACTCTTCACTGGCCATCGCCAGTATTCACCATCAGCTCTATGTGCCGTTAGGCGCATAAGCTTCAACTGAGGAACAACACATGACACCTAAACGCTTTGAGGTATATTTGAACAAACGCGCTATGGGCAAAAGCCACAAACGAATTTACTCTCTACGTGATGCTAAGAGTGAAATTGTTAAGTTTAGTAATGCACTGGTCTTATTGTCAGATGTTGAAATGGTTGTACAAACTAGTGGTCGAGAAGACACGTTATCTCGTCTTGAAAGAGGAGATAAAATAACCCGCACTGTACACGCATTTTTGAGAGGTAATCTCTTATATCGTGGTCGCAATGCTCTTAAGTTTGCAAAAGAGCTTGGTCTTACGCCTGGCAATAGTGAGGTTCGTCAGATTGGTTACAATCCGATTAAATCGGATTGTTGGTTATCAATTAGTGGCCAAGGGATCCCAAATGACGTTTCTGAGTTAGAGCAAGTAGTCAGATCTAATTATGCGCTAATGCATGAGAGCGGGATCATCGTTATGTAATAAAATTTGCCTTGCATTATGCGGGGCATTTTTTTACAAAATGGTCTGAAGTAATAGAGTCGGTATTCATAAACAATTGGTTTTCTGATGTTCTCAATTACCAAGCGTGATTTTCCATTAATGCTAACGTATTCGCATAGATTTCCTGACTCGACGGCGATGCAATTTATGAGTGTTCTCTTACTACCTAGATTACAAACCTTACATGCCGAAAATGATTTTTTAAGGCAGTTATATCTGACTAGTCAAAGCAACTTAAATATTGATCCGATTTGGGAGGGCGTTGCCGTTATCTTAAATGATGGCGCTGATTTAAAACTCAGTGGTACGCATTGGGCCAATCACAATAAAAGTGTCATTCTAGATGGTGGGTATGACGGAAGAATCGGGATTGTTACCCAATATGAAAATGTAGAAAGTATTGAGTTTATGAATAAGCTATATCACATGGATGCTCAACCTTGGGTGAGAGTGAGTTGCTTCATTAACTCTAATACGCAAGACGTAAGTTCTTATGAGTCAATATCAATCGATGCTCGCTACTGTACAACTATTCCCCAAAGCATATACAAGAAAGCATGTAGCAGTATTCAGCATCAATATTTGGAGCAGACAAAACGTTTTTCATTCGATGAACTGTTGAGGGAACGAACATGAGTGAGCTTAAGAAAAGTGTTCAAATAAAATCGTTTAGTACCGTTATTGATTGTCACTCTGAAGAAGATTTAAGGCATCAGATAGAGCTAAATTTTTTACAACAATCGATCTCAATAGTGACTACAAATACCAGTGGTGTTACTACGCCAAACTTCATTGATGTTGCTGCAAATGGCGAACTCACTAATTCCTATTCTAACAAAGCCTACCACTACTCAGATTTCTTCTAGAGCTCGCTTTCAATTTTAATTGGATTAACTGCTTTCCTTTTTCACCCTGCCATAAATTCGGTCAATGTCATGATAGCTACATCGAATTAAATGCGTAGGGAGAATAGTGATGAAGAGGGTAGTTATTGGCCTCGCTCTATCAAGTATCTGTTTGGCTGCAGAGGCAAGGCAAGTTGAAACGCTCTCGCCACTAGTTTCAGATAAATTAGGCGAAGAGTCGATTATTGAAATGCGTGATCAACTTGAAAGAGTTAGAGCACAATATGCAGGGCTTGCAGCTCTCATTAAGTCCAAAGAGCTAGAGATTGCCACTGAAGTTGGTCGTTTTGATGAACTAATTAATAAACGTTCTAGTGAAATCGACAGTATCAAACGGGTAAACGCCTATAAGTATTATACGGTTCAGCCCAACTCATTCCGGTTGGAGCTCGGCCTGTTTGCAAGACGCTTAGGGATCCAAACTATCCGATGGTCATCGGACATACCTGAGTGTTTAGATTGGCGCTTTGATTCAACTTTCCAAATCGATATTACTAATCCAAATCGTGCTGTTAATGAGTTCTTCGATGGACTTCCATTAATGCCTAAACGATACACCAAAGACTCAAGTCTCAATATTTCTGCAACGGAGGTTATGCATGGGTGTAACTAAGCAATTGTGCGCAATCAATCTATGCGTTTTTATGGCGGCTTGTTCTTCTACTGGAAGTGGTCCCGCAAATACTCACTTTATCGATCCAACACCAGTAGATATGCAAGTAGTTAAAACTCCCGTTATGAGTGTTCAATCAAAGCCGGTGGATGCGAACTTCGATTTAAAAAATGTGGCGCCAACAAGATATGAGCACTATTCAAATGTGCTATTGCCACAGGAGTTCAGTTTTCTAAATCCTATGGGCGCATTTAACTCTCGTCTGCAGATTAACGAAACCAATGGCAAGATCCGTTTCTTAGTTAAGCGGGATACTCTGCGTTCAAATATTGATGCTCTTTTAAGTTTTACTACCGCCAAAACTGTTTATAGCGACATCTCTGATAAGCATTTCATGCCTAATAACTTTTGGATTGAGTCTGACACCATGCTTGGTTTGGTAGACGAGATGATAAAGCCATATACATCACCAAAACGTCTAATTGGTCGTGCTTGGCCTAACGATATTGTCACTGTTGGCTATAGGAGATAATTGGATGAATATGTCAATTCGAATACTGATCCCTTTGTTCGCTGCTGCAGCATTGCTTCAAGGCTGTGCATTATATGAAAGTCCAAAAGAGATTAGAGAAAAATCTGAGGCCGACATTATCAAGACGGCAAAGATGAGAACGCAAAAGCCACGCTATAGCAATATTGAAATCATGAAGCGGATTTATGTTGAGCAGGTGACTATAGATGAAGCTAAGCGTCCAGCTTGGACTAATAAAGCCATCGTAGATCAACGCATTTCAAGCTCGATGAAGTCAGCATTAAACCAAGCGTTTAATAATATGGGGGTTCACTTTAAGTTTATTGATGAAGTGGACATTAATACTCATGTTCAATTATCGCTAAAAGGTAAAACTTATTATGACGCGCTAGAGGCGATAGCAGCCTCTTCTGGTTATAGCTTTGAAATCCATGATAAGTCTGTTACTTGGTCACGATTTAAAGTTGCTTCGTTCAAAATTGCCATGGTGCCAGGTATTGAAGAATTTGGTATTGGCAAGAAAGGCGAAAAGACAATTAATAATAGCTCGCAAAGTATCGAGGTAACGAAAGCGACTGTTATTAGCTCTAAAGACGAGTTTGCTCATACGTCCGGTAGCTTAAATGCTATTAAAGATATGCTTGAAGGAGTTCAATTACTGCTAAGTGATGATGGCAAAGTACAGCTTATGGGCGCGACGACGACATTAATCGTTAAGGATTACCCGTCAAACGTAGCTAAAGCAGCACAATTTATTCGACAAGAGAATGAAACGCTTACACAACAAGTATCGTTAAGCATGGTTGTCTATGACGTGATGACAACTGATGAAACGATGGGCTCATTGGACTGGCAAGTTGTTGCTAAAGAGTTGGCAGGTAGAGGCGTAGATATGGGGGCAACCTCAATATTTGGCGAACAAGCTGCAACATCATCCTCTGCACCGATGCTATTAGACTTCACTCGAACTGATGGCCAATTCGCGGGATCTCAAATACTACTTAAGGCTCTGCAAAGCCAAGGCGCTGTAAACGTAAAAACGTTGCCTATGAGCACCGCAATGAATAATCGAGTGGCTAAGCTGCGCTCCATTGATCGTACTAACTTTATCCTTGAGCGTTCGATTACAAACACGGTAAATATTGGTACAGAGGGCAGTATCAAGCAGGGAACTGTCGAAACTGGGTTCTCACTTTACCTTTTACCTACCATCGTTGATGGCAAGGTGATCATGCGCGTCACAACTAATATGAGTGCTTTGGTCAATTTAACCAAGAAAGGCGCGGTTGAAACTGAGGGAGACTCGACAAGCTCAGAGGGGAGTAATGTTTATGTTGAAGCCCCTGAAGTCGCGGATAAGGATTTTGACAACACTGTCATGATCCCTAATGGCAAGACCTTACTCGTTGCGGCCTATTCGAGTGAGATTGAAATCTCAAAAGATACTAATGCCGGTTTAGATGTGCTTGGTACTGCAAAAACTTCATCTAAGCGCAGAGTTGAAACCATCATCGCGATAACGCCAACGATTATTGGGGGCATTTTGTAATGATGACAAACGCTAATCTCGAAGTAGATTGGATAATAGATAGTGCCAAGACTGAGTTTACGGGTGTTGATTGCACCTCTAAGCTCCGTCAAGCATTAAAGAGCAGTACTGCTAATAAGTACCATCTATTAATCAAAAACTCCGCTTTGGACTTTACGCTTTACTCAGCAGGGGAAGAAGGCTGGGTATTAAGTGTGGCTTTGCAGGCGGCTCTTAACACCAATGACAGTCTGGTATTTGTACAGACTTTTAATGACTCAGTATATGTCGCGTTAATGACGGCTGGCCGTGTGTACAAAGAGTTTCATGTTTTTAATGATAGCGCTGCAAGTGTGCCATTTATAGAAACAGTGATCTCAAAGTTTATCGAGTTGCACAAGGTACAGGTTTTTTACAAGGCAGACGGACCTGACAATAAAACAGCGAATCAATTATTTCCAAATATTAGTGCTTTTGAAGATAGTAACTTGGACATTAACAAGTTTGAAAAACTTGAAAAATACCAACTTATTAAGTCTTCAAAAATCCAAATCCCAGTTTCCGTCCGAAACATCGCATTAGCTGCAGTAAGTGTCGTGTTAATGGCCTTTATGATCTTCTATGCAGCATTTCCTGAGGAAGTTGAAGAGCCAAAAGCAGTCAACATCTACCAACCACTTATTGACAAACTGCAGGTCTCGGGCACGAATGCGAAATTTCAATTAGCCAGGCTTTACTTTGATTTATTAGAGGTGAAATCGTTACAGGGCTGGGAAATTAAGAAAGCCATTAGCAAGAAAGAACTGACTGTATTCACGGTTGAGCCAAATGAGGGGGGGAACTTCAAACAGTTAAAAGAGTGGGCTCAAGAGCGCAACTATATAACTGAACAAATAAAAGGTGTCTTCACCATCATCATTTCTATTGAAAACTCAGCACCGTTAACTGAGGCCGTTATTCCCTCGTCAGTTGGTGACGAAGCAGCATACATCAGCAATGCCTTATCGAGCTGGTGGGACGGAGCAACTATTAAAGAAAAAGGTTCAAAATCCATGGCTAACTCTGCTTGGGTAGAAAGCCAATATGAGATTGGTTTTAGCAAATGGACGGCCTACGACTTAGATAGTTTAGGAAGTTTACTCGCAACAAGAAGCTTGTCGCTAGATGAAGTTTACCTAGAAAAGCGAAAAATAGGTGAGCCCTATCTGCATGGATACATTCACTTAACCGTTTTCGGTAAATAACTAATATCTGCAATAGGAGAGGCCCAGTATGAGCAAGAAAAAAATAGCGTTATATGTGTTCATTATGACTTTTTTGGCACCACTAGTGTACTTCTCGTTCGTCTCAGATGAAGACTATGACGATGAACCTGTGGTATTTGCACCTAATCAAAAAATGGGTACTGACACACCACAAGTAAAAACGCCTGTCGTAACTAAAAGTGATACCGGCACTGTAAGAATTGTCCAAGCTGTTCGTTATGAAGATGCATACGCCGCAGCTGCAATCATTAAGCGAGCAATGGATCAAGCTGAAGCAGAAGATTTTGTATCATCAAGAATGTCAGTCAGGGTGTTACGTGCTGAAAATGATTATTACGCTCTGCAAGAAAAAATCGCCAAGAGCAAAGCTAACATTAAGAAGTTTAATAGCGGTGACTTAGTTGAAGATAACAAAGTTAACGGAATGTACCCTAACTCAAACGAATACCCAAAACTGAGTCAGATTAGCGAAGATGGTAAACGAGTTTCATCTAAGAAAAATCAAACCTTATCGTTAGCTGGAATCGCTGCTAATGGTGTTATCTCAGTAAAGATTGGGGATTCTGAATTTACAGGGGTTCGCGTTAAGCATGTGATCGCTCAGAAGTATTTAGTTGAATCGGTAAACATGGATTTAGGTTGCGCTTCTTTAAAGAACCTTACCCTAAACAAGCCTACAACTATCTGTTTTCAGGGGTAGCCTTATGTTTAGTGAAATTAACTATTCAAATTTAGACGGGCTACAGCTCTCGTTAAAAGCGAAAGATACAATTGAGATCTTCCAGAAAAAAGGGGTCGCTTTGGTTGTCTATGAAGATGGAACATTACTCATAGATAAAGAGGCTAACCCTGAAACAGAGTTGATATTAGAGCTTGAAAACGAACTAAAGATAAAAGGGTGTGCCGTTAATGCTATCTACGTAGCTTCACATCAATTTATTCAAGGCGAAATCCAGAAAGTACGTGTAACTAGCAGAGATAGTTCTGGTTTAAAGGCACAGGATACTGCCGCTAAAAATGATTTTATGAAGTTGTTACGTATTGCTTTGGTAAATGATTGTAGCGACATTCATATCCGCGTTTGTAATCCATTAACTTCGGTGTCATTTCGACGCCTTGGTGTGGCTTGGGAGGGGGCAAATACTGTCCCTACCTATGATGATGCCGTGAAAATGGTCAGTAGGATGCTTGGTGTTGATGGCCGAGAGCAATCAAGTGGCGATTTCGATAAGGTTTCAATTCAGCACACGAGTTACACAGAAGAATGTGAAGCAAATGGAAAGCATCACAAGTGCGTTGTCCGTGTAGAGAAACACCCATTTGCAGTGCGGGGCGACTTTAAAACGGTTGTGCGTGTCAATAAAATTGAAAAAGTTAAAAGCTTAGCTGAACTGAATGTTGACCATGGCTTTCAAGAGGTTTCGAAAAACCTAATGCGTAAACCCAAAGGGCTAGTACTTGTTGTAGGCCCTACTGGTAGTGGTAAAACCACGCTTATGCATGGCATGTTAAAAGATTACCCGCAAGATAAGTACCTTTCGACATTGGAAGATCCAGTGGAGATTTTTGCTGACTATAACCCATTCATATCTCAGCACTCGTATATTGAGTCGGTAGGATATGCAAACCAACTCCGTTCAATTCTTCGATTGGATCCTGACGGTATTTTAATTGGTGAGATCCGTGACTCTGAAACAGCTTCCATAGCAGTAAACGCTGCTCGAACCGGTCACTTGACTTTATCATCGCTACACTGCGATAGCGTACAGGAAGTTTTCCCTCGCCTAAGTGGTTTAGGCATTGACTACAACGTTCAAGCTCAAGGTGAGATGCTGCTATCTATTGCAGCTTGCAAACTCGTACCATTTCTATGCCAAGAGCCTAAATGTAGAGAACAGGCACCACTGTTTAGTTATAAAGCTTCATCTATTAGTGGGCAAAATATCCAGCAGAGAAACCCAAATGGTTGTGAAAAATGCTTCAACGGCATCTCACATCGGGCGCCAATTGTTGAGTATTTAGAACTCAAAGAACATCACCGTAATTTAGTCCTTAACCAAGATTTTGTCGGCCTTAAAAACTTGTTGAAGCAAGAGGGCTGGTTAGAAATGAAGGATATTTGTCTTCAACTGGTAAAAAGTGGCTTAGTTGATCCTAGTGACGCTTTGGTAGTACCGGGCTTTGATGTTGTCTATGACAGTTTCTTAAACTCAGCCTCCTTAGAGGAGGTAAACCTTAATGTCATTTAACAACTGGTTTAAAAGGCAGATGTTTGGCACTCAACAACAGTTTGAGTGGATGGAAACCTATTCAAGCATGAAAATACCTGGGCGCTTGGATTTAGAAGTGCTACTTGCAATGGAAGATATTTTTAGAACGGAATACGGCGAAGAATCAACGTTACGGTACGTAACGAGTCAGATAATCGAAAGATTTGAGGAGGAACTGCTGGTGGACATCATTAAAGATTGGATGATCCCCGACCTTTGCGTTGTATTCAAAGCCTCTTTAGAAAGTGCCAGCAACTCTGACCTTTTAGTTCAACTAGCTGACCAAATGGGCCAGCAACAGAAAGCCAAAGGAGAGTTTTTTAGAGGGTTAGGTATGCCACTAATGTTGGTGGCTTTTGGAGCATTGTTTTTTGCTGGTTTTATCTTTGGCATGGTGCCACTGATTGATGACTTTAGCTCTGCAGAAAATAGGAATGGCATGTTACCTATTATCATCGGTGCTGCAAACTGGATAGGGCAATATGGTTGGGTGATAGCTTTACTCGTTATAGCGCTAATCATTCCTGTTGTCTTAATGTTGCCATATTGGACTGGTGAAACAAGGAAAGCTGCAGAGGATTACTTTGGTTGGACTGGAATATCTCTATACGCATATTTCAAGTGCTCTCGATTGTTGGGGGTCATGGGTATGTTACTTAGGTCCGGTATTTCCACATACGACAGCGTGGACATAATCAAGCCCTATCTACCACCATATTTACGTTGGCATTTGAAGCAATTCAATTTATTGGCAGAGCATGGTTCATCGGGGTTTGATGTGATGGATACGGGGCTTTTACCAACTAGATCAAAGGTTAGGTTAAAGGTTGCAAGCAGTAATGGCAGTACACGATATGAGGATGCAATGTTTGAAATCACGAATAATGCAGTCAATGACTGCATATCTCAGTTGAGATCATTTCAAACCAAAATATCGGTCATATTAATTTTGTTAGGGCTTTCAGGAATAGGGATAAGTTTTATGGGTTTACTACTAGTTTTAATCACAATCGGGGATGCAACATTATGAACAAGAAGCGTAATCAAAAGGGGTTCACATTGGTAGAGATGATGGTCGTTATTGTCATCATCATGGCGATACTCGGTGTTGCTGCTAAAGGTGTACCTAAAGCTATGTCGTTGTGGCGAAATGCAGTGATTACAAATCAGGCAAAAGATATGCAACAAGGGGCAATTGACTATTCAAATGGTGTCGGTCATTACACTGGTGTTGATTGTGCACAAATGGTGACTGACGAAATCATTGATGCATCTTATGGTGACTGCAGTGATGCTAACCCTTATGGCGGTTCAATTGCTGTGAGTGTCGGCGCATCAGCGTATGAACTAAATGTTGTGTTTGGGGATATTCCTAAGGCAAGCGGTAATAGTATCGCTAGAAAGTCGAATGGGTCTGCTATTTATGATGAATCAGCTAAAACACTTACATGGTCGTTCAAGAGCTAGAAAAAATTCCGGTTCGGCATTAATTATTGTGGTATTTGTGTTAATGTTTATATCGTCCATGGGAGTTATTGCTATGGACGAACTTTCTAAGAGGCATTTTAGGTCTAAGATCGTAGCTATTTCAACGCATGTTGAAAGCGTGCTATTTGCTTACAATGACTATTATCTCGCGGAGTGTCGTTCTAATGGCGGCGTATTCTCCGCTCCGACAATTGATGATTTAATTAACCAAGGTTATTTATCTCAGAAATTGTCACTTCAATATTCATTCTCCATATCTTCCTCGTTTGGTCATGCTCAATTAACGGCAACATTTGGACTCGATTCAGAAGAGTTAGCTAAGCGTGTCATAACACGCTTTAACACTTTTGACTCCTCACGTTCAGGTGGTGAAATCAGCTTCAACTACCCTCCTGAACTATGGGGTAATGAAGATGTTTTGCTAGAGCATCGAATTAGCGGATATAAGCCCTGTCCGTAGGGCTTAAAGGTGGAAACTATGAATAAGCTCAACTTGGGTGGAGCTATCTTTCTAGCAAGTAGTTTGTTAGTGAGTCCTAGAACGGAAGCTTCTAATGATAACTCTACTATGACGGCTACTGCTTCTGCAGAGATGTCTCAAAATGTAAAGAATCATCGTAGGAATATGGTTGACCTTTCATCTCAACAAATCGTTGCGATCAGGTCAGCTTTGACAAACTACTATGCAGAGAAAGGTGGTTGGCCGTCTTCTTTAAATAGCTTACGAACTGAAGGGTTCTACACCGGTAGTTTTGACACGCCTTACGGTACAATCACTGGTGTTCAATCAGGTGTACAGTATGGTTTAACCATAGTATTGCCAACAGGTAATCAAGCAGCCTCAATTACGAAATCAATTGCTGCAAAAAGCGGTGGTGTTGCCAGTAATAACGTTTTTAAAATTGATGTTGCTACTCCATCTACGTTAGCAATTGCTAGCAGTATGCTTTGTCGAAAGAATGATCCAGCAAATCCGAATTGTTCTCGCATGGAGCAAAACTTATCTTTGGGTGGGCATTCGATCTTAGACGTACTCAAAATTGATGCTGACGAAGTTTCAACACGAGTCGTAAATGCTGTAAATATCAATGCAACTGAAGACCTTAATATTCAGCGCGATGCCAATATAGTTAGGCATATCACGATTGGCGGTGATCAAACGACTAAAGGAAATGTAAAGGTTGAAAAAACCTTTGAGGTTTCCGGTACATCAAAGTTTGGTGCTGCATCAGAGTTCTCGGCTTTAGCGACATTTCTAAGTGGTATTAAAGCTGGTGGTACTTCTGAACTCGATAAACTATTAGTTAATCAAACCTCTCAATTCAACGGTGCTGCTGAATTTAAAGGCGTGAGCACTTTTCAAGACAGCGCTGTGTTTAACGATGTCATTTTTGCTAACAAAGGCATTCGTGTTGGTGCCGGGCAAGCCATCGAGACTGACACTATTGTTGTAAACGGTACTGCCACCATAACTGAGGGCATCATAGATCGTTTAACTGTTAATCAAGATATGTATGCGAAAGGAGAAGGACGTTTCGGAACGCTGCAAGTTGATACTGATAGTGAAATTGGTCGTGACTTGTTTGTTAGGCGTAATGCTCAGATAGATGGAATGCTAACGGTTACTGGTGTTACTACTGGTGGTAGCATTGACTCCAAAGGCGGTTTTTTCGCTAATGGCTCAAGAGTAGTTAGCGATGATGGCTCCATTTTATATGAAGATGGGGAGGCGTTGGCTCAGAGATACTTAGGGATCAATGACAAAGCTGATGATGCCGACCTACTAGATGGTAAAGACTCTACTGCATTTGCTCAACGTGATGAAACTAATACGTTTAGTAAGGCTAATACGTTTTTACAGCCTGTCCAGATAAACACTGCTCACGGCAATCTTACTATTGGCTCGACAAGTAGTGGAACGCAATTTGTTTCCAATAGACCTTTCTACTTTAGCCAAAAAATGGATGTTCAAGGTGATATTGGACTCTATGGTAAGCAAACATACCTAAGATATTCTGATGGGGCGATTGTTCAAAATGGAATGACTCTCGGCCAAACCTATTTGGGAATAAATGCAAAGGCGGTTGATGCTGAAAAGCTAGATGGTCTTGATTCATCGGCTTTTGCTCAACGGAGTGCGACTAACACCTTTAGCGGTGTGAACTCATTCACAAGAGAGTTAAATGCTAATGGTGGCGTAAAAGTGGATGGACGATGGGTTATATCTGCAAACGGCTCTACCATTTATGAAAATGGCCAAGCGCTAAACGCGCGTTATCTAGGTAAGAATGCAAAAGCGGTCGATTCAGACAAGCTCGATGGCCTAGATTCAACTGCATTTGCTCAGCGAAATGCGACCAATATTTTCACCGGAAACAATACATTTACTCGCCTATTGCAAGTAAACGGTGGTATCTCAGGTAAAGCGGCGACTTTTACAAGTGTTAACTCAACAGGTTCAATTACTGAGCAAGGCACACCCTTGGTACAAAAGTACCTTGGCATAAATGCCAAAGCAAAGGATGCAGATAAACTGGATGGCGTTAATTCAACGCAGTTTGCGCGATTAGATCTAGATGCATCATTTAAACGAAATGTGAATGTTGCTGGTAATGTTAGGGCTAGTGGTGATGTATATGCCTATGGAAGTAAAAGCCTAAGTGTTGCTTACAACAATGCTGCATCGGCACTATCAAAGAGTGCTTCTAATGCGAGTGCTATCGGAACTCTCAATACTTGGCGAATTAATTGTGCGCGATATGGTGCAACGGATAGTCGCTGCAACATTGGATTGCCAACTACTACTGAGCCGACACCATCCTGTACTGTAAATCAAACCCAAACTGCCGACACTAATGAGCGATGCCCAAGCAATCGAAAATTCTGTGAACCTGGATACCAGCGTAGAACGTGTGGTTCTAGTGGTGAGTGGGGATCATGGGTGGTTATGTCGGGGCCACTTTGCGTAAATCTAAATCAATATTGTCCTTAGAACATAGATTTGAATTAAATAGCGTTAAGCATTTTGCTTAACGCTCTTTTAGGCGAAAGCCGACGACCATAGGGTCGATTTACGTACCACAACCATAACCACAACAGTCTTTAGTCTGTTACATAAAAACACACACATAACTGTTTATACAGTGTATTTTAACCTTATAGATCCAACTCAATAACCTATCAAGCGTGATTGATGCTTTGGGTTAGCATGGGTTAAATTCAACCGACAAGGAATGATTAACATGAAAACCTTACTAACAGCGTTAGCATTAACCGCTACATCATTAGCTACTCCAACATTTGCGACTGAACAAATTGATTTGCTCGTAGTTGTTGAGCCGGCTGTATACGAAAGTATCAGTAGAGAAGAGCTTGGCACTCAACTTTTAGAGCAAGTTGCAAGAGCGAATCAGGAGTTCAAAGAATATGATCTACACCATAACATCGTAGCTGTACTTGATTGGCGTGATAATCATGTGAGCGAACAATTAGCTCAAAATCATTCATTTGCGCAATCACTCGCTGACATCATGTATTCGATTCGCTATACCGAACAAGAATACAACGAGAGCTTTAAAGGCGATCCGTATGCTAAACCATTCGTACCGACAATCGGCCCATTGGTAGATAAGTACCATGCTGATAAGTTGGTCTTTATCAGTCAAAACTCTGATTCTACAAACGGCGCAATTGGTCAAGCATTTCAAAATTTTGGAATGGTTATCAAAGGTGAGTCTTTAAAAAGGGATCCGAGTATTATGGCGCATGAACTTGGTCATAATATTGGTATGGCGCATCCATCATCAGCTGAGTGTGATTCAAACCCAGTACTAATGTGCATAAATGTTAGTAGTGCTAGAACAGGCTTTAATGATAACGATAAGCTTTGGCTAGACGGGGTTATTAACAATGATCCTGAATACCTAGTTGATCACTTCGATCACCGTTTCTATCTTGGCCGCTATTCTTCGCCAATGGAAATGATGGTTAACTCTGTATTAGTGATGGACTCAACCAGCATAGATAAAGACGTAAACTCTGTTGAAGTAATGATTGAACTACATGACAGTGAGGGAAACCTTTCTGCTTTAGGTCATGATGTTTCTTTAGAGTTTTACACCAAGCAAGGAAGTGCACAACCAGTAAGTCATTACGATAGTGATGCTTATCAACGTGTTACTTTTTTAGCTGGCGAGACTCAGAAAAGCGTAGATATTAGCGTAACTCACAGTGATGCTGACAAAGCATTTCAAGTTGGTACGCGCTATGGGTTAAACGTGGCTGAATCTAGTCCAGGAACACTAACAATCAAGGCTGGAGAGCAAACACCAGTTGTTCCGCCTGTTACTCCTGATACTGGGGATAGCAGTGGCGGTGGTAGCTTAGGGTTTATCTCTTTGTTGTTATTGTTAGGCTTCTCGCTTAAGCGTAAAGTGTAAGTGTACAAGCGAAAAAAAACCTCCTTAATTTATTAGGAGGTTTTTTTTATCTTAAATTAAGCTTTTTCGATTACGCATCCTATATCTACTAACGCTCGGTGCGAGTAGGACGTGTCCCCATTTATTGAAATTTTCCACTGGTCGTTAATTTGTTCAACTGAAACACCAAGGGGGCTACTTTTTAGGGGGTATAGTTCTCCACTCAATAAAATTGGCACTGAACCCTCTGCACAAGCTGGGATTTCAAGTGTCTCGCCGTCAAACAGCATCGCTGCCCCAACGGGGAAACCTTTTGCGAACTGAGAGCCATCCTCAGCATCAAGCCGCCATCTGTTTTGAACAACAAATCCACCAACAATCGCTTTCACACTCGCGGAATATCCATACTGCTCTAGTGATGTAAACAGTAAAGCTTGTTCAACATCGTTTTTCATTGCATCTGCGAGGTTAAAAAAAGCTCGTTCCTGAGGTTTAGTTAATGATGCTGGATTATCACCAATCCAGGACGCTGCAATTTTTGCTAATCGCGGTGATTCGATAGCGAGCTGTTGCCAAGAAACCTCTGGCTCATATTCGGGCACTTCAACTACTTGGTTAGATGCGTAGATTGAATATGAGATCCCCGCAGATGCAATAAGTATGGATGCAGATAGACACAATAGAGACTTATTCATTTTTAACTCCGTCGTTATTAGTTGCTTCAAATATACGTTTCCGCTCATTCCCTACTGTCAATAAATGGTTTTCCCTATTCCCTTTTATTCACTGGTTAGTTTTTGGTGATGGGTAATATGGCCTTAATCGAAGTTTATCAAGAGAGCCCTATGAAAGAGCCGTCCAATAATTTCTTAGTCAAAGTCGGGAATGTGCCGAGAAAGAGTGGTGAATTAATCGGCCTATTTATTAATGTTTCCATGGGGCAACTATCTAGCGGTGTTGCAGAGATTTTTGAGCCGTCTAAATGTGTTTATTTAGCGTTGGATCAAGAGTCAGTCGTGTTGAGGCTGGTGGGTAAAAGCAAGAGAAGTAATCAGGCGTATATTGCCAAAGCTCAATTATATGAGGGGTTAGAACAAGGGGAGAATGAATGGAAAAGCTGGGAAGAGGTTCAGCACTATTTCAAAGAGCACTCACGCACATGCGCCTAATTCTTCTAATCGTTTTGACCTTAAGTATCAGTAGCTATGTAAATGCTAGTGAGCAAAAGCACGCTTTATTACGCATCCAAGGTCATTTGGGCAGCATCAATTTGTTGCTAAAAGAAGGAGCTGAACTCAGCTGCGCACAGAGCGAAGTGTATGACCGAAGTCGTACTCTATTGAATCAAATAAACCATGGATTAGATGTTTTTATCAAAGATGGATATGGCTCATTGAGTGATCGATTTTCGCCATATCAATCCAACTTTATTTGCCAACGATGGAAAGAATTAGAAAGAAATGAGCGAGTGATCGACCAGTTGCAGAGTTTGGAAAGGTTAGTTGCTGAGTCAGAACAAATTGTTATTCACAGGGACAGATTATTTTTTGATTTTTCAATGCTTAAGCAAGACATAAATCAATTAATCACGATTACACGTTCGAACATGAACAAAGCTGTTCTTCCTCGTGGATATAAACACTAACACAAAGGTTGGTATATGAGCATTGCTTCAGACGTTGTTGATTATTGGAATATCTGGTCTCAAGGAGTTGGTGTTGGAGGGGCTGACACTGTTCATCAGTTTATAAGCAGGGGGGTCTATGCGGCTGGGTTCTTTGTATTTATTTGGATCATGATTGGAGTTTATAAGGCTTGGGTAGACAACGAAATTAACGGTAGCGAAGCCTTGTTTTGCTACGCAAAAATTATGGCGTTTATGCAGGCTTACATATTTTTAATATAGAAAGGGAAAGGAAGATGGACATTAAATCTAAGACAAAACAATTAGTAAAATTTGGAGTGGCTTTATCGTCAGCTATTGCCTTTAGTGCAAGCGCGTCTGGTATACCAACGGTTAGTGGTGCTGGAAATACTACTGATTGGGTTGATAAGGGTAACGATTGGTTAGTGGCGGGCGTAGGTCTCACAGTAACAGCCATTTTGTCATATTTCTTGATCGTAGTTTGTATGAACACGGTAAAGGTTTACCAAGACACAGGACCAGATGGGAAATCAACAATGGTCGATGTGGGCAAACAAGCTCTAATTGGGGTTGTTTTAGGAACTGCCATTATCTTCATTCTCAATGCTGTTTTAGCAATTTTTTAAGTTGAAACCCAAATGGCACCTAAACCTGACATCGAAATTAATAACTCAATCGAACTGCTGGATTTTGAACCCACGGTTTGGGCGGGACTCACGCAAGACGAGCTCTTGTATTGCGTGGCTTTTGCCATTGTCGGTGGCGGTGTCATACCGCTTTTACTTATTGGCTTAATCACCGGCGTTTGGTGGCTAGGTATGGCTGTCGCAATCTTCCTGATGGTATTGCTCGTTATTTTATTTACAAGAAAGCTTTCGAGCGCGAAGGAAACGAGACCAGATTCTTTGGTTTGGGTTGATTTTGAAATGTTCTTGCAGCGTCACCTAAATACGAAAACTGGTCACTTTGTTAGTAGTGAAAGCTTTGAAATTAATCTTTTAGAAGAGCGCAAGCTTATTAAGCGAAGTAAGGAGCAAGAATGACCAAGAGTAAGTCTAGAACACTGAGTTTAGCGCTAGAAGAGCGAATCAGAGATCTAAAAAGGTTAAACGTGTTACTTGCTTCATTGCTCGTAGTCGCTGTTGGTGGACTAGTGTTAATGCCCCAGTTTATAACCATTAATGTGCCACCTAACGCAAGACAAGGGTTCTCACAAAAGGTTGGTGAAATCCATCCAGCAACGGTATACAACACTGCTTTTGCATTTTTTCAAAATATCAATTATTGGTCCAAAGATGGCTCAAAAGATATGTTGAATAACTTATCACTATATCAATTCTTAATATCTGCCAATTTCAAAAATGAAATGACCTTAATGTATCGGTCTCGCGTGCAAAAAAACGACATTGCGGGCAAAACGCGCACAATTCAAGAAATGCCCGGAGCAGGTTATTCACTTGAGCGGGTAACACAACTTACTGATACGAGCTGGGTTGTGTTTATCGATACTATTGTTGAAGAGTCTTACAAAGGGCGTTTGTATATGCGCAAAGGTATTCGATGGCCTTTGATTGTTACGCTTGGTTCCACTCATGAGGAGTATAACCCTTGGGGGATACGACTTGATGGATTTGATAGTACGCCCAAAGAAATTCCACTACCAAAAGGACTCTCTTTATGAAGTATTTAGTGTTTGCCTTAACAATCTTGGTATCCCCATTAAGTCTAGCAACTGAAGTCCTGAACTGGACAGGTAAGCCGTTAAAGGTCGAGTTAGCTGTAGGCCAAGAAAGGCTAATCAAGTTTAGTGACAATGTTGAAGTAGCTATTCCAAAATCTCTTGTATCGCGATTATTACTCCCCAGCGCACAAGGGGTCGTTTATGCCAAGGCTACTGACAAGATTTTGGATTCCCGCATTAGATTTCGTTTAATGGAAAGTAAGCGAGTGATTTTAATTGACTTCGTTACTGTCGAGTCGAGTGAACAACTAGGCGATGTGATTATTCAGTTAGGTTCAGATAAACCGCAAGCATCAACCCAGACAAGTCGAAACAAGGGCTCAATTCACGCTAGTAGAGTTTCAGCCGTGGACTTGATCCGTTATGCAAGTATTAGCTTGTATATGCCAGAACGCCTTATTCCAACTGGAAAAGGCATTACTGAAACCAAAGTACCTTTGAATCTCAATTTAGAGCATTTTTTCATTGGTTCTAGCTATGGCGTTTTTAATCTTGATGTTATCAAAGGCTGGCGAGCAGGTGGTCTGTATTTAACTGCTATTCACCTTAAAAACCGCACTTCATCAATCCAAACAATTCGTCGTCAAGACATTAACTCTGATTGGTTGTATTTCACTCCGCAGCAGTTATTTGTGACGGGAAAGGGTAGCGAACGAGACCAAACAACTATCTATATCGTCACGGAAAAGCCAATACAAAAGTCTTTATACCTATCAAGGGGGGCTTATGGCTCAGTCAGTAAGTAAACCAGCAATATTTATCGCAGTGGGGCTGACGATCTCCGCTGGTGTCGTTATCTATTTATTAAAATCAGAGAGCGCAGAGATAGCACCGCATAAGTTTGGTAATCGACCTGCAGCACAAGAGCCAAATCAATTAACGCAACCTGAGGTTCTACCCGATGCGGCCGGGACATTAGAGCAGATGCGGATAATCAACATTAACTTTGAAAGCTTACAGGGTGAGCTACATGCTATAAAAGAGGAAAACAAACAGCTTAAAGATAGGTTGAATAAGCAAGAGAGAAATGATGGCCAGGATAGCTCTGAGGTCAGTCAGATGTTTTCAGACCAATTGAATGTTGTTCAACAAAACTATGAAAACCTAGCTAACAAGTTAGCCGCTTTCAATCAAAATGATAATAGTGATGGCCTTGGATTTCTGCCGGATGAAGTACCAAAAGATGGCGTACAACCTGTAGTTGGCAATGACTATGGGTTGCCTCAGTTAAACCGCCCCAATGGAAATGCCACTGTTGACGACAATGATAATTATGGCGGTGACTTTTCCGCTAGTGAGCAAGTAGTTTGGCAGCTTCCAATTGATGCAGTTAAGGGCATTAATGATGATGGTGTTGAGTACACCTATGTACCCAAGCTCAAGCAAGGTAACGCATCTTCTATACCTATTCATGAGGAATTTGATAACGGCAGTGATGTATCAGAGAAAGAAGCTGAATTAATCCCTTATATGACGATTCCACCGACTACAACGCTGGTTGGTGCTGTTACTCAGTCTGCAATTTTGGCAAAAGTACCTATTGGCTCTACTGTCGTGGCTCCTATGAAATTTACTGTAAAACTTGGGCCTGAGGTTCTAGTCAGTAAAGGTTTCTCAGTTGATGGTGTTGCTGACATTTTGGCAATTGGTACAGCGATTGGTAATCGCTCATTGAAATGCGCTGAAGCGAATATCGACACCTTGCAATTCACCTTTGAAGACGGGCGAGTAACGACTGTTAGATCAGAAGATTCTGAGTCCGGTCAATTAGGGTATTTGACCGATATGTATGGTGTGCCATGTATCACGGCAGATAAGTACATAAGTAATCTACCTGAGTACCTAACGACCAATGGTTTGTTGGCAGTCGCTCAAGGGATAACTGAGGGTTATCAAGCTGCACAAACATCATCAAGTCCATCAGACGGTGGTTCATCTGCAGTCGATGGGAACAAGGACACTTATGCTCTTGCGAACTCAGGCTCAGCAGGTATTCAGTCGGTCATTGACACGATGAAAGAAAGACAAGACAGCATGTTCGATGTTGCCTATGTCGCAGTCGGCAAGCTAGTGGATATTCGTATTACGGAACAAATTGAGATTGATTACGATCCAAATGGGAGAAAGCTAAATTATGAAGTGCCAAACGATTTTTATCTTAACGATTTTAACTAGCCTAGCCGGTTGCACATCTAATAAAGAAAGCCTTATTCCACAAGAAGGGTTGACGGCAAAAGAGGTTTACTATGGTCAATACCGAGGAGAAAACGAAGACACTAGCGTAGATACTAATGGCCCCAAAGAAAGGTTTGTACCTAAAAGAGCGTTAGAAGATCACGAACTGAGACTCGATGCGTATGCGCTGCACTCAATGAACAAGCCGGAATATCGCCTACTGCCGAATCCAACTATGTACTTATTCGTAAACTCTCGCCTTTCGAGTCAAGACAGAATACCAATGCCGTCTTACATCACTGAGTTTAAGTTACTCACGCGAGATGAATATGCTTTGCCTGGCGAATTTTCAGCTGTTGAGCAAATAAGTACTTGGTCAAATAAAGAAGTGCAGAGGTAACAATGGAACTAGCCGAATCAAAAATGACGAAATTTCTAGACTTTCTTGGGCTGGGAAAGGCGTCTTATCCTGAGCAAGTTAATGCATATAGCGAGCAAGATATTGAGCAGCTAGGGACGAAAAACCATAAAAGTTTCCCAAGCCTTTTGCCGTATACAGAGTACCTGACAGACACAGAAACTTTCTTACTTGAAGATGGCTTTAGTCATGCAATTGTTTTTACCGTCAAGCCAGTACCGACTGAGGGGCGCAGTACTGAAATGCTGGCCGAGATGCGTAACAAGATCCAAGGCATTTTTGAAAATGAGATCCAGCCAAAGCAAAAGCACCCTTGGATTGTTCAAGAGTTTGCGTATCAAGAGTCAGAGATTGTATCAGTCTTAGATGATATGAAAGCCAATGTTTCACCGGAAGCTAAAGGTACTGAGTATACGAAAAAGTACTTCAAGCTTATGGAGAAACACTTGAAAGGTATTGCTAATCCCGATGGGATTTTTAAGGACGAACTAACTCAAAAGCAATGGAAAGGTGAGCAGCGCAGGTGCAAGTTTATTGTTTATAGGCGTTCTTCTCCCAGTGAAATTAAAGATCCTGACTATGATCCAGCTGAAGAAATTTTATCTATTCGTGAGGGGATTGAGCGTCAATTCACCAGTAATCGAATCGGATTTAAACGTGATAACGGCATAGATTTTTTTAATTGGTTGTTACTTTGGTTTAATCCGGGCAATGCTTTAGCAGATTCTAAAGACAGCTTTATGAAGTTGCTTGGTATCGATAAGGTTGAAGATCTACCTTTTGGTTTTGATCTGAGTGAGGCCTTAATACATTCGCCACCAAGAGTGGACGTTAAAAATAACTGCTGGTGGTTTGATGAAATGCCACATGCAGTTATTCGCTCAGCAAAATTCAACAAGCGCCCTGAAATTGGACAACTTTCTGGTGAAATTGCCAATGGCGTAGGTACTGATGCGCTTACAAATTCATTTATGGATGGTTTACCGGCAGGGACGGTCATTGCTAAAACAATGGTTATGATGGCTCAGCATGACACTATTATGCAGGCTGATGCATTGGAGTCTAAATGTCGTGGTGGCTCTCAGGCTGCAGGTCAAACCCTAAATGCTATCAATGGATTGAAAGAATCGTTAATAAACAAACAAAACGTCTGCCGTTTGGCTGTTGCTGTATATGTTCGAGGTAAAGATCTACCTGAGCTTAGAAAACGCTGTAGAGACATTACGGCCTCTTTGTTCTCGGGCAACATCACTTCATACAAACTTCAAGAAGACAGTTTGGCAAATAAAGCGTACATCGACCTCTTACCGATGAATTTCTACCCAAACAAAGATCCTAAGAATAGGGTGGCTCGTTTATGTTATCTGCAACACGCGATAAACCTTTCCTTAATTTGGGGTCGTGCAGAGGGAACAGGAAATGTCGCGCAAATTGAGTTTAATCGTGGTGGAAGCCCTATTACCTATGACCAATTTGACAGGGACAAAGTGAACAATGCGTTTGAATTAATAATTGGACCGCCAGGCTCAGGTAAGAGTGCTAAATTAGTTGATAAGATCCTCACACTCATGGCTGTTTATAGGCCACGTATGTTCATTGTAGAGAAAGGAAATAGTTTCTCACTTGCTGGTAAGTATCTTCAGCAAAATGGTGTGACTGTTAATCGTGTGAGCATTACACCGGGCTCTGGTACATCTTTGCCGCCATTTGCTGACTCACATCTAATATTCGAACAAGAGGCTCAAGCTGGTTTCAACGAGGAAGGGCTCAGCGACAATATTTATCAAGATCTTGAAGAAGATAGTGATGAAGAAGAGGATGATGATCAACGTGATGTAATGGGGGAAATGGAAGTTTCGGCCATGTTAATGATCACTGGTGGCGAGGTCGAGGAGCAGAAAAAGTACGGGCGGGCTGAGCGTGGTCTACTTAGGCGCTGTATTCGTAATACAGCAGTAAAGTGTCGTGATGCTGAGCGTATGATGCTTACCCAAGATTTACGTGATGAACTAAAAACTGCAGCTTTAGACGAAAATACACCTCCAAAACATCGAGAAAAGCTTGCAGATATGTCTTCTGCAATTGACTCATACACAACGGGTTTTGGTGCTGAGCTTTTTAACCGAGAGGGACAGCCTTGGGTTGATGCTGATGTAACAATTGTAGATTTAGGCACGCTCACCAAAGATGGCTACGAAGCTGAGCTTGCTCTGACCTATGTAAGCCTGATGATGAAGATTAATAGCATAGCCGAGAAAAACCAGTCCTCAGGCCGTCATAATATCGTGCTTACTGATGAAGCACATATCATTACAACAAATCCTCTTTTGGCTAGCTTTTTGGTTAAAGCAGTCAAAATGATGCGAAAGCTAACTACTTGGCCGATCTTTGCTACTCAAAATCTCAAGGATTTCCCTGATAACGCAGCAAAATTGCTCAACATGATCGAGTGGTGGCAAATGCTCACGCCTACTAAGAATGAGATTGAGCAGCTTGAGCGATTTAGGGAGCTTTCAGAGGAGCAGAAATCCTTAATGAAAAACTGCCGAAAGCAGAGTAGAGCTTATACAGAGGGCGTTATTTTTTCTGATAGCGTTAAACCAACGCTGTTTAGGTCTGTACCACCTAGTTTGCATTTGGTGCTAGCGGGTTCTGACGGTAAAGAAAAGAAAGCACTGAGAGTAGAGCGCGAAGCTATTGGTTCAAATGATGTAGGTGCAGCCATTAGCTTGGCTAACAAACTCGATAAAATGAGAGGTATTGATGCTGAAAGCTAAAGTATTGTCTCTTGGACTCATATTCGGGTTTCCAACCGTTTCTCAAGCTGCTGTTGACCATATTGATATTTTTTTGGACCTAAATACTAACTTTGACCAAAAGCGGTTTGAGCGAGTAGTCAAGCTGCCTGTGAATGTATATCGAATTGGTGATTCATCTAAAGCTCTAGATGAAATGAATGGTCTATTTAATAACAAAGGTACTCAAGAAGATGTATTCAAACGTGCATCTAAGTTATTTCAAGGTGAAAAAGTTAAGCCATACATAGAGCGGATTGCTCAAGGTGAAATGGCGATGGCAAAAGCCATGACGATTGGGTTAAATCGATACCCTGCTTTTGTTGTAAATGACAAGTGTGTCATTTACGGCCTTAATGCATTCGATTCATTCAAGAAATACAAAGCCTTTAAAAAAAATGGAGGGCTATGTGAATGAAGAAATCATTATTAGCGATTGGCGTCGCCCTTACATTGTCCTTTGGCACCTATTCTCCCAAGACAGATGCAAGTGATGAACTAAGTATTGTCGATTTGACGCAAGACCACTTCAATTTTCAATGCGTTCAGATGGAAGTGATTGGCATGTGCTTTTGGCTTAAATGTAGAACTTTTTATTGTAGTGTGGAGTACTCAATACTCAATAGCCACTACTCGCCTGATCTACTTGTTGAAAGTAAGCGTGGTGAGGCTTCAACTTCTGGATTTATCACAGATTGGCTTAACTCAGTTGTATCATCATTGGCTGAAGTGGTATTAGGCTTTGCTCCTGGACAGGGAACAAACACTTCAAAGCCACTAAAGCACAGTAGGCGTTCAAGTCTACAATTTACTGATGTGAACGTGATTGGCAGCCCTGACATCGTAGCCATCGACCAAGTATATGACTCAATTTTTGGAGCCACTGGCTACTTTGAATGGTGCAATAGTGACGTTGTTCCTTTATTCCCTTATTACAGCTCTCAGCTCGATTTTGAGTGGAGAATGGGGATTTACGAAATGTTCGCATGGCCGATGAACTTTAATCGAATCATTCACGGTATGGACTCAGGTGTTTATACAAAGTGGGGAGATATTTTCCCGAGAACTGGCTTTATTACGGGTGATGACCCTTACATAACTAGCTCTGTGAATATAAACAAGGTCGCTGACTTGATCACAAACGATAGTCATCAATGGCCACACATTTACACCGCTCCACCTGAAGCCCCTGATGAAACGAAAGGTTGGGGTTATGGTAAAAAAGTAGAGATGTCTGACAAAGCCGGAAAGTGGCAACTGAACTACCCACGCGACAGAGGGGACAGCTGTTATATATTCCCTGATGACAAGGCATTTCCAGAAACTATTAACTCAGATAATGGCAATTATGTATGGACACTTTGGCGTAAATTTAAGTGTTGCTCAAAAGCTGGGCAGTTGTTTTTAACCAAAGTCGAAGTTTCGTCTTAGATTTAGGCAAAAGCGCGTACAACTCTGATTTGTGTGCATATCAAACTTGCCAAAGTGAGTAAGTGTTCATTATTATCGTTTAACTAACTATACGCCAGAGGCGCCCAACTTTATGACCGCTAAGCTATCAACAATGAATCTCCCCGATTCAATAAAGGGCACTATCGACACAGTTACATCAATTCAAGATGATAAGCAGCTGGCTTTGTTTGTCGATAACACTGACAACCAAGTTATAGTTAATTCAAATTCAGATAGGAATGCCTTATTTTCTAATTCGTTTAAAGCTTATGACTTATGGCCTAGATTTGACCGTAGTAGCTTACCTAAACGATGCGCAATCGAAGAATATACAGGCAAAACTATTCGCTCTCGAAAGCTGGTGGACACGCTAGATAAGGACAGTTACCAAGGCGTCATTAATATTCATCCTGCGATAATTAAAGACAAAGATGGGCAGGAACATTTTTGTTGGCCAGGCGATGCCGAGGATAAGGTAGAAAAGGCATTAATGAGACTTGCCAGCAAGGGCAATATCGTAAAGATCAAAGGTCAAGATTATAGCAGTTGTGCCGTGATGTTTTCTCTAAACGAATTATCTAACGAGCTTAAAGCTGTTAAGCAAACAATGAGTTTAGATCAGATAAAAGATGCCCTTGATATTCTTCAAGGCTCAACGATGGATATTAACTATCAGATCACTAAAGATGGCACAGACGAGATAGAGAACTACGAAACTAAGATGAATTATCTTAGTTCTTTGCATTATGCCGGTACGAAAGGGCGTAAACGTGATACTAAATGCGTTGCGATATTGAACCCGTTAATGAACCAAAAAATAGCCTCACTAGAATTTCGCGGTTACTACTACGATAGAGCACAGGGCTTTAAGCGTTCGCTTTCGCGTTGGATGATGCTGCGACTTTATCATCAATTTAGATATGCAGGTATGGGCAGGGTTTATCATGTGTCACTGATTAGTACCATGCACAAGTTCGGTAAAATTGACCTATCAGAAGATGTTGGGGATAGGCTTGTTGCATTACGCCGAGACTTGACAACAACCATGAAAGACTTTGTTAATAGTGACGTTATTACTAGCTATGAAATCGAGAATAAAAAAGACGAATCAACGGGCAAAATCATTGATTACGTCTATACACTCTATCCATCAGAGCAATTCTGCCAAGAGATCTTAACTTTAAACAAGCAGGCTAAGAAGATAGCCAATAAAGCTGAGTACTATGAGTCTACAGAGTCTCTAATTCAGCAATAGTCTCAACTTTACTATGGCTTCGCAGCTTTATTGAGGCCATAGTAAAGAACGGTAATGAGCCCCACTTGTTTTCATCTCCAATTATATAAAACCTATGTTCCGCTCTTGAGGCCGCAACATTCAGCAAATTAGGTTTTTCTGCAGCCCAAGCTCTAGCGCCAACCGTACCTCCTCCAAGCACAAATATAACCACTTTTCTTTGCTGTCCTTGAGTTATATGAACAGTACCGGCCTTTATGCCAGTTAAGTGCTTTTCTTTAACCATGCTGGTAATTTTAGAGGCTACAGCTTTAAATGGGGAGATCAGAAAAATATCACTGTTAGCAACATTACATTGCGTTCTTAGATGATGTATCAATCTAAACGCTTCATCTGCTTCAGCTTTGATAAAGTGATCTGAGCTATTGTTTGACTCAACAGAAAACCACTGGCTTTTAGGCAAGATTGACGTTCGATTTGACACTGCAGTCAACATTGTGTTGTTGTAAGAAATTGCATTGAAGATTTCAAACATAGGTGATTCACAGCGCCTATGAATATTAAGTGGTGATCCAAGCCATAAGTGGCGTTCACCAACATCAACATAAGTGCCAAATTTATTGACGCCATCAGCTAAAGTTTGCGCGGAAGTTATAGCGGGAACTACGTTGTCTTTTAGCCCATACCTCTCAGCTAGCTTTGATTGGAAGTCTGTGGGAAGTATAGAAATGGTTTCAAGCTGCAATGGATCTCCAACGGGGATCAATCGCTTACTTCTATAAGTAAGGCCCGCTACATGCGCTGGTGAGACTTGCCCCGATTCATCTATCATAGACCAACCAAACGACTCCAAAGGCAACTTGAAAAACAACCTCTCCACTGATGATAAGGTCGTGCTAACTAGTGGAGTGATCATGAATAGATTTTGCCATGCTGCTAACCTTGTTTGAGGCGCAAGCGATAATGGACACTGACTAGCTGCAATCGAGCTTATCGCTAAAAGGTTTTGAGCAAACTTATTACCATTCGCAAAGAGGAATGCTTTGTGTAAATTTAGCGCTTTTAAAAACAAACGGGTTCTGGCTTCTTGCCAACTTTTGGAGTCCCAAGGCGCAAGCATTGGATCATGATTGCTATCAACTTTATGCTCTGCAGTTAGTGTTACTAATTTTGTTTTTTTCGCCTCAAGATTGGCGCTAAATGCTTCCAACGAATTTTGAACGGCAGTAATAGCAGCCTCAGTATGAGCTTTGTTCACCGAAATAGTAGCCAATGCTTTCTTGCAGTTATCCTCTTTGCTAACAAGAGCGCTGAACTCGCTAATTAAAGCCTGATTGGTAGCTTTCCAGTCATTACTAGCGGAATTAAACGGGTTAGCCCTATCCCAAATTGATGGCTTCAATTGAGTATGCGTGTTGATGCGAGTCTGGATTTGCTCTAATTCACTTTTCAGTGTGCGGTTTACAGTAGATAAACGCTCAATTTCCAAGTTTGTTTCAACCAACTTGCTATTGAGATTCGATAGCTGGCCTTTATCGTGGAGTAGAGTTTGCGGCGCTCCTTTAATGTACTCAGCAAGATTTTCAATTTGAGTTAGCTGATCTCTTATATTGGCTTCATGTAGCAAGGCCGCATTAAAGTTTTCAACGGCGTTTTGCCAGTCGTTAGTATCCGGTTTCGACTGTTTGAGAGTGTGATATAGATTATCTGAATTGTTAGATGCTTCGCTATAAAGCAACCTGCTAAAAAAGTTGTTAGTATTTTTTCTGTTTCCAAGCTTTGCTGCGATTAATCCCCAACATGGTTTATCTGCGATGATAGATGCAGTCTCATTAAGGTAATCAAAGTCGGTAACTAGCTCTTTCTCAACAGCTTCGGCAGTTGGTACTTCGTCAATGATGTTAGCTACAGCATCATTACTTGAAGACGCAATGACCAATTCAAATCCTGTTAGGTCTTTATGCAACTTATTGACTGTTCGAGTGTAGTCACCAGATTTAAATGTCTCTTTACCTACAAATCCCTCACTAGCATTAGCAAGCTGCGACAATTTAATCGCTCTGTTAGTCACGACTGCAGCGATTTGATCACGCAAAATTGTGGATTTACCAGTGCCAGGCGGTCCATTTACTGAATAGACACCAGCAGACATAGATAACGCTGAGTGGATATTATTTATAGCGAACTGTTGATTACGGCTAAGAGAATACTCGGTTTTGGTTGGCCATCGGCCAAGAGGGAATGCATTGGGGGTCAATGCTTCTTTAAATACATTGACGTCGATATTGATATTGATTCGACTATCTGTATCGGGTTCAGCTAAGAGCTTATTAAGAAGTGTACTTTGATGGTAATCATTCGACTCAAGTATGCGATATAAGTCTCTGGCAAAGAAACTATTCAGTGGTGCGGTATCGGTAATTGCACTGACAGAAGATGTAATTAGGTTAAAATCAAAATTATTGCTATAGCTGTCAATTTTGAGCAATTTTAATGACCAAATTACAATTTTATTTAGATCACTGACTTGAAGCGGCTTAGTCCAGTTAGGAGAGACTTCGAATTGCTCAGGGTCAAGTTTTTCACTCGGAAAATGCTCAATTACCTTTCGCTTGAGTTCTTCTTCAAGGGCACTAAATGAAGAATGGTCAATATCAGCGTAAGAGCCAAATTGAGTTTGAACGGCTTGGCTGATTGAACACAAACACTCGGAAATGGTTAGCGACTCTATATCGAGCTGCCCTTTAGAGTTTGCAAGTGCATATAGTGCTGAAGACTCAAGGTTTGACTCATTAAATTCGGGTGAGAGTTGGAAATACTCAGTCAAAATGGGATAGACGAAACTCTTGTAATCAAATAAACCGCAATACAAGGCTAAAGGTTTATCTAGCTCGCTTACAGCTGACAATTGAATCGAATCATCTGATTTGTAGCGCTTGTATGTTGTAAGAGATGACTCATACTTAGGCAAACGACTCGCAGTAAAGCGTTCGATGTTTAACCAAAATTCTAATGTGCTTTTCAAATTAACCATCCCGCATCCCTTTTAATTAATCTTCACTATATCAGTGTGTCCATTTCTCGCTTGAACGTAATTTATCCGAATTAAATCTGGTTCTTCAAGCAGACATATTTAGCATGTGTCATTTCGATAGTGTGTCACTATACTCCTGAATTTCTTGGTTTCATAAGGCGGAAAAATGGCAAGAGAGCGGATCTCAGTAACAGAGCTGGCAGCGTATGCTGATAATCCAGAGAAGTTTTGTCAATCCAAAGGCAAGGCATATAACCAAGCTGCTGCAGAATACGGTGATAAGCAGCATTACAAGTTAGGAAAAAGAGGAGCTATTGAATGGATATTTCCAGTTTTGATTATGGTCTTAGCAGTGATTTGTTTTGGGCTGTATTGGGGGTGGGAACTACCATTCTAGCCTTTGTTGTTTATCGATGGCTCATTTATGGCTATAGAATCAAGAACCATTTTCAGCTACCGATATACTCAATATTGATCGGTACAGACTTGATTGAAAAAGGTAAACCTCTTCGCCTTGGTAATCGCAAAGTTGTGGGACAACCAGACGCTTTGATATTTAACCCTTTTGAGTGGGCATTGATCGTTTGTGAGTATAAGTCTAGGGATAATCAAGGTCAGCGAGTAACAGACTATGAACAATACCAAGTGATTACTTATATGGGATTAGCCAAAAGGTTTTGGTGTTGGCGTGTAAAGGGAATCGTCTTGTATGGCAAGAGCACACTTGTTGAAGTTCACTTTGATAAGAGCATGTATAAACGCTTGCTAGGGCTGGTGGCCGAGGTTAAACGTTCAAAGCAAGATTGGTATCCAGTCAATAAAACACCATTGAAAAACAGGTAAAAGGAATTACCTAATCCCCTTTATACGTCAGTAAAAGATGTCTCTTTGCAATAATCAGCTATATCGCAAAATGGGAGACATTATGAAACCGCTAATCCTTAAACTCGCGCCTTTAACCGTGGCATTTGTTCTTGCGTCAAATCCTGTTATTGCTGAGACCTATGAAAACGAACGGATCACCATTGATTACCGCATTACTAAAAACAGTCGTGTGGTTTCAGGTCGTCAAATCCCTCTACCTACAATTGATTTTGGATTTAATCCACTAAAGCCTCTTAGTTGTGGAGCTTTCGACTTGGACACGTCACTTTTATCATCATTTGATGACGGCACTTTCAAACGAATGCAGCAGCAAGTAATTGGCCAATTAAAGTCGGCCTATAACCCTGTTGGTCTTATAGGAACTGCAATCAAACGAGCTAACCCTGATTTATACGAAACCATCATGAATGGTGTGTTCAACGGTGAAATGAACTTCAACGATGCCATCGGAAGTTGTGAAGCAATTCAAACGGCATCGATTGATAAGGTGTTTGGCGGTCTCCAAGATATTGCCAAGACTGAAGACCTTAGTAATGAGATTGAAAAAGCCGAACAAGATCCATCTTCGGTTGATGTAACTAAAGTGGTTAAAAAAGTAGGTACTGGAGAAAAGGGGATAGAAGTATTGCCCGGAGTCTTTAAGGGGGGGGTTGGGCAAGATGCTATTAAAGTTGTTTCTGAAACAGCTAAAGCTGGGTTCAATGGATTATTGGGCCGAACGGTAACTGATACTTCGCCTGTTCATAACGTGCAAGATCCTATTACTTCCGTGTTTAGTTCACCTCAAGAAGTTGAAGATTATGCTGCAACAGTGGTTGGTGAAACAGAATTGCGAACGGCAACAGGCTCAAAAACTGAGCGCAAGCCAGGTAAAGGAATAAAAGGTGAGGCTGCAAAGCGCGCTGACAACCTTTACCAAGACTTCACAACCGTTCTTAATAAGAGACTCGCGTTAATCAACAGCGATGACCTTAATAAGCTATCGGCAGGTCAGACAATCAACATCAGTATCGATTTGATTAGTATGCTGCAGGGGTTTACACCACATCAAAGAACTCAGTATGTGGACGCTTTAGTAACAAAGATAGCCTTTGCTAAAGAGGTCGAGAAACTTCTTGTTCTTCGTCGTATTTTGGTTGCTGGTCTTGATTCGACACGCCTCAAGGACTTCAAGCCATCAGTAGAGGAACACAATTCCAAAGTAGAAGTTATAGACGCTGAACTCAATATGATTGAGCAAGAGTTAAGGCTACGAAATATGGTGGCCGGTAACACCATCGAAAATATCTACAAAGCACATGCCTTACAGCAAATGACTGGCACTCCTCAAGTATCACCATCACTAGGGATTAACTAAATGTCATTAAAAAACGCTACTCAGGGTGTGAAAAAAGCTTTTCTTATTACGGGGAGCATGATGCTTTTATTGATGCTAGCACCGGTATTACACCACCTAACCACGATATTTCCTTTACTACCAACAATCTCAAAAGGGGTGATTTTTCTTTCAATATTCTTCGGTTCAAGGGCGTATATAGAACGTAAATTATCAAGGGAACTAACCAAAATTGAGGTTGCAAGCTTCAATCGTAAGCGTTTGCTGTTTTGTATTTGCGCGTTAGTACTTTTCTCTGTGCCATTGATAGAGGGGATCTAGCATGTATTCCGATAATTTCTTTGAAATGTATACTCTGTTTTCTGGCTTTTACTTAAACAATGCGATTTTTTATTTATTTAATGAGTTAGGTTTTACTCTGTTGCCATTTGCTGCAATGCTCGTTCGCAACTGGGCAAAAGCAAGAGGGCAAGGGGTCGATGAAGGCTCGCCAGCAATGTTGGCCCTAAAGTGGTCTGAGTTAGAGTTTGTTGGCATGTTGATTATAATGTGTGTGTTTGTCATGCCTCTTACCAATTATCAGCCAGCTCCACCAGTAAGCTATGTCAATTCATCATGTAGTTCAGCTAATGTCGTTTCGGATCCAAACCAAGTCTACAACGATATTCGAAATACTATTCAAACGAGTTATAACGGCAATGTCCCTAAAGTGCCTTTAGGCATACAAATCGCGCACAATTGGTCGAGCGGTATCACTTACTCGGTAGCTAACGCAGTACCTTGTCCCTCGGATATAAAACTTCAGAAATTAACATTTTCGGAAATTAATATTGAAAGTCCAGCACTTAAACAGGTCGGTACAGACTTTATAAAACAGTGCTATACGCCAGCATATAAAGAATCAATGAATCAAAATGTATTAGCTGAAGCGAATCTAGAAGCTCTTGGAGTTAACGGCTCATTAATCGCTCCGTATTATCCATCCTATTCAATGACGGTTAATCGAGAGTTTGTAGACAGTGGCGCAAGTGGCCTCACAACTAATGCAAACACTGTCATTTCAAATACCGGCGACTACATTTTTCAATGCAGTCACATTGTTGGACAGTTAGGTAATGCCATCATCAACACTAATGCCACTTGGTATAACCGTATTATGGCGTCTTCAACTGTGTTTATTGAAAAGTTCTTAGAATCTTCAGGGTTTAACAACTCAATATCTGATGATGAATTGGTCAAAGAGATGATCATCAATGAAGCATTAATAGGTAAATATCGCGCTCGAACTGAGGGAGTAAGCTCTTGGGAGGTTCAAGGTACAGACATAAATATTCCGATATCACCCGTTCCATATTTCGCCAGCGGGAAGGTATTCGAAGACCTACGAGACACGATTTTATCATTTAGCACTTCTACTCAAATTGTTACAGGTGCATTCGAAACTAAAGTCGTTAAGGCTTCAAATCCCGTAATGTTGAATGTTTTTCAGATGATCTTTTACATGATGTTGCCTATCTTCATCATCTTCACTGGCTATAACCCTAAGTCTGTTTTACAAGTTTTAGGGGTACTTTTCGCCCTTGAGTTTATGAATATGGTCTTCGTTTTAAATGATTACATAGAAGATTTGGTCGATGTGGTTTATGACACTCTTTTTGATGCCATCGCGACTAATGGAGTCGCTAACTCAGTGATTTCAGTAAGAGTTGGTCAAAAAGTGCACTCATTTAGCCCGATAATTTATATGGCATTAATGGCCTTAGCTGGAATTAAATTAAACGGAATAATGAACTCTATGCAGCCAGCTGTCGCATCAATGGCAAAAGAAGCGATGCAAACAGCGCAGCAAACCCAACAAGTAGTTACATCGTTTGCTAAAGGCGCTGGTGGCAAATAAAACTGTCAACTCGACGCGAAACACATAGTTAACAATTGTTGCAGGTGTAAACTTTTCTTTCACCTGCATATTCCCGTCTACGGGAATATATTGTCAAAATATTGTTTTTTGACTGCTTAACTGTTTATTATCACTGCAACGTCAATTCATTGACATTTCAGTTAAAAAGTTAACAGTGCAAAAAAGTTTAGGAAATAAGGTTATTGCATGGTAGGGATAGTTGCTAAGTCTGCTCGCCTAAGGATCATTAAAAGGACCACCATAAGGTTTTTAGAGGCGTCAATGGAAGACTATGGAGTTGCACATAATTGCGCTTATAACTTGAGTGTTTGGAATCGGCTTTATAATGCTATAAATTGCCAAGCTCAAGGTGCACCTTTGGTCGCTAAGAGTCATTTAGCAATTTTTTCTGCTGTCATTAGATTAGATTCGGGTTTTTCATTGTCCGTTGATAAAAGCTGTTTTAATTCATGGATTGAAGCGGCAAGTACTATGTCTATTGAAGACCAAATTAGAGGATGGCTAATTCTCTTATCTATCGAACTGAGCGTTAATGTTTCAAAAGAGTCCGGCCAAAACTTCCCTGTAACGACAAGAGAAACTAGCCTTATTTTGGAGATAATAGCGATTACTTGGGGAGTAGATTTTGAGCTCTATAAACAGACAATCAAAACCGTTTTTCAAGATCCCAAATCGAACGAAGTATTACATGATTCAATCGATAGACTAGTTTTAGACAATATAGGTCAGAGCAATGCAAGATTTTACGCTGCTTAATATCAAAACATGGCTCGATACCTTGAGTGATAAAGGGGTTACTGAAGCCCAATTATCCGGTAATCATGTAGTGGTCAAGTTTGATAAAATCGATCCAACTGCAACGGTAAAGCTATTAACGTGGTCTGCACTTGGACAGGAAAATATTGGCTGCCCTCATTTGTCAATGTTCTACTCAACGGGTAAATCTGTTGATGACAATATCATTAGAGGAATCAACGCATCTGAGTCAATCGAGTTAATTAAAGATGCAAAAGGTATCCACTTCATTCAAACGGTCAAAGCGACTGATTTAGAGGGCACGTTGGATTTAACTCAGGTATTCATAGATTGGCTTATCGATGTTCGTATGGCTTTACGTTTGATCTAGCTTAGTCGTTCTTACCATACCAGTTATGATGCACCTCTCTACCATCACACCGTCACTTATCATTTCTAATTGCCTGTGATTCTCTTTGCTTGCATCGGTTAGCTTCTTTAGCGACTGCTCAAGCTGAATAAGCCAGCACTTCACTGTTGGTACGCAGCTAACTAACTCTGCAACTGTCTTACTTGAACTGCTGTTATGAACATAAATCATGATGTGTGCGAAAGACTCTGCCAGCTTATATGCTTCGGAGTTTTCATCAGCTTTAAACATCATAGAATTGGCTTGGTTTACCCAGTAACTTGCGCGATGTTTTAAATCTTTTGCAGATGAATTTTTAACGCTAGCGGCCTTGCCAGCAAGCCTTTCAACATCTTTCGAAATAATGCCAATCATAATCATCATATCTTTAAGTTATCAAATGAATACATAGTAACTATAAATCAGAATTGCGCTTACCTAATTCGGCCTGAATCGTTCGAAAACTATGATTAAATGCGTATTAGGAGGCATTGAATACTATGAAAATTGCAGTCAAAGATAATTTAGAAAATCAGACGATCATGTTTATGGAAAAGCCTAATATAGTGCTGCCACTAGCGAGGCAAAGCAGTGAAGGGCAAGCATTTTTAAAAAGCATCCATAGAATAAGGCATCTATCGTGCATGTGTTGTAATCCTGGCGTGGTAATGTTTGCAAGATTGTCGCATGGAAAATATACATTGGTTAATCACCATGAACTAGGCCATCATGACAAGTCCTGTCCGTTATGGACCGATTTGGGCCATCAATCCGATGATTTATCAAAAGTAAAGCTGCATAACGCTTTTAAAAACGAATCAATATTCGATAGTGTTACCAAAACCACTTCTTCCTCAGCCTGCTCATTATCAACTAAAAAGGCGCCTCTAATAGAAAGGGTCGCGAGATACCTCTTAAGGCGCTCAGGTATGACTACATGGACGAATAGGCAGAATAAAAGCATAGAGAACAAGTTCAAAACTATGTTGGGTGTGGCTGATGACATTGAATTTGGCGATAGTACGTTAAGTGAGTATTTATTCTTTGGTAAACAAGGGATAGAAATGGCAGTAGAGAAGCTGATCGAAGTCGAAGAAGATTGGCCTGCAAACAGCGGTAGACCTCATGCACTCGTATTTATGGTGTTAAACGATTATCAAGTACAAAACTCTGAGAGTGTCTTTTTAAGTAATGAGGAGGGGGCTGTTACGCTATCTTTTCATTCTTTGATTATTCCAAAAGAGAGTTTTGAGGGGGAGGCCGTTGTCATGCTTTCTATTGCTCGCCATGAAAAAACTTCAGAATATATGCCGCATACAATCTGGCTTCATCCAGTATTAAGTACAGATGTGCCTTTATTAACAAGAACTCGCACTGAGAAAGCTGTTACTAAAGGCTTAATAGCTACTTCAAAAAGTAGTGAACACAACTTTTTTATTAGTAAGCCGGTAACGCAAATCTCCGACTCAGATGCCGATCTGGTACTAGGTATTATTGATGATGATGGTGTTAAAACAAGGTTATTGGTCGTACTGAACGAAGAAGAAAACGATCAGCGTGTTAACTTGGTTAAAGAGGCTAACTCGAACACTAAAGTCATTGGTTTAGACTCTGGCAAAGGCATCGTTTATAAAGATGTATGGAAAGAGCTTGAGCTGTATGCGGGTGTTGCTGAAATGTTTGAATAAGCGTAATTTTTAAAGTATGAGATAGTACTGGTTATGCAAGCTAATCTTCCCAAGGAAAATAACGATATGATGACACTATTAACTCGCTCAACAGCAATGGAAAAAGGCCGCTGCCGAGTCGAATGGCGAACAGGGATTAAGACCAAAGGGATCCTTGATGTCATACATGATCCGTTGTTAGCTGATGCAGAAGTAATTTCCGAGCTGGTGGCGATTCAGCATTTGTTGTTTACAGCCAAAATCCATGACCGTTATCCAATTTCAGGTATTGGCTACAAGCTTGTAGTCTCAAAAGGGGCAATTAAAAAGTTAATTCAACGCAAATCAACCAAAGAACATTTAATCAAATATGCAGCATTTCTCGGCTTGAGTATGCATGGTGTAGAGGTTGTAGTGTCGAAAAACTTGGATGGCCTAGATAAAGATTTTGATGAAGTAGAAGCCGTTGAGTCAGTAACATTGGATCCATCGATTCATGGTCAAATGCATTGTTTAGTTGAAGCGGCATTTGCAGATGTCTATGTCACAACACACGCGGTAGATAAGTATGAGCTTGAAATGAGCCGAAGAGTGAATGAGTCACCACTGACTAAGCCATGGAGTTCATTGATTAAGCGACTTCAAAGCTCAGCGATAATGAAGGTGCAACTTCCAAGCTCGGTTTTAAAGCATAAAGCTCGTAAATACGGCACCTCTGACAATGTTGAAGTGTGGAAGAATCCAGTGTCCAACATTCACTTTTTGGTTATCAAAGAAAACACCAAACGCACATTAGTTACAACGTTCGCTAGAGCTGAGTTTGACTAGTCGATTCGAATTGCTATTATGAGTTTATTGATTTTCACTGCAAAGCAGTAAAAGCAAGCTGATGCATTCAGCGGGGATTATTCCTGTCGCACTTTATTAGTGCTCAACACATGTAAATTCATCCTAAGGGGACTCCCCTTAGGGCTGTCCTCTAACTAATCTGAGGACATACTATGAAAATTTACGATCAACTTTGCGCCATTGCTAATAATGCTGGCGCGCCATTTCTACAACACCATTCTGAAGATCTATTCGAGATTGATAGAGAGCAGTTACTTTTCGACTCTCAACAAGGCAGCAATTATATTTGGGTTTTAAAATCCAATGGTTGTGGGACTTGGTTTTTCTCGGCTTGCGATGATAACAAGTGGCGTGAATCAATAATCAGCGATGATGACCGATGTTTCCACATCTCTTGTACTAGTCCAAACCAAGGCACAGTGACGGAAATTCACTCTCTGAGTGAGTTTAAAGAATTGTGTAGCCGTTTCGATAAACAAACCAAAAGCCTTAAACCTCGACGGACTAGTCTGTGGGGGGGGGCTTGCAGACACCTTGGGTATTAACTTTAGCACTATGAGTAATTCACTTTTTTGCACTGAGTTTAATCCGAGACCTGGGGACATCAGCAACTTAGAGCTTTCTATTCAGGATAGCTTTTGTAAGGTTGATGTTTACCGGCGAGTAATGAAGAACAACACCAAAAATGATAAACGTACTTTGAAAAAAAGAGCGACATATCATTTACCTTTGAGCTTTAAGATTGAAGCCGACATTCTGCTTGCTGGTGGCAAACTAGGGGTGGAAGTGGCAACAACACAACAAGCTTACGCAGAACTAACCATCATTTAATCAGTTAACTCAACCTAATGGGAGGAATCCCGTTAGGGGTGCCTCCCTTAAACAGCCGGAGGCAAAATGAGCACACACATGATAGTAAAACCAATTATTGATAGAGATTTAGGCATGTTATCTAGAGGCTTACGAGGATACAAGATCCTACATTGGCCAGCGGATTTACCTGAAAACCTATTCATTAGAAAAACCGCTATATCAAGCATTGAAGAGTTGTATAAGCTGCATGAATCGGGGGTAGTAATTGAATATCGTGATGCATTTATTACTGATATACCGACTAGTGTTTTTAACGCTCGCCGCAATGACTATTTTGCCATTAGTTAATAAGGAGGGATATATGAAGATCGAACTGACTCAAAGCAACGGCCTACTATTAACCCGCCTTGAAGCGTTGAATATACGAACTCACTCTCAATGCAGAGCTGGATTCTGTAATTCATGCAGAGTAAAGCTCCTGAGTGGGACGGTTAAATACGTACAAGCACCACTTGCTGAATTGGACAAGAATGACGTGCTCATTTGCTGTGCAATAGCAACATCAAAAGTAACGCTGCAAGTTTAATAATCTGCCTGCTCTATCGGGGGTAACTCCCGATAGGGGGGCTTCCTCTAACTACGAGGTCGATATGGATATAAACCGAAAGAAAGCGTTAGGTTTAGCCGCTGCTAGACGTATAACTTTTGGAAGTGACCAAACGGGGATCTTAAGTTGGTATAAAGCATATTCGAACGTCAAGACTGACGTTGAACGATGTCAAATACCTAAGCTTAGTCTTCCCAAAGGTTATGACCAACAGCATAAACAAACTGAGCTAGATAAGTGGAAAGCTGTTATACGAGATATTGAGAGTGAATCTTTAGAATATCTTACAGCTTTTGATTAGCCATTTACGCCCCATTGGGGCGTAAATTAATTGCTTTTTTATTAACCACGCATTATCGTATTAAGTAGGTTAAAACCTACTTACCTATGACAAGTAACTTGTCGCAACCAATACACCATATTCATAACTAATCCTAAGTAAGTAACTCACAATAATACTTTTACTTGTTATGTATGCCTCCATTGGTAAACCAATCACCCCTCAACACCTCCAAAAAATTATTCGATAACTCAATCGAATGACTTTTTAAAATTTGACTGCTCTGCAGACAAATCGAGCTGACGATCTTTCAGCGGGGCTTATGCCTGACGCATATTTTATATGCCAACCACTACCACCAATGGGAAAACCCTTAGGGGCTAACTCATTCCAAAACAAGGAGGCTCTATGAGCATCACAGACCAAAATACTACTGTGGCCATGTACCATATTGGCACTGAAAACTCTTCTGGCTGTTACGGTACTAGTACTGTACCTGAAGCAGAAATTACAATTGCCGGTGTCAAAGTCAAAAACAAAAACATCACTAAAAATACCATCGTTTGGATGCCATCTAAGTATATGGACAGGAGTAATCCTGACAAACATACGCTTAGAAGCACTAAGGTAAGCTCGTATGTCTCGTCTGCATTTCGCCGGATTCTGAGAGAATACTCAGTATGTATTAATGATATTTATTTTGTTAATACAAACGATCTGGAAAAAGTTGACCAGGAACTAGCAGAAGTGATTGAAACTGCAGAAAGTCGGTTAGACGATATGGTTTATCAATGGGATCAAATCCTTGAAGAACACATGACTCACCCTGACAATCTTGCGATTGCTGACTTAATAAAAGCGCACTCTTTGACCGCTGCTGAATGGCGTTCAAAGTTTAGCTTTAAAGCACCTAGACCGATGCACGTAACTCCTGTGTACCTAGAAGATGCGAAAAGTCTCACCGAAACTCAAACAAGACAGCTTTATATCGAAGTCGTTGAAGATGCACTAAAAATGCTAAACGAGCTGAAAGACAAGAAAAATCAGTCTTTTCGTACTCAGTTAGCACAAATGACAACCAAAATGTCACGTTTATCATTCCTTGATGACGACATTTTATACGTTGTTGATTACATCGAAGCGGTAATGAATAGCCTGCCTGACAGTGGCTATTTAGTTGATAAAGATTTGCTTACTTTGAGAGAGCTATATTTTGAGCTTTCCGATCCGCACAAGCTGAAGCAGTTTGCTATTAATGAATCACGTAAAGCTACCGGTGTCATGCCAAATACTTTGCCGACTCTTAATACACAAACATCTTCAAACGTGACGACATTGAACGCTGAACCTGCAAATGCTGCGGAGTCAGAAGACACTGGAACATGGGGGAGCGGAAAATGGTAACTCAAAATAGAAAAGACCTTAAAAAACTGGCAGCTTACCTTTCGCGTCGTAGACGTAAAATTTGTAAGCGGGTCTGTAACTCTCATATTGAGAAAAACAGACTATCAAAACAAATCGACATAATCAGAAGTATGTCCAACTAGCAACATCAGCCTTTAGGGGGAAATCCCCTAAAAGGGATTTCTCTCTATATGGGAGGTTCTATGGCAGCTTTAAAGATGGTGCCGCAATTATGTTGGGCGTATGAGCAAGATTTCATTGCTCACGATTTAGGCGAAGATTTTCTAAAGCAATTTAGAAAAGGAATGAGTGGTTTTGAAGACGCGATTATGGACATTAACAATCCATATCTTGACGGTCAAAACTGTGAATATTGGATTGAATGGACTGAACAAGACTGTTTGCAGTTTTGGCTCGGGTTTATCGATATCCATTTCAAACAACTGTTGAAAGCAAAGGAACAAACTCGAAATGAGATAACAGGTTACTTGAAGTCAGAGCACTTCCAGATAGTCTGTCAGCTGGTAGGAATTGATCCTACTGAGCTGTTTCTTAAGTACTCTGAAAATGATGACAGTCAATCGGTTTTTAATCGAGCGATGGCCATCATTGATGAAACCAAAGCAATTTGGTTCGCTAAAGAATACTCAACGCGATACCGCTTCAACCGCAACCAACCCATAGCTGGTTTACCATCAAGGATCGTCAAAATTGTTGACGACAGTGATATAGAAGCCAATATGGAAATCCTCAAAAGTCTGATTTCAGACTTATATATTCTCGAACAATACGATGAATATAATGAGGTATTAAATAATCTTGCCGAAGTAGTTGGCATTTAACCCAATGGGAGACTTCCCATTAGGGGAGTCTTCTTTATAAAACAGGAGGCTCGAAATGGCCAATACACAAGCACACACCAAACTAAATAGCATCCAACTTAAAGTAGTCAAAAAGGACGTTGCTGACATTTTCTACGACTATGATTTACCACGTGGGAAAAAGTTTCTGACAGTACCAGCTACCTCTAAAACAATTGATGTTTGGACGGGGATCTTGCCGCCAGAATCGTTAGTTAAGACTTGGATTACCCATTGCGATAATCACCAGAAACTTAAGCCTATGTGCTTATATGGTGAGACTGGAACGGGGAAGACATTGTTCTTTGAGTACGTGTCAGCTCGAATGGGTATCCCTTTAAAAAGGGTGAACATGAGAGAAGATATGCTTTCAGCTGAACTAGAGGGCAGTAAGGAGCTAGTAAACGGTCAAACAATTTCGAAGTTGTCAGAAATTGTTAAAGTTTACGAGCAGGGTGGTATTGCTCTAATTGATGAAATAGACAAAGCACCGGCTGGTGTTCAACACTTTCTACATGCTTTTTTAGATCGTAGAGAACTGTCTTTAACTTCATTGAATATGAGCGTAAAAGCATCACCAATGGCGGTTATTGTTGCCACGGCAAACACTAACGGTACAGGTGAAAACCAACGCTATCATTCATCTCAGACGTATGATCGCTCGTTAGCGCGACGCATGAAGATGCTTGAGACATTCTACCCTCAACCAGAACAGGAAATGTCGATTATTAAAAAGGCTTGCCCTGATATTCCAAATGGAATTGCGTTAAGAGTAGTAAAAACTGCCTCGTTACTAAGAGAGGCTTTGGTAGAACCCGACTTTAATGCACCGTTCGGACCTGGCGATTCAATTGCTTGGACTCTCGAAATGGCCTATGACGTAAGTCAGTCGCCTATTGATGCACTAAAAGGTATCTATCTCAACTCGTTGAAATCCGTAGAGAGAGAAATAGCTATCAAGCTAGTTAAGGAAGTATGGAAAGAAACAACAACAAAACCGGTATGTAATATCAATTAGACGTTACCAACCGTACAAGCGCCCTTTAGGGCGCTTATCTAATGGAATGATTAGATAAGCGTGTTATATAAAGAATTTTGCCAATGGCAATGCGTAGCTAGCGTTAATTAGCGGGGAATATTCCTGACGTATCGATGATACACACCATAAACTTTAAACTCATGCCCATGGCGATATACCGTCATGGTATCTCCTATGGTCTTATGGGAGGTCAAATGAATTTTCAAAACCAATTAACCAGCAAGTTTCGAGCGTGGTCGAGAATTTCAACACGAAATTCAAGTGTCACAGTTCAAATCGCGGGTAGTAAGGCTCTAGCCGATATGCGAAGTGGGGCTATCACTCTGCCTGAAGGAGATTTAAGCGATCCTCAATACGTGGATTTACTTGAAGGCCTTCTTGAGCATGAGATAGGTCATCTAATCGAAACTGACATTAATATCGTTCAGAAATCATCTAAAGCTGGTGGTCTTACAAAGTGGTTAACAAACCTTTTTGAAGATCCCCGAATGGAAAATGAACGAATTAGAAAAACCTATGTAGCAAAAGAAGCACTGGATAAGTTAGAAGACCTGGCTATCGAGTTCGGCTTTTTTGGTACTCAAAATGTCGATTTGCCAATTGAAATCATATTTCATAACTGGTTACTGAACTGGGTTCGAGGCAACATACGAAGCCAACAGAAACTACTTAGCATTGCCAACGCTGAAGAATATCTTTTAGCTGATTTGGCGCCAACAATTGAGAGAATCAAAGCACTGATCCTAGATAATGTTCCAGTGAGTTGTGCAGACACTCTCTCCTTAAGCGAGCAATTGATTGCGATTTTAAACGATCAATTAGTGTTGAGTGATTCAAGTGAAGAAAAAGCAGCAATTGAAGCAATCTTAAAGTGCAAAGAGCGCCCTAAAGATTTGCATGACAAGCTGAAGCAAACCGTTAATTCAAAAGCTGAGGATGCAAGAGAGAGCGGCGATGTTATCGCTGGCCTTGATGCTCCGGTAGAGCTTAAGCAAATGAAGTTAACGGGTTCACTTGATTTGGGTTCGGTTTCAGATACTAGCGCACTAATTGCGAAATTAGTTTCACCAGTGAAGTGTCGTGAAGTGCCAAGCGATGTTGGAGCTAGATTACATCGCAATCGCTTTGCGCAGATCGTTGCCGGTGATACTAGCGTTTTTTCAAAGAGAGTGCCGATTCGCAAACGTACTCCAACCGCTATTTCTTTTCTTGTGGATAGAAGTGGTTCAATGAATGACCTAATGCCCAGTGTCAATGGCACGTTATTTGGCATTGTTAAAGGACTTTCACTTGCTAACCATATCAATACAGAAGTCTTGTATTACCCAATGCTAACGAGACCTATAGATCCAAAATCAGATAAATACACTTGGGGTATTCACCAAGCTAAAAAATTTGATGGCCAAGCTTTAGAGGCTGATTTTAAGGTCAGTGCAGACGGTACAACTCCTACAGGAGAGGCAATTTTTGGTGCGGTGGCAGATTTAATCAAGAGACCAGAGCAACGCAAATTATTATTTGTGTTAACTGATGGCTACCCTGATTCAAATTCGCCAATTGAAGAAGCATTATTTTTTGCTAAAACCAGTGGTATTACGACAATAGCCGTAGGCTTGCAGACTTCATTTGTGGCAGGCTTCAATCGCTTTATAACAGTTGACCAGGTAAGTGATATTTCTACGGCTATAAGCCGTGAGATAGACAGTTACTTGATTTAACAGCATACGAGTATCCCTGTGGGGTGCTCTTTAGAGTTTCTTATTTAGGTGACTCCAAAGAGCATCCCGCAACCAAAGGAGAAAATGTATGCTCAATTCGGTGATCGAGTTAACAGAAGAATTAGCGATACCAACACCAGACTCACTAGTGCAGCAAGAACTTCTTTTGCAGCAGGTAGTAAGTCAATTGATGGTAGATGATGCAATTGCTCTTGGTAGCTTTGACTATGCCTATAGTCGAGCGCTATTCGAGGCGAATTTAATGGTGCCAGAACAGATTACAGTCAAAGTAGAAACCGATGCTAATGGCAATGCGTATGCAACGCAGTTATCAACGGAACTTGCTCTTGATGGTGATTTAGAATGGTGGAGATTCGCGCTTACCAAAAGCAAAAACTAAAGCTTCTTTGGTGAAACACCAAACGGCCACTGCACTCTTGAGTGTTGTGGCCGTTTCTATTTTTAGAACATTTGTAGCGCTGTCTCAATCAACGAAAATAGGATAAAAGCGGCGCTAGAGTAGCGGCCAATACCTACTGAAGAGATTGAGATCTCATGGTAGTGCCTATGATGAACTACAATGTGGTAATCCGGTTCTTTTGGCTTTTTCATGATTTACTCCCAAACATTGGAGCAAAAAGACTTTGATTCGTGAACAACTCTATAATAGAGTTGTTTTAACGGTTTTCCGTTAATCTTGTGTACGAAAAGTATTTTTGCTCCGGTGAATTTACAATGTGAAAGTTAGCCGTTCCCGCGGTTAGCTTTCACGCCCTTTCAATATCCCTATCAGTACAATTCAATCCATTGGTTTCGCAATAAAACACTTAATTTGTCGCTTTAATGTTGACCTCTTGAAGCTAACAATACATGTTTTTTTAAATAGTAAGAAATGAGGGTTAAGCTCTAGGACTTACTTTTTAGTTCCATTATTAATGGTAAATTAGCGAGTGATTTATTTTTTACCTAAGCTGTTAATATTCACAGATCCTCAATCCTGGCTAAAACGTAAAATCCAATACAGCCTCAAAGAATATATAACTACTACATATAGTTGCTAATACTTATTCTATATACAAGATAATGAGGCTCTGGCTTTATTGCAAGAGGGAATTTGGGGGGCAAGTTGTGGATATCTTGAGGATAATCTTAACGTTAATTGAAAGGTATCTGCAAAGACTTGATTTAATTTGGATTGCTGCTAAGTCACTAATAAGTCACAAATTATATTGATCGTTGTTAAGTGCGCAATTTTACGATCCACAGATTGAAATTCGCATAGTTTAGTTCGATTAATTTAGTAAGTTGCCTGTGCAGTTATCAAATCACACTGAGACAAATGACAATTTAGATTGCTTACCGTGGTTTTCAATCCATTGAGCCATTATGATCTTCTTCCCTTTATATAGTTGGCACACCCAGCAGTTCAAAAACCTCTTTGACCTTCTCACCACTGTTTAGCAGACGTTTAGAGACTATCGGGTGCATTTTTATCCAATCTCTAACCTTGATAGCGCAACGCGATGCCAGAAACGATTCTTCGTTACTATATGGAAGTTCAAGATAATTCGTACAAATTGGCAGGCCAAACTCAGTAGACAACGTTCGCCTTTCCTTGTCAGATAACCCATTGAGATCTTCAACAGCTTCATTACGCCACCTAGTCAAATGCCAACCAGTGCCAGATAAGCCAAGATATTTATTCACACCCGTATGCCAGATCTGGCTATACAATACTTCAGCATTTATTGAAATCTCTGTTCTCAATATCAAACCCCAATAACCATCAAGATATAGAGAGAATTTTTGTCCATTTAGAACCAGTGTGTAAATTTTTCTCCTGAACGGTTTCGAGGTCATGCTTGTTTCCTATAGTTTTTTAATCTCAAAAAAAGGGTTTTTTAGCTGTTTTTTTTCTAATCGTGGAGTATGCCATTCCTTGAATGTTTTCTTGCGCTCTGCGGCTTTTACATCAACCACCGCAAACACTTTGTACTTACCTTGGCTAGCTGGCTTACCCAACCATTGACAAATAGCCCAGTCAGTCCAAAGGCGATCTGTTTTTAGACGCCATACTGTAATCCATTTAGAATGCCAAGCGGCTCGATCCATTGCGGCTTCACGTTCCCGCTTCTCGGCCAACCACTTATGGTCTACAGCGAACTGTCTATATCCAACAAATTGGCCTACTGGTCGTCTTGCCATGTTATTTCACCATCATATAAATATTAAGATCTTATCCCGTATAGTTTTTTTGAAATTTAACAGCAGCTCTTAGGCCTACTCGATTGCTTGTACATTCCAATGCAGCATCGAGAATTTCATTCTTGTTTTCCCATGTTAGGTTTCAATTAGTGTTGCCATGTGTTTCAGCTTCAATAGAAGAACCACTATTAATCGGTTCAAACTCTAAACTCAGATCACTTTCACGCTTAGGAGCGTTAAAAGCTAATAAGAATGCCTTTGCTACCTCATCCCTTTCTGAGTTAGCAGCTAAAAACATTCGAGGCTTACAACCAGCATCTTTAGCATCTTCTGAGGCATCAATCTGAATAATGTTTTCATTTTTTAGAATAGTAATTTTTGTACCAACTCGTTGCCATACACACTCATTAGGTAGACCAATAAACTTTTTATCTTCATTAATCGCCAGTTCAACTCCAAACTCACCTTGCTCAGTTTCTATTAAATAGGGGAAGTTATTTAAATAGGCTTCATGAGCTTTGACGTATTCCATATATGCTAGAGAGCCCATTACTGCAATAGCAAAGATAATTGGAAATATTACCTTATCCATACCAAATTTATCCTCAGTGAAGTTAAGCGAGTAGTTTGATTATTCAAATACATTTTCTTTTAACATTCTACACTCTGTATACTTTTTCCCATTTAAAAGGGCTTGCGCGCATCTACCCATTTAAGGTCTCCAACATATCTCGCCCTAGAATGCCTTTAGTTTGTTCACATTCATCTAGTAGAACTACGCTATCTGACGCTTCAAAAGTCAGTGGAGCGCTGTAGACAGCATCAGTGCCACACTCCGTTCTAACGTGTGCTCGTGACGCTATTCTTCGCTTAACCTTAGCTTGTAGCGTTTTATGGTTATGGCAAAGGTAAATCCCGGTGGGCTCTGTTTTTGAAAATCGGGTAACGATAACGTGCGACTTCAATAGATCCTTAATTTTGACCAAATCAACTACCTTTGGCCTAAGAACATGGAAAATTGAAGTGAATAGCATTTCAGCCTTTTCCATATCTTCTGAGTAAGATGCACCGCTACTATCTGTATCGTAGTAATTGATAATATTGATTAGTCCATTACTCTTAATGGCATCAAAGCGGATCACATTACACTTAGTACGAATCAAACGGTTTAAGAGAAGATTTTCACTGGCTGCAGCTAACCCCAAAGAAAACTGTTCTCCATTCAGGTAAAAGTCATACTCATTACTATTATGTACTCTAAATTCGCAAGATAGCGGCACACCAATAGGACAAACAACGACTAGCTGCTCACCAATGACTGTTTCAATAAAGTCGTTATCAGTTGAGTATTTGATGCTTGAAAAGTGAGTTTGTTTGTTCATTCAAAGTCCTCGGAATCCATGAGCTTTTCTGAAAGGTGAAATAGCTTGATTGCATCAAGCTCTGAATGTGTGCTGGCAAGTCGTTTAACTGCCCTATAACCCAAAAATGACTTGAGTAATGTCGCCACCTGAATATTGCTAATTGGCTTAGCGTGGTTAAACCTATGTAATAGCGTTCTATTCCAAAAGCCTTCGATTTCCTCTCTACTGACTACCCCAGTATGCACATTGTTAGTTGACCGCACTTCAAAAACACCACAATCTAGCGCTTCCAAGGGGCTCGTCAATAACTCAATGATACGGATCGGTTTTCTAGGGCCTTGATACTCATAAGTATCAAACTTAGAAAGTAGATAACCATCAAGTGATGTGAAACCGCATTCACGAACTATTCGCTCGTAAAAGCTAAAGGTAAATTCACACGTCACGGCGTCTTCATTTCTAATGTTCTTAACCAATCTAAGTTGGTAGTCAGTTGGTAAGTAGCCATCTGAAAGTAACTTAGAATCCAGACTGCTCGCTTTAGCATTTAACTCGATGCTAGGTGGAATTATTTGGATTTTGCCGCCTCTATTTGCAAAGCAAGATATAGTCATAAGTACTCCCTAGCACTCTCATTTTCTTCGAGCTCTTTGATGGGTAAAGTATCGCAGTCGTGATGTTCAGCAATGCGGAACCAATCTTTAGCGGAATATCTGATAATTGCAGCTCTACGGCACTCATTACTAAAAGCTGAATCCCATGAACTTGAATGGCCATACTCTCTCGCCATGGCCTCAACTGCATTGAGTTCATCGATACTCATAGTTGAGGTCATTATTGAACCATCGCTTAGCTCTGCCATGCAATAGGCGCACTCCAATTGCCCTCTTTTATCCACGTCGGTAGATAAAGTGCTAGATGTATGAATTACTTCTTGTCGCGGTCCTTGGTAAGTAAAATTGTCCTTTGAATAGACTAAACCGACATCAATTCGAGTAAGTAAGCCAGAGCCACAAAAAATAGCCTCATATCCGCGATAACCAATGGCCAAATCAACAGTAGCCATACCACTTTCCAAGTATGTTACTGCAAGGTAGCACTGCTTTTTAAGCGGGCATACCGAAATTCCAAGCCTTACAGCGAGCATCAAAGCTGTACTAAGAGCTGACTTTGGGATCTGAAGTTGTAAACCACCAATTCGCACGAACTCGCGAATAAGTGCGTTAGCCTCGTCACGGTAGTTGAGCCGATATTTAGGATATTGACGCGCAGCCTGTTTGTATTCCAACTCGATAGACTTAAGTTGCGTAATGTATGGTGCTAGAGCGGTATCGTGCATAAATTTCTCCTAAAAATAAGATTCGGTACTGTGAGGTTGACTAGCAGCCCTTGGATTAGCACGCCTCTTAAACGGCAATACCATTTCATTTGCACAATAGCCGGTAATAACACCGCTTCTTTCTGCGTCTATAATCTGGTTCAAGGTGCGTTGAACCAAGTTTTTTGCATCTAAACGCACCACATCAGGCAAGGTATAAATTTGGCTCACATAGGGCGCAAAGCTCTCTGCTGCAGCGAATTTCATTGGTAAAAGTTCTAGGCCTAGTAAAGATGCCACATATCCGTAGAAAGCTTCCTGAGTATCGTAAAAATACTCTTTGGCTGAATACGAAAACCTGGATGGAGAGGCATTTTCTGTAGATTTGAGGTCTACCGGCACTAAGTTAGTTTTTAAGTAATCAATCTTACATTTAACCCAAATATTTCTATGTTTGTCGAAAGCGATCAGCGTTAACTCCGGGTATCCATTACTTAATAGCTCACAGTTAGCGGCCTTTGATAAAAACTTGGTTGCCATAGTTTCAGCAAGATCCCAATCCGACTGACTCATAGCTTGCTTAAGGTGAAATTTGGCCAACTCAGGCTTTGTTAATTGGCTAAGAATTGAGGCAAATTTACCACCTGCCAACTCCAACGCGGCATTAAACGCATCGCAACCGATATTGCTTATCAAGCATTCCTTAAGACGGTTATCAAAAATCTGTGCTTGGGGGTCAGCTTCAAGCAGAGCGGTTATTAAGTCCTGCTTATTTCCACTTTGAGAGCGTCCTTTAAGCATAAGCGCGTGGTTTAATTGGCTGGTGGTATGAATATCGTTTGGATAATACAGGGCTTCTGGATACGCAAAGAAATCATCATAGGTATTGGTTGGAGTTAATGACATACAATGAAATAGCGATCCAATTGATTTTGGCTTTGTATTTTTGTCTTTTGTTTTATTATTAACTTCCTCAAAGTAATGAGCCAACGTAATAAAAGCAGGCTTTATCGTTGAGTGATTAATTGCTGGTATTTGGTGGTAAATATGATTTGGGACACCACTATAAATACCCTCGATTAGAGAATCATTGTTCTGAAACGTAAACCTCGTTCCATCAAATGCACTTTTAATATCCATAACAACTCCAATAACTATTTATGCTTACAGTATAAAGAGAAACGGAAATCACGCTTGATAGCTCTAAGTGATTGATTTGTTGGGTTGTATGTCAAATGTTACGAAAGTGGCCACATGGGGGACTACATTATAAATGGTAAAAATATTTTTACCATTTAATAGGTTTGACTTAAGTGCATGAATTTATTTTAAATTGAATATGGTAACGTTTTTATTTAGCGTAAATAGGGATTATTTTATTTACCATTTAATCGATATATATATGATAT
>NZ_BPET01000023.1 GCF_019654915.1 Shewanella sp. MBTL60-007 | reverse complement strand
ACCCCGCCCGATTTACTTAAAAAGGCCACAAGATGTTGATGTTATCCCCTGCACAGCTTCGCCGTGCACTACTGCTTTTAGCAAGCTTCCATATTGTTATTATTTGTGCGAGTAACTACCTTGTACAACTTCCCTTTCAGATATTTGGCTTCCATACCACATGGGGCGCATTTAGTTTTCCATTTGTTTATTTAGCCACAGATCTAACGGTTCGAATATTCGGCCAGCAAGCGGCAAGAAAGATCATCTTCCTCGCGATGTTACCAGCACTTGTTATCTCCTATTTGATGGGCGTTATCTTCCATCAGGGTAGCTTCCAAGGCGCCGATGCCTTACTTGAGTTCAACAGCTTTGTATTCCGCATCGCCTTTGCGAGCTTCGCTGCGTATCTCGTTGGCCAGCTGATGGATATCTTTGTCTTTGCTAAGCTCAGAGAAACCAAGTCTTGGTGGGTTGCCCCTTCGGCATCAACCATAGTCGGTAACCTAATAGACACTATCGTGTTCTTCGGCCTAGCCTTCTACGCCTCTACCGACACCTTTATGGCAACACACTGGCCTGAAATAGCCACGGTTGATTACGGTTTCAAATTGATTGTGAGCTTAGGTTTGTTTTTACCTGCCTATGGCCTGCTATTAAAGTTCTTACAAGATAAGATCTTACACAGCAGTACGCAGGAAACGGCTATTTAACGCTTAACAACAACTGGACTGACCTGTTATAATTTCGCCAATTCGTTCACCTTTCAGCCTATAGGTTTGGCTGTTTTACTGGGTGAACTGGCGAAATTATTGAGAGTTTGTAAATGTACACCATTGAAATTGAAGCTGTTACCGAGTTCACTCCTGAAGTCCTCGAACTGATCCAAACCACCTACTCTATCATCCCAGAATTTGAGCAAGGTTATGCTAGCCAAGAGATCGCTCAGCGCTTACTCGCAGGCCCTGCACTATTGCTTATTGCCAGAGTAGAAGGTGAGATAGCAGGCTTTAAGTTGGGCTATCAAACTGATGATCAGGTGTTTTACAGCTGGTTAGGTGGTGTTGCGCCGGATTTCCGTGGTCTAGGTTTAGCTAAAAGCCTACTTGAATATCAAGAACGCTGGGCGACCGAACAAGGCTACCAACGCATCGAAGTTAAGACCCGTAACTGCTTCCCTGCAATGCTCAAGATGTTAATCAGCTCCCAGTACCAGATCACTGCAATGATTAACGATGCGCAGAATCACAGCCAAAATAAGCTGCACTTACAAAAACAGTTCTAATACTCATTTTGTATCAGATTAAAAAAGGTGAGTAAATTTGCTAAATGTATGTAATAAAGCTTGCAAATCTAAATGAGAATGATTATTGTTAACTTGCGTTCCAGAACTCAGGTTAACAAATAAAGTTCTCATCATCTCGATTTGTTAAATGAGTTTTTATAGCACGACATTGCTCACACACTCTTAAGTGGCCAGGATATTATCCTGGCTTTTTTTTGTCTTTAATTCATGACATCGTTATGAATCATTCACAATGTAAAGATTAAAACCTAACAATTTGTTTTATTTAGATTATTAATCAACTACGCAAAAAGGTGCAATTTTCGTTGTCGATTATACTTGCAAGACTAAATGATAATGATTATTATTTACATGCGTTTCAAGACTCGCCAATAACTTAAAGGCATCTCATCTCCCGCAAGTTAGAGTCTGTTTTATGTAAAGCACGACATTGCTCACACACTCTTTTGGCCGAGATATTATCTCGGCTATTTTTTTGCCTAAAACTTAACAGAGAAGAGATTGGAAGTTTAGCTGTAGACAAGCTAGTACACGCCGCCTTACTAAAGCCGAGATGACTCTCGGCTCCCCTCTTATCGAGTCACTTACAGCGGTGTCTTATCGTTATGCTTACCGCTAAATTGCAACCCCTCGTAAGGCGTATTCGTCTGATCTTCGATAGCCTTATGGTACAGGCCGATGGTAAACAGGCTGCCCTTACCTACCTTAGAGTTCACCTCAATGGTGCCACCGATACGTTTAATAATACCGTAGCTCAATGATAACCCTAGGCCGGTACCGTCCTTACGTGTAGTGAAAAACGGATCGAAAATGCGATTAAGCTCCTCTTCTGGGATCCCCTTACCCTCATCTTCAACCTCAATCTTAACCCCGATCGGCTCGCCATGTTGCACCCAGTCATAGGTACGGATCCAGATCTGCCCTTTGCCATCCATCGCATGAGCCGCGTTTACCACTAGGTTAATCAACACCTGCAATAGTTGCGGGCGATTAACTTGAATAGGATAACTGGCGTTAAGCTCTTGGTTGAGCACCACCTGTTGCTTTTGAATCGAGTGCCTTACCAGTACCAACATCTCTTCGATAATAGGTGTGATCTGATGCATCTCCAGCGGCGCATTAAACTCTCCCGGACGGCTGTACTGCAGAAGGCTACGAATAATGGTGCTGATCCGCCCCACCTGCTGAATAACCAGCTCGATCTCCTCTTCAACATCGTCGGCTCTATCGCCTAGCTCGTATTTAAGCAGCTCCATGTTACCCAAAATCACCGCCGTTGGGTTATTGATCTCATGGGCGATACCAGCTGTCAGCTCACCCAACGCGGTTAGCTTCTCGTTGATCACTAACTGCTGTCTGGTTTCATTAAGTAGCGCTACGTTAGCTTGCAGCTCCTCGGTCTTCTCTTGCAGGCTACGAGTTCGCTCCTCGACCTTAACCTCTAGCTGCTCGGCTGCAGCTTGGATCTGGGTATTACGACGCTGTAACAGATCCAGCATTCGGTCAAACTGCTCAGCAAGATTAGAAAGCTCATTGTCGCTATCTAACCCTAGTGAACCTATACGTAAGTTACGCCCAGATTGCACCGCCTTGACTACATGATGAATACGCTCAATCGGCTGTAAGAGGCTATAGGCGCCGCGATATACCAACCAACCTGATACCAGCAGCACCAACATCAAGATAGTGCCCAACTCGATGATATTGAGTAGGTAGTTATGAATAAAAGGAGATTCAGAAAAACCGGTATAGATCATACCGATGCGCTTACCATTAATATCTTCAAGTGGTGAGTAAGCCGAAATAAACCAGTCGTTAAAAACAAACGCCCTATCAACCCATAATTGCCCTTGAATCAAAACCTTTTCTCGCACTTCAGATGACACTAAGCTACCAAGAGCACGACCTTGCTGATCATCCCCCTGAGGGAAGAAGTGCAGCGGTACGTTAGTGCTGATGCGGATATTATCCAAGAATATGGTCACCGTACCGATTGAACGCTCTGGTAGTGTTCCTTTGTCATACACCAGATCACGAATATGATCGACGATACGGGTATCGCGGTTAAGCATGATGCCGCCATCTAAGTACCAAGCAACATTGCCATTCACATCGGCAATCGGAAATAGGCTACGGCTTAATAGCCCACGCTTCTCTTCGACTTTACTTGGCTCCTGTGCTCGCATGGTCTTTATCACGCTTAACTTGGCTCGTTCGGCGAGTGCAGGGTCGATGCGAGACAGACGACTTGGCTCAAGCACCATCAGTCCAGAAAATGGCGCAAGCCCTTCTATATGTGGCAACATCTGCCTAAGGTCGGGATCCGCTGCGGCCTCGGAGACGCTGACCAAGCGTAAGAAATCTAAATTAAGATCTTTCTTCGCTTGGTCTAGAACTTTCTGTAGGTTCTCACGCTGAGCTACAAAGTCGCGGCCTATTTGTCTAAAGTCATTCTGGAACTGCCAAGACTCCATCACCAACTCTAGCTGGTTTTCTTGGTTGGTTTGAACGGTCACTAGGGTACTGTTTGCCACAGTCAAGTCAGCCTTGACCTTCATAAACAGCTGCTTACCTGTATAGCTAATATTCCAATAGATGGTAATAAAAACCAAACTCACAAGCGTTAGTAAGATAGGCAACAAGGTCAAAATCAAGATGCGATAGCGCACTTTCGCCTGCATCTGCTGCCAACTAACACCAAACATATTGGAAAAAAAAGACACCTATACTCCCCCTAGAGTGTTTTTATTATTGTTATTCTTCTTTGTCGGCTTCACCACCAAACCACTCTTTATACTTACGATCTAAGGTCTTACGTGATACACCAAGATCCCTCGCTGCCGCTGATTTATTACCGCCATGCACATCAACAACGCGAGTCACATGATCACGTTCAACATCTTTCAGTGCCCATTGTAGCGGATAGCCCGACTCTCCGACCGCTTCACTCTTTGGTTGCACCTTCCAATACTCGGCAGGTGGTTTGCCCAGTAGGATACATCGTTCAATCATATTTCGCAGCTCACGAATATTACCTGGCCATTCGTGTTGTTGCAGCTTTAATAGATCTTCATGGCTCCAAACGACCTCTTTTACGCCAAGTTCTGCAGCCAACTGGCAGGTAAAGTGATGAGTTAGCTCCACAATATCTTCAGGACGCTCACGCAGAGGTGGGATCACGATATCGAGCACATTGAGGCGATAATAGAGGTCACGTCTAAAGTTACCTGCTTCAACCTCTTCAGATAGCTTACGGTTTGTCGCCGCTAATACGCGCACGTCAATATTGATCTCTTTTTCGCTGCCCACAGGGCGAATGGTGCGCTGCTCAAGCACACGCAGTAGTGCGGTTTGCATCTTCAGCGGCATCTCACCAATTTCATCGAGGAAAATAGTACCGCCAGAAGCGAAACTGAAGAGGCCTTCGCGGTTCCCCTTAGCGCCAGTAAACGAGCCTGCCGAGTGACCAAATAGCTCACTCTCTAGCAATTCAGGCGCAATCGCACCACAGTTAACTGGCACAAATGGCCCTTGACGACCACTAAGAATATGCAGCTGTCTGGCCACCAGCTCTTTACCTGTGCCTGATTCCCCCTCAATCAAGACCACTGCATTGGTCGGTGCCACGCGCTCAATGACATGCTTCACCTCCGTCATGGCGTCACTCTGACCAATAATGGTAGAAGACTGATTGAATGAGACTTCACGGCGTAGCATCAAGTTTTCGCGCTTCAATAGACGACGCTCGATACAGCGGTCAACCGCCTTCATCATCTGTTCGAGATGGAACGGCTTCATAATAAAATCAGACGCGCCAGCACGCAGCGCCTTTATCGCCACATCCATATCGGCATAGCCAGTCATAAAGATGATATCTGAACGTCTCTCTTGATCGTTCAGCGCCTCATGCCACTCTATTCCGGAGCGACCAGGCAGACGAATATCGACAATAAGCAGATCGAAATGACAACGTGAACGCAGCTGCTCCGCATCTTCAACACTCGAGGCAGTTTCAACTAAGGCAAATTTCTTCGCTAACGCTTTTTTTAAAAAGCTGCGCATGCCCGGCTCATCATCGACGATCAATACAGATACAGCAGAAGGAAGTGGCTTCATATTATTCATTCTCTGTCCCACCTTGTCTGATTCAGGGACATTTTGACTCATTATGGGACAAGTCTATCATCGAACCAGTCTAAATAGGTCACTATGAACCATGTAATCGCGACCTTGGGACATAATGTCTGCGCTTTTTTTACTATTCATGGGACAAAGATCACACAAGCGTTACAAATGTGAACTCAAATAACCTAATTCAAGCATGGCATCAAACTTGCTTTTTATGAGCACTGAATTCGATTTTTAACAGGCCTCAGGTATCGAGTGGCCTATTTTATTTTCCCAAGGAGTAAAAATGCTAAACCTTAAACGCGTTATTGGTCTTGCGGTTACCGCAGCACTAGTTGTTGGTATGCCAGCCCAAGCTAACGAAATTATCAAACTTGCGACAACAACAAGTACAGAAAACTCAGGCCTATTAAAGAACCTATTGCCGAAGTTCGAAGCTGAAACAGGCTATCAAGTACAAGTTATCGCAACTGGTACTGGTAAGGCACTTAAGCTAGCTCGCCAAGGTGACGTTGACGTGGTTATGACTCACGCTCCAGGTGCTGAAGCTAAGTTTGTTGAAGAAGGTTATGGCCGACTACCTCGCGGCATCATGGAAAATGATTTCGTTATTCTAGGCCCAAAGAACGATCCTGCAAAAATTCGCTCAAGCAAAACAGCTGAAGAAGCGTTTACTAAAATCGAAAAATCTGGCGTACCTTTCATTTCACGTGGTGACAACTCAGGCACCAACATGAAAGAACTACTAATCTGGAAAAACGCTAATATCACTCCAGATTTCAAAGGCTATACTGCTGTTGGTCAAGGTATGGGCAAAACCCTACTAATGGCTAGCGAATTAGAAGCTTATACGCTATCTGACCGTGGCACTTTCGTTGCTTATTCAGGTAAAATAGACCTAGCAGTAGATTTTGATGGCGGCAAAGCACTGGCTAACCCTTATCAAATCATACTTATCAGTGAAAGCAAGTACCCAACGCTAAACCACAAAGGTGCTAAAGCATTGAGCGACTGGCTGATCGGCGCTGAAGCGCAAGGCATGATCAATAACTATAAAGTTCAGGGAGAACAATTGTTCAAGGCAACATATAGCGAATGAATGAAGGCTGGTTAGCCCTAATACAGCAGGCGTTGAGCCTGCTGTTTTCATTGGACCCCGAAGTGTGGTCCATTATCTCCGTCTCTTTTTCAGTATCATTTGCGGCTTTAGCGATCACGCTGCTGCCGTCCATGGTGCTGGGCTTTCTATTGGCCTTTACTCGCTTTCCTGGCCGCTGGTTAGTCACTAATCTTATTCAAACCCTACAATCCATCCCAACGGTTGTGATAGGCCTACTGGTTTATCTGTTGCTAACACGAATGGGGCCCTTAGGGGATTTGAAATGGCTTTTTACTCAGCAAGGTATGATTCTCGGCCAGATGCTTATCTGCGCCCCGGTACTCGTAGCCATGAGCCAAGCCGCCTTTACCAGTGTTGACCGCAGAGCATGGGAAACCTCCCGCACCTTAGGCGCGCCAGCATTAAGTGCGATATGGGCGGTCTGCAGAGAGCTTAAAGTTCCACTATTATTAGCTATTGTTGCTGCGTTTAGCCGTATCTTGACGGAAATTGGCTGTTCGATGATGGTCGGTGGCAACATAGCCGGAGTGACACGTAACATTCCAACCGCTATCGCCCTAGAAACCAGTAAAGGTGACTTCGCCCAAGCGATTGCACTGGGACTGGTGCTACTCGTCTTAGCACTGATTTTAAACTTTGCTCTCGGTACATTAAGAGGCAAAGCCGAGCCGAGGAGTCATTAAGACAGATGCCAACGTTCAATAGCAAGACTGATACAAAAGCCAAAGCAAAAATCATCGCTAACAATCTCGAGATGCGCTTCGAAAGCAAACCCCTGTTTAGCGCCGATAAGTTGGTTTTTGAACAAAACCGCGTGATCCACCTACAAGGTGATAACGGCTGCGGTAAGACCACCTTAATGAAGCTACTCGCAGGCTTTATTGAGCCGACAGCGGGAACGATTCAAGCGCAAGGATTCTCTGTAGCACCTTGGTGGCGTAGTAACTCGATTACCGGCAAGGCAATTTATCTACATCAACACCCTTATCTTTTCGAAGGCAGTGTGATGTATAACCTTACCTATCCATTAAGATTTTTAAATGGCGATAAAGAACTCCTCAAAGCTCGTACCGAGCAAGCGATAGATAAGGCGCAACTACGTCACTTACTGACCCAGGCGGCCTCGAGTTTATCCGGTGGTGAAAAACAGCGTTTAGCAATCGCCAGAGCCTGGATTATCCAGCCTAAACTATTGATGCTAGATGAACCGACCTCCAATATGGATAAGCACTCACAGCAGCTAGTATTACAGATGATTGTCGATCTCAAACAGCAAGGTACAGGCATGCTAATTAGTAGCCATCAGACTTGCATGCTAACCAAAGTATGCGATCATGCTTGGCTAATTTGCGATAAGACAATTACCAGCGGTAATATCAGTGCCAATCAAGATATGGCTAATGCTCACATAGATGTCTCAACTAGACTCAATGTGTCAATTGGGTAAATTCATTAGCAACTAAAAAACTGCAATAAACAATAGGATAACAGTGATGACAGCACAAGTTGATGCAGTAATTCTTGCTGGCGGCATGGCCAGACGCATGGGCGGAAACGATAAAGGCTTAGTCGAACTAGAAAATCGCCCCATGATTGAACATGCAATTGATAGGGTACGACCTCAAGTTAAGGAGATCCTGATCAACGCAAATCGAAACCAAAACCGTTATTCTGAGTTTGGTTTTAAAGTGATCAGCGACCAAGATTCCGGCTATTTAGGTCCATTAGCTGGCATGATCACCGCGATGAGTAACACACAAGCAGATTACCTATTGGTCGTTCCTTGTGATTGCCCACTGTTACCAACAGATTTAGTCGCTAGAATGCTAGCGAAATTAACGGCTGAAGACGCAGACCTTGCGGTGGCTAGTGATGGCAAGCGAGAGCAACCTGTGGTCATGCTACTTAAGCCGAGTTTACGCGCATCCATGAAGGCATTTTTAGATGCCGGTGAACGCAAAATCGATTTTTGGTATGCCAAGCATCACTATGTCGTCGCTGAGTTTTCGGATCAGCCAAATGCGTTTGTAAACGTAAACACACCAGAACAAAAACAGCAGCTTGGCGAAGCCATAGCTAATGAAAAAAATCACTAGAGGTGTAAATGAGCATACCTTTTACTAATCCGTTACCTATTCCTGTACTCGGATTCTGTGCCTACAGTGGCACAGGCAAGACCACATTATTGAAGCAATTAATCCCTGAACTTAATCGCCGCGGTGTGCGACTCGCAGTCATTAAGCATGCTCATCACAACTTCGATGTCGATATTCCCGGTAAAGACAGCTACGAAATGCGTAAGGCTGGTGCCAAGCAGATGTTAGTCGCCTCCCATGTTCGCTGGGCATTGATGACTGAAGACGCCAAAGATGGCGATCCTGAACTACCACATTTGCTAAAACAGATTGAAGCCGACAAGGTCGACATCGTCCTCGTTGAAGGTTTTAAAAAGCTCGAACTTCCTAAGATAGAACTGCACCGCGCCGCTCACGGCAAGCCTTTTATCCATACCCATGATGATAATATCCAAGCTATCGCCTGCTGCGATGATACCGAACTCCCAAGTGAGCTGCGCCGTCTAGATATCAACAATATCGAGCAAATCGCCGATTACGTTAGTGAGTACATTGCCGCTTGGAAGCCATGCCCTATCGACCTGCCGATGGCGCCCACTTGTGGTTGCGAGCTAGATAACAGCAGCACGCTATCGGTGCGCCAAGGTATCGATAAGATTTTATCTTACGTTAAGCCTATCACCGCGACGGAGACGGTCGAGCTTGATGAGCTTGAGAACCGCGTATTAGCCAGCGATGCCATCTCACCAGTCGATGTGCCTCAGCACACTAACTCCGCGATGGACGGTTACGCATTTAAATTAAGCGATGACAGCACCGCCTCTTACAAGATGGTTGGCGAAATCATGGCTGGCCACGCCTATAACGGCACCATTGCTGCCGGTGAAGCGGTACGCATCATGACTGGCGCACCATTGCCAGCAGGTGCCGATACGGTACAACTACGTGAGCTGGCTAATGAGCAAGACGGCGAAGTGCGCTTCGAAGGCGAAATGAGCCTAGGCCAGCATATCCGCCAAGCGGGTGAAGATATCGCACAAGGCGCCACCGCCCTTGCCGCCCACAGCCGATTACACGCAGCAGAGCAAGGTCTACTCGCATCACTCGGTTTTGGTGAGCTACCAGTATTCAAACGCCCTAAGGTCGCCGTGTTCTCCACTGGCGATGAAGTTTGCCAACCGGGCGAGCCGCTAAAAGCCAACTGCATTTTCGATTCTAACCGCTACACCATCAAGTCGATGGCGAAGAAGTTAGGCTGTGAAGTGATCGATCTTGGCATCATCCAAGATTCAGAAGCCGCACTAGCACAAGCGCTAAAAGATGGCGCGGCGCAGGCTGATATTGTGATCAGCTCAGGTGGTGTATCCGTTGGTGACGCCGATTATATTAAGACGGTTCTTGAACAAGTTGGACAGATTAACTTCTGGCGTATCAATATGCGTCCGGGGCGTCCACTGGCTTTCGGTCAGATCGATGACTCACTGTTCTTCGGCCTACCAGGCAACCCTGTTGCCGTGATGGTGTCTTTCCTGCAGTTTGTGCAGCCTGCCATTCGTAAGCTTGCCGGCGAGCAGAACTGGAGCCACACAATGGTTCCAGCCATTACCGACAAGCCACTGCGCAGCCGTACAGGCCGTACAGAGTTTACCCGCGGTATCTATCACTTAGGTGCTGACGGCAAGTTACATGTAACCACAACCGGTGCTCAGGGCTCAGGGATGCTTAGCTCTATGGTAAAAGGAAACTGTCTCATCGTGATTGGCGAGAAAGATGATCAGTTAAATCCAGGTGACACAGTTTACATTCAACCTTTTGCCGACCTCCTTTAAGGGGTCATATAGGTAGTAGTATGAGTTTAATCGTTGACACTTTTGGTCGCACGGTAGAGTACCTGCGACTCTCCGTCACTGACCGTTGTGACTTTCGCTGCGTGTACTGCATGAGTGAAGACCCCTGCTTCTTGGGGCGTGAGCACGTACTTAGCCTCGAAGAGTTAGCTTGGGTCGCTCAAGCCTTTACCGAACTAGGGGTGAAGAAGATCCGCCTAACAGGTGGTGAACCCTTAGTGCGCACCGACTGCGATCAGTTAGTGAAGCTACTGGGCAAGCTGCCGGGCCTTGAAGAGTTGTCGATGACAACCAACGGCTCGCGCCTGACCCGCTTCGCGGCAGAGATGCATGAGTCTGGCCTAAACCGACTCAACATCAGTCTCGACACCCTAAAGCCAGACTTATTTACTAAGCTGACCCGTAACGGCAAAGTCGACCGCGTCATCGCTGGTATCGACGCTGCCATCGCCGCAGGCTTTAAGAAGATCAAGGTTAATGCGGTGATCTTGCGTGGTCAAAACGACGATGAAGTCTTAGATTTAATCGAGTTTTGCCGCGAGCGTGACCTCGATATCGCCTTTATCGAAGAGATGCCACTGGGCATTATCGACGAACGTAAGCGCAGCCGTCATTGCAGCAGTAAAGAGATCCAAGAGATCATCCAACAGCGTTATCCGCTTATCGTATCAGATCGACGCACAGGCGGCCCAGCACGTTACTACACTATGCCGGGCAGCGACATTCATGTGGGCTTTATCTCGCCTCATAGCAATAACTTCTGTCATGAGTGTAACCGCGTCCGTGTCACGGTAGAAGGCAGATTATTACTGTGTTTAGGCAACGAAAACTCGGTGGATCTCAAAGCCATCGTGCGTGAATTCCCCGGTGACATTGAAAAGCTAAAGACAGCGATTCTGGAAGGCATCAAGCACAAGCCAAAGGAGCACCATTTTGACCCTAATGGTGAAACGCAGATCTTGCGGTTTATGAATGCAACAGGAGGTTGAGTTAACTGTTGCTTGAACAGTTTTGTCGCTTTGTTTCGGTGGTTTCTGTAGCCACAGTAGTTAACTGTTAGCTTGTGCTACATACACAAAACCCGACGCCACTGTCGGGTTTTTCGTAACGATTTGCTAAATAGTCTTAAAATAGCTTGCTGAAATTCGATAAGAACGGGCAAAACTGCTGTTTTGTCATTTTCAGCAAATTGTTAAAACACATTTATTCAGGTGTGTTGATTTTGCACCAAGCATTTTTACCTATCTTGAAGAAGCTCAACAGTGCTACGGTAACTGCACCAGTAACAACACCAACTGCAATATGGAAACTAGACGCTATGGCTGTAGCAATAATCGTAATGATTTGTTTAATCGTTATGCCAGCTTCTTTTCTTTCTTTAGAGTACTTTCTAGAACTAGTACACATATAGTCATAAATTTCAGCTTTTATTGCACTCCAAATACTTCCTCCTGAAGACTTAGGGGCAGAAGTGGGGACAATTAAACCCGTTTCTCTTTTTTCCCCAGTTAATGACAATCCGATTTGATCATATTCAGTTTCATCATCTGTATCTAATTTAATGAACTCAATAATTTTGTTTTTTTGGTACGCTGGAACAAGGTCGTTTACAGCATCAAATAACTCTTGATGTTCGAAAGGAAAATCAGACATTTAACCCCTCACTTTCCATTAATGCGCGAGCATAATTAATTGAAGTAGCATAAGATATGGTACTTTCTGTACCCAGAGCATGATTACCTATTTTTATATGCCCCCCCGAACCAGTAGGGCTAAATCTACCACTAATAATTCCAATAATTTGGCCTGATGCAATATCAATTAATGGCCCGCCACTATTTCCCTCATGTACCATTGCATCTAATTGAAATTGCTTTGTTCCATTGGTAGATTTCACTTTAGAGCTAATTATGCTCTGAGATACTTTCAAAGTATGTAGACCTGCTTGACCAAATGGAAACCCTAAGTAACCTACGCTAGCACCAACTTGAACAGAGCTCTCATTTCCTATTAGATTGGGAGGAACTGAAACGGGTTGTGGGTGGGTTAATTTCAATAATGCGACATCGTTTTCTGGGTCAAACTGCGCCACGGTAACATCAAAAAAATTTACTCGCTCTAGAGTTAATTGATTAAATTCATTTAAAGGTTGAGGCGGAATTACTGCAAGTTTATCAGTCAAATTAATCGTGTGTGCGCAGGTGATAATATATCCCTTACTGTGACATAGAAAACCACTGCCTATAAACTCAACTCCTTTTTCACCTGTTTTAACAATCATCATGCAACCACCACCGTGGTGCTGAGCTATCCCTTTTAGCATACGTTTCCCTTAGCTAGTGTTATAAAGCTTATTGAATTACTGCATTGACAACATCTTTATCCATACAACATTTATTTATTATCAGTGTGCCTTTATTATTTCCCCAGCAGAATATAGACCATTGTTTTAAAAATTTATATCGGATTATTCAAGGCATTATTGATGCAGCTTTATATGTGCTTGATAAGGCATGACAGTAACTCAACTGTTGCGGTTTCTGCCTCTAATATTGTCATTACTTTCGTCCAGAATTTTATGCAGCTAATTGCCTGCGGCAGGTGTATGTGCAGATACTTCTGAGGCTCGCTTGTCGTCATCCCTGACCGCTCAACGAAAACATCCATGTTTTCGACGGCCTCAGCCGCATCTGCACTGGGTTAGAAAAGCACAACCTTTCAACCTCTGCGTTAGATCTATAAGACAAAGAAAAACAAAGACACTGCAAGACCAACAAAGACGCAAAGGTTACAGAAAACACCAACTCCCCATCGAAGTTGCCGAAGTCGTTGAAGACTCTTGTAAACATTAGACGCGTGAGCGAGGCATGGATGCCGAGGTAGCCTTAGTAGAGCCATGGATGGCGATTCTGAGGCGATAGCGATTTTCGAAAATGACTGAGGATCAACAACTTCGTTAGGGGCGGCTAGGGAGATGCAAGAGGGGGAAGCTGTTGTCCCCCTCTTGCCCGAGTGTGAGCTGGAAGCTCACGACCTTTATCAAGCGGAGCTTGATTAGCTGTATATGTGGGATGGAATCCCACGACTTTGGTCAGGCGTAGCCTGATGCTCTACCAATGTAGAGCGAAGCACCACTACTTTAATTGTTAGACGCAGTCTAACTTAAAGGTCAAGCGTAGCTTGAAAACACAATAAAAAGGGCGCTAGATGCGCCCTTTATGATATCGATAGAAATGACTAATAAATCTTAATTGAGATAGCAGTCACTAAAGTATCGACACTACGGAGTGATAACGATTGCCACTCTAGCAACAACAGTTTCAACACCGCTAGGCGTGGTTACCTTTACAACCAACTCCCCAGTCGCAGCCTCGGTTCCACCTTTCACCGCGACACCATAGTTTTGACCACCTTCAGCGTTAGTGTTAGGCCAACTAAAACTACTCTGCCCCAATACTTCACCCACCGTAGAGGTGAAGCTGACTTCTGAACCAAATGGCATCTGCTGCCCTCTTTGGTCAGTGATATTCAGAGAAACTTGTCCAATACCGGTGTTAACAAGTTCCAACACCTGATCGCCATTATTATTTTCGCTATCAATTACCACAATATTGGAAGCAACAGCTGTGCTATCCGACACCGTAATAACGACACTGTCTCTAATATGAATGGATTTATCGTCTGAACAAGCACTAAGGTTAGACTCATGGCACAAAACACCATTATACAGTCCGTCTCGCGGAGTAAATTGACCATCAATATTAAAATCGATGAGCTCTTCTAGATTACCCTGTTCATATATTCCATTTTCATTGTAATCATTGAACGCTTCATCCATATCATATGGTTTTCCATCGACACCAACCGACAAGAACAGAGCTATCTCTTCTGCGTCGAAGCGGCCATTACCGTTAGAGTCTGGGAATGACTCTTCACCGAGTGCGTAAGCTGTAATGGTTGAGCGGCCATCTCTAGGCCATGGGTTTTGGCTTCGCCATATCACTGAGCATTTTCCATCGATAGTAAAGCAGGAATCATCGATAGCGCCGCCCTCGGTGGTAAAGTACACAGCGGTACCATCGGGGGCGAAATTATTAAAGGCATCTGCAAGGAAAACACTGACAGGCACTTCGACACCCACAATATCGTATGCCTCTGGATTTAGTGTTTTAACAGCTAGGGTGAAGCTGTCCTGATCTGGAATGCCCGTAGAGATAATCAGCTTACTGGACTGAGTGATAAGCTGTGGGTCGCTGCCATCAACTGTCGCGAATACCCGAACCGTTGTGGCAACTGTGCCTGAATTCACCACCGTCTGCACCATACCAGTGTTATCGGTGATCCCATGCTCGTCACTGAGGTAAGTCCCCCCCATCTCGTTGTTAAGCTTAAAGCTAACCGCTTTATTAGTGACCGGATTGCCGCTGGTATCGAAAACTTGGAACTTAACGACTGACGTCTCTCTGCCACCCGTTGTTTTAATGGAGATTAACGAAGGCTCGGCGGATACAAAGCTAATGCTACCTTCTTTAGCTTCGAGAACATTAATTGTCGCCGAAGCTATTAAATCCAAACCTGCTACCGTTGCTTTAACGCTAATACGGTCATCACCAGCGCAGCCTTTGGCAATATAGGTGCTCGTGGCAATACCATCAACTAGGAGTACTGGCGAATCTAATTGAGCTAATGGTGTAGATAGACCTGCACAGGCCGATGTGAAATATACATCAACGGGTTCATTGAAAGGTTGCCCTTGCTCATCGACAATCATCACCGACACACTGGCGGTACCCCCTGCCGATAGCGAGTCTGTACTCACCTCGGCAACACCTGGCTGCAGCGGATCGCCACTGCCCATCTCTAAGTTGGTGGCACCGATGACGATAATCGCCGTGTCTTGTTCACCCGAGACCAGGCTTGCAGTTACCGTTCCGGCTCCTAAATCACTGCCCGCGTAAATCACCACGCTGGCATTGCCCTCATCATCGGTCACTGCCGTTGTGATCGGCAACTCACCTAGCGTGCTGCCAAAGGTAACAATAACGGGCTCAGTGATCCCACTAACATTAGCAACAAGCTTTCCAGGATTAACGGAAGAGATAGATGAGATTTCATTGCCTTCGGCATCAGTAACGCTTAGAGAAACCTCATAGACAACGGCCGCCGTAGGGGCTGCGTTATCATTGATTAGCTCACAGGGAACATTGTTAGGACAGACAGGACCATCCCCATCATCTCCACCGCAAGCTGTTAATATGAAACTTAAAAAGACGAGAGCGAATATTCTATTGAAGGACACCATATCTATCTCCATATAAAGCTTAGGTGTATAAAAATCAGGCACCCAATAGGTATAGGTGAATATCCGCAATATTTCACATTTTATTTTGCTAAACAGTAGAGTATCAGCCTCTAGACTCTGAGCGCCTAACCTCAGGTTTTTCGCTCATAAAGCCACAGGTGGAGAAGTTAGGATTCCTCCCAAAACAATGAACCTTTGGATGATGGTTCAGGCTCGGGGGGGGGGACAAGCGCTTTCCCTCTTGGCTCTGCTCTTAACAACAGAAAGGGGCGAAGCGCCACGACCTTAGTTGTCAGACGCAATCTAACTTAAAAGCCTGATGCACTCATCAAACGAAGTTTGATTAAAAAGCGTCCAACGTTCACCCAACCGTTGCCAAATTTGTGAAATCACCACCTAACAGATACACTTATTAGACACCCAATATCAAACAAAAAGCTGAAGTAACAATCATGGCTTTATCCCGCAAGAAGTGGAATACCATCATCATCCTCGCATCTATTTTGATGATCTCAGTCCTGACTGTCATCGAAAGGAATAGCCAGCAAACACCGATGCAAACTCAGCCGCTATTCGACAAATCTGCGCCTCTATCACAACTGCAATATGGCGAACTTTGGCTGCAAAAACGTCAGTCTGGCTGGCAGTGTAGCTCACGGGTACTCAACTGTTTAGACTGGGCTAATGCGTGGGAACAAGTGCATATCTCCGCCCTGACAGATAAACCTGAAACTTCTGGTGAGCCAATAGAACTGGTTATCCAAGTCGATGATCTTATCGATGCGCAGCTGTGGATTATGTTTAGTGAGCAAGGTTTGCTTAAGTCGCCTTCAGGAAATTGGTATCAGATCCCACCGAGCTTGCGAGAAAACTTAAAACCGATTGTTCGGGGGCAGGTAAACGAGCGCTAGCAACAGGCTAAAGGACTCACAGACTGTCAGATAACACGAATAAGAAAAAGAGAGAGAATAAATGCCGGAACTCCCCGAAGTTGAAGTCACTAGGCAAGGTGTATCCCCCTATCTAATTGATAATCAAGTGACAGATTTAATCATCCGCAATCCATCTCTACGATGGCCAGTTCCCGAAATTGCCAAGCAGATTATCGGCCAAACCATTAGAAACGTGCGTCGCCGCGCAAAGTACCTGCTTATCGATACCGATGCGGGCACCAGCATAGTGCACTTGGGGATGTCTGGCAGCTTACGGATTCTTCCAGCCTCTACGCCTGCGGAAAAACATGACCATATCGATCTGGTGCTCGCGAGCGGTAAGGCGTTGCGCTTTAATGACCCTAGACGCTTTGGCGCTTGGCTGTGGTGTGAGCTGCCAGAACAGGCGCATCCGTTACTGTCGAAGCTTGGCCCAGAGCCGCTCACTGACGCCTTTAATGCCGATTACTTGCTTGAGCGCTTAGCGAATAAGAAAAAGGCGATAAAGCTATGTTTGATGGACAATCATATCGTCGTGGGTGTCGGGAACATTTACGCCAATGAGGCGCTGTTCGCCGCGGGTATTCATCCACAAGCCGAAGCGGGTAAGGTCGATGCCGAACGTATCGAGGTTTTGATCGCAGAGGTGAAACAGATCTTGGCAGGCGCCATTAAACAGGGCGGCACCACACTAAAAGATTTTACCAATGCCGATGGCAAGCCGGGCTACTTTGCCCAGAAGCTACATGTCTACGGCCGTAGCGGCGAGACCTGCACTCATTGTGGCCACCTTCTTAGCGAGATAAAACTAGGCCAAAGGGCAACGGTGTTCTGTAGCTTGTGCCAAAAGCTTTAAAAGAAGGTACGAGAGCGTTCGCAAGCTCACTTCTGGGATCTAGGATCTAGGGCGCTTCGCTTCGAGGGCTGGCTTCGCCCTGCTAGAAACAGCCAAAGCAAAAAGCATAAGCAGTGATCTTTACTTAGCTTTTTCTAGAAGCGACAAGGCCGCGATCTCGAAGTGACGCAGTCACGCCCTCGTCTTAGCTCTTCCTAAGACCTGCTTTTCCGTCTCAGCTTTAACCGTCTTTGCTCTTCCTAGGGCCTGCTTCTCCTAGGGCCTAGAACCTGCTTTTCCTAGGACCTAAGACCGCTTTTCCGTCTCAGCTTTAACCGTCTTTGCTTTTCCTAGGGCCTGCTTTTCCTAGGATCTAAGACCGCTTTTCCGTCTTAGCTTTAACCGTCTTTGCTCTTCCTAGGGCCTGCTCTTCCTAGAGCCTAACCTCACTCCATCCACCGTCCTGGGGTTGGGGTGAAATACTGATAACGTCTATCTGGCTCGGCGCAGGTCGGCAACATATTATCCTTGCTTAATATTACCCAATTATCTCGGTGGGCCACGCCCATACTTTTGGCATTCTTGAAATCAAAACAGCTCAGCTTTTGGTGATCGCCGACTAAGATATAGCGATTATCTCCTTCATGCATCCACTGCCAAGCGTTACGCTCTTGCTGCTCAAGGGGCGCAAGATAGCTAAAGTGAGTGATATCCACCGGAGAGAACAAGATAAACTGCTCTTTGAATTTAACAAGGCCGAGTTGACCATCTGGGCCTATCGCCTTTGCAGCGTTTGCCATCAAGGCCTGTGGCGTTCGCATAGGCTCTAAAATACTGTAGCCCCAAGTCCCCATCACCACCCAAGTTAGCGCAAGACTAACTCCCATTCTCACCATAGCTTGAGAATGTCGCAGGGTCAGCAAGATAGCAAACCAGATAACCCCCACGGTCAACAACAGGTAGCCCATATGAGTCAGATCTGCCGCATAATCGGCCATTGCCTTGACGATGGCGGGATGATGGATCAGCGCCAATACACCTGCAGCTGTAAACACTAGACCCAGTAACCACAACAGAGCCGTGAGACCCCACTCAAACCAACGCTTGGTATCGGCACCCGTAATAATGGCCGACAGCGCTAAGGCCAACATAGGCAGAGCTGGTAGGATATACACCCCACGTTTGCCTGGGCTGATGCTGAAGAACACCAGCACCAATACCACCCAGATCAGCAGTATTGCAATCACAGGTTCGGCTTTAACCTTAGCCATAACTCGTTGCCAATGAGCAATAAACAATAGCGGCAACGGGAACCACATCACAGGTACGACACTGACTAAGAAGTAGTACCAAGGCTTGATATGATGCCAAGCGTTAACGTAGCGCTCTCCCGTCTGTTTAAACAAAATATTATTTTGATATTGAATAAGCTCTGGTGTGCCTTGGCTCTGCACTATCAGCACCATAGGTACCAACCAGCAGGCAATCACGGCTAACATCGCCAGTGGCCCCGCAAGGCACCACCACTGCAGGCGCCCCTTAAACAGATCTTTTTGGATCAGGGCATAACCAATGATCGGAATAAGCATCAACAGAGGCAGGAAGCCCACCCCCTTGGTGATCACTCCAAGCCCCATAAATGCCCAGCCAGCAAAGTACCAGCGCCAGTGAGCCCCTGTCATAAAGTGACGCAGCAAACCGTAACAACCAAGGGTGATCCAACACATCACCATGGCATCAATTTGGGCGTTCTTACTCTGAATTAAGAATTGAGGCGCTAACATCAACAGCAGTGCTGCATTACGGCCAACACGCACATTCCACAGCCTTGAGCCTAGATCATAAACCAGAAAAAGCGTTAGAAAACCCGCTAAGGCATTAGGCAATAAAAAGGCCACCTTTAAACTGCCGGTCAAGCCATAAAACAGTGCGATGGCCCACATGAATACTGGCGGCTTATCTGGATAGAACTCCCCCCCACGCTGAGGGAAGAACCACTGACCCGAATCCACCATCTCTCTGGCGACTTCGGCGAAACGCGGCTCATCGGCAGGCCAAGGCGAACGCCAACCTATTCCCACCAGCAAAATGACTGCCGCAAATAGCAGCAACATACTCAACACTTGATAATAGTCATCGCTATTGAATCGTTGTTGCATCGATTTCAATATCATTTTTTTAATTAACCTTATTATTCATCGGTAACTATCTCGCCCACCTGTTTACGCAACCTAGTCTTATACAGGTAAGCGCCAATCAGAGATGAGAAAATAAACAGCACTATGCTGATAATCAAGCTGTTGTGATCCGACAAGCCAATACCTGCACCTGCAAAGCTAAAGATAAGCATCTGCGGGATGTAACCTACTCCACTGCCTAAAAAAAACTTCCACGCACTCACATGAGTAGAGCCTGCGAATAAGTTAGTTAAGGCGTTACTACCAATTGGCAGTAATCGAATCATCAATACCTTTAAAAAAGTACGATGGATTATCAATCTCTCAAAACGAAATAGCTTATCTTTAAAACGTTTTTTAAGACTGCTTCTAAAGGTCAGCCTGGCAAAGTAAAAGGTGACCGCACAGCCAAGTAACGCCGATGCAGTGCCCAGTAACGCCCCATAGACGCCACCTAAGGCAAAGCCAAAAACAACGGCGATGACTTGGCGAGGCCCACCAACACTGGTAAATGCCGCCCCCATAAGAAACAGCACCACTAAGGCACTGTTACCGTTCTTTTCAACGTAATTGCCTACCCAGTTGCTATCGGTCAGGTGCTCAAATAGGCCTTGCTGGACGGCAAACATCAACAGTAGCAATACTGTAATGACCAATAATGTTTTAGCTAAGCGTTTCATAGCTATTGAGCCTGTGTAGTCTCGGTCTTAATCACATTGGGTAAACGAGTTCTACGGTTTAGCCACATCACCCCTATGATATCGACAATCCCAACCCAGACGCGGTTCCAAGCGGTGTACTTAGACTCACCTTCCATGCGATCTCTATGGTTAACGATTGAGACCTTAACCTCTCCGCCATGGCGACGGATCAGTGCAGGAATATAGCGATGCATATGATCGAAATAGGGCAGCTTGAGGAAACTGGCCTTCGGGAATACCTTCAAGCCACAGCCGGTATCGGGTACACCATCGCCGAGTAAGCCATCGCGCACCTTATTGGCCACACGGGATTGAAATCGTTTCCAGGCAGTGTCTTTACGGTTTTTACGATAACCCGCGATACAAAAATCGCTATGGGTCATGGTTGGAATAAGATCTAGCATGGCTGGAATATCTGCCGGGTCATTTTGACCATCTGCATCAAGTGTCGCAATAATATCACCGCTGGCGTGTTGAACACCGGTATGCAGCGCAGTACTTTGTCCGGTACTTTTTTCATGGCGAATCGCCTTAGTCGAGCAACCGAGTCGTTCACCCGTGCGCAGTAACTCACCGAAGGTATCGTCGTTGCTGCCATCATCCACAACAATCACTTCAAAGGGCGTCTTATCTTTTAGCGCTCGATGGATCTCTTCCACTAAAGGACCAATATTAGCTTGCTCGTCTTTTGCTGGGATAACGACTGAAATCAAAATACTTACTCCAAAAAGTTATTAGAGCTAAAAATCTGCTCTATACCACCTTTAACTATTGCCATGACAAAGAGAGTCATTAGCTACTGGTGAACTCAGGGAAATTCAGGCTTTCCTCTATTTCGTTGCACCACTCTACTTCATACAAGAACGCGTTAAGATCCTGCTGTAATAGATAGAAAAAGATAAAAATTAAAAACACTAATCTTACTTTGCACCATGATTATGTAATTTTTAGTACATGGGCTTAAATTGCGATTTAAAAAGGCCGTTAGCTTGCCTCAAACTCAATCTAACTAAATAAAAAAGCCAACGCTTCTTAAGCGCTGGCTCTTCTATAAGGTTTTCTTAAAACTTATACTCATAAGTACCAAATACCGTGGCATTCGTTTCGTTCTCTTGCACCTCAAATTCTGATTGAGACACACTGCCACCTACGCTCATCATGCCCTTCCAGATTGGCATACGATAACTGAGTTCCAGCATCAACAAGTCCTCTTTCAATGGCTGAGGTGCCCAGCCATGGCTCGGGCTTTTACCGTCTTTATTAAGCTGTGCGTAACGCAGCAAGGAGGTAAAGCCTTTGCTATTGGCAAACTGGCCAATCAAGCCAAGCACATACACATTGGCATCGCTGTCATAGGTGCTGCCTAGGGCACGACCGTAGTAACGGGAACCACTTCGATATGTTGAATGCTCATAGAAACAATTAAAGCTGTTTTCATCTTCGCCACAGAACACCATGGTGTCAGTGTATTCGAGGAACAACTTATACTGCTGACCATCTAGATTAAAACGGGTATCGGCACCGAACATCGAGCCACAATCCACGATATCCCATGGCGCAGAGCTCTTAGCATCTTCACAGGTTCTCTCGTAATACACGCCGAACGGAACATTATACCAAGTATCACTAAAGCGGATATCGTAACCAGCCATCTGGTTGCCATAGTTGCTGCACCCCACTTCATCGACGTTATCGGCGCGACAATCTCGCTGGCCAGTGATCGATTTAAAGGCGCTTTCCCAGCTACACTCTTGCCCTTCACCACAGAACTGCGTTGTCCAAGAAAGGCCTATCTCTAACTGCCTAAAAGGACGAATCGATCCGCGGAAGTTCCATAAAAGAGTATGAGGAGCATAACGCTCCTCTTCGAACATGCTCACCCCTGCGGTAAATGTCCAAGGACCTAACCACGACAACCAAGGTGTCTCGAAAGCTTGAGCATTATTACGGCTCAGCATGAGTGACGGCATTGGACGAGCGTTATTCGATTTATGTAGCGATGAGTCGAAACCGGGTCCCCACCACTGCTCGATGGCACCGAAAGTAAACATCCAGTTACCCATCGCCATGGCAAGATAGGAATCATCGAAGCGAAACTCTTCGTCATCAGCAGGATCGTAATTCGCCGATGCCGAAACTTTATAGGCAAACCTATCACCTAAATACTCGTAAGAAGCGCTGGCCTCACCCTGCTCGCGATAGTCTGAGCCGAAGTGCTGAAAACGAGCAGGATCGCTCGCAGCCGCCAGCTTTACACTAACATTGCCACGATTATCGACTGCATTGCGATAGTAATAATTAACACGGGAAAAGGCCTCGACTAATGCAGGCGTTAATGTCGAAGGTTCGACCTTAGCCAAGTCGCCACCAATACCCGACCACATCAAGGGGTAGGTATTAACCGGAACGGTAATGACTCCCGCATCGGCTAGGGCTTGAATATCGGCTCTGAGGTAGATATCGGAGGTATCGACCCAAGGCGCAGCAATGCTGCCCCCAGAAAAGGCTAAGGCTAGAATGGCTATGAATCTAACCCTGTGAAACTGGATAAACTTAAGCATGGAAAACTATTTAGCCTTATTTGTTAATGCATTTGCCACTTCAACATGAACGAACTGACTCACATCTCCCCCATGAAGCGCCACTTCTTTCACTAGGGTCGATGAGATAAATGAGTTCTCTTCCGCCGGCGTTAAAAATACGCTCTCAAGCTCTGGGCTCAGACGACGGTTCATGTTGGCTAGCTGAAATTCATACTCGAAATCAGATACCGCACGTAAGCCTCTGACCAGCACGCTGGCATTTTGTTCCTTTGCAAAGTCAACCAGCAGGCCACTAAACCCCACCACCTCGACATTATCTAAATGCGCAGTAACCGTTTTGAGTAATTCGACTCGCTCAGCAAGGGTAAATCTTGGCTGCTTAGAAGGGTTGGCAGCAATGCCTATGATGACATGCTCAAATAAATTTGCCGCACGCTCAATCAAATCGGCATGACCATTGGTAACTGGGTCAAATGTTCCAGGATATATGGCTCGCTTATGCACGTTAAAATCTACCCTTAAAGTTGTTACTTAGCAGTCTGAACTACCTTGAAATTTATCGTCCTAGAGTATGGACTTTTTAGGCTTCCTATCCTACTCGTTATTGAGGGAATTGTGAATGTAAAAGCCCAGATAAGCGACAAGGTAACTTATCTCAGAGGCGGAAAAACAAAAAGGTAACCCAGTTAAGTGGTCGTGGACTATTTCAGCTTGGGCCAAGTTAATTGATGGGGCTGCTGCCAAACATCAAGTTGCTGGCTAACACCAGTATCTTGGAAATGCTCACCAGTACTTGGTAGAGCAGTATATTGATGCTCTTGTCCTTGATAATCAAAGTGTAAACAGTAGGCGTGGAGATAGCCTCTATCGGCACTCTCACCACCATAGAGGGTATCACCCAAGATCGGCACACCTATGCTAGCTAGGGCCACTCTTAGCTGATGCGTCTTACCGCTGTGGGGTTTAAGTAGATACAGTCGCTCCCCCTCGCCAACCGAGTGAGAGAAAAACTGAGTGATGGCCGGATTATCGGTGCTACGTAGAAGTTTATGCATGCTACGACGAGACTTAGCCATATCGCCGATGACCCAGCCCTGCTTCTTTTTTGGTTTACCCTTTGCTAGCGCAAGATAGTATTTCTGCACCAGATGCGCGGAAAACATACGGGTAAACTCTGCGGCAGCCCTGCTCGATTTAGCGAGGATGATCAGCCCCGAAGTCATAGTATCTAGCCTGTGTACGGCGTAGAGCTTAATGCCGAGATCGGCCTCGGCCTGAGCGACAACGCCAGCGCTGCCATCTTGGCTGTGAAAATGCACTTCGGCCGACTTATTGATCACAATAAAGTCGCGCTCATCGGCAATGACTCGATACATAAATGAAGGTTCCACTAAGCTACCCTAGAGCAGCTTAGCTATCGCTAGACTAAAAGGTAATAATCACCTTTAGGCCAGGCTGATTATCAGTTAGGGCTATTTTAGCATTATGTCGCGACAGAATCGCCTTCACCATAGACAAACCTAAACCTGTCCCCTTGTGATGACGGCTAGGATCTAATCGCACCAAACGCTCGAACACCTTTTCACGAGACCCTTCGGGGATCCCAGGACCATTGTCTTGGATAGAGATGACATTACGATTCTGGGAAATACTGATCGTGGCACCTTCACCGGAATACTTAATCGCATTATCGACCAAGTTAAACAAGGCTTGGAACAGCAGATACTTATCACCACTGAGCTGGAACTCTTCACCTGTGGTGAGCTTGAGTGACTGACCGTTAAACTCGGCCATCGCCTCGGCCATCTCAAACAGATCTTGGCTAAGTTCGATTAGGCTAACCTCTTGCAGCTCCAGCGTTTGCTGTCCCTCTTCGATACGAGTCAGCGACAGCATGGCATCAAAGGTAGCTAGGCAATGATCTAGCTCTTCGGTGAGGATCGCACAGCTCTCTTCAAGCTCCTCTTTAGGCTTAGCCGGTAATTGTTCGAGTCCTATACGAAGATGTGATAGCGGGGTACGCAGATCATGGGCGATGTTATCGGTCACGCCACGCACTGCTGCAAGGTTTTTCTCTAGCGCATCGAGTACACCATTAAACTGGCGCGCAAGCATATCAAACTCATCTTCACGCCAGCCCACGGGCAGACGCGTCGAATATTGACCACGCTCAATGCGCTTGCTTAAGCGGTTATACTGCACCAAGCGCCGCAAAATAGCTTTAGAAAACAGATAGCCCAAGGCTAGCGTCAACACTAGAGTCAACATCAGCGCGGTAATAGCAGCATTGGTAAATTTATCGATAAGGGCACCAAGCTGGTCGACACGAGTGGCAATCAGCATAGGGCCATAACGGGTCATCACCATACCACCAGTTAAGATATGTAGCTTCTCTGGACCGCCGGTAAACACCGGAAACTCACGTTTTTCCGGTAGCATAGGCATATCTTTAGGGATCATGCTCAATGAGCCGATAAGATCGAGGGAGTTGCGCCAAACAATCAAGGTCACTTTGGGATCGGCACTGCGTACCTGAGTCGCAAAGCTGCGTCTATCCAAGGTCAGCGCCATCTGTTGATAGCGGGTCTTTTCAGCATCGAGATGCAAGTCCAGCTGATGCTCTTGCTCATTGATCAGCTGGCGATACATTCCCAGTAACAAGGTGCCAATGATGACAGTTACTAGGGCTGAGAATATGATGGTAATGCGCCAGGCACTACTCTGATAGGGCTTAATGCCCTTGGCGTAGCCGATATCCAGCACCTCGAACAGTTTCGATTAACTCACCGTGTCCTAGCTCTTCAAACTTACGTCTTAGCTTGGCAATATGCACATCGATGACATTGGTACGCGGATCGAAATGATAATCCCACACAGCTTCAAATAGCAGCGTACGACTAATCACTTGGTTTACGTGCTCCATTAGGTACTTAAGCAACTGAAACTCTTTAGGTTGCAGCAAGATCTCCTGCCCATCAAGTGTCACCTTGCGCGTCAACAACTCTATGGTCAGCGGACCCACATTGAGATCAGTGATAGTTGGCAGAGATTCACCACGCTGCATTAATTTTTCAGCGCGTACCAGCAGCTCAGAGAAGGCAAAAGGCTTAGTCATGTAGTCATCACCGCCCGCACGCAGCCCCTTAACACGCTCATCAACATGACTTAGCGCAGACAGGATTAACACTGGCGTTTGGCTACCAGTGGCACGTAATGCCGCTAACAGTTTAAGACCATCTAGCTGTGGTAACATACGATCCAAAATGATCAAGTCGTACTTCATACTGGTCGCAAGCAGTAAGCCTTGATGCCCGTCTGTTGCCGTTTCTATATTGTGCCCTTGCTCAACAAATCCCTTTACGACATATTCGATGGTAGTCGCGTCATCTTCAACCATGAGTATTTTCATGTTCTAGTCCCATTTGAGCAGTGGTAATAATTGTTTGTTTTCAATATCGAAGGCTAACTGATGTTTACCATCGACATCGAGGATCTCTAATTCTATATAACTGATCCCTAGGTCATTATCGACTTCAGCCTTAACAATATGGCCGCTATTTTCCTCATTCACTAGGGTCAACATTTCCGAGAGCGATAGGCCATTTTGTTGCAGTACAAGTACGCCAGCAAGTTCATCTTTATCATCACCCTTTAGACGCCCTACTTCCCGCTCTTTCAAACTGCCATCTATCGCACGGTATTCATATTCTGTGATGGTTTTTGCCTGAGGATCGATCATCTTGAATTCATAAATCAATTCGCCATTTTCGATATCAGCTTCAAATTCGGAGATCACGCCATCATTCATCTGCTCAAGCTGCTGCATCATCTCTGTTGGCAAGGGATAGTTTCCCGAAGAGATCATTGAATACAAGCCTTGTCCAGCAAACGCGCTACCAGATACTAATAACAAACCAACTAGCCAGCGAGCCATGGCTCCTCCGAAAATAAAACGCTAAACCACTTTTTGAAAGGATTATTCAGAAACCAGACGCATACTGTCAATTTCTATTTCAATACCTTGCCACTCATCGTCCACTTCACCGACAAGTTTCACCTTGGTGTCATCCGATACTTCAATATTACGCCAAAGCGCATTATCGATCTCGACCTCAACATCACCACTTTCATCACGGAAAAGGTACTTTTCATCACCTAGGCTTTGCACTAGATAACCTGTCAGTTCGACTGGAGTGTCATCTTTAGCTTTAGCCGCATCAGACGCAGTCTTAACCTGAGTTGCAGGGCCTGGGCCATTGTAAGCAGCAAAAGCTGGAAGCGTTAATACCGCCGATAATACGATTAAACCCGTTAATTTTTTAGACATAAAATAGCACTCCTCTCAATATATGAGCCTAGTTTATGTCATTGTCTATAACATCTAGATGGAGCAAAGATTAAACTTTGATCATATGCTTAAAGCATAGATTAGCACCGATAATCTCCACCTAAAAAAGCTACTTTTCCAGTATATGGATGAGCTCAGATTTGAGCGCGACAGTCGTTTGTGTGCCCACTGTCAACTCCAGTTTCTGGGCTAAATGCAGTGGCACTTCGGCATGGATCTTATGCTGCACACCAACAACACTTGCCAGCACTCGCACCGTCTCTCCCATGACCAGCATAGAGTCGACAGTAATATCGAGTTTATTGAAGCTGCGACACAAACGCCCCTTCTTAATCGAGTTAAAGCGCACCCCTTGATTGGGGATCACCCAGCGCACCTTAGTACCCACATCTAGACTTTCAAAATAAGTACTGGCGATCAGATGCTCACCAAATTTAAGCCAAGTGATCTGTCGCTCCTCTTCCTGAGCGATCACGTGGGCATCGAAGATGTTGCGCAGACCCATCTGTTTCGCAACAGCTTCATCTCGCGGGCGGGTCAAAACTTCATGAGGCCGGCCTTGCTGCAGCATCTTACCTTGGCTGATCAAGATCATGCTGTCGGCTAATAGTAAGGCTTCGTTGAGATCGTGGGTCACCATAATGACTGGAATCGCTAGCTGCTCTTTCAGGCGAGCCAATTCAAGATAAAGACGCTCACGAGTCTCCCTGTCGACAGCCGAAAAAGGCTCATCAAGCAGGAGTACCGAAGGTTCTCGCGCCAAGGCTCTAGCCAGCGCCACCCGTTGACGTTGACCGCCAGAAAGGTGTGCTGGAAGCCGGTCTGGCAGGCCATGAAGATTGACCCGCTCAAGCCAGTCTTTTGCCCGCGTCTCTCGTTCAGCCTTAGGGATATGATCCAGCGCCGCCACCACGTTTTCGAGGGCGGTTAAATTAGGAAACAGACCAAAATGCTGTGGAACGTAACCTAAATGACGCTGCTGAGGACTTAGCTGTATGTTCTGCTCGCGATCAAACCAAGGCTTATCACCATAGCGGATCACGCCATTTTCAGGCTGTGTCAGACCAGCGATCATCCGCAGCAGGGTCGATTTGCCGCCGCCAGAGGGACCAACAACGGCTAATACTTCTCCCGCCTTGCAGCTGAATTCAGCATCAAGCTTGATATGCTTGCTCTGCTTAATGCAGCAATATAGATCAGCGACGCTTTGCAACATGCTGACCTCCAACACGGCGCGACAAACTGGTCGTTAACGCCAATACGGTAATCGCAAACAACAGCAGTACCAACGACATATTACCTGCACTGGCAAAATCAAATGCCTGCACACTGTCGTATATCGAGATGGCGATTGTCTTGGTTTCCCCGGCAATATTACCGCCCATCATCAGCACCACGCCAAATTCTCCCAATACATGGGAGAAACAGAGCACCATGGCGGTTAATACGCCAGGCCACACCATAGGCAGTTCAATCTTAAACAGCACCTTAAGGCGGCTCATACCACAGCAGGCAGCCGCATCGCGCACATCTTCAGGCACCGCTTCAAAGGCGCGCTGAATTGGCTGAATCGCAAAGGGAATATTGACTAAGATGGACGCGACCACCAGCCCTGAGAAGTGAAAAACCAATTGGTGACCAAGTAGTTGCTCTAACATACGACCTAGCCAAGATTCACTGCCGAGCCCTACCAGCAAATAGTAGCCGATAACGGTTGGTGGCAGCACCAAAGGCACCATGACTAAGGCTTCTACCCAAGACTTACCACGAAAATGGCGATAAGCCAGAAAACGCCCCGCTAAAATCGCCAGCGGGATCAAAATAAGCACAGTCACACTACTGAGCTTAATCGATAGCAGTAACGCTTCCCAATCCATTAATTCATCGCTCTCGCAAAGCCGTAATCGGCAAATACACTCTGAGCGGCCTCAGATTGCAGATAGGTATAAAACAGCTTGGCGGTTTCGCCCGCCTTCAGGGTTAGCACCATGCGCTGACTCAATGGCGTATAGTACTCTTGTGGGATCACCACATAATTGGCTCGCGCCTTGAAAGGTTTGGCCACCGCTAATGATAGGGCAACCAAGCCACCTTGAGTGGCGCCGCTCACGGCAAATTGCGCCGCCTGTGACACGTTTTCACCAAAGACTAAGTTTGGCTGAATATCTTGCCACAGTCCTAGCTTCTTCAGCACCTCTTCGGCACGTTCGCCGTAGGGGGCGTGTTCGGGGTTAGCGATGGCAAAGCGTTTTAACTGCTTCGAGTCCATCAACCGCTTAACCCCATTTAAGTCAGGATCTAAGGTTAATGGCGATGACTTGGGCGCGGCAATCGCGAGCAACCCCACTGCATACACAACACCGTCATCGGGCGTCTGTTTAGCTTGACTTAGCTGCTTGATATAGCGCTCATCGGCCGATAGAAATAATTCGAACGGGGCACCATGCTTTATCTGGGCAACAAAATTGCCTGAGGAACCATAGGAGATCCGCACCTTGCGGCCTGTCTCTTGGGTAAACTGCTTAGCGATATCATCGAGGGCAAACTTAATACTCGATGCCGCCGCAATAGCTGGCACATCTTGCGCCGCTAGCACACCTTTGCTCATTGCTAAAAACGGTAGCAATAGAGCAAGCACCATTACTCTAAACTTCATTGAGCGGTTCTCCTGGCATTAAAAGGCGTCAAGTTACGCCTTTTGATCCCACATCTTTGCAGCTTGTTCGTCGGCATCGCGGGCTTCCACCCAATTTGCGCCTTTATCACCCGCTTCTAACTTCCAAAACGGTGCTTTTGTCTTAAGAAAATCGATCAAAAATTCGCAAGCAGCGAAAGCCGCTTTACGGTGGGCACTAGTCACGCCAATAAATACGATCTGCTCACCAAGCGCCATGGCACCAACGCGGTGAATGATAGTCACCTTGTTTAGCGGCCAACGCTCGCGCGCTTCTGCTTCAATCTGATTTAGCACCGCTTCTGTCATGCCAGGATAGTGTTCAAGCGTTAAGTCGGTAACTGCGCTACCGTCGTTAAAATCACGCACCTTACCGACAAAAGTCACTACCGCGCCATCGCTGTTATCTTGACTAATTAGCTGATACTCATCGGGTACACTGAAATCTGCAGTTTGAACGCGGATCATCTTAACCTCCAGTTACTGGTGGGAAAAATGCCACTTCATCACCATCAACAATGGGTGTATCCCACTGACTGATGGTTTGATTAACCGCCACCAGCAGCTTATCAGATGCCATGACCTTGGCCCACTTGTCATCGGTCGCAGCTAAAGTAGCACGTAGGCCTTCGGCAGTTTGGGTGTGTTCACCGGCTTCAACTTTTACGCTAGCGGTGCCAAGCAGTTCTCTAATTTGTGCGAAAAATAATACGTTAATCATATTGGTCTCTATACCTTAAAATGCCCTGACTTACCGCCACGTTTCTCCAGTAGACGCACCTGAGAAATCACCATATCTTTTTGTACCGCTTTACACATATCGTAGATAGTCAGTGCGGCCGTTGAAGCTGCGGTTAAAGCTTCCATCTCAACGCCTGTCTTACCCGATAGCTTACAAAGACTGCGGATCCATACACGGTTATGCTCTGGTTGCGCCTCTAGCTCAACTTCAACCTTAGTCAGCATTAGAGGGTGACAAAGTGGGATAAGGTCGGAAGTCTTCTTCGCCGCTTGAATACCCGCAATGCGGGCTGTCGCGAATACATCACCTTTATGATGACTGCCACTCATGATCATCTCTAGAGTTTCACTCGCCATCTCAATATAGGCTTCGGCTCGCGCCTCACGCTCGGTAACAGACTTATCTGTCACATCTACCATGTGAGCATTACCATCTGCATTGATATGGGTAAAAGCATTGGTCATTGGGTTTACGCCTTTTTATAAATTTGAGTCAAGGTACCTAAAAACAGCACCGCAAAACAGTACCGTAGAATCGGTCTAGATGAGACCTATTCGGTGATTTTTTTCACGTGCATCACAAAGTTACAAGGACGATGTGTTGCATCAAGTTGTTCTTTAATCAGCTTATTCCAGCCTGTCTTACACGCACCTGTGGAACCTGGAAGACAGAAGATAGCCGTTTTATTGGCTATGCCACCTAGAGCACGAGACTGCACCGTCGATGTGCCAAGCTCGGTATAAGTAATATGACGGAAAAGCTCACCAAAGCCCTCGATATCTCTATCGAACAATGGCTTAACCGCTTCTGGGGTATTGTCCCGATCGGTAAAGCCTGTACCGCCAGTGGTAATGATCACCTGCACGTCATCGGAGGCGATCCATTGGGATAGCACCGAACGGATCTGGTATTTATCATCTTTGATAATCTGACGGTCGGCAAGCTTATGCCCAGCCTCTAGCAACGCGCTTTCAAGAAAAGCTCCCGATGTATCCGAATCAAAATCACGGGTATCAGATAAGGTTAAAACAGCAATGTTTAGCGCCGTAAACTGGCTTTGAGTGCAGTGTCCCATTATGGTCTCTTATTTATTCGAGTCATAGCGATAATTATACCTAGCTTCTGACGCAACTTAGTTGCGTCAGATCAGAGTTTAACTAGCCGCCGATAGAAGCGAGGTGCTGTGTCACACCTGTGATGCCGTCATGTAAGAAGTGTGTCTGCTTCTTCTGTGCAAGCTGACCATGTAAGCGCTCAATCAACTCAGCTTGTTGATCCGGTGTTTGTAGCAGGTCACGCAGATCGACACCATTTTCAGTGAACAAACAGAGATGCAGCTTCCCTTTTGCCGATACACGTAGGCGGTTGCAACTGGCACAGAAGTTCTTTGCATAGGGCATGATAAGCCCGATGCGGCCTTGATAGTCTTGATGACTGAAGTTTTGCGCAGGGCCATCGTCAACCGCTGGCGTATCGAACTGCCAACCCGCCTGTTCTAGCTGTAACTTGATATCGTTGCCCGCTAGATGGTGGGCCTTGAAATAATCGTGGCCTAAGCCAGTTTCCATCAGCTCGATAAAACGTAGATCGATTGGCGTATGTTTTATCCAGTGTAGAAATCGCGGTAAGTCTTTATCGTTGAGGCCTTTAAGCAGTACGGCGTTAATTTTAACGCGCTCAAATCCTGCCTCTAGGGCGGCATCGACGCCGCGCATCACGTCATCAAACTTATTCTCACCAGTGATCTGGTAGAACATCTTAGGGTCCAAACTATCGACCGAGATATTGATACGTCTTAACCCTGCGTCATACCACTCTTGAGCATGCTTAGCTAAACGATAACCGTTGGTCGTCGTCGCAATGGTTTTGATCTTATCGTTGTCATTAACGATACGAATAATGTCGGTGAAATCTTTACGCAGTGAAGGCTCACCACCGGTGATCCGGATCTTCTGTGTGCCGACCTGTGAGAAGGCCGAAACCAAATGCTCGATTTCGTTGAGATCGAGGAATTTAGGCTTGCCATCTGGGCGGTAGCCATCGGGGAGACAATACGTACACTTAAAATTACATACGTCAGTGACTGACATACGCAGATAATGAAACCGTCGACCAAAGTTGTCTTGTAGTTGGGACATGATCACCTTTCCAAGTAAGGGGAGGTGAGATCATTTCTTTTCTCACCCCGGTGGCGTTATTGCCACGGCTAAAAACCCGTATCTGTCTCGACGTAGGGTAAGAAGCTCGGAGAACCGTCAACCTTGATTATAGGCGTATTTTTGTGACAAACCATACCCAAAACCCCACATTTGCCGTCAAAAATCGACACATATAAAGTTTTTGTGACAGTTATCACGGCAAAAAATGCTTAAAATATCTGCAGCATAAGCTTGGAAACGCTGTGCCCTTATCCAATTTTAAGGTAAGGTGAACCAATAACATTAAAACACCCGTTTATAGTCTGCTTGATTCAATTGGCACTATTGTCATCGGGGGAATAAAAAGGAAAGGTGATCTGATGGAACGCGAATCGATGGAATTCGATGTAGTAATCGTGGGCGCGGGGCCCTCTGGATTAGCTACTGCATGTCGTTTAATGCAAATATCTCAAGACACTGGCCAGGAACTCACGGTCTGCGTCGTTGAAAAAGGCTCCGAAGTTGGTGCACACATCTTGTCTGGTGCAGTATTCGAACCTAAGGTGCTGGATGAACTTTTTGATGACTGGCGCGATAAGAATGCTCCCCTGCTCACAGCCGTGACTCACGATGAGATGCATATGCTCAGCTCCGCAACTGCTGCGCGCGCGATACCTAATGCACTTATTCCTAAAACCATGCACAACGAAGGCAACTATATCATCAGTGTTGGTAACCTTTGTCGCTGGCTCGCCGAGCGCGCCGAAGAGTTAGGTGTCGAAGTATTTCCTGGTTTCCCTGCAAGTGAACTGCTGTTTAACGAAGACGGCAGTGTCAAAGGCATTCAAATTGGTGACATGGGCGTTGGCGAAGACGGCCAGCCCAAAGATGGCTATGAGCCAGGCATGGAGCTACACGCCAAATATACCGTATTTGGTGAAGGTTGCCGTGGTCACCTAGGTAAACAGCTTATTGAGAAATATCATCTCGATAACGGTAAAACAGCGCAGCATTACGGCCTAGGGTTTAAAGAGATCTGGACGGTACCCAGTGAGCAACATGAACTTGGTAAGGTGGTTCACACTGGCGGTTGGCCACTCACCGAGGGAGCCTCAGGCGGTGGCTTCATGTATCACCTAGAAAACAATCAAATCGCAGTGGGGCTCATTGTTGATCTTAACTATAAGAACCCACATCTGAGCCCATTTGACGAGTTCCAGCGCTATAAGACGCACCCCGTTATCGCTAAGACGCTCACTGGCGGTGAGCGTATCGCTTACGGTGCAAGAGCCATCACTAAAGGCGGTCTCAATTCATTACCAAAGCTCACTTTCCCTGGCGGTATGATTATCGGCTGCGATGCGGGCACGCTTAACTTTGCCAAGATCAAGGGCACACATACAGCGATGAAGAGCGGCATGCTAGCAGCAGAGACTCTAGCACAAGCTATGATGGCTGGTGTCGAACCGGGTAAAGATCTGGACTGCTTACAAGACAGATTCGATGAAAGCTGGCTCAAAGAGGAGTTGTATGCATCACGCAACTTCGGCCCTGCCATGCACAAATTTGGCACCTATCTAGGTGGTGCATTTAACTATATCGATCAAAATTGGTTTAACGGTAAGCTGCCTATCACGCTTAGGGACGAGAAGCCTGACTATGCACAGATGGCCGAATCGAGCGCTTACAGCAAGATTGATTACCCTAAGCCAGATGGTAAGCTGAGCTTCGATAAGCTCTCTTCGGTGTATCTATCTAACACCTTCCATGAAGAAGATCAGCTATGTCACTTGCGCCTCAAAGATGCACGCATCCCTATTGAGGTAAACCTAGTGAAATATGATGAACCCGCCCAGCGCTACTGCCCTGCTGGTGTGTATGAGATTGTCGAGGAAGCCGGCGAGAAGAAGTTTGTCATTAACGGCCAAAACTGCATTCACTGTAAGACCTGTGATATTAAAGACCCGAGTCAGAATATCACTTGGGTAACGCCTGAGGGCGGCGGTGGACCAAACTACCCCAATATGTAATTGCGCGTATAACCAGTCCAAGTAGAGCCACCTTCTGAAGAAGGTGGCGTAGGGCTGGAAACAAAAATGCCTATCGGGTCTTTCCAATAGGCATTTTTGTTTAAGGCTTATACTGATTGGTATTATTATCTAGGTAAAGATTAATAAACTCTCGGCTTAATGAAGTTTATCGTTAATGGGTATTTATAACTCTCGCCGTCACTTGCCTTAATCGCAGCGACAATGGTCACTATGATATCGAAGATAGCTAACAGCCCGAACAGAATAAAGCCCACGCCAACGAACATTAATATTCCACTGATAATAAAGTAGATAATGATACTGATTTTGAAATTCAGGCAGTTTCGGCCACAGCTTTCTACAAATGCATACTCATCGCGCTTCATTAGCCAAACGATAAGTGGGCCTAAAATACTGCCGAATGGGATAAGGTAACCAGAAAAGCTCGCTAGGTGTACCAATACTCCCATATTCTTTTCATCTCTAGTCATACATTCCGCTCCTTGAAATTGCTCTAATCCGTTATTTTTTTGGGCCATACAAACGCATCTGCCAGTCTTCGATGACCCTATTTTCAATGCGACGCTTAAGGCTGTTCACCCAAGCCGCCGCTAGCCCTTCGCAATCGGCTAGACGCTGGTATTGCTCGGCATTAAATTCAGGTAAGAAATAGATATGCATCGCCTCTGCGATACTGATATCGTTCAGGCGCTTAAGCAGCTGGACGGTGTCAGTCTCATAGATGGTGCCAGACTTTAGCACTCGGTAAAACCAACCGCAGCGGCCACTTTGCTGCATAGCTAAGGCAAAGTCATCATGACCGAACTGCAGATTGAGTTTAAAGCAGGGCGAACGCGGCTGGGTTACCTGCAGCTCCACCTCACCGATTTTGATGATATCGCCAATATTTACCTGAGTCTCATCTAGTCCTACAGTACTGATGTTTTCCCCCATAGCAGGAGCATCTTTAAAACGACTCATTAAATCCCAGCGGCGATATTGGCCATAATGCTCCCGTGGGAAATGATGTAACACTCGATCTAGCCCGCCATGATGCTTAGGATCGGCTTGCGCATCTCCGACAACGGCTTGGATACCGATTTTCAGTTCATTAGCCCTAAGCTTATGATTAATCCCTGAGGTTACGCCCGCGAGATCCACTATCACTTCGCCGTGGTATAGGCCTGAGATCTGTTCGACCAGTGTTTGAGGTGCCATCAATACCTACTCTGTTGAAAACCCAAAACTATCCTAACATCATCGCCAAGAAAAAACTCCCCTAGCTCAAGTCTTCGAGTCTACGCCACAATTAACGGGCTAATAGGAAAGAACGACCCGGTTACGCCCCTGCTCTTTTGCTTGATAGAGCGCGATATCGACACGATTTATCAGCTCTTCGACCTTTTCCGATGTTCGGCACTCAGCCACACCGCAGCTTATGGTGACACTGATCTCGCAGCCATTTACGGTCAGCTGTCGCTCCTCAACCTGTTTTCTAAGCTTCTGTGCAATCTCACTAGCCTGACTTAAGCCACACCCAGGTAGTAAGATTAAAAACTCTTCGCCGCCCCAACGACACAAGAGATCATCGCTTCTTAACAGAGCTTTAAGTTGCTGACTTAGGGTTTGGATAACTAAATCACCGATATTATGGCCGTGGGAGTCATTGACCCTCTTAAAATGGTCTATATCGAGCAGCAACACCGACATTGGTGTACTTTCTAATACAGATTGAGCCAACGACCGAGCAAAATACTCCTCAAAGGCTTGTCTATTCGCCACTCCCGTCAGCTTATCCGTTGAAGCCATTAACTCTAATTTGCGTTGATATTTACCTAGCGTCATATTGGCGATAAATAAAATCCCAAGGGTGATAAATAGACTTAAGGCGATATTGGCCCAGAAGGTCGTCAGTAACTTTTGTTCTGCTCTCGCTTCCTGCTGTTCAACAATTAAGTACCATTTGAACTCTGACACTAAGCGACTATTTAAATAGACTGTTTCCCCTGCCTTTTGATAGGAGAACGAAGCGCTTGGACTGGTAAGAATTCGGGTTGCGAGGTTTTCGAGGCCTGGGCTGAGCTGCAAGCTAGCCCCGCCACTATATTGCTTACTGTGTAAGGTAATATTGCCTTGCCTATCGCTAAAATAGACACTGCGGTTATATCGAGCCTGATAAAGCTCTATCAGACGCTTAACGCTTTCGACCGCCAGACCAACCCCTGTCACACCAATAAAGTTGCCATCGAAATCATACACCTTGTAGTTAACGTAAATAACGGTGCGATTTTGATCTGCGGTATCGGGATCGATATTCACCTCATAGTGCTCATGCTTGGGCAGAGAACGGACACGAAAATACCAGGCATCATCGGGGTCAATATCTTCTATTTGCTTTAAGACACCGGTAGAGTGGTAATACTTACGTGAGGCTTCGGAGACAAAAAAGCTGGTAACAGTGGCGTATTTGTCTTGGATCTCCTTGAGATAACGGATCAGCTTCTCTGGAGTCTGTTCATGATTAATAGTCCAGTCCCTGACAAAGGTATCCTGCGCCATTAATGAGGAGATAAAAATCGGTCTAAGCAGATCTTGCTGAATTTCCGAGTAAATATTATCGCTTGTCAGTGGCAAATTATTTTCTTCAATCTGCTCACTTAAAGAGTCATGGGCAACTTGATAACTGATACCACTTGTCACCGCAAAAGCCATTAGTAGCAATAGAGAAAGAATCCATATAAAGCGCCTTTTACCGTTCCAAACTCTATTACCCATACTTAGCCTCAGTCACATCAACTAACCATTGCGGAGCTGCACACAAAAAACTTGTTAATTTTTTGTGAATAATAACGAAAAACTTTGCAGGTCGCACCGACTTTTAGCGGATTGTCGCAATTTAAATGCATCAAATAAAAAAGCCCCGCTGGAGAGGCGAGGCGAAGAGTACTACTTAGGAATGGAAGTTCTACATTCAGAGATTATCTGACTGATATCCTAAGTCGCGTAGATGAAACTAGTGTGTCACAAAGATGACGTTGCCATGACAAAGCCTACTCTGGGGCTAAATAGCTTTTGAGGGCTTTTCCTGGAATCGAGCTATCACAAGACACCGCAAACCCTGACCAAACAGCCGCCTCATGCATAGACTCGATAATATCTTTTTGACTCACTAAGCCATGGATCAGCCCTGCTGCATATGCGTCACCAGCTCCCGTGGTGTCAACGACTTGGCTAGGCACAGCCGCAACATGCTCACATCCAGCATCGCTGTATAGCATCGCGCCCTTCTCACCGTCAGTAACCACGAAGTACCTAAGGTTATCGCCAGCTATGGTTTTAGCAAACGTCCAACGGTCTCCTTCACATCGGCCCTGCATATCACTCAAAGATGCGATAAGCACATGGCAGGGACGCGCTCGCTCATCCTTGGCTAACTGTGCCACCACCAAGCAGTGAACCATAGCGGTCTTAGACCAACTCGCCGCGCCTTCGGTTGAAGAATTAATATAGAGAGCATCCACATCTTGCCAGTTTGGTGGTAATGGCAATTCGAACTTGGGGCGCTCGGGTCTAATGATGGTTCGCTCACCGTCCGGCGTCATCATCAACAACATCTCACAGGTGTTGCCTGCACGGCGTTGGATCAGGCTGCAGTTAACCCCTTGAGTGCTAGCCTCGGCGATTAACCAGTCTCCTATATCATCGCGGCCAACCTCAGTGACTAAAGATACCTGATGCCCAGCCCAGACGAGACCAATGCCTGTATTGGCGCCACCACCTCCTAAGCGCTGACCACCATCTTTATAATGAAATCGGCCGCCAGTTTTAATAGGGTGGTTAAGCAAAAAAATACGATCACAATTGAGGTTTGCTACCAGTAATATATTCGCCATATCTGCTCAAAAAGAAAGACAAGTAGATTGATAGTATGAGATTTACCTGCGTCTTCCAAGCTATAACTAGAGCATAGGTTTAAGCGGATGATTTCGTTGTATGTCGTTTTTTATTCTCACGGTTGTTGAGACGGCTTTGATACAGGTAGATTAACGGCAGGAAATAAGAAACAGGCTTACAGAAAGGCTTTATAAAGCAAAGAGGGAGCTATAAGCTCCCTCTCCTTGTTAATATTACATATCGCAAGCTTTAAGTGGCTTACGTAGCTGAGCACGAACGTTATCCATACCCGAATAGAACTCTTTCATCATCAATAGTCCCATCATCTTACCGTTATCGGTGACGATCAGCTTGTCAGGATCGGTTGGGTCATTCTTGATGGCGCCTATGGCTTTCATCGATGTCATCTCTTTAAACAAGGCGGTATCGAGGTTCACACCGAAGGTATCTCGGAAATACTTGCGCGACAGGCGACCTGAGAACATGCCCAGTAAGAAGCGATACTGCATCACTTCCTTACGACCATAATTCTTCTGCTGATCGACACCCATCTGACCATTTGCAATGCGCTCCTGGTACTTACGTAGTGAGAAGGTATTCACATACAGAGTGTCATTTAGGAAGCTAAACGAGCCAGAACCCACCCCTAAATACTCGTCATAATCGATAACGTATTCATCGAAGCCTTCGTTGTTCGCCTTACCAAATGCCCATGCAGATAGCTGGTTATACTGCCCATTCAAACTGTTTAGGATTTGGCGGTACTGACGCGTCATATCGCCATGTGGTGCAGCCAGCTTACCCTTTACGCTCTTACGAGTCTGGTGAGTGATCATCAACGGATAGGTAGTGATTTGGCGTGGATCAAGCTTAGAAGCCATATCCAAATCGTGCTGGATCACTTCATCAGTCTGACCACGGAAGCCAAAAATAAGGTCAACGTTGATGATCGGGAACAGCTCTTTAGCCGCCATGATCTTATCGAAAGTCTGCTGTCCTGAGCCGAACTTCTCAATGCGATCTGTCATGGTCAGAATGTCATCGTTAAAGCTCTGCACGCCGATAGACATACGATCCACTAAGCCTTCTAGTTGCTTAAATCCTGGGCTATCTAAGTGCTGAGGGTCTGACTCGCACGACACCTCTTTAATGCTCGGGAACAGCTTCTTAGCGTGCTCGATAGTGCGGGCAAGCTCATCTTCCAATACGGTTGTAGTGCCACCACCGATATACATAGACTCAAAGTCATAACCTAAGGCCTTAACCATCTCCATCTCTTTACGCAGAGAGATGAAATAAGCGCGCGCTTTATCCTCTTTAAAGAGGAAACGGTGGAAAGTACAGAATGAGCATAGGGTATGACAGAAGGGAACATGCGCATACAACATGTACTTCTTGCCTTCAATTGGATTTGGCATCATCTCAGCCGAAACCGTGTCCAGTCTTAAATTGCGGTCTACATAAAATTGCATCACCTTTTCCATACCGCTAATCATCCAGTTCGGTGTGGTGATATTGGCGTTATATGGTTGAGCAATTTCAGGCAAAATAATTGAAGACATAAAAATTCCTATAAGAAGAATGCTAATTACAAAAGAATCGGAAAATTGGAATGCACTAGCGGAGAGCAAAATTAGCACTTTAAATAAGCACAAAACGTGATTAGGTTATAACTTAGCGTTTCCTATCAATGAAATGTAGGTTTTTTTGTTAAGCGGGTCATACTTTAGCGATTGCGCATAAAACATACAAGCGACTCCAGATATAAAAACACCCCAACTACGAATAGCTGAGGTGCTTAGGGTTTAAGTGTAGAGAGGATTACTCTTTATACTTAAGGGTACCGTTCTCTTTGATCTCATCGAACCAAAGGTTATGGTGCTGGCTTGCCCATGTTTCATCACAGTAACCAGAAACCATACACTCCATACCACCTTCAGACATAATCGTTGCCATGAAGATATGTACGATTGAGAAAGCAGTGATGATGATAGCTGCAACAGAGTGAAGAATTAGTGCCACTAGGCTTAGTGTACGGCTAGGCTCGAACAAGTTCGGGAATAGCAGCAGCATACCTGATGCCGAAACAACTAGACCAAAAGCTGCGAAAGTCCAGAACCATAGCTTCTCACCAGCGTTAGCAAAACCTGCATCTGGGTGCTTACCTTTGAATGGGCCGAAGTTGATGTAACCACCAACAACCATCATCCACTTAAGGTCGTACATCTTTGGTAGCTGGTTCTTAGCCCAAAGCACTGTCATTAGCGCCCAACCAATCATGAACGGAATTGCCATGATGTCGTGGATCTGCTTCGCACCGTTAACTAGGCCAGCCCAGAAGCCTTCACCTATGTACGGCTGGAAGAAGAAACGTCCTGCAAGCAGGGTTAAGCCTGTCAGAATCAATAGTAGGCAAGGAATCGCACCTAGCCAGTGAATCGATACATCAAACTTAGACCAGCGATATACCAGCTTACCAGAGAAACCGCCATGAAGCTTAGAGATGCCGTTCACTTTGATAAACAGTACAAAGATGATAATCATGCCAAAAAGGGCTGCCATCATCGCTGGAGCAAGAATATCACTACGCAAGTCAAGAACACGTAGGTCATACGTGTTAATCGCTTGACCGTGGAACTCACTTGTTGAAGTTGTACGTCCCTCTTCGCCAGCCTTTAGCTGAGCCCAGACTTGGCCGTTATTAACTTCAATCGTGTCACCCACTTTGTCAGTAGCATGGGCAAATACAGATACACTGAAGAACAGTGCAATTGCCACGCCTATGTGTTTGAACCATTTGTTCATATCAACTCCTGATTGCTGCAAGCCACCTAAGGTAGACAGCTTGCAGCGATTATGGACTAACTCAATGTCTAAGGCTTAGCCCCAAACATTTTTGTTAGAACCACGGTATGCAACACGCTCACGGAAGATTGCAGAAACAACTTCTGCGTCACCCGCTAGTAGTGACTTAGTTGCACACAACTCAGCACACATAGGTAGCTTACCTTCAGCAATACGGTTTGCACCGTACTTCTGACGCTCTGCATCAGAGAAGTTCTCTTCTGGGCCGCCTGCACAGAAAGTACACTTGTCCATAACGCCACGAGCACCAAACGCACCCTTTTTAGGGAACTGAGGTGCGCCGAATGGGCAAGCGTATAGGCAGTAACCACAACCGATACAAGTATCTTTGTCGTGAAGTACGATGCCATCTTCTGTCTTGTAGAAACAGTTTGCTGGGCAAACTGCCATACAAGGTGCATCGCTACAGTGCATACATGCTACTGAGATAGACGCTTCGCCTTTCTCACCATCATTGATAGTCACTACGCGACGACGTTGAATTCCCCACTCTAGAGCAGAGTCGTTTTCGTTCTTACAAGCTGTGACACAACCGTTACACTCGATGCAGCGCTTGGTATCACATAAAAATTTCATTGTAGCCATTCTGGCAATTCTCCTAGCGAATACTGCAATTATGCTTTAGCAATCTGACAAAGTGATGCTTTAGTTTCCTGCATCTGAGTCACAGGGTCATAACCATAAGTCATTACCGTGTTTGCTGACTCACCAACAATGTAAGGTTTAGTGCTAATGCCACCCGATTCTGGGTATTGCAGATCTTCACCATGCATAACACCCGCAAAGTGATAAGGCATCCAAGTCACACCTGGCTTAACGCGTGGAGTTACCATCGCCTTAATTAGGATACGACCACCTTCAGCGCCTTCAACCCAAACGTCATCACCGTCACGTAGACCGCGATCAGCAGCGTCTGCTGGGTTAATTTCGATGAACATCTCTTGCTGAAGCTCAGCAAGCCATGGGCAAGAACGCGATTCTTCACCACCACCTTCGTACTCAACCAAACGGCCAGAAGTTACGATTAGTGGGTACTTCTTATCTAGATCGTCAGAGATCACTTTGTCTTGCAACGTCTTGAATAACGTTGGTAGACGGTGTACTTGCATGTCGTTATGAGTTGGGTACTTCTCAATTAGATCACGACGTGAAGTGTAGATTGGCTCACGGTGAACAGGCACTTCGTCTGGGAAAGTCCAAACGCGACAACGTGCTTTAGCGTTACCGTATGGCACCATGTTGTGTGCTAGCGCAACACGTACGATACCGCCGCCTAAGTCAGTAGACCAAGTACGGTTTTCAGCTAGTGCTTTCTCTTCAGCTGTTAGCTCATCCCACCAGCCAAGTTGCTTCAACATCTTGTCATCGAATTGTGGGTAACCATCTTGGATATCAGCACCAACAGAAGCTGAATCTTCAGCTAGAATGCTAACGCCTTCATGCTCAACACCGAAACGAGCACGGAAGTTACCACCACCTTGGTTAACGTTCATACCTGTGCGGTATAGAATCTGTGAACCTGGATGCTTCTGCTCTGGAGTACCCCAACATGGCCAAGGTAGACCGTAAGTTTCCCCCTTATTCACGCCACCTGGTGCTTCTAGTGTTTCTGAAGAGAAATCACCCCAGTTCATGGTGTGAGCACGGATACGCTCTGGGCTCCAACCTGTGTAACCGATTGAACGCATACCTTTAGCGTATTCACGCATGATGTCATCAGGATCAGGCATGTTGCCATTAACCTTGATATGCTTGGTCCATGTGTCAGCAATACCTACATGCTTCGCTAAGCGGTACATGATTTCTAGGTCATTCTTAGACTCGAACATTGGCTCAACAACCTGTTGACGCCACTGTGCACTACGGCCAGAGTTGTTTACTGAACCCTCACACTCAAACTGAGTCGCAGCAGGTAGCAAGTAAACGCCATCTTTACGACGGTGCATAACACCCGCCATTGTTGGATACGGGTCAACAACTACGACTGTTTCTAACTTGTCCAATGCATCACGTACTTCCATCTGACGAGTTTCAGTGTTGATTGACTGACCCCAGAAGAATGCTAGACGTAGGTTATCTTTTTGAGCAAGTTTGTCTTTCGCTTCTAACACACCATCTTGCCAGCGAGAACATGGCATACCTGGTGTTGTCATTGGGCTACGACCTAAGTAAGACTTTTGGTCGAAACGTGCTTTAACTGATTCATATGGTAGATCCCATACGCGAGACCAGTGGTGCCATGCGCCTTCACCAACGCCGTAGTAGCCTGGTAAGTTATCGAATAGCAGACCCATGTCCGTTGCGCCTTGAACGTTGTCATGGCCACGGAAAATGTTAGTACCACCACCAGACACACCCATGTTACCTAGCACTAGCTGCAGGATAGAGTACATACGCGTGTTAGCGTTACCAACGTGATGCTGAGTACCACCCATACACCAAATTACAGTACCTGGACGGTTAGTCGCCATTTGCTTCGCAGCTGCATAAACTGCATCGCGAGATACGCCAGTGACGTTTTCAACTTCTTCAGGAGTCCAACGTGCAGCTTCTTCACGGATCTTGTCCATGCCATAAGCACGTGTACGGATGAATTCTTTATCTTCCCAACCATTTTCGAAAATGTGCCACATTAGACCGTAAACCAAAGGAATATCGGTACCAGGACGTAATGGTAGGTGAATATCGGCGTGAGCCATAGTGCGAGAGAAACGTGGATCAGCAACAGTAATAGTCGCACCGCGCTCTTTAGCGATAAGAATGTGCTGCATCGCAACAGGATGCGCCTCTGCTGGGTTTGCCCCAATCAGGAAGATATTTTTTGCGTTACGAATATCGTTGAAAGAGTTGGTTTGTGCACCATAACCCCAAGTGTTCGCAACACCAGCAACAGTAGTTGAGTGACAGATACGCGCTGAATGGTCAACGTTGTTTGTACCCCACATAGCCGCAAACTTACGGTACATGTATGCACCTTCGTTTGAGAACTTAGCACTACCCATGAAGTAAACTGAGTCTGGACCTGATGTTTGATTGATCTCAAGCATCTTGTCACCGATTTCAGATACAGCCTGCTCCCATGAAAGCTTCTTCCACTTACCGCCTTCAAGCTTCATTGGGTACTTAACACGCTTATAAGAATGCGTGTGGTAACGCAGGCTCGCGCCTTTAGCACAGTGACCGCCAGAGTTGAATGGATGGTCGAATGCAGGCTCTTGACCTGTCCAGACACCATTTTGAACTTCAGCGTATAAACCACAACCTACCGCACAAGCACTACATACTGTACGCTTGATTTCTGTTGGTGCATCGTGCGCAACAGTTTGAACCTTGGCTTCAGCTTTACGCATCATGCCTGTGCCCAATAAAGAAGCTGCTGCAATACCACCAGAAGTGATACCGGCTTGCTTCATAAACTGACGACGGCTAATACCTAGAGTCTTTTTCTCTACAGTAGGTGCCGCGTTAGATTTGCGAGTTAACTTCATCGCTTTACTTCTCCTAGACTAGCCGCGTAAGCTATTGTAATAACTGCGGATATGTGCAGTTTCATGATAGCCGTTGTCATTATTTGTGCTAACTTTACTTTCACTTGCTTGAGCAACACTTACGCCAGTAGCGGCGATAGCGACACTTGCGGTGCCACCGATAGTCAGTGCTTTCAGCAAAGATCTGCGGTTCAGATCAGGCTGTTGCTTCTTCATTTTCACTCCTAGTAGGAAGGAATAGTTTCGTTTATAAACACTTAAGATAGATCCAATAACGCTACGACTTGCAACGCAGGTTAACCGCCTGTTAATCAAGCACTTAACATTGTAAAAAGTGTATATTTATTAGAGCTACCCCCAATATAGCCGCCGTAATATAAAGAATTTCAAATGCCAAAAAGTTGATACAAATCTGATAAAACATCCAATTTTAAAGAAATCAGAATAAAAACGTTAACTAAAGCATATTTTAAAAGACAAACTAACGCTCAACCCCAAATAATTCCGCCTTAAACACAAATAAAAACAACAAAAATAAACCAATAGTCAGTAACTTATACAAGTTTAGATCATTAACACCAAGTATTAACACCTGTTTCCACTAAACCGCCATTATCGAGTAATAAAAGCGAATATAGCTACTTTATGGTGTAGGTTTGTTGTTTTTTGGTGACAAAATAAGACTTAACTAAAGTAAGTAAAAGCTGAACGGTGCAAACTCTTAACAGCGTTTAACTTAAGTGAAAATAATACGGGCTACAGAGCATGGAAATCGCTCTGGGCAATGCCGTGACAACTGCGCTGTTAACCCGCTAATCACATACTTGATAAAGCTATTTAATGCAGAAGTAGGCAGCCAAAAACGATTCAGAATAGCGGAGCATTTAGGTCAGCTATCTTCAGTACAGGAGAGCTTTGCAAGTAGTCGCATACTCAACTTGCGATATTGCTTGGTATATTGATTACTATAAAGTTTTAAGCAAAAAAATGCCCCGACTTAGTCGAGGCATTTTTTAGGCGATAATGCAGTTAGCATTAATCTTTGTACTTAAGGGTACCGTTCTCTTTGATCTCATCAAACCAAAGGTTATGGTGCTGGCTTGCCCATGTTTCATCACAGTAACCAGAAACCATACACTCCATACCACCTTCAGACATAATCGTTGCCATGAAGATATGCACGATTGAGAAAGCAGTAATGATGATAGCACTCACTGAGTGAAGAACTAGCGCCACTAGGCTTAGCGTGCGGCTTGGCTCAAACAAGTTCGGGAATAGCAGCAGCATACCCGATGCTGAAATAACTAGACCGAAAGCAGCGAAAGTCCAGAACCATAGCTTCTCACCAGCGTTTGCAAAACCTGCATCTGGGTGCTTACCTTTGAATGGACCGAAGTTGATGTAACCACCAACAACCATCATCCACTTGAGGTCATACATCTTTGGTAGCTGGTTCTTAGCCCAAAGCACTGTCATTAGCGCCCAACCAATCATGAACGGGATCGCCATGATGTCGTGGATCTGCTTCGCAGCGTTAACTAAACCAGCCCAGAAGCCTTCGCCTATGTACGGCTGGAAGAAGAAACGTCCAGCAAGCAGCGTTAAGCCCGTCAGGATTAATAACAGACAAGGAATAGCCCCTAGCCAGTGAATCGATACATCAAACTTAGACCAGCGATATACCAGCTTGCCTGAAAATCCACCGTGAAGCTTAGAGATGCCGTTCACTTTGATAAACAGTACAAAAATGATGATCATGCCGAAAAGAGCTGTCATCATCGCTGGAGCAAGAATATCACTACGCAAATCAAGTACACGTAGATCATACGTGTTGATCGCTTGACCATGGAACTCACTCTTTGAAGTCGTGTAGCCGTCTTCGCCAGCTTTTAGCTGAGCCCAGATCTGGCCATTACTCACTTCATTAGTGTCACCCACTTTAGGGGCATCGTGGGCAAATACAGACACACTAAATAACAGTGCAATTGCCACGCCTATGTGTTTTAACCATTTGTTCATAATACGTCCTCTTTTACCACTGAGTGACTCAAGCAAATGAGCCACTCAGGGTACGTTAGAAGTTAGTCAACCTAAGTTGATTAACCCCAAACTGCGTTTTTAGAACCACGGTATGCAACACGCTCACGGAAGATATTAGAGATAACCTCTGCATCACCCGCTAGTAGTGACTTAGTTGCACACAACTCAGCACACATAGGTAGCTTACCTTCAGCAATACGGTTTGCACCGTACTTCTGACGCTCTGCATCAGAGAAGTTCTCTTCTGGGCCGCCTGCACAGAAAGTACACTTATCCATCTTACCGCGAGCACCGAACGCACCTGATTTAGGGAACTGTGGCGCGCCAAATGGGCAAGCATATAGACAGTAACCACAACCGATACAAGTATCTTTGTCGTGAAGCACGATGCCATCTTCTGTCTTGTAGAAACAGTTTGCTGGGCAAACTGCCATACAAGGTGCATCGCTACAGTGCATACAAGCTACTGAGATAGACGCTTCGCCTTTCTCACCATCATTGATAGTCACTACGCGACGACGTTGAATTCCCCACTCTAGAGCAGAGTCGTTTTCGTTCTTACATGCTGTGACACAACCGTTACACTCGATGCAGCGCTTGGTATCACATAAAAATTTCATTGTAGCCATTCTGGCAATTCTCCTAGCTAATTCTGCACTTAGGCTTTAGTGATCTGACATAGCGATGCTTTGGTTTCCTGCATCTGAGTCACAGGGTCATAACCATAAGTCAATGCAGTGTTAGCTGATTCACCGATAACATAAGGAACAGTACCTTCTGGGTAGTTAGGTGCTAAGCTTTCGCCGTGCATTTCACCCGCGAAGTGGTAAGGCATCCAAGTTACACCAGGCTTAACGCGTGGAGTGACCATTGCCTTGATCTTAATACGACCACCTTCAGCACCTTCTAGCCATACAGTGTCGCCGTCACGAATACCACGATCAGCCGCATCAGCAGGGTTGATTTCAACAAACATCTCTTGTTGAAGCTCAGCAAGCCAAGGGTTTGAACGCGATTCTTCACCACCACCTTCGTACTCAACTAGACGACCAGAAGTCAAACCTAATGGGTACTTATCTGTGTTGTCATTGTCTTGAATAGTCTTGTACAACGTTGGTAGACGGTGTACTTGCATGTCTGCGTAAGTTGGGTACTTAGACACAAGATCACGACGTGGCGTGTATAGCGGTTCACGGTGAACAGGTACTTCGTCTGGGAATGTCCAAACAATACAACGTGCCTTAGCGTTACCGAATGGGATACAACCGTGCTTCATAGCCACACGTTGGATACCACCAGAGATATCGGTCTTCCAGTTCTTACCTTCAGCTTCCGCTTTTTCAGCTGCTGTTAGGTCATCCCACCAGCCCAATTGCTTAAGCATGTCAGCGGTGAACTCAGGGTAACCGTCTTGGATTTCAGCGCCTTTAGAGTAGCTGCCTTCAGCAAGCAGGTTCTTACCTTTATACTCAACACCGTAACGAGCACGGAAGTTACCGCCACCCTCAAGTACGTGTTTGTTTGTGTTATAAAGGATCTGAGTACCAGGATGCTTCTGTTCTGGTGTACCCCAACATGGCCAAGGTAGACCGTAGGTATCACCTTTAGCAGGACCGCCTGCAGCTTCAAGTGTCTTGTTGCTGAATGTGCCCCAGTTCATGGTGTGCTGCTTGATACGCTCAGGGCTTTGACCTGACATACCAATTGTCCACATACCGCGGTTGATTTCGCGAGTCACGTCTTCGATAACGAGAACGTCGTTGGCATCTTTAGCGATACGCTTAGTATATTCGTCTGCAAAACCAAGCTTTTGAGATAGACGGTACATGATCTCAAGGTCAGTCTTAGATTCGAATAAAGGCTGAATAACCTGCTCGCGCCACTGCTGGCTACGACCTGAGTTAGACACAGAGCCTTGAGTTTCGAACTGAGTTGCAGCTGGTAGAAGGTAAACACCATTCTTACGACGGTGCATAACACCCGCCATTGTTGGGAAAGGATCCACAACAACTACAGTGTCCATCTTGTCTAGTGCATCACGAACATCGTTCTGACGAGTTTCAGTGTTAACTGATTGGCCCCAGAAGAATGCCATGCGAACACGGTCTTTCTGCGCTAATTTCTCAGGTGTTTCTAAAACACCATCGTGCCAACGTGAACAAGGAATACCAGGGGTGTTCATTGGAATACGGCCTAGGTATGAGTTTTGGTCGAAACGCGCTTTAACCCAATCGTAGTCCAAGTCCCAAACGTTACACCAGTGCTTCCAAGAGCCGGTCTTAAGACCGTAGTAGCCTGGTAGCGTATCGAATAGTAGACCTAAGTCTGTCGCACCCTGTACGTTGTCGTGACCACGGAAAATGTTAGTACCGCCACCAGACACACCCATGTTACCAAGGGCTAGTTGAAGGATACAGTACGCACGAGTGTTCGCGTTACCGACGTGATGCTGAGTACCACCCATACACCAAACAACAGTACCTGGACGGTTTTCCGCCATTAACTTAGCCGCTTGGTAAACTTCTTCTTCGCTACAACCTGTAATGTTAGCGACTTCTTTCGGTGGGAACTTCTTCACTTCCTCACGGATAGTATCCATTTCGAATACACGTTGTTCGATAAATGTTTTATCTTCCCAACCGTTTTCGAAGATGTGCCATAGCATACCGTAGATAAATGGAATATCTGTACCTGGACGTAGGCCACAGTGAAGATCTGCATGAGCTGCAGTACGAGAGAAACGTGGATCAACCACGATAATCTTAGCGTTGTTTTTCTCTTTAGCGATCAAGATATGCTGCATTGCAACAGGATGCGCTTCAGCAGGGTTTGACCCGATGAAGAAGATTGCATTTGCATTCTGGATATCGTTGAAAGAGTTAGTTTGCGCACCGTAACCCCAAGTGTTAGCAACACCGGCTACAGTGGTAGAGTGACAAATACGTGCAGAGTGGTCGACGTTGTTCGTGCCCCACATTGCCGCAAATTTACGGTACATGTAGCAGCCTTCGTTCGAGAACTTAGCGCTACCCATGAAGTAAACTGAGTCTGGACCCGATTCTTTACGAATGCTCTGCATCTGGTCGCCAACTTCGTTGAAAGCTTGCTCCCAAGATAATTTTTTCCACTTGCCATCAACAAGCTTCATTGGGTACTTAAGACGCTTCTCACCATGACCATGTTCACGTAGTGCAGCACCTTTAGCACAGTGACCGCCGGCATTGAATGGGTGATCGAAAGCTGGCTCTTGACCTGTCCAAACGCCATTTTGTACTTCAGCGTATAGACCACAACCTACCGCACAAGCGCTACATACAGTACGCTTGATTTCAGTTGGTGCATCATGTGGGATATCTTTGGCTTCTGCGCGACGCATCATGCCAGTGCCCAACAAAGAAGCCGCTGCAATACCACCAGATGTGATACCTGCTTGCTTCATAAATTGACGACGGCTAAGACCTAGAGTTTTTTTCTCTACGGTTGGTGCCGCGTTGGATTTGCGAGTTAACTTCATCGCTTTACTTCTCCTAAACTAGCCGCGTAAGCTATTGTAATAACTGCGAATGTGAGCAGTTTCATGATAGCCATTGTCATTGGTTGTTCTGACTTTACTTTCACTTGCTTGAGCAACACTTACGCCAGTGGCGGCGATAGCGACACTTGCAGTGCCACCAATAGTCAGTGCTTTCAGCAAAGATCTGCGGTTCAGATCAGGCTGTTGCTTCTTCATTTTTACTCCTGGTAGAAAGGAATACTCTGGTTATAAAAATTTAAGATAAACCTAATAACACTACCGTCCACAATGTAAACCAAACTCTTGTTAAGCAGATGTTTAAAATGTGAAAAGCATTTATTTATTAGGGATATCCAACAAAATAGCCCGAGTAATATAAAGAATTTCAGTATGTAAAAAATTGATCTGAATCCGGTTAAATTTCTACTTTAACCAGAATTTTGGCAAAACTGTTAAGCTGTGCGTATTTACTGAAGCTAAGATATAAGAAAGTACAAAAAACACCCAAAATAAACATCAGACCTCGTTATCAAAAATGTAACAATTACAATCCATTACTGCTGTTTATTTTACTAATGCCAATTATTAACATTTACATCATTAAAAGACGTTTTTTTATACAAATTGCATTTTAAGAGGCCAGCATGGCTATAGCGATTTGATTAGATCTGCGGTAAGTTGTTACCTAGCTTCAGAAATAAAAATGCCCCGACTAAGTCGAGGCATTTTTTACTTGATAGCTAAGTAAGTATTAGTCTTTATAGACGATACTATTACTCTCTTTCAATTCATCGTACCAAAGATTGTGATGCTGGATAGCCCAGTTTTCATCGCAGTAACCCGATACCATACACTCCATACCACCTTCACTTAATACCGTTGCCATCCAAATATGAACGATAGTAAATGCGATAATGATAATCGCGCTAATAGCATGGATTAACAGTGCTGCCATCGAAGCTTCACGCGGCAGATCTAAACCTGGTAGTACAAGCATTAAACCCGATGCGGCGATAAACAAACCAAAAATGGTTAAGCTCCAAAACCACATCTTTTCACCGGCGTTAGCAAATCCACTATCAGGATGCTTACCTTTAAATGGTCCAAAGTTGACGTAACCACCAACCACCAGGAACCACTTTAAGTCATACATCTTGAAGGTCTGCATCGGCATCCACTTCACAACGCACAGGATCCAAGACACGATAAATATCGGCCCGACCCAATCGTGTATTGTCTTGCTGCCGTAAATCAGTCCAGCCCACAGGCCCTCTCCGATATAAGGCTGCAATATGTGTTTGCCTAACATGATGTTAAGACCAGTGAAGATCAGCGCCAAACAAGAGGTTGCTAATACCCAGTGGATCCATAGATCAGCTTTTGACCAACGTAGCACCATTTTTCCGGAAAAGCCTTTGCCCAATTTAGAGGGACCATTGACTAAATAGAAAAATAGAAATGCAGCAAAAACACCCACAACAGTAATTCCCATCACGGGAGTTAAATACTCATTGCGAACATCCTTTCCTTCATTACCCACTACATTGATTAGCACACCAGTCTCAATGCCTTTGGCTACTGTGTAACCTGAGTCACCCGCCTTAACCGCGCGCCATAGATCGGCGTCATTGGTTGCAGCTTGTTGCTGACTCGTTTGGTCATCCGCAGCCATTGCTGAAGCACTATGTCCCAACCCCATTGAAAATATCAACGGAATAACTAGCAATGCAAACAGGCTGCGCAGTGATTTCATAAACATACTCACTCCTTTATTGGACTGCGGGCCGAAACCCACAGTCCTATTCAGCCAAACTAGCCAGTTGTTGGGGTGTAGCCCCAGATAGCTCCAGGAGCACCTCGTGCGGCCGAGCGCTCACGGAAGATGTTTGAAACAACTTCAGCATCACCCGCTAATAGCGCTTTAGTCGCACAAAGCTCTGCACACATAGGTAGCTTGCCTTCAGCAATACGGTTTGCACCGTATAACTTGCGCTCTGCTTCAGAGAAATCAGGCTCTGGACCACCAGCACAGAAAGTACACTTATCCATCTTACCGCGACTACCAAATGCCGTTTTCTTAGGGAACTGAGGCGCTCCGAAAGGACAAGCATAGAAGCAGTAACCACAACCAATACAAGTTTCTTTGTTGTGTAATACGATGCCGTCTTCAGTACGGTAGAAACAGTCTGCAGGACAAACTGCCATACAAGGTGCATCTGTACAGTGCATACATGCCACTGAGATTGACGCTTCACCCGGCTCACCATCATTTAGTGTAACCACGCGACGGCGCTGGATCCCCCAGCCAATGGCTGAGGCGTTTTCGTTTTTACATGCTGTGACGCAACCGTTACACTCGATGCAGCGCTTGGTGTCACATAGGAATTTCATGACTGCCATAATGGCTTATCTCCTCATCAAGTTAATTAGGCTTTACTGACCTGACACAAGCTCACTTTCGTCTCTTGCATCTGAGTCACAACATCATAACCATAGGTCATTACCGTATTAGCAGCTTCGCCAATTACGTAAGGAACCGTGCCTTCTGGGTAGTTCTTCTCTAGGCTCTTGCCTTCGAATACACCCGCGAAGTGATATGGCATGAAACATTCGCCCGGTACAACTCGTGGAATGACCATAGCCTTAACGGTGATTTTCGCACCTTCTGGACTATGAACGAATACGTCGTCACCATCACGAATACCGCGATCGGCAGCATCTGCTGGGTTGATCTCGATAAACATCTCTTGCTGTAGTTCAGCAAGCCATGGGTTAGAACGTGTTTCTTCACCACCACCTTCGTACTCAACCAAACGGCCAGTCGTAATGATTAATGGGAAACCTTTACTGAAATCCTGATCCTGAATTGTCTTATACAGGGTAGGAAGGCGGGCAACCATACGGTCTTCGTAAGTTGGGTACTTAGCAACCAAATCACGACGAGGTGTGTATAGTGGCTCACGGTGCAGTGGGATATCATCAGGGAAGTTCCAAACGATACAACGCGCTTTCGCGTTACCGTATGGGATACAACCATGTGCAATAGCCACACGCTGAATACCACCAGAGATATCTGTTTTCCAGTTTTTACCTTCAGCAGCCGCTTTCTCTTCTGCTGTAAGGTCATCCCACCAGCCAAGCTGCTTAAGCATCTTGTCGGTAAATTCTGGATAACCGTCTTTGATTTCACTGCCCTTAGAGTAAGAGCCTTCAGCCAAAATGTTAACGCCGTTATGTTCAACACCATAACGTGCACGGAAGTTACCACCACCGTACTTAACTTCACGGCCTGTACGATACAGGATCTGAGTACCAGGGTGCTTCATCTCTGGCGTACCCCAACATGGCCAAGGTAGACCATATGTCTCACCTTTAGCAGGGCCGCCCGGTGCTTCAAGCGATTTAATATCGAATGTGCCCCAGTTTTCTTGGTGCATCTTCAAACGCTCAGGGCTTTGACCTGTGTAACCAATAGTCCACATACCACGGTTGTATTCACGAGTGATATCTTCAATCAATGGCTCATCACCATTAACCTTAATATGCTTGAGGAACTCTTTATCGATGCCCCACTTCTTGGCAAGCTTGTACATGATCACATGGTCAGGCTTAGACTCGAACAGAGGTTCAATAACCCTTGTACGCCACTGAAGTGAACGGTTTGAAGCCGATACAGAACCGTAAGTTTCAAACTGAGTACATGCTGGTAGCAGGTAAACGCCATCGGTACGCTCATGCATCACACCCGCCATTGTTGGGAACGGGTCCACAACAACAACCGTCTTCATCTTGTTCAATGCTTCACGCACTTCACGACCACGGGTTTCGGTGTTAACCGACTGGCCCCAGAAGAATGCCATATGGATGTTATCTTTCTGGGCAATCTTAGACTTATCTTCCAGTACACCATCATGCCAACGTGAACATGGGATACCAGTCGAGGTCATAGGATCTTGACCTAAACGTGGCTCTTGGTCGAAGCGGCTCTTAACCCATTCGTAATCCAAATCCCAAACGTTGCACCAATGCTTCCAAGAACCAGTCTTAAGACCGTAATAACCCGGTAGCGTATCGAACAATAGACCGAAGTCAGTCGCGCCCTGTACGTTATCGTGGCCACGGAAGATGTTAGTACCACCACCTGATACACCCATGTTACCTAGGGCTAGCTGTAAGATACAGTAAGCACGTGTGTTGGCATTACCTACGTGGTGCTGAGTACCACCCATACACCAAACAATTGTCCCCGGCTTAGTTTCAGCCAATAGCTTAGCTACGCGGTACATTTGCTCTTCAGTTGCGCCGACAATGTTGGCAACTTCAGCAGGAGGGTATTTCTTCACCTCTTCACGGATACGTTCCATACCGTAAACACGTTGATCGATGAAGGTTTGATCTTCCCAGCCGTTCTCAAAAATGTGCCAAAGCAGACCATAAATGAAAGGAATATCCGTACCAGGACGAATATGCACGAACTCGTCAGACTTAGCTGCAGTTCGGGTGAAACGAGGGTCGACAACGATAATCTTCGCGCCGCGCTCTTTACCTTCCAGAATATGTTGCATCGAAACTGGGTGAGCTTCACAAGGGTTTGAGCCGATGAACATCATCGCCTTAGCATTGCGAATATCGTTGAAAGAGTTGGTTTGCGCACCATAGCCCCAAGTGTTTGCAACACCGGCTACAGTGGTAGAGTGACAAATACGTGCAGAGTGGTCGACGTTGTTCGTGCCCCACATTGCCGCAAATTTGCGGTACATATAAGCTTGTTCGTTAGAGAACTTTGCACTACCCATGAAGAATATAGAGTCAGGACCCGATTCTTTACGGATATCTAGTGCTTTTTGGCCAACTTCTTCAATCGCTTGATCCCATGAAAGACGCTTCCACTTGCCGCCTTCTAACTTCATTGGATACTTAAGACGCTTTTCACCGTGTCCATGCTCACGTAGAGCCGCACCTTTTGCACAGTGTCCACCCGCGTTAAATGGGTGATCGAATGCAGGTTCTTGGCCTGTCCATACGCCATTTTGGACTTCGGCATAAACACCGCAGCCTACAGAACAGTGAGAACAGATAGTACGTTTAGTTTCGGTGGGGGTGTCGTGGGGAATATCTTTTGCTTCGGCTTTGCGCATCATTCCTGCGCCTAGCATCGATGCCGCTGCAATACCGCCTGTCGCGAGGCTCGCGGACTTGAGGAATTGGCGACGGTTTAAACCTAAGACTGCCTTGTTGCTTGTAGCAGCTTGGTCTGTTTTGCGGGTTAATCGCATCACACTCTCCTTTAATTATTTACTGCGCAATGTGTCGTAATAACTACGAACATGGTCAGACTCTTGGTAACCGCTGCCTTTTTTCGCTTTAGGTGCGATTTCTGGCTGTGCAGCAAGAGCTTGTCCACTGGCAGTTGCAACTGCGCCAGCCGCACCGCCGATTGCCAAAGCCTTAAGCAATTGACGACGGCCCATGTCGGAAGCTTGCTTCTTCATAGTGTCTCCTTAGATTTACTGAAATTAAGATAGGAAGTTAAAGTTCAACTCTCTATCCAGTTCTTATTGGATCCTTGTTAAAAAGACCCCCTGTTTTGTCTATGTCAGCTCAGGCCTATCGATTAACCACAAACGCTGAACTGACATAAATCTAAACCTCTACCGATAGCGATTAAGACGCTAACTCATTGGTAGAAGGCTCAATCTTTTCCGACTTTTCTGCTTCACTGCCTGGGCAGTTAACAGGAATGTCTAAACTCAATTGTTCAAACTCTTTAGCTTCGATAACGAAAAATGCCTTTGCCAACTGCGCTACCGTTGCATAAAACGCAGCACTTGGCGCCTTAGCTAAGTTATCGCAGAAACGTTCAATCCAGCTGCCCATGTGGCGCTGATAGAAAGCGAGCTGACGATAGCCTGGTGCCTCTAAGATCAAGGTTCCCATCACTTCACACAGCGCAGCCACGTGATCTTCAGGCTCTTTAACGTCTTCTTCACGCTCAAAACCAAGCTGCATCAGGTCGTTACGCAGCAAGGCTAATGGCTTGTCCATCAATGAACCTGTCATAAACCAGCTGCCGTATGGCAAGATTTCACCACTGCCCACACCTAGGAAAATGTTGAAATACTCATCTTCAAGCTGTTCATCACTAAACTGCTGAGCGGCCAACTTTAGACCCACCCAAGCTTTAGTCATATCGCTGTCATCATCGGCATCAATCTCTAAGCCTGACAAGAACGCAAGCAGCTCAGGGCTTGGTTGACGACGCAATAATGCAGCTAGCAACTGATAAATATCGGCTCTTAACTGATCGTTTTCTGAAACTTCTCTTACAAATTCGGTCATAGTTAAACTCTTATCGCAGTTGCTTTTCAGGATCTTGAAGAATGTCTTCAAACATGTCTTTGACTCGACAGTCACCACACATTTTTAAGCGGTCTGTGTTAGCGCTAAAGGCACTGTGGGTACCCACGACATCTAACATCCGTTTCACCATAGATTGTGTCGCGAACGGCGTGCCGCAAGTAATACATTCGAAAGGAGCTTCCTCATGTAAGGTTTGACGCGTCTGACGTGCAGCTTTATCAAGATTCACCTGAGGCGTTAAGCTGATGACTTTCTCAGGACAGGCTGTCTCACAGAGCCCACACTGTACACAATCTTGTTCAACAAAATTGAGAGCTGGTAGATCGCCACCGTCGGTCAATGCCATCGTTGGACAGGTCGACACACAAGACATACACAAGGTACAGTTCTCGGTGTTAACGCTCACTCGGCCATATGGAATATTACTTTGAGAAAGACAAGTATCGACTGATGCAGCCTGCTCATTTAGGTGATCGATTGCGTTGTAAATCGTTTCACGCTTGGTCGTTGCCGCAAATTCAGCAGGAACAATGACTGGCCAGCTAGCACTGGTAATAAGCAGCTCAGAAAGATCCTTAGCACCCACTTCTGTTAAGTGCGCTTCAGTGATAACACTAATACGCTGTGGTTGGCCCATCTCATCGAGAATATCGTTGGCTAATGCTAGTTCACCCTGCAACATCTGTGTGAGTGTTGGCGCAGTGGCATCTGTTTGCAGAATCAATACCTGACGAGCACCCCATGCCAATGCAGACATCCAGTGATCCATGCTCGCAACTGTGATCTCTTCCAGTTCAATAGGAATGATCTCACCGGCTAATGCATCAGTCACCAACTGTGCACCTTTACCCATATCATGGAAAAGAATAACTGGTGCAGTTTGCGCCTGAGAGCGGAAACTAGTGACTAGCTTTTGCAGATATGTGTGCATGGCTTGCGGAGTCGGAAGATCATAGCTAATCGCACCAGTTGGGCACGCATTAGTACAGCTACCAGCACCGTGACATAGGTAAGGGTCGATTTCGATTTTCTTTTCTACGCTAGCAATCGCATCCGCTGGACAGAAATTTAAACAGCGGGTGCAGCCCTCATTACCATTACGATAATGAGCACAAATTTCGCTGTTCACTTTAACGTAGCGCGGCTTATCGAATGAGCCAATAAGATCTGGAAGTTGCTCTAATGCTTCATCCAACTTAGCTTGATCTTGACCCACGTAGAAATAACCAGGCGGTAGCATTTCAAGGTTGATGCAAGGGCTCATGCTTAGATCGAGAATTAAGTCGAAGTGGGCTTTGCGAATAGCAACCGTACTTAGTTCAGCACTGCCACTGTCATGCTCAACCTTAACTTGGAATTGACCTAAGAAACCTTTGATTTCAATAAGTTTGTTATAATAACTTTCCACATTTTCTGCGGCAGTCATTACTTTTTCCAAGTGGGCTTCGTCTTGGCTAGTGATAGGCTCATTGGCCAAAATGGCACACTGCCCCATGTTAGATAACTTATCAGCCGCTAAACGTGCCAAATCTTCTGGCCCGATAACGAGAACGTTACCTTCGGTGGTGTAGCTAACGGTCGGCGGGATCAGGTTTTGAATCACCTGAGTCCCAGCAAGGACCTTCTGTCGAACCTCTTTGAGTCCAACCTGTGTTTCACTATTGCTCACATTGCGTTCCTGAACAGTTCTTTGGCTGCTTCTATATTAGTGTCGCTGCTTTTAACCGCTTTTTATTAGCGCCAGCTTTTAATTAGTCCTAATACAGCAATTCACATACCAAATTTGTGGAATTAAAAACACTCTATAGTGACGTTAAACAACGTTATTATTGGAAACGTCGCTGCTTTCTGGTTCATTTTGGGACAAGTCATTTTTATGGCCGTCCAAAATGTCCGACACAGAATCAGCATCATTAAGGCGTTCGGTTTGACCGGAATTCTCAGCGGCAATCATCTCATCTGATACAGCCTCGACTCCCTCTTGTGCTTCCTTTTCATCATCTTCATCTTTGACGATATGACGGAAAACTTTTTTAGCTAACTCTGCCGATACATCGGGAGTTAACTTAGGTTGGTTACTGTAATCGAGCGCATACTCAAGTAAGCCATCGATCTCACTATAATGAGGTTGCTTCCATAGCGCCTTTAATGCCGCAGCCTTCGCTGCAGGATCAACGTTAGCCCCCATAAAGCTGGCAAAACTGCCGCCAACTTCAATCTTTTCAGGATCAGGCAGGTCCTCGGCAGTTAACATCTTGTCTGCCGGTTTTTCTACGCCAGCGTCATCAACAACTGTGGTGGATTCTGTCTGTGAGGCTAACTCGGCTTCTGCTTGCTTTTGTTCAGCTAGGGCTTGCTCTTGTGCTTGTTTCTGCGCCGCTTCTTCGGCCGCGACATTAGCTTCGCCCTCAGCTTCTACCTTTTGCTTGCGCAAATTCCAACGGGATAAGAAGCCACTCATAATCTATCCGCCACATGATCGGTGCTAGGACCTTCATTCTTACGACGGTTAACGTGTTTGCGGCGGTGAGCGCAAATTTCAACTTCACCGTGACGGGTGATAAAGGCCTCGATCCAACAGGCGATCGCCTTAGGCATAGGGATGTTCAATACAGGGGTGTCGGCTTCTAAACAACCTGCTGCGACATTTTGATCAGCAGAAATAGCAACTGGCTTCCACTCACCCTCTTCTGTTTCATCACAGACGATGTACAACATGGCGTTATCCATATCGATATTGATACGGTAGCTGCCACGCTCATCTTTATGTAGCTCCAGTAACACTAGGTAGGCACCCTCAGGTGCGGCGTGGGTAGCAGGAAGCATCTGATCTACCTCCCACTGTACAGAGGTCCATCTTCCGACTTGTTTCTCTATCTTCTTAAGGGAAACGTACATTGGCCATTGGCTTTCGGTATGTTGCATTCACTCTCCGTCTTGCCTGAGGTGGCTGCCAATATGGCAGGCCCACTAAATAAATACTCCCCCAGAATAAAGCAATTTATGTGCCATACATTATCGACAAAATAGTTTGAACTAGATCAACTATTCCCAGCAAAGACTAGGACATTTTGTCTAAATAGCAATTGTCGATAGGACATAAATGGACGACTAACCCCTTGGAAATGTGATCTACCACTAAATTTCACCACCCTAAAATTAGGTATGGATATTGCTTAGTAGTAAACGCATTTATTTCCTTTTAACAGATGATGAGCCATATGACTGCATATAAAAGCAATCCTAAGTTGATTAAAACCGATACCAATGTGCCACTTACGATTGCCGTAACTGCAACCAACGAAAATGGTGAGACAGTCGATAAATTTATCGCTTGCGAGCGACCATTAACGGTTTACCTGAACTGGCAACCTATCGTGACCTTAATGACGCTAGGTGCACGCGCCGAAGCATTATCACTTGGATACCTCAAAAACCAAGGCTTTATCTCTGATATCAGCAAGTTAGAATCAGTCATCGTTGACTGGGATGTAAACTCAGCCGCTATCCTAACCAGCGAAAAAGTTGAAAACTTAGAAGAGAAGTTGTCAGAGAAAACCGTCACCACAGGTTGTGGTCAAGGCACGGTTTACGGCGACTTTATGACTGGACTCGATGACATTACTCTACCTACGCCACAGTTAAAGCAAAGCATGATCTACAGCTTACTAAAGAACATCAGCGCCTATAACGAAACCTACAAGAATGCAGGTGCAGTGCATGGTTGTGGTCTATGCCAAGACGACCAAATAGTGGGTTTTGTTGAAGATGTGGGACGTCATAACGCCGTTGATACCTTAGCCGGTGAAATGTGGCTCAACCAAGACAATGGCAACAATAAATTGTTCTACACCACGGGCCGACTAACCTCCGAGATGGTGATTAAAGTCGCTAAGATGGGGATCCCCGTCGTGTTATCACGTAGTGGCGCGACTCAGATGGGACTAGAGCTTGCACAAAAGCTCGGAATAACCATGATTGCCCGAGCAAAAGGCCGTCACTTCTTAATCTACAATGGCGCAGAAAATGTTGAATTTGATGCACTTTCTTAAAAAAAAACCAACTACAAGTATTGTAAGCTCCACGGGGATTAATAATGACTGAGCCGACTGAACTGATCTATATGAGCGCCAAACAGGTATCAGAGTACCTAGATCTCAATGAAAAGAAAGTCTACTCAATGGCCAATGATCGTATTCTTCCTGCGACCAAAATTACGGGTAAATGGCTGTTTCCCAAGATCTTGATCGACAGATGGGTCATGGACTCTTGCCACAGTGGCATGCTATCAGACCGTATGCATATCACAGGTAGTGATGATCCTCTGCTGTCCATGCTTGTAGCGAGAATGATGTCTCAGGTCGGTAAGAGTGAACTTATCAGTTATAGCTCTACTGGCTCACGCCTCGGCTTAGACTTATTGTCTCGTGGCTACGCCGATGTCTGTACGTTACATTGGGGCAGCGTAGAAGAGCGCAGCGTCCGTCACCCGGCGCTATTGCAAGGTTATGCTAACCACCAACAATGGGTCATGGTTCATGGTTATACCCGTAAACAGGGTCTAATGATGCGCCCAGAGATGCATCACCGTTGCCAAGAGTTGGACAAAGTGTCGCAACAATCTTGGCGTTGGGTGGCTCGACAAGCGGGAGCGGGGAGCCAACAACACCTTGAGCAGTGGCTAATGAAGCAAGGCGCCACTTTCGAAGAACTGAATTCGAGCATTGTCGCCCAAAGCGAGCGCGAACTCGCTGGCTATATTGCCCGCAACAATGCCGATATCGGTTTTGGCTGTCAGTCTGTCGCACTTGAGAGCGGCTTGAGTTTCGTACCTTTGGTAACTGAGTCTTTTGACTTCGTGATGCCACAGGGGATCTACTTTAGACGCCAGCTACAAAGGCTGTTTAACCTGCTTGCCGAACCACAAACACAGCAGCTTGCTGCAACCCTAGGTGGTTACGATTTAACAGATTGCGGTAAATTGCTCTGGAATGGCCAGTAGCCTTATAAGCAGGCGGGTCTGATACAGAGACACCATTTGCCATCTCTCTCGGTATATTAGCCGGATAGAAGTAGGAAATAGAAAAGCCGATGATGTTGTCATCGGCTTTTTTAATTTTATGCGTCCCGGTATTGCTGCCAAAGCTCTCTTTGCGCAGGTTTAAGGAAGGTCCAAGCCAACACTCGGGTGATCTTATTGCCCTGGTGCATCTCTATCTCTTTCACCTCAACCGCCTTTACCTGAGCCAGCAAGGCTTTTGCCGGTTGCAGGTTTTCCTTTTTAGACACTAAGGTGGTAAACCACAAACACTGGCTAGCAAAATCATAGCTCTCACGGATCATGGTTCGCAGAAATTGCTGCTCGCCCCCCTCACACCATAACTCGGCTTTCTGGCCACCGAAGTTGAGAGTGGTATCAGTTTTAGCCAAGGCAGTCTTTATCTGGGATGACTTTGCCCGATTCGCTGCTAAGTTTTTAAGCTTACGTGCAGCGCCCTCACTCGCTTCAGCCATGGATGCATGAAATGGCGGGTTACAAAGGGTCAGATCGAAGCGTTCGTTTGGCTCAATCACCCCATGAAATACATGGTTAGCGTTAGTTTGTAGTCGAGATTTGAACCTCTCTGCAATAACTGGGTTACTGGCAAAAATCTGCTGCGCATTAGCAATTGACAATGGGTCGACATCACTGCCAACAAAGTTCCAACCATAGGACTGTATACCCAGCAGCGGATAGATAACATTCGCTCCAGTACCGATATCTAACGCTCGAACCCTAGGCCCTTTAGGCACTCGCTTCTTACTGGTTTTCTTAACCGCGAGTAGATCGGCCACATAGTGGATATAATCAGCTCTCCCCGGAATGGGTGGGCATAGAAAGCCCTCAGGGATATCCCACTTATCAACGCCATAGTGCAGCTTTAACAGCGCTGCATTTAGCATTTTGACTGCGATTGGATCGGCAAAATCAATCGATAAGTTGCCATAGGGATTTGGCTTAACAAAAGTTTTCAATCTAGGATATGCGGCCACCAAGGCTGGAAAATCATAGCCAGTGTTATGGAGGTTACGCGGATGCAAAGACTTACTAAACTGACTCTTAGCTTGAGCGGAGTTTTGAGTCTTGCTCTTGCCAGCAGACTTAACCTTAGCAACCTGTGACTTTTGAGGTTTTAACCCTTTTCCATTATTACTTTTAATCATTTTTAATACCGTTGGCACCAGAGAAAAAATGCAAGCACCTGCGGTATTTGGCTCTGCAATTAGTCATATAAATATTTAGTGAAAAGTAGGTTTACCACCAGCGGCTCACCCGTCTCTTGCTCCAGAAGCTGATTAACTTTTTCATAGCACTGACGACGGATCTCCTCTTTGCCAGTCAAAGATTTCACCTTATCTTCTGTCTGGTTACCTAAGATCTCGACAATTGCCGCCCTAAGCAAAGGATCGTGTCTCTCTAAGCTAACTAATTGCTCAGGCTTTTTAACCATCAGCTCGACGCTAAGCCTAACGTAACCCAGTTTCTTTCTGTTGGAGATATAGTTAGTGACGATCTCAGGCTCAAAGCCATAATAAGCGTATTCTTCGAGTGGCTTACTATCGGCAGCAAATGCATTAAAGCTACTGCAGAGCGTAATAAGCAATACGGCTATTAGTTTATTCATCTTTTAACTTACTCCTTAGTCGATATTCGATGAGATGCGCTCTCATTCCATGTACGTTAACGCCATCAGCTACAGCCAAATCTGACAATATCTATCTGCAACGGCTAGGGCGTGTTAGACTGCTTCGGTTTGCTGTATTGTACCGAGAATTAGACGACTATGACTAGGTTAAGCTTCCCTTATGGTGAATCAATCCAATGGCTTTCACCTGAACAAACCACAAACTTACCTACGCCACCTTTTAAGGATTGGCTGCTAAGCACTTGTAGCCTAACAAAAAAGCTTAGACAACAATGTACTCACTTTGAAGTCAAGGTACTCGGAGAAGATAACTTAGTTTCAGCCGAAGAAGAGACTCTCGGCAGTGAAAACATCTGGGTTAGAGAGGTGTTACTCATACTCGATGGCACCCCATGGGTGTTCGCTAGAACTTTAATTCCCGGACGCCTGCTAGAAAAGAAACAACAAGAATTCCTTGGCTTAGGTGTTAGACCCTTAGGCGAGCTGCTCTACTCTCAAGACGAGTTTACTCCAGGACGAATCGAAGTGGCGCACTTCGCAGCCTGTAGCAAGATCGCCAAACTCGCGGAGTCACTGCAACAAGATGTAAGCCAAGAGTTGTGGGGGCGGCGCCGCTACTTCCAATATGAGAGCGAACAGTTGATCGTAAGCGAAGTCTTTCTACCTGCCGCTCAACAGGCTATTGCTAAGTTATAATTGACCACAACGGAGCCCGTTCTCTTAGGTTATTAGCGTACAAGCCATAAAAAAACGCCCGTCCTAGGGCGTTTTTAAAGATTAAATATCAGTTAAGCTCTGCGGCGATATAAACCCAACACGCCCAACATCAGCAGAACTCCCCAACCTAGGCTACCTCCACTCGACGAGCCTCCGCCACTGGCCACAGCCTCTTTTACGCTGACAGTGGTAGTTTTTTGCGCTTGCTCTCCTGCGGCATCGGTAACCGTTAGAGTCACGCTGTAACTACCTGCACTGGCGTAGGTATGCGTTGGAGAAGCTGCCGAGCTGCTATTGCCATCATCAAATTCCCATAGATAGCTAAGCTCCCCATCTCCGCCGCTCGACTGATTGATAAATCTAACCTGCAGATTAGTTATGCTTTGAGTGAAATCGGCCACAATAACCGCGCCTATCACCAGGTTAACACTATTGGTAAAGCTCTCTCCATTACCGTCGGTTATCGTGAGCGACACCAAGTAATTACCACCGCTAGCATAAGTGTAACTTGGAGCAGCTTCTGTACTCAGTCCATCTTGAGTACCAAAATCCCAAGCATAGCTGTAATTACCATCCCCTCCGCTCACATCTGCCGAAAAGTTTACTTCTCGTCCCTGCTGGCTATAACTGATCGTTGCATTCAATGTACCAGACTCGGGAGGTGTCTGACCGCTATACCTGAACTGCACCCTAGCACTACTGCTATCACTCGACTGACTCATCACCTCCATAGTTAAACCTAACTCAGGCAAAATCATCCCCGATTCCGGTTGCAGCGGGGCACTGTAATCATTAGCATCATCAAACAGTTTGACTGAGTTTAAATGATTGTCATTAAAGTAACTCGACTGGTTAAAGAGACTAAAAGCGGCGTCTCTTACCTGAACACTGGAGTCGTTAGTCGCGATTAAGTTCTGATCCGCATCCACCACGCCGATTAAACTATAGCCCGGATGGTTATTTACTTCATTGTTGCTGTACTCCAAGTTTTCAAACCAAAGTACGACACCAGGATCATAGGAGCGAGACCCTAGCCCCTTGTCGACCCCTTGCTGACTTCTTAACTGCACCAGATAGCGACGATCTTTACCGGGACGCTTATTCGTTACCCGAACAAACCCTGCATATGCAACATTGGCCTCTTGCTCTGCACCATCGAAAAATACCGTATCGGTATTGTCGAGCAAAATCACGATGTCATCGACCACTATCCCATAATCACCTACAGCTTGATCCGTCACATAACGTATCGAGATCTGAACATTTCGTCCTGCGTAAGGGCTTATATCAAATAGGAGATTCACCCAAGCATCTGTGCCTTCAGCGCCAGCCAAGTCGCTAGACTTACCAGTAATAATGTTACGTTCATTATTAATCGAGTTACTCGCCTTAGTGTAATGCCCCGCAATAGCAATACCGTCTACCATCACCTGAGCATAATCGTAATCTTGCTCAATATTCCAGTGTGCTCGCATGGTTAAACTCAGCGATGTTGCTGCGGGCAGATCAACATCAAATGACATGGCATGGTTGATCATGTCACCTTGATCTGAGTAATACTGATACTCACCGCTATAGGGTTCCTTAAAGTCGACCTCAATAGCCGGAATAGGAATAGAAATTTGGTTGACCTGATCATGGTTGACCGCCTCAGCAAGATCAATATCGAGCCCAGAGGAGGAAAGCGAATCGAGCTGTACACTCTGCTCTGTCACCCAGTTTCCGCCATAAATAGTCTGCAAGTAAGAGCGGGCATAAGGACTAAAACCTGTCGGCTGTGAGCCAGCAAGCGAGCCCGCCCAACTACCACTAGCCATAACAGACCAGAAGCCAACTGGAGCGCCTTTGCCCAACTGTGTCGTATCATATTCATCGGGCAGTCCCAGATCGTGGCCAAACTCATGTACACACACACCCAGTGCGGCATCGATAGGCTGAATCGTATAACCAGAAAGCTTAATTTCGGTTCCCGGCAGCGTGTAAATGCCGCCATCGACAAAGGATCGATGGGACCAGATAGCGTCAGCACCTAACATGCCGCCCCCCGCTTCTTCGCCGATACTTGAATGGAAGATCATCACATGATCGATAATGCCATCGGCTTCATTTGTTACGCCGTTATTGTTTAGGTCGAAAGGATCTTCAATATCGTAACTGGCTAACTCAGCAGCACTCATGTCGTTAACTGCTGCTATGACAGCTTCTTTAACCAGATCAGAAACGCCTCTATCGTTATCATAGTCATCGGGATCATTGCCACCGTAAACAGCTGCGTTATTCGCGGCTCGATACCAACCTTTTACGTCACCGGTAAAGAAGAAGCTGCCTCCGGATTCGGCTTGATAATATTGATACCCTGTCATCAGGGTTTGACCTTGCGGCCCGTCATAACCGACTTCAGAAAACAGCAGTGAGCGATAGTGTTCAACCGAGTAATCGTTGTAGAACATTTGAGTATCGCTACTGCTTAAACCGTTGTCGTTATAGGGGAGATCGGGGAAATCGATAAGTACCGTAAGTACTTTTACTGTCTTATTAGTAAAACTCTTCGCCTGTGGAGTCACATCACTCATCGATTGAGTGCGTTTTCTCACTTGCAGCAACTGCTTTCTTTGCTGCTGCGCCTGCATTAATGGCAGCTTCTTAACGCCGTAAGCTCTCTTAGTAAATTCCGCTATCGCCTGCTCTTTTTCAAATTCAGTTGCATTAGCCGAAAGTTCACCGCGTTTAATGAGCCAATATAAGACCTGCTCTTTATTGATAATATTGGCATCGGCAGTCGTACCGCCTGTAATCGGGGCTGCTATGGAGAGTGAAGGGAGAAAGATTACCGCAGCAGCAAAAGCAGCACAAAGCGTGGTTGTTAGTCGTTTTGTCATACTACTGACCTCCTTTCTTACACTCTTGGAACGCCTTCTGACGCTGACGGATATACTCAACAACAATTTGATCAGCTTCCGCTTCAGTCATCTGCTCGGTAATGAGCCCTCGCTCTTTAAGGCTAGCCTTAAGCTTAGTCGTATCTTGGATAGGGGGAGTTGAACTACATAGGAGATGCTTACGAGGAACATCATTGTGATTATCGATAGTAATAGACTGCTGCTCAATTTCTTGAGACCGGCTATTGCACGCCGAGACAAACACAAAACTAAGAAAACTAAAAACTAGGAGAGAAACTTTCATAGGCCACCCAACACTGCTGAACACAAAACAATAACAACAATAGCAATACGTTAACAGTTAAATTAATATATTTAGGTGGCTCTTTTTAAGTTTATAGACATATCAACTATTTTTTATATAGTTAACGGTCAAATAGCTATGATTCATTATCATTCATATCGGCTAGCCATGACTGATATATAAGCATTAACACAGAAGCTGACCAGCTAAAATTGGTGCAATGCAACCCCTCTCCGGTTAACGGATTATAATTCTCACGGATTGGACTCTGACCAAGAATCCCCTCTCCCTGATTCACCAGTTGCAGTGCCAAGTGTCGAGCTTCATCGTGATAACCGTATCGCTCAACTCCCTGCAGGCCGAATAATGCCTGATCTAACCACACAGGGCCTCGCCAATACTTAGCTGCCGCAAAATTCGGGCTATCGGCGCTCACAGTGGGAAACGGAATTAAGGTGCCAAATTGCCCAGCATTTAAGTGACGCTCTATGATGATTTTGGCTTGAGCCTCACTCGCTGCTCCAGCCCAAAGCGGGATCCAGCCCTCAACGCCTTTGCCCTGCTTGAGCATCAACTCACTCCCTGTTGCGGTATAGCGAATATCATAGAAAAATCCTGATTCAGGATCATACATCTGCATCTGGATCTGCTTAGCGAGTCGAGTGGCCTCCACATCCCATTTCTGCTCGGCACTTGTATCTGCTAGCACTTCGGCCATCTGCTGCAGGAAGCGTTTCTCAGCATAGAGGTAGGCATTAAGATCGACCGATTCTTGTGAGACCGAATACCCGACGAGTTGCCCCCCTTGGCGGTTTTGCCACACATCTAGGCCGCTATCCACATCGAATCTAGGCGCATTATCCATACCCGACTCCCACGCAGCAGCCTCGATCACCGCCTCTAGATTAACCGAGCCATCTTGATTGAGGTGCATAGGGTGAAGGTTGGCACCATATTCAGCCAAACCATTATCATTGTTGTCACGGTTGCGATACCACCACAGGTGGTAGTCTACCAATTTGGGATACATGACCTTAAGAAAGGCAGCATCTTTATCCTGTTGGTAGATCTGCCATACCGCCCAAGCAGCCAACGGGGGCTTGCCGTTGCGTTCATTCCAGTTCCCTCCTTCACCGCCTCGATCGGTATTTTTATTGTAGAAAATCGCATCGGGTAGGTTACCCGCATCTTGTGGACGCAGCGGATCTTGGCTTGTAAATTGATAATCAAACATCGCCAGCACATTCGACTTGGCTAATTCTGGATCAAACCGAGCCAAGGCAACCGCTTGCTTCCAAGTATCCCAGGCCCATACACCGTTAAACCACTTGTAGGTAATCGAAGGCGTAATCGCATCATGTTGCAGCGCACCTGCCGGGCTCCGCCAATTGTGCAGCAGAGTCATCATGCTCTTAACGGCGAGTTGGCGAGCACTTTTATCGCCTCCTACTATTGCTCTATCTAGTCTGGCTTGCCACTTAGCACGATTATCAGTGACCAGATCGCCAACCTTGTCCCAGTCGGGTGCCTGATGCGCGCCGCGCTCGGCCTGAGTATGAAAGTATCGCTGCGCCGATACCAAGGTATGTTTCTGCCCAGCCACCAGAGTCACGGGCTCGGCAAAGGCACGATAACCCGATTGCTCATTGAGGATGATCTTCATATCGGTATCGAACCACAGCTCATACTCGGCATCGGCCAGCTGAATTCGCCAAGTATCCATTATCGGTTTGAGTTGCCAACTGATGTGATTAGCAGTTACTTCTGCCTGCTTAATAAGGCTGTAATCCGGCAACGATGGGTGCGAGTTAAAGGGAGTGCCATGCCAAACCAGCTGCCAGGTTTGTGCTTTCGGGGAGAGGTTAATCAGCTCTGTATGAATCACCGCCGTACGATTATCACTATAACTCAGGGTCAAGTTAAGCTGAAAATCGGACCAAGTAAACGTCTGCACCAAGGCGTCAGGTCTGCTATAGATCTCGATGCGACTCGCACTATCTAATGCGACAAATTCATCTTTATCTACATCGATCAACTGCAAGCGTTGCAAACTGTCGCTCAAGTGCAAACTGTATTCTTGAGCAATAAACAATGGGCCAGTAAAACTGCCATAATAATCCGCATTATCGGGCAAGTGGAAGCCATGCCAAGCCCCCTGATCGGTATACACTGAGCCAATAGTAAGATTACCCTTACTATCACGCTGCTCCATCGAAGTCGGCGTACCTTGGTAAGGCAGTAGGTTCTGATAATCAGTAGAATCGAGCGAAGAAAAGCTAGCGGCACACAATAGAAGACAAGTTAGCATGAGTTATTGTTATTTTTGAATATTATATCCCAAGTATTACAGGCTAAAATTTGTTCTGCAAGTGAGTTTAATTTTAGCTCACGCTCCAAAAAAGCCATCAAGGCTAGTTAACGTCGCAAACAGCTAGCCAGATGCAACTCAAAGCTCATCACAAGATGCGCTTTAATCTATATACCTATAGCCCAGTGTGACTGATATAGTTGGCAACTCCATCAAGGAACATCTGTACCGAGATCATTACCAGTACCATGCCCATCAAACGCTCAACTGCGGTTAACCCCTTCTCACCTAACACCTTAGTAAAGACCTTATAGAAGAGTAAGATCACCGCACTTGCTCCCCATGCAGAGACTAGCGCTATGGTCCAATCAAACATGCGATCATTATCGGTGTGAGCCAGTAAAATAAGCGCCGCCAACACCGAAGGACCTGCCATCAAGGGAATGGCCATCGGCACGATAAATGGCTCTTCACCCGCAGCGAGGCCAACCACACCACCAGGCTGAGGGAAAATCATTCGAATCGCAATTAAGAACAGAATAATACCGCCGGCAATACTCACCGACTCAGTGCGTAAATTAAGGAAGTTAAGGATCGCCTCACCTGCAAACAGAAACAACATCATGATCACTAGGGCAAACATTAGCTCACGGATCAGCACGCGACGGCGCTTCTTCGGCTCGATATGGCGCAATATAGAGGCAAATATAGGCAAATTACCAAGTGGATCCATAATGAGAAACAACATGACTGCCGCTGAGAAAGTATCCATAGATAAATGCTTCTATTTGCCGTAAAAAATACTATTCTATTACCTTAACCGACAAATTAACAAACCAATGTCAACAAACACCATACCTGTTCACAAAAAGTGTGTATTTAACGGCAACTGCGTATCAATGTAAATTCAACACAGTACTCTGCTAATTACCCACAAGGCTGGTATACTATGGCGCTTTTTTCGCTCTCGTGGTTTAAATTGGAAATCCATGCTGTATCTATTAGCTAGCTGCATAGCACTATTATTAGGCCCACTGTTTTATCGATTCTTTTCGACAGGCAACGGGTTACAAAAAGGCCTAGACGGATTTATATTCGTGTCTCTGGGCGGCCTAGTGTTGGTTCATATTCTGCCAGAGCTATTAGAACATGGTGGATTTCTAGCGATTGTATTTGTGATTATCGGGATCTGGGGGCCGACACTGAGTGAGCGGTTATTCCACCGATACTCCGAAGTCACTCACAACCTCACCTTAATCTTAGGTATTGGCGGATTACTACTACACACCATCACAGATGGTGGAGCGATGATATTAGCCCAACAAGACGGCAACTCGCCTCTACTCGCACTGGGGATAATCCTGCATCGACTGCCCGTCGGCGTGGCCATCTGGTGGCTGCTAAAACCACAAGTGGGTGGACGCTGGGCCATGGCAGTTCTGGCAGCTATGATGCTATTAACCTCCGTGGGTTACTTTGCCGGAGAGCAGCTGCTGTCTCATTTAAGCCTTGAAAATACAGTTTACTTACAAGCGTTTGTTACCGGATCCATTCTACATGTGGTGTTACATCAACCCCATGGCACACCAGTAGCCGACAAACAAGGTAAGTATGAATACCAAGCCGGGATCGGCAGTTTACTCGGTATCGCCCTGCTATTTTTACTGCTAATGATGGACTCTGGTGGCCACGACCATCACCACAGCCATAGCCACTCAACCGAGCATCTACTCGACTGGATGCTGACTATCGCGCCCGTTTTATTACTGAGCTATGCCGTGGCGAGCCTGCGCTTCCACTATGGACTCACGCCCCACAACGACCAACTGGGTAAACTTTGGTTACAGCGATTGCTTGGACCAGAGGCAATCATCATTACCGGCTTACTGCTTGGCCCCATGTTCGCCCTGATCCAAGCGGTCTCTGTCGCGATTATTGGTTGGCAGCTCACTCGCTGCAATGTCGAGCCTACCGATCCCCATGATGAGCTGCCCAAATCCGCTTGGCGCTTTGGCTTCGCTCACCTCGTTGACCGCAGTGCACCATGGATCTTGCTAAGTTTAGTGTTAGCTAACCTGATTGGTCACCCAGCGGTGCCACTTTCAAGCCCACTGGTACAAGTCATCGTGCTGTTGTTGGTATTCCTGCCAATGCGCTTTTGTAATCTCGGCGCAGCGGTATTGTCCTTATCTTTAGCTTACAGTGGCTGGACAACCACGGCGGTGATCTTACCGTTAATCGCCGCACCAATATTTAACTTGGCCCAGCTAAAAATGATGAACTGGAGCCAAAGAACTAGCCTGTTTGCCCTGCTAATTGCATTACTTGGAGCAATTGAGTTACTGCACCCTAAATGGCAAGCCATGGTTCATTTACCCGCCACACTCAACAGCTTCTGCCTAGTAATTGTGGCTATCTTATTCGCTACCAGCTTACTTCGCCTTGGCCCTCGTAAATTCTTAAGCCGACTCATGCTGCTTAACCCCAAAGCTCATAATCATGACCACGGACACCCCCATGGTGACGATCACAACCATGGGCCAGATAGTAGCAATGAGCCAGTAAACAGTCATGAAAAGAGCCATAAGCATGGGCATGACCATAAGCACCACCATTAACGGCTGCTTCGTCTAATCGACTCTGGCTAGCTTTTCTAAGTCATGGGCATTACCCTGTATCCATGACTTAGATATGAGCTATGTTTATGTGCATCCTATTTGTCGCGTTGCAGACTCACCCACAATTTCCGTTAATCATCTGCGCCAATCGCGATGAGTTTCATCATCGCCCCACTGAAGCCGCTCATTTTTGGCCAACCTCAAATAAGTCCAACACACTATTAGCCGGAAAAGATCTAGAAGCCGGTGGTACCTGGCTAGGTGTGAATCAACTAGGCAAGATAGCAGGCTTGACCAATATCCGAGCGCCAGAGCTCAACCAAAATGATATGAGAAGCCGCGGTGAGCTAGTATTAAAAGCCTTAGAAGACGATGCAATCGATCATGATTGGTTACAACTCCATAGCCGTTTCTACAACCCATTTAATTTACTCTTTGGCGATGAAGAACTGCTTCAGTGTTTCAATAGCCGTAGTCAGACACTCACCCGACTTAGCCCAGGGTTTCACTCCATCAGCAATGGTGCACTCGATGATATTTGGCCCAAAATGGCCCGCGGTACGTTAGCGATCGAGCAGCATATTGCCGACAATACGAGTCCCGATATCGATGTTCTGCTCGGCATCATGACAGATAACACCCAAGCACCGGATGAGGAGCTGCCCCAGACAGGGGTGAGTTTAGAGTGGGAGCGGCATCTATCTTCAATCTACATTAGGCATGAAGAATATGGCACTCGTTCAACCAGCATCATCCTTAAAGACAAACAGGGCAAGATACACTTCACTGAGGTGAGATATGACGGTAAGGGGCGCAACTTAGGTCGCGATGAGTTTACGATTGCAGCAAGTGAGTAAACAGACTCACACAGCGCCCATATTAATCTTATTTTTTAGCGTGCTTGATCAGATAAAGTGAACCTGCAGCCAACACTACTGCGGGGATAAGAAAAACCATAACTTTCTCCTTAAAGGCTAATCAGAGGTGTGGTCGTGGGTGATCACCCAACGATCATCGATTTTCTCGACCAATAACGTAAACACGCCATTCGGGTTATCTTTGGTGCGCTCCAGTGACCAACGACCGACAACAACCGCTGCATAGTTGCTGAGCATCTTGATCTCTTTAATGGTGAAAGTCAGCGTGCCTAGGGTCGCTTTATCGGGGTAATGCTTCTTATAGGCGGCTAAGGTCTTCTCCCAACCGTAGCGAAATTTACCATTGGAGACGAAACGCATCTTGTCATCATTCCAATAACCCTGCATATAAGCATCTAAGTCACCGCGATTCCATGCAGCTTGCTGTTCAGCCAAAATATTAGCAATATCATCGGTTGGTACAGCATTTACGTTAAATGCCATGCACAACAATAAGACACTGATTCCTTTTTTAAACATTGCCTCTCTCCGATCGGGCTTTATTAGGTGTACTATAACTCAAATATCTCACTGACGTCTTGTCACCAATCCTAGCAAATGATTGGCTAAAGCCGCAGAAAACATCAATACTCATAAAAAAGGCCGGAAGGTTTTCGTTATATGTTTCAACTATTTTGGAAAGGGCTGCTAAAACTCATCGGCTGGAAAATATCCGGCGAGCTGCCAAAAAATAAACAATTTATTGCCATTGTTGCGCCACATACCAGTAACTGGGACTTCATCATAGGGGTTATCGCTCGCGGCGCGCTTGGTGCTAAAGTGAACTTTCTAGGTAAACATCAACTGTTTATTCCCCCTTGGGGCTGGTTTTTCAAAGCCATTGGCGGAACCCCAGTCGATAGACGCAAAAGTAATAATCTGGTCGATGCTGTGGCCGAGCTATTTAAAGCCGACCCCAATTTCTGCCTAGCCTTGGCACCAGAGGGGACCCGTAGTCCAGTATCTCGCTGGAAAACAGGCTTTTATCATATTGCCAATAAAGCTCAGGTACCGATCATTACCGTGGGGCTCGATTTCGGGAAAAAAACCATAGTGATCGCCGAAGGAAAACTCCCCACTGGCGACATTCGACAAGAGATGAATGAGATAGTTGATTTTTATCGCTCAATTCAAGGCCGTCATCCAAAGGCTATTCCTGACTATACCCCCTAGCTTATTGCCTAAATAATGTCTGGCGGCTATAGTGCAGCCAGACATCCCAAATTGTATAAAATCTATGAGCTTCGATACCTGGTTACTCTACCTATTCGCCATCTTGTTGATTGCGGTCTCTCCCGGCACCATGGCCGTATTGTCTATGGGCCACGGCATTCACTACGGTAAGAGCCGTAGCATCGCAACAGCATTTGGTAGCGTAACATCGGCACTGCTACTGATGATGGCCTCTGCAGCAGGCCTAGGGGCACTGCTAAGTGCCACTGAATATGGCTTTACGGTATTGAAATGGTGTGGTGCGGCATACCTACTATTTCTAGGCATCAAATTACTCCTCACTAAAGGCGATGGCAAAGGACTAGATCTAAAAACCACCGAAGGTAAAGGCACGCCAAAGCAGCTATTTAAACAAGCTTTTCTCGTCGGGATCAGCAATCCCAAGGATCTGCTATTTTTTGCCGCTCTGTTTCCACAATTTATCGACATCACTGCGCCTCAAGGGCCACAGCTCGTCATCTTGGCTGCAACTTGGGCCGTGGTAGATTTCAGCTTCGTGATGATCTACGCCAGCATGGCCAATGTGCTTGCCCCTACATTGAAATCCAGCAATAAGCTACATTGGTTCGATAGGACCAGTGGTGGGGTATTTGTGGCTCTAGCTGCCATCTTAGTCAGCCGCGAAAACTAGTTTGCGAGGTTTGAAAGTAAAGATTCACCTTCTGAAATTGGTGGTTTAGGGGAGAAAATCAAAAAGCCAGCTTGAAAGCTGGCTTTTTGCTGTATAGCTGACTCCGCACTAGTGTTTCAAGCTGCGTACATCCGCTCCTGTCGGACCTTGAAATACCCTTAGGCCAAACTCTGGCAATATGGCAAACAAATGGTCGAAGATATCGGCTTGGATCCCCTCGTAGAATTCCCAGCGGGTATCGTTTGTAAAGATATACAGCTCAAGGGGCACTCCCAACTCTGTGGGCGCAAGCTGACGCACCATCAAGGTCATATCTTTGCGGATCTTATCATGCCGCTGCAGATACTCTTGAACATAGGCCCTAAAAGTACCTAAATTCGTTAGGTGGCGACTATTCACATACATCTCCGCATCTTCAACTTGGGCGTTATATGTAATGATCTCCGCCGATTTTGCAGAGAAATAGTCCTTAAGACAATTGATCTTGCTTAAACTATGCATATCTTCTTCAGTTAAAAATCGCACCGATTGAATATCGATCTGTAGTGCACGCTTAATTCTACGGCCGCCAGATTCTGACATGCCACGCCAGTTTCTAAAAGAACCTGAAGTTAAGGAATAGGCAGGCAGCATAGTCAAGGTTTGGTCAAAGTTGCGCACCTTAACCGTAGTTAATGACACCTCCTCGACAGTACCATTTGCGCCATAGTTATCCATCTCGATCCAGTCTCCTGGGCTCACCATGCGATTGGCCGCTAGTTGGATCCCAGCCACAAAGCCTAAGATGGTATCTCTAAATACCAACATCACTAAACCGGTCGCAACACCTAAACCACTAAGAAAGTAGATCGGAGATTGGTCGGCTAGAACCGATATTGAGATGATAATGGCGACAAAAAACATGAACAGCTTCGCCAGCTGTACAAAGCTCTTTATAGGTAATCTACGGCTGACCAAGTTGTAATCCGCGATCTCATTGGCGGCGTCTAGGGCGCTGTATATGGCGCGGATAAATAACACCACAATAGTGACGTCGAGGAGACGGTCGGTCAGGCTGCTAAGAAGCTTGTGATCTGTTAACGCTAGGGGCATCAAAATATTTAAGATCAGAATAGGCACCAGTATCGCCATCTTCTCCAATACTTGATGACGCATGAAGATGTCATCCCAGTGGGCTTTGGAACGCTGGATCACTAGATTCATTGTGGTCACAACACCGCGCTTCACAAAGTAATAACCAATAAAGGCCACCACAAAACACGCAAACAGCATAATTGCACTCGAAACACCATCAGACGGCTGAGTGTCTATACCCATATTAGTTAACCACTGAGCAATCACAGCCCGTAATTCCTGATCCAAAGCTATTCTCCAATTCTTAAGCGCTCAAATAAGCAACCAATACGTTAAAACCACCCCAACACAAATACACTAAGGTAGAAACATTAACGCTACAAAACGCTATTATATCAGTCATTTTAGCACTGTTGGTTGACTGTAAACCAAAGTTTTAGAACAATCTCTAGCATCTGTTAGCCATTAAATTGAGGCGATGATGACTCGATACTTGATAGCCAGCTTAATTGCGCTAAGCCCTCACAGCGTCATAGCAAATGACTTCAATCTAGAAGCCGACACTAAGCCAGCCCCAGTTATGGCTATAACTGTAGACTATATACCAGCCGCAGAAGATATGTACGGTATCACCTTGGCTCCCCGTCATTATGACCGCGACTACGCCGATTGGGGCTACTACATAGGCTATGCCCAGAGTAAAAAAGAGGACGTATATGTTGAGCCGCCGGGAGAAGCTTATACCCAAGACTCACTGTGGCGCTTTGGTATTAGCTACAGTCTTACTCGTGATTTAAGCCTTTATGGTGGCGCAGCTGCCTATACTACCGAGTACTCCTCAACCACCAATATCGTCCCCTATGTTGTTGGCGCAGAACCCGTTTGGGAAACTGAAAAAGATACTAGCTGGGGAGCCGAAGTCGGCCTACGTTACGTTATAGGCAAACACCTTATGCTAGGCGCAGGCTATAACTCTGCTACTGAATCTGCCGTGATCAGCATTGGCTACTCGATGTAACCTGCTATTTGATAAGAGGTTCCAGTCAGCCTAGCTGACCACTATGCGCCTTATGGGAGGCGCAGGCTATCACTCACTATTACCAGCCACCGAGTCTGCTCTATTTCGTAGCCAGTATCGGCTACTCCATCTTATCCGCTTACTCCATAGAATTTCTCTATAAGGCATTGAATTAGCGCACCGAAAGATCACATATTTATCAGCATGAGTATGAATCGAGTAATTCTTTGTCTATGCTAGGGCAATCAACTTAAATAGGTTAATTGCCATGTATAAAGCTCTGCGAACCTACGCCACTATCGCGTTACTGATGTTTTCTATCCCAGCCCTCGCCGAAGAGGTGGCGCGGGTAACCCTAGAAAATGGTGCAACCGTTAAACTAAACGATGACTTCACCTGGGAGTATGTGATCCTTGAGAGCCAAAACAAGCCCGACACAGCAGTGCCAGTCACCCTACCGGCAACGGTCGGCGCAGTTACTGCGACTGACAGCACTGCAGTAACCACAGCAGAGCAAGCAACTACAGAAACACTAACTGCTAATGCTATCGCCCAATCGGCACTGCTAAAGTCGACGGCTAAGGGGGGCGTAAAAGTCAGCCTGCTAAATAGTCAGTGGGATGAAGATGGTCGTCTGGGACTGACCTTCGAACTAAATAGCAACAGCCCCGAACATTATGTGATGATCGAGCTAGAGATCAGCTTATTTGCCGACTCTGGCGCGCTAATGTCCAAAGAGAAAGTGAAAGTCTGGCAGGCGATATTCAGAATGCCTGACACCTATCTGCGTAAAGGCCAAACCCGCGATAGCCGCATATTCTGGATTGAAGGCATCGACAAGGCTCAATGGACAAAACAGTTAATGAGCTTAAAAATGGGTGAGATGGACTCACGCATGTAACCTCAAAAAATAAGTTAAACAAAGCCGTAAGGGTCCTACCTTTGCGGCTTTTTTCATTTAAGCATCTTGTAAAAACAAAAAATATATCGCTCTAGCTCGCCTTTTTTCAATAAACCTAACCTCGCCTAGTTTCCAGCATAACATTTAGTTATAGCTGAGGACTATTTAGTCAATTGACCCAAATAGGGGGACTAAACATATAATCCACTCATAGATTAAATATATTACTTTGGTTATTTCATGGAACTCTCATTATTATTAATGACAGTGTTTTTCGCAGCAGCATTACAAGCTGCAACTGGATTTGGATTTGGATTAATTGGCGTCAGCTTCTTACTTATTTTATTGCAATCTAATTCAGCCGTTCAAATTGTCATTATATTAACCTTAGCCATGTCGCTTGTTCACTGGGTTAAAATTCGCAAGATAGCGCCCATGGAACTAGTTAAAAAAATAATGCTAGGTTGCGCCCTTGGTTACCCTATCGGAATCATTATTTTTAGTAACTTCGATCTTACCGCACTTAAAGTTTCTGTCGCCCTACTTATTCTGGCGATTACCGTCCAAACCATCTTAGAGATGATTAAATCTCATAAAGGACATGAAACGACTCCTGCTAGCATGGGTAAAGGCTCCTGCTTCGGAGTAGGCACCATGTCTGGTGTCATGGCTAGCGCAATGGCAATGCCAGGCCCAGTGGTCGTAGCATACCTAACACGTAGCGTACTGTCGAAAGACCAAATCCGAGCCACGGTAATCACTTGCTCTACCCTGTCTTACATTGTGGCTTTGGGCTTACAAGCTTCCGTTGTTGGAATTGAAACACAAACACTTAAAACAGCCATGATGCTAATTCCTGCAACCTTTATCGGCGCATTTTTTGGAGATTATATTTCTAAGTTCATCAATCCAAACTTATTTAAAAAGATCACTCTGGTCGTTTTATTTGGCAGCGGAATAAACATCTTAATAAATATATAAAGCAAAGCCTTTAAGTTAATAACAATTAAAAGCAAACAGTAAAATTAA